>JADEXA010000005.1 GCA_015207365.1 Vacuolonema iberomarrocanum LEGE 07170
GTCACAAGGGGACAACACGGTATCAATCGGTGGATGGGGTAACGTTCCGCCTAAACCCTATAAGCCCACTATCTGTTTGCGCATCCTTCTCGCGTTAGAAAACGAAGACCCGACGCTAAACAAATACGCTGCCCACGTTACCCAAAATTAAGAGGTCTTTGGTTTTTGTCCTATACGCAGAACGATCTCAAATGATTTGTGAATCGGATGTGAACGGTGGGAAGGGAAATGTCCTTCCCATCGTTCACATCCGATTTCAGATTGCTACATAACCTCATATAATCAGAGCCAATAAAATCACTTGCTCAAAAAATTCTCGCTACCTTTGCCCTATAAATCCACTACAGCATTCAAAGAAGGACAAACCACTCAGGGAAAGACAAGCTTTAAAGTCGTTATACAAGTACAACCTACAAATTATTTTTTTCTGTTTTTAATAGGCAGAACTATGATAGAGCAAAAGGGTTGAGGAACCTGTTATGACAACAAATGATCTGATCGCTGCACTTCAGGAAACGTTAGCTAAATATCAGCAAAACGGCGTGAAAGAAGAGGACTCGACGCAACGGCTTGAGTCCCAGATGACGGACCTAAAAGCCAATGTTACCCAGCTTCAGGATGCGCTTCAGGCGGCTCAAGACGAGAAACGACTCCTGCTAGAAACACTCCGCGAGCAATCGCAACAACTACTCACGCTCACACAGCATGTTACGACAGCGGCTCCATCTGCTACGCCTGACGTTGGAGAGGCAAAAGTAGCTTCTGCTCCTGCACCAAAGCAGTCTTCTGCCGCTAAAGCACCGGTAGACGAACCAGCAAAAGCACCGTCAGCAAAGAAAGCTAAAGCACCATCAGCAAAGGCCAAAGCGACGCCAGAGAAAGCTCCTGCAAAAACGCCATCGACGGCTACAAAGAAAGAAGCAAAAGCAGCCAAGCCAGAACCCGCACCGAAAAAATCCAAAACGACTTCCGATACGCCTTCTCTCGACCAGCTTTGGGACATGGTGCGCATGTTCAATGCAGGAAAGACATTTGCACAACGCATTCGATTTGATGAAAACCTGGCAATGCATCACTTTGGCTTTAAGCCCAGTGAGTGGAAAGCTTGGTATAAGGGAACGAATAGCGCCAAAGTAAAACGTCAACCGCCCCAAGTCCGAACCAATCAACGTAAAGCAGCTAAGGAAGGGATTGATGCTCTCAAGCAGCAGTGGAACGAAGCGTTTCCATCGGCTCCCGTAACCACAGAGGAAGCACCCACATCCGAAGCAACGCCTGAAGCATCTACTGCTCCGGCTAAAAATAAAAAGTCATCTTCAAACGATCAAGCAGCTCCTGCGACTGCATCGGTCGCTGTGGCTGAGGTCGTCACTACACCTGCCCCCCAAGAGCAAACGGCTACTCAAGAACCCTCTGAGAAGAAGTCCAGTAAAACGAAAGCTGCCAAAACGGGCAAAGCAAGTGCTGGGAAAAAGGCTAGCAAAGCTCCCGCCGTAAAGAAAGCCACCAAGCAAACCGACAAAACTACTCCAACGAAAGGTGCTGACAACGCTTCGCCATCTGAAGGCGGCGGGCAAAAAGCAATGCAAGAACTATTTGAGTTCTTCCAAAGCTGGAATCAGAAAGATGGTAATGCGGCTGTGCGCTTCACAACCCATACCGCAGCAGCCTTTGACAACATTGAGATAGAACAGGCACGGGAATGGATCGACCAAAACCCCTCTGAAGTGAAGCAATTGAATGAAGGGATACCCCCCAACAATCGTCGCGAGGCGCGTCAGGCTCTGGCACAACTGAAAGAAACCTGGAGTTTGCTCTAGTCAGATGCTGGCTTCAATGTGCCCTATGCTGAATAGGTGACCTGGGGAATTTGTAGCCGTGGGTTATGAAGCATTGAGTCAAACGCATCACATACCCGCATGGAGCCATCAAAATCCTCCGTTCAGCCAACCCACGCCGTTATTTCTTGGTTACCCAAACTGCGGCGAGAGGTTTGGATCTTGGCAGCCGGGCAACTACTGCTCTTCATTGGGCAAGGGTTTACCCTGGTCTATGCCTCTATCTACTTCGTGAACGAGCTTGGCTTTTCACCGACCCAAGTTGGGTTGGCGCAGGGCAGCATGGGTATTTCGGGAACGCTGGGACGCTTCTGGGCAGGTAATGCGATCGATTCTCAGCGCTTAGGGCGACGAGGCACTCTGTTGTTAGCAGCGGCGATCGCCGCTCTCGGTAGCTTCGTTCTGGCCGCCGCCAACACCTACCCCTTACTGGTGGCAGGCAATCTACTGCTGGGGCTGGGCATCAGCCTCTACTGGCCTGCGACCTTGGCCGCCACAACCGATGTGACAACTCCAGAACACCGCACTGAAGCGATCGCCCTCACTCGCTTGGCCGATAATCTGGGGTTGGGCGTTGGGGCATTGATTGCCGGGCAGTATATCGCCATGTCGGGGAGTTATCCGCTGTTGTTTCTCTCCAAAGGCTTGGCTTATCTAGTATTTGGGGGCGTAATCTTCTGGGCGATCGCCGAAACCCGTCCGACCCATACAACACCCAAAAATATGTTTCAAAACTGGCGGCAGGCATTGAGCGATCGCCATCTCGTCACCTACCTCAGTGGTAATCTTTTCTTCACCGTTTATACCGCGCAAGTTAGCAGTACACTGCCCCTGTTTCTGGCAAACTTTGTCCCCGGAGGCAACACAGCTACGGGCTTTTCAGAACAAGTGATTAGCTACTTCTTTGTATGGCATGCCCTACTAAAGATACTGTTACAATTACCCGTTACCCGATGGCTGCGCCCAGTTTCTCATGTCAATGTGTTGCTGGGTTCCCTGGGCTTGTGGACAGGGGGACTCTTCTTGTTCTGGCTGGTCGGTCTGGTGGGCATTCACACAGCCGCTCTTGCCCTTGCAGCCTTTGCGTTTGTAGCCGTAGCAGAAGTCTTCTATGCGCCGTCTGCCTCAGCATTGGTGGGCGACATTGCTCCAGTCCCGCTACGGGGGGTCTACTTTGCCCTGGAATCAGAAAGCTGGGCAATCGGATTTCTAATCGGCCCCGCAATGGGTGGATGGGCGCTGGATCATCCCGCTGTTTTGGGAGGTAATCTTTGGCTCGCGCTGGTCTTCAGCGGGGCGATCGCCGCCATCATCCTTATTCTTCTCCGCCAGCAGCTCAGGGCTGATGCCCTTCCCGCCAACACCCCTGCTCCATCGAGCCAGTCCTGAGCAGCCGTTATAGCGCTACGCACTTAGGTGAAAACCAACCTGAATGCCCATCCATATGGGGCATCAATGCCTACTTTTGCTCTGGGTGCATGAGCTGTGCCTGTGCCATACCCAGCTTGTTGATCATGCGAATCATGTGATACAAGCGCCCCAAATCTCGCTGGTTGAAGTGCAACACCAACCGTGGCAAATGCTGAATTTCTGCATTGGACTCACCCGGTAACGCGGCACTCTTGCAAATCTTGCCTTTCACCAAAATGTCAGCATACTGGTCGTTCAACGTAGCCACATCGGCATCGGACAACTCCGAGTTGAGCCGAATCACCATATCCTCACCGACATAGCGGCTGGAGTGGTAGATCCGGTAAAAGCTAGCGATCGCCTCACAGGCTTCATCTACGCGATCGGTAATGGTGAACAAGCTAAGGTCACTGGCATTGATCAAGCCTTGGCTTAGCAAGTGCTCCTTGATGTAATCCTGCCAGCTCTGCCAGTAGTCGCTTCCGGGCGGTGCCACTAACACCAACGGCACCAGATCAGACTTTCCTGTTTGCATCAAGGTGAGGCATTCAAAGGCTTCATCCAGCGTTCCAAAGCCCCCTGGGAACAACACCAGTGCATCGCTTTCCCGTAGGAAAAAGAGCTTGCGTGTGAAAAAATACTTGAAATTGATGAGCTTGCGATCGCCCTCAATAAAGGGATTAGCCCCCTGCTCAAAGGGCAATTGGATGTTAAGCCCAAACGAGGCCTCCACCCCAGCACCTTGGTTACCCGCCTGCATGATGCCACCACCTGCACCCGTCATGACCATGAAGCCCATTTGCGTGACTTGTTCCGCAAACTCTACCGCCATCTGGTAACTCTGAGTGGTGGGTTCCACCCGCGCCGATCCAAAAATACTGACTTTGCGGACATGGCGATAGGGATAGAAAGCGCGGAATGCACCTCCCATATCGACCAACGAGGAATTGAGGATCTTCCAATCCAGGCGATCGGTCTCGACCTCCGCCAATTGCACCAATGTTTGTAGCGCTTGTTGGATTAACTCTTTATGCTTGAGTTGGGGTAGAATTTCTACCAATTCATCAAGCTCAGCTCGGAACGCATCGGGTGAAGAGGGATGTTGAGCCATAAGATTTGAATACCTGTCCAAACCTATATTTTAGAGACAAAGAGGCCCAATGCTAAAAGCGGGGCATCCTGAAGCAGAAGAAGCAACGCAACGGAGCGCGCTTTTCAAGGGATCGAATTAAGCCCACAAAAATGACCACAACGTCTCAAGCCAACCTTGAAGCTGAAACGTTGTGGAGTTGAGATAAAAATGCGGAAGCACCTACAGATGCTTTTCGAGTGTGCTCGCGAGAGTCGTTTTAGGAACGGCTCCCACTACCATGTCGACCCGCTGCCCACCCTTAAAGATCATCAGAGTTGGGATACTGCGGATGCCATACTGGTTCGCCACACTGGGGTTTTCATCTGTATTGACCTTGACGACCTTGATCTGCCCCATGTACTGATCGGCGATTTCCTCGACAACGGGCGCGACCATACGGCAGGGACCGCACCAAGGAGCCCAAAAGTCCACCAGAACGGGGACATCACTTTCAAGGACTTCATCTTTAAAGGTGGCGTCTGTTACTGCGGAGGCTGCTGACATTACTTACAATCCTTGACCTATAAATCTGTTTGCCATCTTATCACAGCGAAAATCGAGTTCTGATCGCTCTCAACACTTCTCATCCTGGTTTTTTGACCGGATATTGAACTCCCTTGAATTTTCACTCCAGTGGGAGGGGCGATCGCCGCTTTTCCTAGCCTTTTTCTCGTCCAAAACGCTGGGTTCTACAGCCACCCCAAACCTCAGATTTCAATTCTTCCGTCGGGGTTTCAACGACCAAAATTCAAAACCGACCTCCCATAGGAAACGCCTGAACAACGTTCAGGCGGAATGTGGTGTGAGGAGTGAACGGAAACTTACGTCTCCGCTTCATCTATTGTAAGCGACGGGTTTTGATTTGCCCGTAGACGGAAACCCGAAAGTTCATCGAATCGTCACTATTTAATCTCGCGCAATGAGTGAATCTCACTAGATTCTAATTTGCTTACAATTTCTTTAGCGTTATGGTAGCGTTCACTATTGCCGCGACAAATGTGACGAAAGTTAACGAAGCATCGCAACGGGTAGACCCCAACCTAAAGGATCTGCGACAAAAACTTCTTCGTCCGTTCTTCCGTGGGGCTGTTGAAAAAGACTTCTGGCGTTGCTTCTTCGACCAGCAGACCATCCGCCATCAACACAACGCGGTCGGCAACCTCCCGAGCAAAGCCAACCTCGTGGGTGACAACAACCATTGTCATGCCCGAGTCCGCAAGCGATCGCATAACATCAAGCACCTCCCGCACCATTTCTGGATCCAGCGCAGAGGTGGGTTCGTCAAACAGCATAATTTTGGGTTGCATCGCTAGGGCACGGGCGATCGCCACCCGCTGCTGTTGTCCACCCGACAATTGCCCAGGAAACTTCTTCGCTTGCTCTAGGATGCCAACGCGCTCCAGGAGTTGCAGCGCAACTTCCTCGGCGCGGGCTTTGGGCCATCGGCGCACCCAAATCGGAGCCAGCATCACATTTTGCAGCACGCTCAGGTGCGGAAATAGGTTGAATTGCTGGAACACCATTCCCACTTCCTGACGGATGGTTTCGATGTTTTTCACATCGTGAGACAGGAGAATGCCATCAACAAAAATCTTGCCCTTTTGGTAAGACTCCAACGCATTGAATGTGCGAATGAAGGTGGATTTACCCGACCCAGAAGGCCCCATAACGACGAGCACTTCCCCTTTTGTCACGGTCATGCTGACGCCACGCAGAACATGGAAGTTGTTGTCATACCACTTCTCCACATCCTGAGCGATGATCATTGGCTTATCGTCGCCTGATCCATTCATCGTATCCTGAACTGTTTCAGTGCCAATTTGCGTCATGGTTCCTGCTAATCTCCTAATCCTTTGCCCAATTTAGTTTGCGTTGTTAGATGACTCGTTTTAGTGCGGGGGTGTGATGAATAGTTAGGGTACAAATCCTAAATGCAAGGCGATTTATTCCATGATTCATCCGCTAAAACCTATTCCCATAGAATAGCGTGGTCACAGAATAAGAACTGTTAATATTCGCACCTAACCTTCTCGTACCTTACGTTCGAAAGATGTGCAATGGCTATTGATACCATTACAGAAAAACGTTGGGTGATCGCCAGAATGCGATCGCCAATACCCTAATGCTCCGTATTGAGACTGGCCTCAATCCGACGGCTACCGATCGACATCAGATAACAAAACAGCCAATAAATGACCCCAATGAATAAATAAACTTCCCAATATCGGCCAATAAAGCTGGGGTTCGCCAGAATCGAGCGGCTAATACCAAGAAGTTCCAAAATCGACACAATCGATAGCAAGGTGGTGTCCTGAAACAGACTAATAAACTGCCCTACAATTGCCGGAATCGAGATTTTGAGCGCTTGGGGCAAAATAATCAACATTGTGGTCAGCGCAGGATTCAACCCCAACGCATGCGCCGCTTCCATCTGGCCTCGGGGAATGGCTTGCAACCCACCCCGCACGTTTTCCGCCAGATAGGCGGCACTAAACAGGGTCAAACCCAGGATGGCGCGATACACATTGTCGGGACGCATGCCCTGGGGCAAAAACAGAGGAATCATATTTTGCCCAATAAACAGAATGGCAATCAGGGGCACACCCCGAATGATCTCGATATACAGTACTGACAGTAAGCGCACGACGGGCAGCGAACTTTGGCGTCCTAGGGCGAGCAACACACCCATGGGAAAACACAGCAAGATGCTGACCACTGAAATAAATAGGGTGAGAAGCAATCCACCCCAATTCCCCGTTGATACCGATTCCAGCCCAAAGCCTCCAGCTAAGAGCCACATCACCACAAAGAAGGAAGCAATCCAGGCGAAGGAGATCCAGCGACCGATGCCTGCGACCGAATGTCCTAGCTGACGACCACCCCAGGCCGCAGCGGCAAGCAGTATAACAGCACCCAGAAACAGCAGACGAGAGGTGAGTGGCGCTGGCATTATGACCCCAAATACCCCCAACAGCCCCAGACAAATGAGAGCCGTTTTGGTAAATAACTGGGCGGTATTGCGAGCCAGAATCCCCCAACTCAGGCCACTCAGGATGGCAACGAGGCCAAAAATTGCCCACAGCCGCCAATACTGATCATTGGGATAGCGCCCGACAAAGTAGAGCTGCCAGTTGGCTGGAATGACACTCCACTGAGCGACGGTAAACGCCCACTCCAAAAAGCTCATCCCCACCCACACCAACATGGCAGAGATGGCAACGGTGAGGATTCCGTTGAGCCAGTTATTGAACAGATTCTTGCGTAGCCAGGCCATTAATCCGCCCGAGTTGCTCGCGGGAGGGGCCGATGAAGACGGTGGAAAGGTAGTAGTCATGGCGATCGCCTAGATCCGACTCTAAGTCAAATGTTGAGTGTAATCAGCGCAAAAAAGAAACGATGTCCGCAATGGTCACGCCAATGAACCCTTGTCACGACGGCCATTGGAAGAAGTTAGGTAAAGAATTAGCGTTCCTTCAGCTCTACGGCACGGTTCAAGGAATTCATCGCCAGCGAAATCACCAGGTTAATGGTCAGATAGGTCGCGGCAATTAAGATGAACACCTCAATGGGTCGCCCCGTCTGGTTGAAGGTTGTCGACGCCGTGGAGTAGATATCGGGATAGCCGATCGCCAGCGCCAGACTGGAATTTTTTGCCAGGTTCATATACTGGCTGTTGAGGGATGGAATAATCACTCGGAGCGCTTGAGGGAAAACGATCAAACGCATCAGTTTTCCCGCATCCAAGCCCAGCGCGCGACCCGCTTCCCACTGCCCCTTCGATACGGCCTGAATACCCGCCCGTACAATTTCAGCAATAAATGCTCCTGTGTAGAACACCAACCCGGCCAAAATCGCCGCGTATTCCAAGGACATCCGCAAACCGCCTGTCACCCCCCCGGCTTCGGTGGGTTGTGGGAACTGCCAGGCCAAGCCAAAGAAGAAGAGGAAGATAGAAACAATACCAAGAACCGCTAGGGCGATCGCCTGGGGTTGCCCAGAAGCTCCCTGGGTTTCCATCACATGGATCCGCCAGCGCCAGAGAACCACAGCGGCGATCGCCGCCGCAATCAAAAGCCCAAAAGAGGTTAGAGAGACAGGCTCACCCGTAAACCAGGGAATAAAAACGCCGCCACCCTGTCGTTTGGTAATAAAAATAGCGCGCAACAACCGACGCGGTTGATCACCAGCCAACCCGAAGATGACTCCGAAATACCAAGCGAACAACTGCAACAGCAACGGTGTATTGCGAATTAATTCCACATAGACCTGGCTGATTTTTTTCACGAGCCAGTTATTCGAAAAACTGGCAATCCCTGCAAAGATTCCAATAATGGTCGTGAGCACAAACCCGACCACAATCAACCGCAGGGTATTTAACAAACCGACTAAAAATGCTTTCCAGTAGGGATCCTGCGTTTGATAGGGGATAACGCTTTCGCCGATATTGAAGCTAGCCGGATTACCTAGGAAATCAAAGTTGAACTGTCGCCCTTGGCTTTGCAACGTCCGCAACGCATTGCCAAACAGCGTTGTTAGTAAAAGAATAACGGCAGCCAGCGCTAAAACCTGAAACGCAATATTCCAGAAACGTTGGTCGCGCCAAATTGGGATGCGTTCCTCGCGATCGCCAGTCGGTGTCATAGCCAAATACGATTAGACGACATGAGTTAGATAGAGACGACAGCCAAGCCGGATAATACTTACCCGGATGTAGGCTACTAGTAAGGAAGGCAGCCCCGTAGCGCTGCCTTCCACCCAATCGAATCAACTTAACGGAACGGAGGAGAATACATTAACCCGCCATCCGTCCAGAGCATGTTCAAGCCTCGATCAATACCAAGCTGACCGCCGATATTGCGCTCGTAGACTTCGCCATAGTTACCCACCGCTTCAACGGCATACACCATGAATTCGTTGCTCAGACCCAACTGACTCCCCAGATCGCCTTCCACACCCAGGAAACGACGAATTTCGGGGTTCTCGCTTTGGAGTGCTTCCTGCACCGAGTCTTGAGTAATGCCGAATTCCTCTGCCTGAACCAGGCCGTAGGTTACCCATTTCACAACATCAAACCATTCAGAGTCGTTGTTCATGGTCACAGGTCCCAGAGGTTCCTTAGACATGGTGACATCCAACAACGCGTGCTCATCAGGGCTAGGTAGAGTTGTCCGACGGGCAGCCAACTGAGAACGGTCAGAGGTAACGGCTTCGCAGCGGCCTTCTGCATAAGCAGCATAGGTCGCATCCGAATCCTGGAACTTCACTTCGTTGTAGTTAACACCCAGCTCGCGCATCCGGTCTGCCAAGTTCAGCTCAGTGGTTGTGCCTGTTTCCACGCAGACCGAACGGCCTTCCAAATCTTCCAGAGTCTGAATCCCACTAGCAGTCGTTACCATCATGCCCTGACCATCATAGAAAGTGGTCGGTGCAAATTCCATCCCGTTTCCACCAGCGGCATCTCGGCTGCTAGTCCAAGTTGTGTTGCGGGAAAGCATATCCACTTCGCCCCCTGCTAGTGCAGTAAAGCGCTCGGTGGAATCTAGGTTCCGATATTCAATTAGATCATCCACCTCGGAGGTTTCAAAGACGGCGGCGGCCACAGCACGACATACGTCAACATCCAAACCGGAATAACTTCCGTCAGATTCGACAAAGCTGAAGCCAGGAATACTTCCTTCAACACCGCATACCAACGTGCCCCGATCCCGAATAGCCGACAACAGGCTACCTTCGGCGGTAGCTGTAGGAGCCGCTTCGTCACCGTCTGCGGCGGCGTCATCGGTTGTTTCTGGTGTCGTACAAGCTGTCAGAGTCGCAACCGACAAGGTTGCTGCAAATAGCAAGGATTTCCACTTACCTATAGACATACTGCTCACTTTTGGACGAAGAACTGCTAAATGTTCAGCGGCAGTCGCCTCAACAAAAGGAGCCAAAAGCGGCTTACCTCCCAGGCTGCCCGGGGGCGATCGCCCCTACAACTGATGGCTAGTGAGAACGAAGAAAGGAACTCTCCGATGAACCTGAACGACATAGCCCAAAGAATAGGTTACGTCTCTCAGCCTTCACCAGCTTCAGTCCAGTTATTCCACCCTGCCCGTCAACCCTAGAAACAATCAACGACTGCTTTTAGCGTTAAATTAGCTCGGGAGAAAAAGCGATTCCCGGACGACTGCTTTGAACATTTTTAACAGTCTACTGCTTTTGGTTTTCTGTTTGTATCAGGTAATACATTGTTACATCCTCAGAAAGAAGACAGCATAACAAGGACTGTCCCTGTCATCGAATCACCTGGCACGTCTTCCATAGGTGATTGCATCAATCGGCACGGGGGTGTGAGCAAGCCAAGGGACAAGAATCTTGACAATCGTTTAATTTGTCACGATTTCAAATCACCCTATCCCTCGGCAAACTCAGTTCAGCATGGTATTAATTAGGACTTTCTATACTGAGATGAGACATTTCCACTGAAAATCCCTGTTCTTCAATCCCATTGTTGTATGGCAATCCAAAATCGGATGTAGAAGGTGGAGAGGGTGAACCCTTCCTATTTTTTACATCGAATCCAGTTAAATATAGCGGTGTGCAACCGCATTAAGCACAGCAACGGTTGTGTGGGGCGCGGCGCGCCCCACACAACCGTACTTAACTAACGCGCATAGCGCTATAGCCGTCAAACCCAACTATACGTTTGTGCCCACTGCAAAGCAGCGGGCACAAACGTATAGTTGGGTTCTTCAACCAGATGTGATATTACATCCGATTTCACGCCTCATATGAGTGAGATCGCTCTAAGTCCAGGACATAAAATCAAGGGTTTTCTAGGTTTTGTCCTGTACTCAGGAGATCGCTATAGCTTGGTATCAGAGTGAAAGTCTGAGTAAGTCGGCGATCGCCCCAGAATTCATCGGATCAGCCAGCAAAAACCCTTGAAGATATTCGCACCCCAGGTTCTGGAGTAAACGCGCTTGTTCCTCGGTTTCAACGCCTTCTGCCACAACCGTCATCCCCAGGCGATGCCCGAGCAGGATAATGGTTTTGGCGATGTCCCAGCTTTCCATCTGATGGGTGGCTTGCTGCACAAACATGCGATCGATTTTCAGCGTACTGAAGGGGAGGCGCTGGAGGTAACTGAGAGACGAGTAGCCTGTCCCAAAATCATCAATGCTGAGCTGAATCCCCATATTTCGTAGATGTCGCAGCTTTGCCCCGGCAATTTTGATGTCTTGCATGACGGGATTTTCAGTCACTTCCAGATTCAAGCAGTCGGGCGGTAAACCGGTGCGATCGAGGATTTGATGGATTTGCTCTAACAGATTGACCTGGAGCAATTGCCGACTCGATAGATTAACACTCACAGTCAAATGCGCCATGTGCGGAAACTGCGATCGCCATTCCGCCAACTGCTTGCAGGCCTGCTCCAGCACCCACTGTCCGATGCGGACAATCAACCCCGTCTCTTCGGCAATGGGAATAAATCGACTGGGAGGAATCATCCCCTGGCTAGGATGTCGCCACCGCACCAGCGCTTCCAGCCCAACCAGCTCTCGTGTCTGGGCATCACAGATGGGTTGATAGTAAAGTTCAAACTCTTGGCGCTCGATCGCATGACGCAGGTCGGTATCGAGCTGAAGCCGCGTCACCGTCTGCAAGTGCATCGTCGTATCGAAGACCTCGTAGCACCCTTTGCCCGCTTGCTTGGCGTGATACAGAGCCGTGTCGGCATCGCGTAGAAAATGCTCCGGCATGGTTCCCCCTGTCGTGCTCATGACAATGCCGATGCTGGTACCCACAAAAATTTCGTAGTCTTTATGGCGAAAGGGTTTTTCCAAGCTGCGGGCAATGCCGTCAGCAACCTGGGTCGCATCGGTAATGGTCTGCACCGAGCTGAGTAAAACGGCAAACTCGTCACCCCCAAAGCGAGCCGCGATCGCCTCATCATCCAGTGGATCCTGAATCCGTTGGGCGACTTCTACAAGCAGACAATCTCCGGTTAAATGCCCCAAACTATCGTTTACAAATTTGAACCCGTCTAGATCCAGAAATAGCAAGGCAAATCGTTGACTTGGGTGATACCGGGTAGCGGCGATCGCTTCCGTCAGGGCATCCATTAGAGCGGCGCGGTTGGGCAGTCCCGTTAGGGCATCGCGATAGGCTGTGTCATGGAGCTTGATAAAGGAATCTCTGAGTTGCGTGGCCATCCGGTTAAACGCACTCGCCAGTAATCCCAGCTCATCTCTCCGATCGACAGGCAACCGTTGCTGCCACTCCCCCCGAGACAGCGCATCGACCGCATAGACAGTATTCAAAATAGGCCGCACAACCCAGCGCGTCAGCCGCAAACTAATGCCGATTGCAATGGCAACAGCCAATCCCATCAAAAGAAATGTCAGTCGGGTATTGGCATTGATGCGCCCCATAAAGTCAGTGGCCGGCATCATCACAACAATCAGCCAATCCAACCCATAGGCATCTTGAAAGGGCTCGACCTGCAAATATTCTCGCTGCTTTCCATATCTAAATGAAAATTGTAGCGGTTGCTGGATTTGATCGAAGTGACCGTAGCGCGCAAGAATTTCCTGCGTCGTTGTATCGATAAGGGGATCCCCATCACTCTGTTCGCCCGCTTCTCTCGCCGTTGACGCCGCAATTAACACCCCATCTCGTTGCAAAATGAAGGCGCGTCCCTGTTCACCTAGTGAAAGCGTACTGAGAAAGGTGCTGAGCGCTTTCAACTTGCGATCGACCGTCAGCACACCTAGCAGTTGTCCTGTCTGGTTGAATACAGGCTGTCCGGCTGAAATTGCCAGCGTTCCCGAATCATCCTGCCATTCATAGACCTTGCTCCAGATGGCTCGCCTTCCTTGCACCGTATCGATATAGCCGGCCTCAGTGCGATGGTCCCATTGTTCAATCACTTCAATCACGCGACGACGCTCGCCTTTGTCGTCGGTGTCAAAAGCATAAAGGTCCCCTCCAGTCCGCTCCTGAGAGACCTCATCAATAACAACGAGACGATCAGACAATTGACCTGCGCCTATATAGTCGCCATTGGGCTTACCAAAGGCCACATAATCCACACCAAAGGATTGAAATTGTTTCCAAAAATATTGCCCGATCTGATCAAAGTCGTGGATATTGAGCAGACCCGATTCAATGGCTTGCGCATTTAACGCATTGAGACGATGGGGAGCAACTAAGTAGCGATCGATGCGTTGATAAATGCGATCGCTGGTTTCAGCTATCAGTTGATTCGCCAGATCATCAACCGCAGTACGACCGTTGTAGGCTGAAAGTCCGCCAACCACTGAGGCCGTCGCCAGAATTTGAAGCACAATCGACAGGATCAGCAATCGTCGTAAAGACGTCCGTTTGGAAATATTGACCTGCCGATCGAGCCGAGTCATCCAACGCCTCAATGGACCTTTGAGCGATCGCTTAGATACCCGTTGAGGTGAGCCTTTTTTCAGCATAAAGAAAGGTAAATTGTGGATGAGCGACAGGACGCAAACCCTGCTACACCAAAAATTTCTATCTACCTAACGTCTTGTCTCAGACACATTGCACCGCATACTTTCTAGCAAGACTCCCCAAAGGATAACAACTCCTCGATTGCCCTGAGAATGCGAGAAACACTCAGAAACTCTAAAACAACACAATCTGCCAAATTTTGCAGGAATAGTCGGTCAAAGTAAAGATATTTTTCATAAAATCTAGCCAGTTTTTTTAATAGACGTGCAATTTATACCAAGCACTATCCGTGAAATTTTCAAGCCAATACGCTGCTATTTTGTCAGCTCGATCATGACGGATGAATTTACGTTAGTTGAAGAGAGCGATCGCCACCTACCCGATGTGTGACTCCTGAGATTACCCGATAGCTCACAACAATTTTTACAAGCTGGCTCTCTCCATCGCAACAGCAGCCTATGGACCTTCCAGATTCGGCCTCTATCATTTACCCGCCATTATTATTCAATCACCATAGAAAGGCGACTCAACTATGCCCTGGTATTTTGAATGCTCCGGTCAATTTTCAGGCATTCGCCCAAGGACGCGATCGCTATTCCATCAAACCTTCGTATGAGTAGGAAATCAACTTAATTCAGAACAATTTGCATGCCCCAGTTAGAGTGTTTGGAACCTTGGTTAGACAGGCAAACCTTACCTTTATGTGATCTCAAACCACGGATGCCGACAGACCCCAGCAACGGATTGGACTGATATCACCATGCCTTGAGTCGTCAGATCTTTATCTCGAACCCAGCTTATCTACGAACGACTGGCGATTGATGACGCCCGACAGACGCACATCGTCTCTCTGGCGAATCGGATAGTAGCAGTTTGCAACCGAACATATTGCCGCCAGAGAGGATGCTCCGACCCCAAAATATTTCTCGTGAACGAAAAACACGATAGTTTGCATCCCTCAAAGCGACTGACACACAGCTTGTTTACCCATCAAAATGAGGGGCTTCCAGTAGGCCAACGCTTCATTGCCTCTTTATAAGAGTTTAAAGATTAGATAAAGTCATCCGTGTAACTGCTTATTCCTAAGGCGCTTGTTTTGTAGAGTACTGAGTCACGAATGGCTTTATGCATGTAAATGCTTAGGTTTAGACTTACGTATAATCTCTGTTTTAATGGGGTTTACACTGAGACTATGAATAAATAGAGTTATTTTGACATTCAAAGAAAATAAGGGTGTTTCTTGTCCGTGCTTGTTGTTGATGATCCGATAAATGAAAGCGCTTTTTGCCCAAGGGAGCAGCAAGGAGAAACTTGATGAAAGTTGCCTTAGTGCATGACTATCTGACCCAACGAGGTGGGGCAGAGCGAGTATTTGAGCTCCTTTGCCGACGATTTCCAAATGCCGATATTTTTACATCCATTTACGATCCATCCAGAACCATTACCCTGGGCGATCGCCCGATAAAAACTAGCTTTCTCCAGAATATTCCGGGTGCATCTCGCTACTTCCGACTGCTCGCTCCCCTTTACTATCCTGCATTTCGTGCTTTAGATCTGCAAGATTATGATCTCATTCTGACGAGCACATCTAGTTTTGCAAAAGCGGTACGTAAATCGCCAACGGCACGGCATATTTGCTTTTGCCACAACATCACAAGGTTTCTTTGGGACACTCAGACTTACTTAAAGGAATATCGAGATTTCCAACAGTTTTATCCTTTCATCGACAAGATATTCCGAGTGATGCGAGAAGCAGATTTGCGCTATGCTCAGGAGCCCGATCTTTACATCGCCAACTCTTCTGTCGTTGGTCAGCGCATTGAGAATATTTACAAAAAGCCTTCGGTTGTTATCAACTACCCCATCGACGATAGTCGCTTTCTCTTCTCCGATAGCAAGTCCAATTTCTTCCTAGCATCTGCTCGCTTGTTGAGCTATAAGCGCATCGACATTATCGTAGAAGCATTCAACAAACTGGGTTGGCCATTACTGGTTACAGGCGATGGGCCGGAGCGCAAACGGTTGCAAGCAAACGCCGCCAAGAATGTCGTATTTCTCGGTTATGTCAGTGATGAGGAGCGCTGTCGTCTACTGTCGCAAGCTCAAGGCGTCATTGTTGCAGCCCTCGAAGACTATGGGTTAGTCCCCATTGAAGCCAACTTTAGTGGCACACCTGTGATTGCCTACGGTGCAGGAGGTGTTATCGATACGCAAGTTCCAGGCAAGACCGGATTATTCTTTGAAGAACAATCTGCAGAATCATTAACAGAGACTTTACTGAAATTTCAAGAAGTCTCGTGGGACTATAAACAAATCCGCAATCATGCGGAGGAAAACTTTACCGAAACAGTCTTTTTCGATAAGCTCGAGCAGGTAGTTAAGGATGTGTGTGGATTACCTAACTTAGCTGCTGCCGCTAGCTAGACATTCGAGTTCTGTAACGCCTGAGTCAAGACATGTGTGGATTTCCCTGTTTAGCCATCGCTAGTTAACTATTCAGATTTTTTGAGATGCCTGAAAATCGTAACGATGAGCTATCCAACGAAGGTCTGGGATATGGACAGATCTTATCTGTCCTTTCGAGACAGCGCCTGTGGATTATCGGGGCCTTATGCGTCACCCTTCCATTAGCTGCTTTTAACTCGTTGCAAAAAGAGCCGACCTTCCGCAGCTCAATGCAATTGCTCGTAGAACCAAACTACCGCGACCCTGATGCTGTCGCTCGAGCCCGAGCGGATGATATTCGATTTGCAGAAGGTGCGCCACCAGAGATCGACTACGCCACTCAAATCCGCATCATGCAAGGGTCTGCTTTGCTCAGACGGGCGGCTGAAATCTTGGAGTTGGAGTATCCAGATATTGATATTGATGCTGCAGAAATCCAACAGCGGTTGGCGGTGTTTCGGGTAACAGAAACTGAAGATGAAGTTGACACGAACATTCTTCAGGCTGATTACACCGATAACGACCCAGAGCGGGCGCGCATCGTGTTGGAAGCGATACAGGATGTCTATCAAGAGTACAACCTGGAGCAGCAGAGCCTCCGACTAGAAACGGGATTATCTTTTATTAATGACCAGCTTCCCATTGCAGCCCAAGAGTTAGAGGATGCAGAAGAATCGCTGGAGCTTTACCGAGAAGGACGAGGGCTGATCGACCCCCAACAGCAAGCGGATGAACTCACCACTGCATTGGCCGCAGTCGAACAAGAGCGGCGGGATGTTCGGTCTGAGTTTGAAGACTTGCAGGCTCAATATGACATTCTCCAGCGACAGTTGGAGCGATCGCCCCAGGATGCGCTGTTAGCCTCTCGCCTGAGTGAATCTGAGCGCTACCAAAACTTGCTAAATGAATATCAGCTGATTGAGGTTGAGCTCGCTGATTTAGCAGCCACCTTTACCGGCGATGCGCCCAATATCCGTCTCCTTCGTCAAGAGCTAGAAAATCAACGGGCCTTGCTCCAGCAAGAAATTGACCGGGTGCTGGGAGGGAGTGGCAGCGGTGTGTCTGCATCGGACGTTTTGTCTCAAGGGCAACTTGGGGATGTGGATTTGACCTTGGTCGGAGAGCTGGCCCAGATTCAGACTCGGTTATCGGGATTAGCCGCTCGCGATAGCGCCTTGGCCCAGACCGAAGCAAGCCTGCGTCAAGACCTCACCCTCTATCCCGGACTGATTGCAGAATACGATCGCCTCCAGCCCGAGATCGAAATTCAGCGCGACACCTTACAACAATTGTTGAGAGCCCGCCAAGAACTGAGTATTGATATCGCTAGAGGCGGCTATAGATGGGAAACCATTGAACCCCCAGAAGATGGCATCCAAACCGGGCCAAATGTCAGGACGGATCTGATTATTGGTGGCATTGCTGGGCTCTTTTTAGGCATTGTGCTGGCCTTCATTCGAGAAGCCCTCGACAACAAGTTGCGAACCACAGAACAGCTGCGGGAGCTGGGCACCGTCCCTCAACTGGGTTCCTTGCCTTGGTTCCGCCGTGACGCAGGCTCTCGCCCTGCACTCGCCCAAGTGCCCTTCATCGCTGGACTGTTGGGCGATAGCTCGACCGCCAATGAATCATCTCCCCAAATTTTCCAGGCGTTGCAATGGCTTCCGTTCCGGGAATCCATGGACTTGGTATACAAGAACATTCAACTGCTCAACCCCAACAAAGACCCCCTCTCCATTGCCATTACTTCGGCTCTGCCTGGGGAAGGGAAATCCACCATCGCGCTGGGTCTGGCGATTACAGCCGCTCGTCTCCATCAGCGCGTCCTGCTCATCGATGCAGATCTGAGAAATCCCTCGCTCCACAACAGCCTCAATCTTCCCAGCGATCGCGGACTGACGACGACTCTGACAGATCACGATCCCGAATCGTCTATCTACCGCATCTCTTGGGTTGACTGTGCCCTGGATCTGTTGCCGGCTGGCCCTGTTCCTCCCGATCCGGTGCGCTTACTAAGCTCTCAAGCCATGCACGATACGATCCGGCAACTGGAAAGAAACTATGACCTAATTTTGTTGGATGCATCGCCTGTGATTGGTACGGCTGATGCCCTACAAACAGCATCAGTCTGCCGCAATACTCTGCTTGTGGCCTGCCTGGGTCAGGTCTCCAAAGCAGAAGTCAGTGATGCGCTGTCATTACTGCAACGGTTTAACCTGATTGGGATTGTCGCCAATGGCGATCGCAGCTTGCGGCGACCGCCCTATGCTCCTCCCAATCCACGTCTTTTGTCCCCGGCTACCCCCCCGAACATCAAGCTGATCGGTCATTCATCCTGACTTCAATGTCTGATGAATGAACCCTCATCTTTTTCAATATCAGGTCGGTCTGGCCTCCCCCAAGGTCAACATCACAACAGAAGGATTACTTCATGGATACCACAGCTCGTTATTACACCGCTGGTTTCATTGGTTTATCCAAAGTCCATCAGTTTTCCTCTATTTGGCATGAAAACGAAGGGTATTTCTGTTAGCATTCAACTTTCCGTGAGCAGTCGTAAGACCCAATCAGGCAAACGTTTTAGTTTTTGAAAGAAAACAGCCCCATCCTCAATCGAAGAGAGCGAGCCCACTGTTTCATTCTTTACGTGCTGGGGACTCCAATAGACAGAGCGCCTAAGGGTCATTGCAGATAAGGATAAAGCATATATCTCAACGCTGCTCAGCTTTATGGTTGCTTTATCTTGACGGCTTAAAGGTTACCCATTTTCACAAATTAGTCTTACCCTTTCTCATGCAAAATAGTACTAGACTCAACTCAAAATGATGGAATTCAAAACAGGAGTTGCTATCGAGAAATAAAATAATGCTGGATTGGGTATACCATTTTGATTTTAGATACAGTCAAAATTAGATAGGGAACGGTGTCGATGCGGGTGTGGTCTTTACTTGCGATATCCCACCAAACTCTGAAGCTATTGGAGTCCCTGCAAGGGTTATCAAAAAAAGAGAGGTATTCGATCCATGCAGTTGAGTGTTATCATCGCTTGTCTCAATGCAGAAGATACCATTGGGATCCAACTGTCAGCTTTGCAGCATCAAGTCTGGAACAAGTCTTGGGAAATTCTTATTGTCGACAATGGTTGCACCGATAGAACCTTAGAAATAGTAGAAAGTTATCAAACACAGCTACCTAACTTAAGAGTGGTTGATGCTTCCGATAAAAAAGGGGCTGGCCATGCACGGAATATTGGAGTGAGAGAAGCAAAAGGAGAGCTGATTCTTTTCTGCGACTCAGATGATAAAGTCCACGACGGATGGGTTGCAAAAATGGGGGATGCTCTTGAGTCCTTTGACTTCATCGCTGGGGCTCTAAATCTTCAAGACCTGAATGCCGGCTGGAGAATTCCAAAGAATCATCCGCTTGGATCGAGGACAGCCCCACAGCAACAGCTACCTCGTTATCGTCATGCTCGAGAACTGAAATATGCACCTACAGCCAACCTCGGTGTTAGAAAGTCTATTCACTCAACAATTGGAGGATTTGATGAGGATCTTATTTACAACCAAGATCTCGAATATTGCCTGAGAACGCAGTTAGCCGGTTACCCATTGCACTTTGTTCCTGACGCTATTGTTGAATATCGTTTGAAACATAGTTTAAGAAAAACATTTATTCAGTTTTATCGGTGGGGGCGATATGGAATACTCGTCTATCGCAGACACATCGGTAAAGGAAGCCTCGTGGATAGATTGAGGTTTATCTTTGGAGGATGGCGGCATTTACCCTTACAGATTATTAAAGTTCGCAATAAAGCGGATGTATTTGAGTTATGCGCATGGCTTGGAGGCAGATTTGGTGAAATCGTCGGGTGTTGGGAGTTTCTCATTATGCAACCCGAAACAAAGTTGAGTAAAAATTTAAGCGGTGCCGTCAAATCAAACTGAAGCGTAACTCAGCATCATTGCTTCAATAATTTATCTGCCCCTAATCGGCAGATAAATTTACTCAAGTATAGAGAGAAAAAGACTTGCCTAGGGTTTAAAGTCGGAACCTTTGTAAGCCTGTATAGCGTATCAATACATTATTAGGTTTGAATTGCATGTTAGCGAATGTATTCAATCATATCAGCTCGTTATTAGATGGGCGAAAAGGTTCTACCGCAGCCATACAGACCTTTGTTGTTAAAATCGGCATTTTAACAATCAATATGGGAACCGGTATTCTTGCGGCACGAGTTTTGGGTTCCCAGGGTCGTGGTGAAATGGCTGCCATCATCCTTTGGCCTCAGTTCCTAGCCTACACATTAACCCTAGGTATTCCGCAAGCTCTTCTCTACAACATCAAGAAATACCCAGATAAAAAATCAGAACTCTTTTCAGTTGCTGCAATATTATCTGTCGGTTTGGGTCTGATTGCGTCGTTGATCGGCATCCTCTTTCTTCCTAGCTGGCTATCCCAGTATTCGGCAACGATGATTCGGGCATCCCAGTGGTTTATGTTAACCTCACCGCTATCATTGCTGGGAGTCGTCTTCATGGCAGCATTTGAAGCGCAGGATGAATTTACATTTTCAAATCAATTACGCTACTTTACGCCACTGGCTACCTTAATCGCTTTATTGGCCCTAATAGGTTTTGGTGTTGGCAATCCCATTACGCTTGGAATGGCCTATGTTTTACCTTCGATTCCTATTACTATCTGGATGATTTTGAGGTTGCGATCGCGCTATGAATTCAAGATCGCTAAGTTTCAAGAGAGTACCCAGATCCTTTTGGGATACGGCGTGAAGGCTTATGGCATTGACCTAATTGGCTCTCTATCTGGCAAGATTGGTCAAGCTCTAGTTGTCGGGCTATTGAGCGCAACATCTATGGGGCTTTATACCGTTGCCATGAGCCTGTCTAGAGTTTTAAACACGTTTGAATCAGCAATTGATACTGTTTTGCTGCCAAAAGCATCAGCACGTCCCGTGAATGAGATTGTTGAACTTACAGGACGGGCAGTCAGAATTAGCACCATGCTCACACTCATGTGTGTCATCCCCCTAATGTTTTTGGGGCCATTTTTCCTTGGGCTTCTCTATGGTGAAGAATTTGTCGCTGCAACAACTATTTTTCGTATTCTGCTGATCGAAATTCTCATCAGCGGTACCAACTGGATGCTAGCCAAATCCTTTATGGCCGCAGGGAAACCCGGCGTTGTCACGCTGCTTCAAGGTTTGGGCTTAGGCATTACCGTACCGTTGATGCTACTCCTGATTCCGCGTTACGAATTGGTCGGGGCAGGGCTGGCATTACTCACATCAACGACTATTCGCTTTTTCCTGGTGATCGGTTGTTACCCATTTGTTTTGAAAGCTCCTCCTCCGAGTTTGCTGGTCAACCTTGATGATCTCGCTTATCTCAAAAAGACATTCCTCCGTAGAGGTTAGTCGTCAACTTATTCATTATCTATAAACCATTAACCATTAACCCCCATGAATGTATTAGTGGATGATTCTATCGAAAGTTTAAGGGCCGATTTTTCTAACGGGATTTACTTTTACTGCAACCCGTTTACCTCTCCAGATCAAACTCACTATCCCCATAATCCAGTTTGCTTAGCAGAAGGATTACGGCAGCTTGGGATTCCGGTTTATTCCAATGTGGATGCGTGGCAAGTCTCAGCCAACGATCCGACTTACCTATTCAGACATGAGCCCGACCTAAAACCCAGCCAATGTTCGGCCATTGTCTTAGATCAGGGTTGGATTGACGTTGCAAAAAACGAAATACCTTCCGATGTATTTGAGCCCGATAGAAGCTACGCCACAGTCTACATTGATGGATCTGATGGAGCGATTACCACCTCATGGAGGCCAGGGTTTAGACAATTTGATCTGGTCTTGAAGATCCATATGATAGAGGGACTTCGCTATCCGGATAATTTCACGCCTTGGGTATTCGGGTTGTCTCAACGGATGATGAACTATATAGAGGCCGAACAAGGTCAAACCTGTCACCAAAAATTTCACGTTAATTTCCGCAATACAAAGAATCAGCACTCACTCCGATCATGGATGTATCGCTCTTTTTTGAAGAAAATCGAGTCGATATTAGAGGTTGAAGAGTGGTATGAAAGCTTTACTCCAGACGAGTCGACCTACATCGGTGTCCAACGCTACAACGACGATACATTGTATTGGATGCAAACAGGTCGACGGCACAACCCTGCCTATTATAAAATGTTAGGCCAATCACTGGCCTGTGCTTGTTTTGGTGGTTTTTTTGTGATGCCATCTTTTTATAGCTATGCGACCCCATTTAGTGTTTTCTCAAAGCGCATTTTTAGTAAATGGGTGGTGCCCACCTCTACGATTATTCAGTGGGATAGTTGGCGGTTGTGGGAGTCCCTATTTGCAGGATGTGCCAGTTTTCACGCCGACTTTGACAAGTACCGCTTTGCTCTGCCTGTGAAGCCAGAGAATTGGACGCATTATGTCGGCGTTGATTGTAGCAACCCCCAAGCAGCGGTCGAACGGATTGCCAATGAGCCTGACATACTTCATACCATTGGACAGAATGGGCGGCAGTGGGTGCTCGAACATTACGCGCCGTTGCCAACAGCGATTCGATTTTTGCAGATGCTCCGTCAACGCCGCTCGCCCTCGACCGGCTAGTGTTTGCAGGGGCTGGCAGGTTTGATTGGGCTTCGGGTTTATCGCGTTTGATTCGCTTCTGATTTATGAAATTTGCGCTGGTGTATAGGCGTTGTGACAGGATAGATACTTGGACTTTAGGCTAATTGATGCAAGCGCAAGGAGGTTCGAATGAATTCGTCGGAATTGCAAGATAACGGGCATCCATTGGTCAGTGTGATTACGCCAACGTACAACCGACCCGATTATCTAAAAGAAGCGATCGCCAGTGCGGTCAACCAGACCTACCAAAACATCGAGATCATTGTTTCTGATAATTGCAGCCCTATAGACCCATTACCAATCATTGAAGCGTTCAATGATCCCCGCATTAAGTTCTTCCGACAGGATAGCAATGTCGGCATGTTGCCCAATGTCGTCAGCAGCTTCAAAAAGGCGCAGGGCAAGTACATTGCCTGCTTGATGGACGACGATAAATGGGCAGAAAACTTCTTGGAAGAGATGATTCCACCCTTAGAGACGCATCCAACAGCGTCGGTCGCCTTTTGTGACCACTATGTCATGGATGAACACAGCCAAATTGATCCAGAGAAGACCGAAGAGTGTTCCCAAACCTATGGACGGGCTCACCTTGAAGAAGGGCTGTATGCTCCGTTCTACGATTTGTTTTTGATATCGCGCTCAGTTTCGACCGCGATCGCCGCCGTTATGCGCCGAGATGTCATCAATTGGGATAGCATCCCAACGGATGTTGGCGCTCTATGGGATACCTATTTAGCCTATCTATTCAGCATCGAAGGCCATGGAGCCTATTACGTTCCGAAACGGCTAACGCTCTACCGAGAACACAGTCAAACGGTCACGATGCAAAGCGGACGCCAAAGTGCAGAAGCCAAACTCGCAAAAGCAAAATCCAGTGTCTTTTGTTATCAAACGTTTTTCGCTGATGATCACCTGTCAGAGTTACGCCCATTTCTTAAGAGGAAACTTGCCCATGATATGACCACTGTAGGCATCGCTCTAATGCGGATGCAACATCTTAAAAATGCTCGTCCTCACTTCTGGCAAGCCTTGAAAACTCACTTTAGCATCAGAACCCTAGCAGCCTGTTTTGTGAGTTACTTGCCCGCCAAAATTGCTTGTCAGTTCTAGTTCTAGTTCTAGCGTCAAACTTAGACCGATCGATAGCATCTCCCCGCGGCGTTCATTCGCCGCCTATATCTCCCTATGTATTTTGTATTTTTAGCTCAGTCCCAGGTCACGAACGATGAAGATTGCTGTTTGTATTACGACGATGAATCGTCCTAATGAATTGGCTTTGTGTTTAAATGCGCTTTGGAATTCAACCACAACTCCTTATAAAGTAATCATTTCAGATAATTCGATGGAGCCAGAGATTCAGCAGAAAAATAAAACTGTTGTTCAGCACTATTCAGACACACTTTATTTAAGAGGAACGTACCGTGGTGTATCTAGCAATCGCAACAATGCCTTGAGTGCCGTCCCGTCAGATGCAGATTGGGTCATTTTTATCGCGGATGATATTTGCGTTGACCCCCACATGTTTGAACGGGCTATCAACCACTACTACGATTTACCAAAGGAGGAACGAGACAAAACCATCATTACCGGCGACAATCGCAATGAGTTCAGTCCACCCGATATTGGTCCCTTGGGTGTGAACTTTAAAGGCTATTTTTGTCCCTGGAAGCCAGGTTTACCGCAGGTCGTCAATTTATATGCCACGCTATTTCCGCGAGCCTTTTTGGATCAAGAGCAATGGGATGAAAATATTTTTTTAGGTCAAGAAGACATTGAACTTTCGCTGCGGGCTATCCGATGTGGATACACGATCGCCTACTATACCGATCTGAAGGTGACCGATATTTGTTTTAATAAATCAACGATGGGGTCAACTGCGAAAGGGACGTTAACTAGCTACGAAATCTATGTTGCCGCCAGTCGCCTGTATATCGGAATCAAACGCTATAAGCATTTATTTCCTAATGCTTTAAAGCTCCTAATGTTTACTGTCACTTACTATACTCACATGGCGCTTTATCTCTTCCGTCGGAGATCCTTATCTTCCTTGGCAGATATCATCAAAGTTTCGAATATCAACGCTCTCTAGTCGTCTGGTCATTCTATAAAATGCCCTATGAACATTACCGTTCTTATTCCAACCTATCGTCGCCCCCAAGACCTTTTGAGGTGTCTGGATGCGCTGACAAAACAGATTCGATCGCCCGATGAAGTGCTGGTCGTAGCGCGGGATTCTGACCGTGCGACCTGGGATGCGATCGCCACCGTTGAAACGGGTGCATTACCCATTCGTACCGTTAGCGTGACGATTCCTGGCCAAGTAGCAGCGCTAAATACTGGGATCGAGGCGGCCAAGGGAGACATCATTGCCATTACCGACGATGATGCAGCGCCTCGCCCCCACTGGCTAGAGCGCATCGCTTACCACTTTGAGACCGATGATGCCGTCGGCGGCGTGGGGGGGCGTGACTGGCTGTATGTGGGTGGCACTGACCGGGACGATGGTAAAAGTGCTGTTGTTGGTCGGGTGCAGTGGTTTGGGCGCGTCATCGGGCGGCACAATCTCGGCTTTGGCGAACCCCGCGAGGTCGAGATCTTGAAAGGGGCTAATATGAGCTATCGCAAGCAGGCGATCGCCATTGCCAAGTTTGATACCCGTCTCCTGGGAGCTGGCGCACAGGTTCACAACGATCTGGCCTTTAGCTTGGGGGTCAAACGACGCGGTTGGAAGCTCATCTACGATCCAGCCGCCGATATCGATCACTATCAAGCCCAGCGGTTTGACGAAGATCAGCGCGACCAATTCAATGAAACGGCCTTCTTTAACGCAGTTCATAATGAAACCATCGCCCTACTGGACTACCTGCCGATGTGGCGACGCATTGTTTTCCTCATCTGGGCCTTTCTGGTGGGCACGCGCAAAGCATTTGGGCTGGTTCAATGGCTGCGCTTTTTTCCCAAAGATGGCGGGTTTGCCAGCCGGAAGCTTTGGCTCTCGCTGAAGGGGCGCTGGGAAGGCTTCCAAACCTGGCGCATGCCCCCTGGCGATCGCACTCCACAAGAAGGAGCCGCGATATCCGTACCGCCTTCTTAAGCTCCTTACCTGCTTGGTGTCCTGCAATTGACGGCTGCGATGTCTAACCCAGACCTTATTCACGGCAAACCATGAGTAATCCTCTCTCAGCTTCCTCACCCCCTGCCTTGATGGCGCGTCATAAACCCTCATTACTCGAGCAGCCCGCTGTAGCGTGGGTACTTGTGGTGGGCCTGTTTCTGATCACGTTTCTGGGATCTATCGCGGGTGCCGGGTCGCTAATGCGCCTAGCGTTTCCAGCCGGCAGCACCCTGGTCGCGGTTTATCTCTACTTCTTTCACCCCGTTTTCTACATCAATTTTAATTGGTGGGTTTGGTGTTCTACCCCGCTACTCCGTCGCTTAGCCGACTATTACCGAGGGGATTATGACGAATTGAGCTTGATGCTAACCGCGCCCTATCTGGTGACGTTAGTCTGTATTGTGACCTTGTTTCGTCAGTTTCCGAAAGCGCATCGAACTGGAGATATTCCGTTCATCATGGCGGCAGGAGCCGTCTTTTTTGGCTTTCTGATCGGGGGGTTGAATAATCCGGCGACCGCCGTTGCCCGCACCTTCCTCGACTGGATGCCGCCCGTCTTGTTTGGGCTCCATATTTCAATCTCTTGGCGGATTTACCCGACGTTGCGTCGCACCACCCAAACCGTCTTTATCTGGATTTCATTATTGGCGGGTGCTTATGGGATTTACCAATACATGGTCGCTCCAGGCTGGGATACCTATTGGCTAGAGGCGGTTGGGAATGTTTCGTTTGGGTTACCCTTCCCGCAGCAAATTCGGGTGTGGAGCACCATGAACTCGCCGCCGCCCTTTGGCTGTGTCATGATGGCGATCACGCTGCTGCTCTTTGTTTGCAAAGGGCCCTTGCTTCTGCCAGCGGCTGGCGTTGGCTATCTGTCGCTGATGTTGTCGCTGGTTCGTGCGGCCTGGGCCGGTTGGATCGTTGGGTTGATTACCCTCGTGGCCTCCCTGAAGTCAAAATTGCAGATTAAGTTGCTGGCTACCATTGTTGTGATGGCGCTTTGCGTGGTGCCGCTAACCATGATTGAGCCCTTCAATGACGTCATTGGCGATCGCCTAGAAAGCTTCACCAGCATTCAGAATGACAGTAGCTATGAAGCCAGGGCAGAAACCTATAGCGAGAACCTGGACACCGCCCTCTCCGGCCTGTTGGGTCAGGGGTTGGGGAGTACATGGGTGATTCAAGCCAACGGGCAACTGGAGCGCGTGGCTTTAGACAGCGGGATCCTCGACACCTTTTTCACGTTGGGCTGGTTTGGTGGCTTGCCCTATATCGCGGGAATGCTGATGCTGCTCTTCAACCAGTTTCGTGGCGATGAAGGGCGTACCGACCCCTTTGCCAGTGGAGCCCGAGCCATTACACTGAGCTTTTTCGCCATTTTGTCTCTGGGTCCCTTCATGCTCGGGTTAGCCGGCATGTTTATGTGGGGATTTTTGGGGTTTGGCATGGCCGCCCGCAAACATGCTCTGTATCAAGAGCAACAACGGAAGCAGGAACTTGCCACCCAAATTGCTAGCGTGCGCGAGTCTCGAATGACTCAGGAGGAGCCGCTTTGAACGGAACCACGTTGAACATTGTGCAACTCGGGAAAGGCTGGTTTCCAGAAGAGCCGGGAGGGCTCAATCGATATTTCTATGACTGTGTGCATTACTTACCGAAAGCAGGGGTCACAGTCCACGGGCTCGTGGCGGGGACAGAGCAGGTCGCGACCGACTCGGGTGGTGCGGTGTCCACATTTGCCCCAGCGCAATCCTCCCTGCTAACCCGCTGGCAAGGAGCACGACGATCGCTCCCCACTCACTTGAGCCAGGCAGATGTGGTTGTATCCCACTTCGCGCTCTACACCTTTCCCGTATTGAATCAGCTAGGCGATCGCCCCCTCGTAGTGCATTTTCACGGTCCCTGGGCATTGGAAAGCCAGGCAGAGGGTACCAATTCCATCACGACCCAATTCAAAAAATGGCTGGAGCAGACCTGCTATCGGCGAGCCGTCGTCTTCATCGTCTTGTCAAAAGCGTTTCAGACCATTCTGCATGAAGACTATGGAGTTCCCCTCGACAAAATTCTGGTTGTCCCTGGCGGGGTCAATCCCGATCGCTTTTATACGCCCCTGTCGCCCACAGAAGCTCGCCAAAAACTAGGCTGGGATAGCGATCGCCCGACCATCGTGGCGGTTCGCCGATTGGCGAAACGCATGGGACTCGAAAATTTGGTGCAAGCGATCGCCCAGGTCAAAACGACCCATCCCAATGTGCAGCTCAAAATCGTCGGCAAGGGAGCGTTACAGGAAGTTCTACAAGCCCAAATCAAGGCCCTCGGTGTTGAGAACCAAGTGGAACTGCTGGGCTATGTGCCCGATGAGCAATTGCCATCCATCTATCGCGCTGCTGATTTTTCGGTCGTGCCCACGGTTTCGCTCGAAGGCTTTGGCTTGATCGTCGTGGAGTCTTTGGCAACGGGAACGCCTGTCTTGGGAACACCGATTGGGGGCATTCCTGAGATTTTGCGCCCCTTCTCCACGGATTTGGTACTGGAGGGGTGCGCGGTCGAACACCTCAGCCAAGGTATCATCGGAGCCCTCGCTGGAACGCGATCGCTTCCCTCCCAAGAAGCGTGTCAAACCTACATTCACGATAACTTTGCGTGGCCCATTGTCGCGCAAAGGCTCCAGACGATCTATACCGCTGCGAAAGAGGGCAAATACACATGACCGTATCCCTGGCCACGGACCATCCCCCCCGCCATCGGGTTTTATTCGTCGACCACGCGGCGGTGCTGGGGGGCGCGGAACTCAGCTTACTCGATTTGGCCATTGCCTATCGCGACACCAGCCAGGTTTTGCTGTTTGACCATGGTCCCTTTGGCGATCGCTTGGAAGCCGCTGGGGTGAAGGTCAAGGTGATTCCGGCCAGTCGCGCATTGTTATCGGTGCGAGCCTCCAGCAAACTCAGTGCCCTCGCAGCGTTTCCAGCGCTCTGGACAATGGCACAACAGATTCGCCAGCAGAGCCAGGGCTTTGATTTGATTCACGCCAATTCTCAGAAAGCCTTTGTCGCCGCGGCGATCGCCCGATGGATGGGGGCACCGCCCGTCGTCTGGCACCTCCGCGACATCATCACCGCCTCGCATTTCAGCGGCCTCAATCGTCGCCTGGCGGTCACCTTGGCGAATGCTCAGGCCAGTCAGGTTATTGTCAACTCCAACGCCACTGGAGCGTCCTTCGTTGAAGCGGGTGGCAAGCCAGAGTTGGTGCATCTGGTCTATAACGGAATGTCCGCCCAACCGTTTGATAGCATCCCATCAGACCAATCCCAGGCGATTCGTTCTGAAATTGGGGTGGATGCAGAAACCCCATTGGTGGGAAGCTTCAGTCGGTTGTCCTACTGGAAAGGACAGCATGTTTTGCTGGACGCCTTGCGCGAGCTACCCGGCGTTCATGCCCTCATTGTGGGCAAAGCGCTGTTTGGGGAAGAGGACTATGTGACCCAGCTCAAGGCATTGGCCGAGTCTCCCGAGCTAGCGGGTCGGGTTCACTGGGTTGGATTTCGCTCCGACATTCCAGCATTGATGAAAGCCTGCTCGATTGTGGCTCATACCTCGACGGAGCCCGAACCCTTTGGGCGCGTGATTGTGGAAGGGCAATTGGCCCATCGTCCGGTCGTTGCAACGAATGCAGGCGGAGCCAAGGAGCTCGTTGAAGACAGCGTAACGGGACGGTTGGTTGCACCTAATGATGCGATCGCCCTCCGAGCCGCCCTAAAAGATTTGGTGGCGTCCCCAGACCTGGCCCAGCGTCTTGCTGAGCAAGGGTACCACCATGCCTGTAGCCAATTTTCACTGGATACCCTGTTGACCCAATTCCATGCGGCGCTAAGCGAAGTGGTCTCCCCAGCGATCGCAGCCTGAGAGCATCGATTCACCTGTATTCGTAGTCTTCGGACTATCTTGTCGATCCCTCATCTATACATAGTCCTATGCAATCGCCTTTATCACTCAAAAAACGCTGGCACCGCTTCTGGAGCCTGCTCATCGCTGTTGTCTTGTGCATCAAGGGATGTACCGTAGAAACGCAATCCTCTCCACCCCAAGCCGAGCCATCTGGAGCCGATACAATCACCACGGCGATCGCGTCCAGCGAGTTTGCCGACTTTGCCTCCACAACCGATCCGACCACTCTGGCTAGCTTCACGCTGCCCAGCGAAACCTTCGAGGATCGGGCGCAGCAGTTGATTGAGTACCATGCCACTCATCCACCCAACCGCGATCGCGAGGGCGACCCAACCGGATATGTCAAATCGGGCGTTTACACTGCCATGGCTCAATATGCGTTTGGGCAAACCGATGCCGCCAATCAGCTGGCCGATGATCTGTTCTCCAATCCGCATAGCGCATCCATGTTCTTGGCAATGGCGGGAATGGATCTCTACATGCGCTACAACGCCGTCATGCCCGATGATGTGAAAGAAAAAGCACGGCGCTTCATCACCAGCTTTGATGACTACACGGGCGGATCCACCGAAAACCACGGCATCATGTTTGCCACAGCAGGCTACCTGGCCGCCCAGGAATGGTCCGACTGGGACAAAGCCGATGCCGTCCGCGAGGAAACCCGATCGCACCTCTACGATTTTGTTGACGAGATCACCCAGCATGGGATCGTTGAACATGACTCCCCGATTTATCACGTCTTTTTTGTGAATAGCTTGCTAGCGCTGCGCGATCACGCCGCCGACCCAGAAATGCAACAGCGCGCCACCGTTGGCCTCGATCTGTTGCTAACCAGCATGGCTCCAGAGTGGCTGGAGGGATATTGGGCCACCTCTACCCTGCGCTCGGCCAACTTTACCCACGATCCGCGTCGCCTAGGATCCCTGACTGGCCCCGTTGGCTGGCTGTACTGGGGCGGGGATGAACCCATCCATGAGGATGGCTGTGCGGTCATGAGTGCCGTGTCAGACTATCGCATCCCTGAAGTGTTGACCTATATCGGGCAGGATCGTCGCCTCCCCTATGTGCATCGGGAAACCCAAGGGCAATCTTTTAACCGCGACGATAAATATCGGAAATATACCTACATGGATGAAACCTACGCCATGTATAGCCAATTCGATGGCAACGGTGATCTGGCTTGGCATGACCAGCTCAATCGTATGGGCGTCGTATGGGTGTCGGATGCACCCGGATCAACCCTTGTCATCAAGCAGCCCGTGGACGATCGCGGGCGGGGGGATACGGCTGACGGTCAGGTGCTCCAACATGAGCGCGCCCTCATCGGCGTCTATCGCAACAGGCTTTCCGGCTACCTCCCCGACACAGAGGCCGTTGTCGAACGTATCGAAGAAGATGGCTGGATGTTTGTCCATGGGGGAACCGCATTGATTGCCCTCAAGGTGGTCAACGGCTACAACTGGGAAGACACGATAGACGTATTGGGAACACCGTTCCAGTCGTTCCGTAGTAATGCCGATCGCAATGGGATTGTCATTCAAACGGCCTCCGTCGAGGACTTTGCCGCCGATTCTCCCCGAGCCGCACTCACGGCTTTTGCCGAAGCTGTCAAAACCCAGACCGAGCTAGATACCTCCGGCATTGACAATCGCCGTCCCCGGCTACGTTTCGTTTCCCTATCTGGCGATGTGCTGGAAATGGAATTTAGCGGCGATCGCACCATCAACGGCGAGGTCGTGGACTATCACAGTTGGCCACTGTTCCAAAATCCCTGGATGCGATCGGAGGCTGGCACATTTCTTGAGATCAAGTATGGCGACCAGAGCCGCCGATATGACTTTCAGAACTGGAGCATCGAAGATGCCGGGGCTGAAAGCTAATAGCAGCTTCAGTTAAACAGCCGTAAAACCCAAATATCATTTGCGCCCGTTGCAGTGCAACGGGCGCAAATGATATTTGGGTTCTTCAACCGGATTTGGATATAAACTGCCTGAGGTTTCATCAAGCTTAAATTTGTGGGTTGGGTTGAGCACAGCCAAAATTCAACGAAGCCCTTTCCACTGTTGGGTTTCGTACCTCAACCCAACCTATAGCGCTGTGCGCGTTAGGTAAGTACGGTTGTGTGTGGGCGCGACGCGCCCACACACAACCATTTCTGTACTTGATGCGGTTGCACACCGCTATACTCGCGACTTTGAAGCATAAGCGTCAGTCGGCAGACATCATCTTGGAAACAAAAAAAGAGGGGCGATCGCCCCTCTCTTACCTGGAAACTTAGCGCCATTAACCGTTACAGGTGGCTAATCGCGGGCGCTTGAAGTGGCTCCGTTGGCAGCAGAGAAACTTCAGCCGCTTCGGTGGCGGGTAAGGTTTCTACATTTGCCAGCTCAAAGGACGCTTGCAATTTTTCCGTGACCTGAGTCGTTTTTGCATCGTAAAGCTGAGTTAGCAGCTTGGGATACAGGCCGATGCCGATGATGGGGATCACCAGAGACGCGATGATGAAGACCTCGCGGGGTTCCGCATCCACCAGCACTTCATGTTCGACCAGTTCCTTGTTTTCAGGCCCGTAGAAGATTTCGCGCAACATCGACAGCAGGTAAATCGGGGTGAGGATGACCCCCACCGCTGCCAAGCTCACCATGATTACCTTGAAGGTGAGGTCATAGGCAGGGCTAGTGGCAAAGCCGACAAACACCATCAGTTCTGCGATGAAGCCACTCATGCCGGGTAGGGCAAGGGAAGCCAGCGAACAGGTGGTGAACATGGCGAAGATCTTAGGCATCTTGCGGCCAACGCCCCCCATTTCATCGAGGATTAGCGTGTGGGTGCGATCGTAGGTGGCTCCGACCAGGAAGAAGAGACTAGCCCCAATCAACCCGTGAGACACCATTTGCAGCACCGCACCACTCAGCCCCAGGTTGGTGTAGGAGGCAATCCCGATGAGCACAAAGCCCATGTGGGAAATCGAGGAGTAGGCGATCTTTCGCTTCAAGTTGCGCTGAGCAAAGGAGGTGAGCGCCGCGTAGATGATGTTGACCACGCCCAGAATTACTAGGATGGGCGCGAAATACACATGGGCATCGGGCAGCATTTCCACATTCATGCGGATCAAAGCATACCCGCCCATTTTTAGCAAAATCCCCGCTAGCAACATGTGTACTGGAGCCGTCGCCTCACCATGGGCATCGGGCAACCAGGTATGCAGCGGAAAAATCGGCAGCTTGACGGCGTAGGCAATCAGGAATCCAGCGTAGGCAAAGAGCTGGAATTTTATCGGGAAGTCCTTCGCCATTAGCGTTTGCATATCGAAGGAAACGGTGTCGCCATAGAACGCCATCGCCAGGGCTGCCAACAAAATGAACAGCGACCCACCGGCGGTGTAGAGGATGAATTTGGTCGCGGCATAGAGACGCTTTTTCCCACCCCAAATGGAGAGCAGGAGGTAGACCGGGAGCAATTCCAGTTCCCACACCAGGAAGAACAGCAACATATCCTGCACCGCAAACACGGCGATTTGCCCACCGTACATAGCCAGTAGCAAGAAGTAGAACAGGCGCGGCTTCAGGGTAACTGGCCAAGAAGCCAGGGTGGCCAGGGTGGTGATAAAAGAAGTGAGCAAGATCAGCGGCATCGACAGCCCATCGGCCCCAACCGACCACCTCAAATCCAGCATGGGTAGCCAGGTGTAGCTCTCGACGAGCTGCATCCCCGACAAGCTGGGGTCGTATTGGGTGTAGAAGGCGTAGATCAGAATGGCGAAGTCAATTAAGCCGACGATGAGCGCATACCAGCGCACGGTTTTCCCATCCTTGTCGGGGATGAAGGGAACCAGGAGGGAGGCGGCGATCGGTAGCAATATGACCGTCGTGAGCCAGGGGAAAGTAGCAAGATTCATGGAGTCTCAATGATGCGTATATCTTACGTCGCTTAGTTTTGAAAGATCTGTGGGTAACGCGAGGATAGGGATGCGGGGAGGAGCGAGGAAAAGATTCAGATGAGCTGAGATTTTGGGAGGGATACGAGGAAAAGCTAGAGGCTTCGAGGACACATCGTAGGTCGGGCGCTCTCGAAGCCAAGGGATTGGGCGATCGCCCCTAGGTAATGCCAGAGACTAGAACCAGGCCAAGAACGGCACCGAACACGATCAGGGCATAGAACTGCGCTCGTCCATTTTCCAGGTATTTCAACCCTTCCCCAGTGACCAGAGTGACGAAGCCCGCCAGGTTGACCAGACCATCCACAATACGGATATCGACCTCCAGCACTTGCTTGGCCAGACGGCGACTGCCCTTGATAAAGGCCACCTCGTAGATGTCGTCGATGTACCACTTGTTGAGGGAAAGCTGATACAGCGGTTGGATGCGCTCGGCGATCGCCGCCGGATCAATCTGCTTCCGCAGGTACATCAACACAGCCAGGGTAATCCCAATCAGACCAATGCCGACCGAGCTACCCGCCATGGTCAGAAATTCGCCCCACTCAAACTCAGGGGAAATCCCGAGTCCCGTGACCGCTTCTACCACTTCGCCAGGAGGATGGATGAACGCCTCAAAGTAATTGCCAAAGGGTGTTCCCACCAACCCAACCAAAACGGAGGGAATAGCCAGCACCATCAGCGGCAGGGTCATCGAAATCGGCGATTCATGGGGCTCATCGCTGTGGTGATGGTCGTGATCATCATGGGCTTCATCCTCCGCCGGATAGTCTGCGGTTAGCTCTTTGGGGTTCATTGCACCCGGGCCAAAGGCCAACCCCATACCCTGCAACTGCTCGGTTTTCAATTGCTGCTTGACCGTTTCATCCTTACCCCGGAATTCCCCTTCAAACGTCATGAAGTACATCCGGAACATATAGAAGGCGGTGATGCCAGCGGTGATAAAGCCAACCGCCCATAGAGCAGGACTAGTTTGGAAGGTGGAACCGAGAATCTCATCCTTTGACCAAAAACCCGCAAACGGTGGAATTCCACAAATGGCCAGGGTACCCACCAAGAAGGTGAAGGCCGTAACCGGCATGTATTTCCGCAGCCCCCCCATGAGGCGCATATCCTGGGCGTAGACCGGATTATGCCCTACGACCTCTTCCATACCATGGATCACCGAACCGGAGCAAAGGAAAAGCATCGCCTTGAAGTAGGCGTGGGTCATTAGGTGAAACAGCCCTGCACCGTAAGCCCCCGCACCCATGGCCATCACCATGTAGCCAAGCTGAGACATGGTGGAATAGGCCAGTCCTTTTTTAATGTCATTCTGGGTAATCGCGATGCTGGCCCCCATAAAGGCTGTAAACGCCCCCGTCCAGGCAACAATATCCGTTGCTGTGGGCAAGGCTTCGAACATAGGGAACATCCGCGCCAACAGAAACACCCCAGCGGCCACCATCGTTGCCGCGTGAATCAGGGCAGAAATAGGGGTCGGCCCTTCCATCGCGTCGGGTAGCCACACATGAAGCGGAAATTGTGCGGACTTGGCGACAGGCCCCAAAAAGACCAGGATGGCGAAGAACCCCGCTAGCGCTCCGCTGAGGCTACCGAGTTCCACCAGTTCATGGAGACGTTCACCCACGACATTAAATTCAAAGCTACCCGTAGCCCAGTACAACGCCAGGATCCCCAACAGCAAACCGAAGTCACCGACTCGGTTCGCAACAAATGCTTTCTGGCAGGCATCGGCAGCGGCTTTGCGGTCATACCAAAATCCGATGAGCAGGTAAGAACACATCCCCACCAGTTCCCAGAAGACGTAAACCTGAACCAGGTTGGGGCTGATCACCAGCCCTAGCATCGAGGAACTGAACAAACTGAGGTAGGCATAGAAGCGCACGTAACCAGGGTCGTGGGCCATATACCCATCGGTATAGATCATCACCAGAAAGGCAACCGTGGTCACAATCACCAGCATCAGCGCCGCCAAGTGATCGATGGTATAGCCCATCGCGAGGTGAAAATCCCCAGCAGATGCCCAGTCGATGTAGAGGGTAAATGCTTCATGTCCCTGAATTTGGCTCCAGAGCAACCCAAAGGACAGCACCATTGATGCTCCGATGAGCGACACGATGAAGATAGCGCTGAGCGATCGCAACTGTGTAGTGAGTTTGCCGTACGAGATCAGCCCTATCCCCAGCACCATCGCTCCTAGGAGTGGCAGGGTTGGAATGAGCCACGCAAATTGATAAAGGGAATCCATAGTTTATCGAGTAAAACCTTTTGCGAGTCTACGGGGGTTTGCTTTAACTTTCTTAATTTGCCAACACAAAACCGTCTACATTTTGACATAGCTTTGTAAAATGCAGACGCCCCAAAAGAATGAGTCTAAATGTATCGTGGTAACAAAATACGGGATCCTTTGCTTGACCCTACGGGCTAAAACACTTGTCTCTACTCAATCTTTCAGAAAGGATTGGGTGTAGAAGTTCCACAGCAACATTCACTTCTAAGCTTTGGCAACTCTTAAGGATTGTTTTGCCTAGGGGCGATCGCCCTTCCTTTTTCTCTATGCTTCCCATACATTCTATAGAACTGCACCTTGACCCTATTTGGTGATTCAGAGATTTCCCTTGGAACGATAAGATAGATGAGATTCGGCTAACTTGAGTCTCTTCTTGTCAGAAGCCCCATTAACTTAGAGATCTCTAAGTTAATCAGGAAACCGTCTCTTCTCAAGTCCCGCCGCATCATTACATTCGTGTGTTGTGCTCATCGGGGAACACCTGTGTTCAAAACCATCGTCAAAGATTTCCGCATCATCTTCGACCGCGACCCGGCTGCCCGCAACTGGATGGAAGTGCTGACCTGCTACCCCGGATTGCAGGCATTGTTGCTGCATCGTTTCGCGCATCGTCTCTATCGGCTGCATTTACCGTTTATTCCTCGCTTCATTTCCCATCTGGCACGCTTCCTCACTGGGATTGAGATTCACCCCGGCGCATCGATTGGCTGTGGTGTGTTTATTGACCACGGCATGGGCGTAGTGATTGGGGAAACGGCGATCATCGGCGACTACGCGTTGATCTACCAGGGCGTCACCCTGGGCGGAACGGGCAAGGAAAGCGGCAAGCGCCACCCGACTTTAGGCGAAAACGTGGTCGTAGGAGCCGGGGCAAAAGTGCTCGGCAACCTGAACATCGGCAACAATGTCCGCATTGGCGCAGGCTCTGTGGTACTCAGGGATGTGCCTTCCGACTGCACGGTGGTTGGGGTGCCTGGGCGTGTCGTGTATCGCTCTGGGGTGCGGGTCAATCCGCTGGAGCATGGCAGCCTGCCCGATTCAGAAGCACAGGTCATCCGAACGCTGGTCGATCGGATTGAAACCCTGGAGCAACAGATCAAGGACCTGCAAGAAGCACCGCCTGTGGCAACCATTGAGATTCGCTCAGGCGAAAGCCATGGAAATTCAGCAAACAGTCACACCGCTACGGTCAGTGTGGCTCCCAATTCTTGCAGCCTCTCTGAGCATGTTTTGCAAGAGTTCTTTGATGGGACAGGGATCTAATATCAAATCCGGTTGAAGAACCCAACGATTGTTTGTGCCCGCTGCTTTGCAGTGGGCACAAACAATCGTTGGGTTTTGCGGCTATTTAACCAGATTTAATACAAGGTCGCCCTTCACGCCTCCTCGCGACCCTTCGCAATCTTCTGGCGTAATTCTGGAGCCATACCTTCCAGATTGGCCAGAGCGATTTCTTCTTGCTCCCCAGATTTCAGCCATTTCAACTGCACAGTACTCGATTCGGCTTCGGCATCGCCAATGATGAGACAGGCGATCGCCCCACTCCGGTCGGCTCGCTTGAACTGCTTGCCAAAGGCACTGCCGCTAAGATCCAAGTCAGCAGAGAATCCGAGTTGGCGCATCCGCTGAGCCACCACCAGGGCAAAGGCTTGCGCGCGATCGCCCCGCGACACCCCATAGAAGTCGAGAGGAGCGATCGGCAAGGGCTGGATTTGTTGCAACAACAAAATTAGCCGCTCCAAACCACTGGCCCACCCTACGGCTGGGGTATCGGGGCCACCCAGCTCTGCCGCCAGCCCATCGTAGCGACCGCCCGCACAAACCGTTGCCTGTGCGCCTAAATCAGCAGACTGGATTTCAAATACCGTGTGGGTGTAGTAATCCAATCCCCGCACCAACCGTGCATTGATATTGAAGGCAATGCCCAGATCCGTCAGCATTTGCTGCACCTGATCAAACCGCGCTTTCGACTCCGGGCTGAGGTGATCCAAAATGCTGGGGGCATTTTCTAGAATCTTTTGGGTGGTGGCATCCTTGGTATCGAGGATGCGAAGGGGGTTCCGCGTCAGCCGCATCTGGGAGTCTTCATCCAACTCTTCCCGGAACGGGGTGAGGTAGTTGACCAGAGCTTCGCGATAGGTTTGGCGATCGCTCCCATCACCAATGGAATTGAACTCCAGGGACAAGTTTTGTAGCCCGATCGCCCGCAAGAAGTCCGTTGCCACCGCGATCACTTCGGCATCGGCACGGGGATCCGCACTGCCGAGCACCTCCACCCCCAACTGATGAAACTGACGCTGCCGCCCCGCCTGGGGACGCTCGTAGCGAAACATGGGGCCAAGATACCAGAGCCGCTGCGTACCGCCCTGGGCATGCAAGCTATGTTCGATGAAGGCTCGCACAGCCCCCGCCGTATTCTCTGGTCGCAGGGTCAGGGGGCGATCGCCCCGATCCTTAAAGCTATACATTTCCTTGCTCACCACATCGGTGGCTTCGCCAATGCCCCGCTCAAACAAGTCCGTTTGCTCAAAAATGGGCGTCCGAATTTCTCGATAGGCCGCCCGTTGCATCACCTCACGGGCGATCGCTTCCACCCGCTGCCAGTAGCCCACCTCGTCGGGCAAAATATCTCGCGTTCCTCGAATTGCCTGAATTGCGCCCATGAGTTTCCGTGATCGCTGTTGTTGTTGAGTGCTCCTTATTATTAGAGCAATAGTTTGAGTCAAGCGGTGCGGTAATAGCGAGGCGATCGCCTCAACTCCAGCATAGAGGGGCAATGTGCCTAACTCACACCCGGTTTATTCCAAGTTCTAGACTATACACCCACAGCGGGATTTCATCCAAGCCTTCTCTCAACATAACGAGCAAGGCCATCCCACCTCTTTAGCCTAGAAGTTTGACGGGGGGAATCTATTTTGAAACTTCAATTGAAACTTGCCGTTGGCCGACATATTTTAGTTAGCTAAACTAAAATCCTTTGGCTTGACAAATTTAGGAACACAAGGAACATAATTAATCAAAATTCGACAGAGAAACCTAGTTAGCTTATCCTTTGTCAGAATATCTCCCCAACGTTTCGATTTTTGCCAAAATTCATCTATCAACTCAATTGTAATTCTCAGAATTTTTGCCAATCTTCGTAGCAGGATTTAACAATGAACCATTCATTCGCATCTGTTAGTTTTGCCCTTTTGGCCATGTTGGCGATCGCCCCTACTCAATCTGCCCAAGCACAAGAGAGCGTGGTGACAACAGCCCGTTACCTTTGTGATGATGGCGATATTTTCCGGGCGGAGCTTTACGATGACTACGCTATTGTTTCGCTACCCGACGATGAAACGCTCTATACGCTGCCTGCAATCCAGGCGGACTCGGGTACCGCCTACAGCGATGGCACCATTGCTCTTTACACCGAGGACGATGAAGCCTTTGTCGAGATTGGCGATGAAGTCATGTACGAAGACTGCGAAGCCTATCGCGTCGGCAGTGCGGAGTACACCGAATCCGAAACCGTCACCATCATCGAGCGGCGAACCATTCCCGACTACGATCGCCCCGTTATCGATTTCGATCGCCCAGAAAGCGTGACAGCAACCGAGGCCGAACCTGAAACTGAAATCGAAACCGAACCCGTTGCGGCCGAAACCGAACCGGCTGCGGTCGAAACTGAACCCGCTGCAGTTGAAGACGACCCTGAACCCATCCGTGGTTTATGGTAGTTTCGCTGCGACATCCTAAGCGCTTGCTTCAGACTTTTTACGCTTAGTCGATCGTTCGATCTTCTAAAATCCAATAAAATCCAAGAATTTTAGCCGGAGAGGAATCATGGATTCTGCTCCGGCTTTTATTAAGCTTTATGCTTCTTTTAATGAGAAAGATAACTGAATCTAACGCAATATAGCGCTATGCGCTTAGATAAAAACCAATCCTTTTTTGAAAGCGCTGCGCTGCGGGGCTTTCAAAAAAGGATATAGCCTAACCTCAATGCATCAGTCTATAAGTTGGCAGGTGCAATTAAACCGGACTCTAAAAACCTGTGCCGCCCGCAGCGCGGGCGGCACAGGTTTTTAGAGTCTGGTTTTTCATCATGCCGAGCTACTTATCCAGTGACGCTGGGTTGGCGATCGCCAGCTCTCCTCATAACAACGTTGATACAACGCATCGATCTTCACAAGTTCCTCAAAGTCTTGCAGTAGAACAGAAATCAAGACGAGTTTTGGGGCGAATCTCCCCGTAGGGAAAAGCCATTCGTTAACGCTACAGATGCATTCCCCTCAAAACGTCAGACTCGTTGTGCCAATGGAGGCAAAAAGCATATGTTCCAAGAATGGAAAGGATTTACCCCAGGTAAATGGACGCAAGAAATTGACGTGCGTGACTTTATCCAGAAAAACGTCACGCCTTACACCGGAGACGAATCCTTCCTGTCAAGTGCGACAGAACGCACCCAGGCGCTATGGAAGCAGGTCACAGAGTTAGTAAAGCAAGAACGCGAAAAAGGCATTCTCGATGCAGATACCTCTGTTCCCAGCGGCATTACAGCTCACGATGCAGGCTACATCGATCAATCGCTTGAACAAGTTGTCGGGCTACAAACCGATAAGCCTCTCAAGCGGTCAATCATGCCCTTTGGCGGCATTCGTGTGGTGAAGTCTTCTTTAGAAGCCTATGGTTATCAGCTAGATCCAAAAACTGAAGAGCTTTTCACGAAGTATCGGAAGTCCCACAACGACGGCGTATTCTCTGCCTATACAAAAGAGATGCGGTTGGCTCGGCGGTCGGGCGTGATCACCGGCTTACCCGATGCCTATGGACGAGGGCGGATTATCGGTGACTATCGCCGGGTTGCACTCTATGGTCTCGATCGCCTGATCGATGACAAGAAGCAGCAGCAAGAATCCCTAGAAATCGATGTGATCGATGCCTACACCATCCAGTTGCGGGAAGAGCTGAGCGAGCAAATCCAGGCACTGTTTGAACTGAAGGAAATGGGGATGCGCTATGGGTTTGACCTGGGGCGTCCAGCAGCCAATGCCAAAGAAGCGGTGCAGTGGCTGTACTTCGGCTATCTGGCAGCAGTGAAGGAACAAAACGGTGCCGCGATGTCCTTGGGACGCACCTCCAGCTTCCTCGACATCTACTGCGAGCGGGATCTCGCAAACGGCACGGCAACCGAATTGGAGCTGCAAGAAGTCATCGACCACTTCGTTATGAAACTGCGGATGGTGCGCTTCCTCCGGGCTCCGGCCTACAACGACCTGTTCTCTGGCGACCCCACCTGGGTCACCGAGTGCGTCGGCGGCATGGGCGTAGATGGGCGTCCACTGGTCACAAAGAGCAGCTTCCGTGTGCTCAACACCCTCTATAACCTGGGGCCTGCACCTGAGCCCAACCTGACCGTGCTGTGGTCGGTGAACTTGCCGATCGCCTTCCGTAAGTTCTGCGCCAAGGTTTCGATCGACACCAGCTCCATCCAGTATGAAAACGACGACATGATGCGGGGGTACTGGGGCGACGACTACGGCATTGCGTGCTGCGTTTCAGCCATGCGATTGGGTAAGCAGATGCAGTTCTTCGGCGCCCGGGTCAACCTGGCGAAGACGCTGCTCTATGCCATCAACGGCGGTCGCGATGAGAAGTCGGGCGAACAGATTGCCCCAGCCTACACTCCGATTACGACCGAGTATCTGGAGTATGAAGAGGTATGGGAGCGGTTTGACCGGATGATGGATTGGCTGGCAAAAGCCTACATCAACACCTTAAATGTCATCCACTCAATGCACGACAAGTATTGCTATGAGCGGATTGAGATGGCATTACATGATCGCGATGTCTTCCGCACAATGGCCTGTGGCATTGCTGGTTTGTCTGTCGTTGCAGACTCGCTCTCAGCAATTAAGTACGCCAAGGTGAAAGTGTTGCGAAATGAGGAAGGTCTGGCAACAGACTACGAAATCGACGGTGATTTTCCGAAGTTTGGCAACAACGACGATCGCGCCGACAGCATCGCCGCTGAACTGGTCAAGCAGTTCATGCTAAAGCTGAAGCAGCACCCCTGCTATCGCGACGCGACAGCGACCCAGTCTCTCCTCACCATCACCTCCAATGTGGTGTATGGCAAGAAGACGGGTAGCACCCCCGACGGACGGAAAGCAGGCGAGCCCTTTGCACCGGGCGCAAACCCGATGCATGGACGGGATACCAATGGAGCCGTTGCTTCGTTGGCCTCCGTTGCCAAGCTGCCCTATGACTACGCTCTCGATGGCATTTCCAACACCTTCTCCATCGTTCCCGGTGCACTGGGTAAGACGAAGGACGACCAGGTGAGCAATTTGGTAGGGATGCTCGATGGCTACTGCACCGACGATGGGTTCCACCTCAACGTCAATGTGCTGAACCGCGACACGCTGCTCGATGCGATGGATCACCCCGAAGAATATCCGCAACTCACCATTCGGGTTTCGGGCTATGCCGTCAACTTTATCAAGCTCACTCGTGAGCAACAGCTCGATGTCGTGAATCGGACATTCCACGAACGGTTCTAAGTGATTTGGGCGAGTCGAATCCGCAACGGTTCATTTGAATCGACAGCGATCGCTCTCGCCCTAGGGGATTTCCCCTTCTCCCTGTTGAGATCTAACGTTAGTAGGGGCTTGGAAACAGGCCCCTTCCATATAGATTCCAAAGGTCTTTCATTGTGATAGGAGCGTGCCATGCTTAAGAAAATTTTGGTGGCTATCGACGATCTAGAGCGTGATCGCGAGGTGTTTGACGAGGCATTGGCGATCGCCCAAACCCAGGAGGCCAGCCTCCTACTCCTGCACATTCTGCCGGGTGAAGACCAAACCAATCTGTTTCCCCCGACGCTCATGGGGTATGGAACACCGCTCCTGGTCGAAACCACCATCGAGCGCTTCCGACAAGACTGGAAAGCCCTGGAAAATCATGGATTGAGTATGCTCCAAGACATCGCCGCCAAAGCCAAAGCTAACGGCGCTCCTTGCGAGTTCATCCAACTAGCGGGCTCTCCTGCCCCTATAATTTGTGAAATTGCTCGCGACTGGGATGTCGATCTAGTGGTTATGGGACGGCGCGGCTTCTCTGGATTGGCAGAGGTTTTCATAGGTAGCGTCAGCAACTACGCCCTACACCACGCCCCTTGTTCTGTCCTGGTCGTCCAAAACAAACGGATACAAAAACCGAACGACGCAACCCAGAATGTTGTGCCGTTGCAACCCAAATCTTGAATAGACGAGGCGATCGCGCATCAACTCGCATCCGTACAGAGCTCTGGCATCTGGGACGAAGCGGTTCCAGAGCATTACGCATTGAGATGAGATTAGAAAAAATGATGTTTGAAAGCTCCGCGCTGCGGGGCTTTCAGAAATTATTGGGTTTTACCTCAGCGCGCTAGAGGACGTTGCTGGCTTCCTTGCCATAGGCTTGCCATGCCAAATCCACCAGCCCATTAACGATCGCCGCCGCCACAACAGCACTGCCCTTACGCCCCTCAATGCGGATATGGGGCACGAGAGAGTTTTTCAAGCGTTCTAGGGCAACATCGATACCAACAAAACCGGCGGGGGTGCCAATCACCAGAGCGGGTTTGATGTCTTCAGATTCGATAAGGTCGACCAGCGTCGCCAAAGCCGTTTGCGCTTGCCCAACCACGAAAATCGCTTCAGGGTAGCGTTGTGCCAGAGTTTCAATACCCCAGGCTACCCGCGTCTTCTCTCGCTGGGGACGCGTGAGGGCGTCCATGCTGCAATAGACCGGATTGGCAAAGGTTCCTTGGGTGATGGGAGTGATGCCGACCTGCACCATTGGCACATCCACAACAATCGTGCTGCGCGCAGCGAGAGCAGCAGCGCCAGCCTGGAGGGCACTATCAGAAAAGCGAACCAGTGACTTGTAGTCGAAGTCAGCAGTGGCATAGATGACACGACGAACAATTTCATATTCCGATGGCGAAAAGGTATGCTCACCTATTTCGCGATCAATGATCTGTAGACTCTGTGCATCTGTAACGTGCCACTCCATGATTCACCTAGCTCCAGTGGATAGGCTGAAGGATATGCCCCTTCAGCGTGCGCTTCGACAGCTTTGTTGGACAAGTCAGCTCTCAACCTTACGCTCTGTCAGCACTGCTCATGCTAGCGCGGATGATTTATCTCGCCCGTTATCAATCGCCCATCATCCTTGCACATTTCCCACACATCTGAAGCAAAAATATTGGAAACTACGCCCTCGGCTTCATCAGCTTTCAGATGGCTTGGAATCGTTAATTATGGGCGACAGATAAGCAACCAAAACTCCCATGGAAAACCCGGCAATATTGCGGACAAGGGGCAGCCAATCTGAGGTTCGGGTAACGACCGGGCCAATCCCAAAGGCAATGAATAAGATGCCCCAGAGTGGTGAGAAAATGAGCGCCCATTGCCATGCAATCAACTGATTAGGCTTGCGAGGCTGAGCCGCAAAGCCACAAACCACACCGCCAATCACCGAGGTAATCAGGGTCAAGATCCATTGCTCACGGGGCAAGCCAGGAACAACATTACACCCTCCCCGGCGGAGACAATTCTCGACGGAGGTTAGCGCTCCTACAATTGAACCGTCTTCGCCCTCGTCTCGGACAAAGAACTGGTTGCCATAGCGGGTTTGCAACTCAATCCAGAAAGTGCGGGGCAGCAGATCATAAAACGCATCGCCCACGCTGAAGTTCAGCAGGTTGCCGCCGCGTGGATCGGCGACCAGCAACATGCTTTTCTCATCGAGATGCCAAAATTCTTTAACGGCGCGACCTGGGGTGCGATCGTACTGGGTTAGCACGCGTAGCTTCCAGCCGGTTTCTTCTTCAAACTCTTTCAGGTGCTGATCGAGGTTCGCTTCCTGGCCCGTCGCAAGGGAGTCTGCCAAATCAATGATGTTGGTGGGTTCTGTCGGCAGCAGGTCGGGGTTGTCATAGGCCTGGGCCGCAGGCGCGATCGCCCCACTCAGCCCGACCAGCAGAACCACCAAAACCCCTTGCAGCATTCCCTGAAACAAAGATTTGAAACGCGATCGCACAATTGACATAACGTTGTTTGAGTAAAGAAGAGAACAGTCTAACGACAAATCTGTAGGTAGCGGTTAAACGGATAACCCAGGCCAGCAAAATGACCTACATGCTTAAAAGTAGATTAAAGATTAGTGGCGAAAACCGCTACACATTAATGGAATCGCAGCGAATATTTACAATTCGTAATCTAAATCTAATACAAAATCCCAGCTTATGTGAGAACTTTTAGCAAAAATTAGCTCAGGTGTAGCGCCTCTGAGAAAATGGGGAACTATTGTCGGGATAGCATCTGGCTCAAGTTCAGCGTCATCTTCAGGAGGAAGGCAATGCCTCCAGTTCGGCCCAAATGGATCACGCAGGTCAAACGACAGCGATCGCCCGACCTGTTCTCAGAAATTAAAGATACCCAGCTCCGCCAATCCGTAAGGCGTTTACACATGACGCTGGTGAAGCTGCGGTGGATCACCGTTGTGGCGTTGTGGCTCCTGCTCTTGCCACCGGTGCTGTGGGTGTTGCGGCGAGATATCCACCTAATGCTCGACACCTTCACCTGGACAGCCGTTCGTTATGCCCTTGCCTTCAAACCTTGGACAGCCCTTGCCCTCTCCCTATGTATCGGTATGACCCTTGGGGTGCTGGTCTGGCAGAGCCGCAATATTTTGTATGGGCTACCCAAAAACGAGCTCAAGCGGCTCCAAAAACAGGCACAGAAAATCTGCGAACGGGGCGATCGCCATCCCCTCTGGCGATGGGTCTGCAAATAGCTTTGGTGCAAGCGTTTTATCGCAGATAGGTGCAGAAGGACTGCATGGGAAAATTAGAACGCAGATGAACGCGAATAGCCGCGAATAGCCGCAGATAAAAGAGATTAGACGGTGTCCGTTGAAGTCGCTAAACACGCTTCCCTTCGGCACTTCATCAATCAAGTCTTCTACATGTATTTTCTCAATCCACCGCTCACCCCAATCTGCGTTCATCTGCGTTCCCAATCCCAACCGCAAGCTCACCTCGCAACGGTTTAGGCGCTAGGTTTCAATTGGACAGGACTTACGCAAAACTTGCGTCATCCTGAGCAAATTCGTTGATTTTGTGGCCGCGACGCGGCCACAAAATCAACAAAATGCGTAAGTCCAGTTGGAATTATTATAATTTTATTAAGATTTCACAGATGTATTGCTTGTGATGCAGCCATCATTACCTGAAACCCAAACGCCAGCGGCATCTGGCGCACTGATGACGGATTTCACTCGAGCCAGTGACGTTACACAAGTCTTGCCTTCAGGGCCAATCCTTTCCAGTCAGCCGGGGCAATGGAATGGCGTGCATCTGAGCTACTACCAGCATCCGCCTTACGAGATTCCGGAAGTCGCCTCTAAGCATCATTTGATTCTAGTGCATTTAGAGGTACCGACGCAGGTTGAACAATGGATGGGAACAGAATTTCAAAAAATTCACTTTCAGGTTGGCAGTGTTCTGGTTGTTCCGGCGCAGACGCCTCATTCTGCCAATTGGGATGCAGAAAATCGCTACTTACTTCTCAGCCTTGATCCGATCGCATTTCTCGATATGGCGCAATCTGTTGACAATAGAACTACAGCAGAACTGCTCCCGCACTTTACAGCAGCAGAGCCGTTGATCCACGGGATCGGGCTATCGCTCAAAGCTGAACTTGAGTCCGGGAATTTGGGTGGGCGGTTATATGCCGACTCCCTTTGCACCACGTTGTTTAATCATCTGCTTCGCCATTACACAACTAAAGTTGCGGCTCTGCCGACTCTAGAAGGAGGGCTGCCGCGCTATCGGTTGCGGCGGGTCATGGAGTATGTGGATGCATACCTTGACCGCGATCTAGCTTTGGCTGAGCTGGCGGCGATCGCCCAACTCAGTCCTAACTACTTCACACGCCTGTTCAAGCAATCGACCGGACTCACCCCCCACCAGTATGTGATTCAGCAGCGTGTTGAACGGGCAAAACGGCTCTTGCATGAAGGCCATTCAACCCTTGCTGATGTCGCGTTAGCCGTTGGATTTGCTCACCAAAGCCATCTCAATCTTCACTTCAAGCGGTGGGTCGGCGTCACACCCAAAGCTTTTATCAACAATCAGTGATGCTAGTCTCCAAACTATTGTTTGCGCCCGCTGCAATGCAGCGGGCGCAAACAAATTTGATGTTAGTGAGAATGTGCAAAAAATCGGAGAAAGCGGCAAGATTCCGAGGTTCAGCCTTCTGCATACTCTAATTAATCTGCTGAATTGTCGGTAAAGGAACGCATTGCACATGTCACATATTCTGCATCTCGACGCTAGCCCAAGGGGTAGTCGTTCAGTTTCGCGTGCCCTCACGAAGGAATTTGTGTCGAGTTGGGTTCAGCACCACCCGCACGATACTGACGACAAACTGATGAGTTGCAGAATCTAAGGATAGTTTTTCTGAGACAGGGACGTACTGAGCCTCATCTCAGAAAAAATCATCCCCTCAATCAGCAATACTCGAACGGGTGAGAACGATAGTTTAGCTATTTCGCGTGGGTTGAAAACCGCTTAACAATGACTTATCACACTGAATCACTCCTCCCCGCCGCAAGAGTTGACGTGCAGGGCAAACGTCGCGTGGATTATCGAGGCATCTTACTGCTCGCGTTTCCGCTGTTTCTCAGTAGTGGGGTTCAAGCGATATTGAACCTAACGGACTCCTGGTTTATTGGACGCCTCTCGACCGATGCGATCGCCGCTATGGGAGCACTGTACTTCCTCATCCTGGTGCTGTTCATCCTGTTTGGCGGGGTCGGCATGTATGTGCAAACCTTGGTGGCTCAAGCCTATGGAGAAGGCAAATCCCATCAAGCAGCTCAAGCCGTTGGAGCCGGATGTTGGAGTGCATTATTGCTGACGCCGCTATTCGTTTTGCTCGCTTTTTCAGGAACCGAACTACTCAGGTTGTTTCAGTTCTCGCCAGCGGTTGAGCAGTTAGCCATCGATTATTGGACGCCGCGTCTTCTGGGGTTAGCGATCGCCATTACAAATTTAGGACTGACTGCCTTCTTCAACGGCATTGGAAAAACAACGATTACGCTATGGGTTTCGATCGCCATCGCCCTGCTCAACGTAGTTCTAAACGAGGGTTTGATGTTTCAGTTGGGTATGGGCATGGCAGGAGCGGCCTGGGCGACCACCCTTTCGCTCATGGCTGGCATGGTGCTTTTCCTCTGTGTCTTCCTGGGCCGTAAGATGCGTCATGATTTCCAGTCCCACCAGATCTGGAAGCCCCAGTGGTCAATGATTCGCTATCTGTTTGCCTCAGGCATCCCCCTCGGATTCCTGATGACCGCTGATCTAACTGGAATTGCCTTCTTCCAAATCATGCAGGTCAAACTTGGGGTTGTGCCAGGAGCGGCCACGCAGGTTGTGATGATGCTGACTTCGACAGCCTACATGCCGACCCTGGGAATCGCTCAGGCAGGAACCACGCTGGTTGGGCAGTCGATTGGTGCGGGCAACCGCCGCTGGGCTAAGCGCTTGGGCAATGTGGCGATCGCCCTATGCGTCATCTACGCCATTGTCGTGAATGTCTTGCTCGCGCTCAATGGGCAATGGCTGGTGCCCCTCTTCGTCACCACAACCGATGGCCAGGTCGAAGCGGTCATTGCCCTGAGTCAAACCTTGCTCTGGCTAGCCGTTGCCTACAACGCCTTTAATGCCTTGAATATCGGCAGTGCCTTTTGCCTTCAGGGAACCAGCGACATTAGAATGCCGAGTCTCATTGCCGTTCTCTTAAGCTGGCTCGGCTTTGTGCCATTGACCCATATCCTCACCTTTGCTCAAGGAGAAGGGCTTGTTAACGGGTTGCCCCAACTCGGCCTCGGGGTGTTTGGCGGCTGGACGGCTGCCATCCTGTTTACCCTGGTGCTAAGTGCGTCGCTATTCTGGCGATGGCGATCGGGGGGCGGTTGATGCCTACCCCATCAAAATGACGCGGTTGATCACATGGATAATGCCGTTATCCGCTTCAATGTCCGGCGTCAGCACCGTGGCGTTCTTCACCTCAAACACGCCATTGCAATTGATTGGGATTGGTGAGCCTTCCAAAGATGTAAGGCTGTCGACCGCAGCGAGGTCGGCGCGGCTATATTTGCCAGACACCACATGAAACTTGAGGATGCGTCCCAATTGCGGTGGATTTTGTACCAGGGTTTGCACGGTTCCAGGGGGAAGCGCGTCAAACGCATCATCGACCGGCGCAAATACCGTGAAGGGGCCAGGGCTTTTGAGGGCGTCGACCAGACCTGCTGCTTGTACCGCCGCAACCAGAGTCTTGAAAGAATCTGCGCCCACTGCAATATCTACGATATCCGCCATTTCAAAATCCTCTTAAATCCGTAGGGTTCGGTGTGCAATCTGGAAAAATAGCAACGGTAAGGTCGGAGCCAGACGGCATGATCCCACTACGTGAAACAACGGGTGGATAAGCCTTTAGCCCATTTGGTACGTCTATGATTCAGTCTACACTGGAGCGTTACGGCGAATCTGCCTCCAATCCTTCGTTTCACTTATGGTGTGGCTAAAGGATGATTATTATTGAGGGCTTACGCATCTGGCTGGTGGCACGGCCAAACGGATCGCTTCGTAGGTCAGCTTCTACAATGCCTAAAATAGGTTAAACTTCTGGCCAACATAAATGTTAGAAACAGATTGAACTCCAATCGTTTTCGAAAGGATGAATTCGTCTTTTCTATGTCTCTTTAGTCGAATTGATCGCTATCTAACGTCTGCATGAGTGACGTGTCCTTCACGAAAACCATTTTGATTCTGTCTGCTAATCCAAGAGGGACAGACCCTTTGCGGTTGGATGAGGAAGTTCGAGAGATCGAGGAAGGAATCCAACGATCGCGCTATCGAGATACGTTCATCATTCAGCACAAGACGGCGGTGCGGCCTCGCGATGTGCAGCGAGCCATGTTGGACTTTAAGCCGCAGATTGTTCATTTTTGCGGGCATGGAACTGGGGATGCGGGGCTGATTCTGGAGGATGAATCCGGGAAAGTAAAGCCCGTTAGGGGAACAGCCCTGGCGAATTTGTTTGAGTTGTTTTCGCGGCAGGTGGAGTGTGTTTTGCTAAATGCCTGCTACTCGGAGGTACAGGCAAAGGAGATAGCTAACCATATTCCCTATGTGATTGGGATGAACCAGTCCATTGGCGATCGCGCTGCCATTGAGTTTGCTACCAGTTTTTACGATGCATTGGGAGCTGGGAGAACCGTCGAGTTCGCCTTTAAGCTGGGCAAAAATGCCATGCAGCTTGCGGGCATCGCGGAAGATCAAACCCCCGTGCTGTTATCCGGGGGGTCGGGACAGACACCATCGAAAGAGAAGCGATCGCGCATTTTCATTAGCTACAAGCGGGGAGTATCGCCAGATGAAGCGGTAGCCATGGAGGTGTACCACGCATGAGCCAACAGCCCCTCAAAGCCAATCGCCAAGTTGATGATTCAGGCGCTCACCAAGCCTCTCAGCGTATGGATAGCCTGAGCTGGAACGAGACGGAGCTCCAATCGGGCAAACGCTTAAAAATCAAAGGCTTTCCCAAAGACCCCAAAGTGCAGTGTTTCCGGGTTGTGGTGTCTACCCACCGCACGGACTTCGTTGTCACCAACGCGATGGCTACAACAACCACGGAGGCGATACAACAGGCGTGTGGCTTTCGTTGGACGATTGAGCAACTGCACCGGGAAACCAAACAAGTGACGAGCTTAGAGGCTTGACAACGCCGCAAAGCCCGGATTCAACGCAATCATATTGGCTGTGCGGTTCTGGTTTGGGTTCGCCTAAATGATTTGGCGCGCCAAGCGGGGCAAACCATTTATCAGCTCAAGCACGGGTTGCTTGATCACTATCTCTGTCAGCAACTCAAGCACCCTTCTCTGACAATGGTTCCTGGACAATGGTTCCTGCGTAAGTCCTAATATGATACATGTTTACTGTCTGCAGTGTTTGCTGTCGTTGATTCGTTACCTTTCTCCCCAATCTACTTATGCGAGTATGTTTTTCTGCACTGGCCTTTGCTTTGCCGACAACATTGGGAGGGCTACTTCTATCGCTCCCGGCTGCTGCCCAACTTCCCCTTGAACCGGACAGTACCCTGGGAGGTGAGTCATCCGTCGTCACCCCTGTTGCTGGGTTGCCCGGTTTCTTCATTATTGAAGGGGGTGCGGCACGGGGCAGCAATCTATTCCACAGCTTCCAAGAATTCAACGTCAACGAGAATGGCGGTGTCTTCTTTGCGGACCCAGCGGCGATCGATAATGTGATTACCCGCGTCACAGGCAACAATCCCTCCAATATCTTGGGGTTTCTGGGGATGTTTAACGATGCCAATCTGTTTCTGCTGAACCCCAACGGCATCTTCTTTGGCGAAAATGGGCGACTATCCCTGCAGGGATCGTTTGTTGCAAGCACTGCAGACAGTTTAATGTTTCCTGACGACCTGGACTTTAGCGCCGTTAACCCAGACCCGACCGCACTGCTTTCAATCAACGTTCCCATTGGCTTACAGTTTGGCGATCAACCCGCCCCCATCATCACCAATGAGGCCCTTCTGACAGTGCCAACCGAGCAGAGTCTGATACTAGCCGGGGGGCCTGTCACGCTAGATGGAAGTTCTCTGTTTCTCTCAATTCCAGACGAGACCGAGCCGTCATCGGGGCGGATTGAAGTAGCCGCCATTGGGGAGGCTGGGGCAGTCGATCTGGCCATTGACGGCAGGAATCTGGCGTTGCGTTTACCCGCAACCCTACAACGGGCTGATATCCGGCTACGCAACACCGCGTTTGTTGGAACCTCTGGTAATCGTGGTGGGGCGATCGCCCTCTATGGCGACCATGTAAGCCTACGGGATGGTAGCACTGTGAGCTTTGGCATTGGGCAAGACTTAGGAACAGTGGGGAGTCAGTTGGGCGATGTTCAGGTCGATGCAACCGGACGAGTCTTGCTGTCTGGGGAAAGTTTCATTGAGAATGGCGTTTTTGCTGGGGGAACAGGAACGGGGGGCGACATTCGGATCGATGCAACCCAACTGATCGTGCGAGACGGAGCGAGCATTCGCTCTATTAGTAGTGGCAGAGGCGGGACAGGCGATATTCTCATTCGGGTACGCGATCGCCTCCTGGTTACTGGCACGGACGCCCTAGGAAGCGCACCCAGTGCTATTACCAGTGAAATCCTCTCCGACGGCATCGGGTCAGGCGGCTCGATCGATATTGAGACAAGCGTGTTGCGCATCCAAAACGGCGGGGTAGTGAGGACAAGTCTTTTGGCAACGGGGGATGCCGGTGCGATTTCTATTCGAGCCAGCGATCGCCTTTGGGTATTGGGTCGCAGCGAAAATGGAGATCTAGCTAGTGCAATCTCAAGTTCTACAGAGCAGGGTAGCGTTGGGTCAGGTGGCAACCTCTTCCTCACAACGCGGGTCTTGGAGGTGCGAGATGGAGCCAATATCCTGTCTTCAGCGGCAGGGAGGGGCAATGCGGGGAATATCGTCATTCGGTCTGGCGATCGCATCCTTATATCCGATGCCGAAACCGATGCGTCGAGTAACAACACCTTTAGTCTCATTAGTACCAGTACCCTACCCGGTAGTGTGGGGCAGGGCGGCAATATCGATATTGCAACAAGGGTGCTGGAGTTACAAAACGGGGTACAAATTAGCACGTCTACGAATGGCATAGGAGATGCTGGAACGCTGCGACTCCAAGCCGATGACCGCATTCGCTTCTCAGATTCACGACAGGATGGACGCTTACCCACCAGTGTCTCGACCTCCGTCGGCATCCAAGGAATCGGGAATGGTGGAAGACTGGAGATCCGCACCCCTGTGCTTGAAATTCTGGATGGCAGCTTTGTTGATGCCAATACTCGAGGCAGAGGCGAGGCAGGACGCATCATTATTCAAGCGATCGATCGCATTCGTTTGGCTGGCAATAGCCAAAGTGGCGAACAAAGAAGCAGAATCTCCAGCTCCGTAAGCAGTACGGCAATCGGAAATGGAAATAACGTGGAAATCACGACTCCAATCCTGGAAGTGTTTGATGGGGGAAGCCTTTCAACGAATGTCTTTGGTCGGGGCAATGCCGGAAACGTGATCATCCGGGCAGCAAATCGTGTCCTCTTTTCTGGCACAACGACTGATGCACGACTCGGGAGTGGGGCAACTAGCGATGTGCTCGAAGAAGCCGTGGGAAGGGGGGGGAATATCGAAATCATCACAGGCGTCCTAGAAGTGCGAGAGGGCGCGCGGATTGGAGCCCGCACCTCTGGGCGAGGCAATGCCGGAAACGTGATCATCCAGGCTCGCGATCGCGTCCGGTTTATTGGGCGATCAGCCAGTGGTAACTTTCCGAGTGGGGCATTTAGTACGGCTGGAGCAACGGCCAACGGCAATGGTGGGAGCATAGAAATCAACACTGCCTTTCTGGAAGTGCGGAATGGGGCAGAAATCGATACCAGCACCTTTGGCCGGGGAGATGCTGGGGATGTTGTGCTCCGTGCTCGCGATCGCGCCATTTTTTCGGGAGTTCCCCTTGATGATCAGCCGTTTTCTGTCCTATCTAGTTCGATTCAAAGATCAGGGGTAGGACAGGGCGGAGATGTAACCATTACAACTCCTTTTCTGGAAGTCTCTGGGGGAGCTGTCGTAAGTACCTCCACCGCAGGGAGAGGTTCTGCCGGAAATGTTTTCATCAACACGGATCGCACGCTTGTGCGAGGCAGCAGCAATATCCAAAGTGGCGTGGTGGAAGGTGCGCAGGGCAACGGGAGCAACGTCGAAATTCGCACACGAATTCTGCAATTGCGAGGCGGCGGACAAATCCTCACCAATACTGAAGCGGGAGGCAATGCGGGGAATGTGGTTGTGCGGGCGGGCGATCGCCTCGTCATTTCTGGCCCCCAATCCGACAGATTCGAGGCGCTCACTGGCGTTTTTAGTGTGGTCGAGGAAGGGGCAGTGGGGAATGGGGGTACCATCGACATCCGCTCTCCCTTGGTGGATATAGACAACGGGGTGTTATCGGCCGAAAGCCAGGGCGCGGGCATCGGTGGCAATATCTTCATCGCTACCGATCGCCTGCAACTAGCCAATCAGTCACAAATCAACACCGAAACCTTCAGCACCGATGGGGGTAACATCACCCTCACCGTTGATGACCTCTTCTTGCTGCGAGAGAATAGCTTGGTCTCCACTGAAGCCGGAACCACCCAGAGTGGCGGCGATGGGGGCGACATCACCATCAACAATTCCGATGGCTTCATCGTCGCTGTCCCCGATGAAAACAGCGACATCGTGGCCAATGCCTTCGAGGGGCGGGGCGGCAACATTCGCATCACCACCCAAGGCATTTTCGGGCTAGAGTTCCGCGACGAGCGGACACCCCTCAGCGACATCACCGCCAGCTCTGAAATCGGCGTCGATGGTGACGTGGAAATTATTACCCCCAACGTCGATCCGACCCAGGGTTTAGTCGAACTGCCAACCGACGTGGTCGATGCCGCCAACCAAATTGGGCAGGTCTGTCCCACAGGTCCCGGTGCAGCGGCACAGTTAGGGAGCTTCGTGGTGACGGGACGCGGTGGCATGTCTCATAGTCCCCTCAACGTGCTGGATGACCCCGACATCACCGTAGATTGGCTAGAAGACGGCACACCTACTATTGAGGAGACGAATGAACCGATCCCCCAAAGCCAAAGCCAACCCCCCGCGCTGGTAGAAGCCGACGGCTGGATCCGCAGCGAGGAGGGTCAGGTTCAGTTGGTGGCCACCCAAGCCGTTTCAGAATCAGGGGTGGAAGACAGCCTACATCCCTGTCCTTAACGCCCACTGTCTAAAAATTCAAACAATCATCAGAACTTACGCATTTTATTGATATAGCGGTGTGCAGCCGCGTCAAGCACAGAAATGGATGTGTATGGGCGCTTTGCGCCCATACACATCCGTACTTAACTAACGCGCATAGCGCTATAGTTTGGCCGCGACGCGGCCAAACTATCAACGAATTCACTCGGGATGACGTAAGGTTTGCGTAAGTCCTGTGTCAGTTAAGCTGACAATCCCTGGCTAATGCGAGGTTTGCGTCAGTCCTGTTATTGAGAAAAAACGAAACAATTAGGGTAAGAGGTTTGCGAGCAATTTGGGGAGAACGGTTTGAGTTTGGCGATCGCTTCTTTCGCCTAGCCGCTATCAATGTACTGTCAAACTTGATGGTGCCGCTGGCGGGATTAATCGACACCGCATTCTTGGGGCACTTGGATGATATTCGCCACCTGGCCGGGGTCGCGATCGCCACGATCCTGTTCAGCTATTTGTATTGGACATTTGGCTTCCTGCGAATGGGGACGACGGGAACAACGGCACAGGCCGTTGGGCGCGGCGATGAGGCGGAGGTATGGGTGACAGGCCTGCGGAATGGGGCGATCGCCCTCACGGTCGGGCTACTGATCCTGGCCTTGCAGCAGCCCTTGCGGGAACTGGGCTTTTGGATTCTCCAGGCCACCCCAGACGTGAAACAAGCGGGGCGAGACTACTTCAATGCTCAAATTTGGGGCGCACCAGCGGCATTGTTGGATTTTGTGCTGGTGGGCTGGTTTCTGGGGCGGGGGCGAGGTCGCACAGTACTGGTATTATCCGTGGTCAACAACAGCACCAATGTCTTGCTGAACTACTGGCTGATTGTGCGCCTGGGCTGGGCCAGCTACGGAGCAGGAACCGCCACGGCTCTCAGCCAATACGCCATGCTGCTGGCGGGCATTGTCTTCGTCGCCCGTGAGTGGAATGGGTCACAGATTCGGGCGATCGCCCCCCGTCTGCTCGATCCGACAGCGCTCAAAGCGGCCTTATGGCTCAACAGCAATATCGTCATTCGTACCTTTGCCCTAGTCAGCACCTTTTCGCTGTTCACAAACCTCAGCTCCATCATGGGTACGGTCACCCTAGCCGCCAATACCCTGATGTTGCAAGTCATCACCTTTGCCGCCTACTTCATCGACGGCATTGCCTTTGCGACGGAGAACTTTGCCGGACTGTTCTGGGGACAGGGTGAACGGCGGAAGCTGGTTGCCCTTACCCAACTGGCCGGGAGCTCCAGCCTGGTGTTGGGGGTGGCGATCGCCGCTCTCTTCATCGCTGTTCCCCGTCCCCTGTTCGGCTTGCTGACCCGCCACGATCCGGTCATCGAGGTCGTAGCTGCCAATGTGCTTTGGCTGATCCCAGTGCTAGGCTTTGGCTCGATCGCCTATATGCTCGATGGCTACTTCTTAGGGTTAACGGCGGGGAACATCCTCCGCAATTCTTCCTTGCTCGCCACCCTGGTGGGATTTGTGCCTTTAGCGGCGATCGCCCATTACCACCAAAGCCCAACCCTATTGTGGCTAGCGCTCAGCAGCTTCATGGCCGCCCGCAGCATTACCCTCGGCAGTCAACTACCCGCCACCCTCAGAACCCCAGCTCTGGAGAAACCCAAAGCAGACTGTTGATGCGTGGCAGCACGACCGTCTCACCAAAATATTTAAGGCATAGTTGAGCTCATTCCATGTCATATCAAATCAAATCCGGTTGAACAACCCAACTATCGTTTGTGCCCGCTACTTTGCAGCGGGCACAAACGATAGTTGGGTTCTACGGCTATTTAACCGAATTTGATATCAGTCCAACTTATGCCAGATCAAGATGCTTTCGATGGCGGATGAATGGAGAATAGACTGGAGCCAGCGGCTTGAGTTTTCCTTCTATATCGAAGTCGTCCACTTTATTGAATAAGAGCGCTGGGGTACGATCTATTGCCAGCAGTCGCTCCCGGTACTCATCTTTAATGTCTTCAACATAGGCGCAGAGAACATCTGCTTCTTCCCCTTGCAGCCCACCTCGGATGCCATAAACCTTCAGCGGCGGAAGAACTGAAAACCCCATGTAGTAGAGCCTGAAGTGGATGGGCCACAGGATGAGGTCGGCATCCCCTTCGCGACCATCATGTAGCACACTTTGCTCCGGAACACCGTAAGTAACCGAAATCAGAGCCTTCTTACCTGCGAAAACGCCCTGATTGAAGCGTTGATTACTCCGGTATAGACCATAGACAAACACACGGTCGATCCACCCCTTGAGGATGGCGGGCATCCCGAACCACCAGAGCGGAAACTGGAAAATAACAGCATCGGCTCGCTGTAATTTCTCAATCTCGCCCTGGATATCATCAGGAAGGGTATGGGTTTCAAAGGCGTGACGCTGCTCGGCCTGAGCGTTGAATCTCTCCGAGTTGATGCGGTTTGAGAAGTGCTGAGGCCCCTCGACAGGATCGAAGTTCATCGCATACAAATCCGAACATTCAACGTCAGCCCCCCCTTCCCTAAGCGTTTCCGCCGCGAAGTTTGCCAGATGAGCGTTAAGGGATTGCGATTCAGGATGCGCAAGTACAATAAGGACGTTCATGTTCTTCCCTGAAATGTATTTACCTAGCAACTTAGGCAATTTCCAGCAACTATCCTGCCACACCCGCAGCAGCAGATTTCGTCAACGAAAAAGACGGCTTTGATTGTTCCCTTGCCTTATGTTATCGAGCAGATAGCCAATATAGAAGTCTTCAACAAATCCTTTCAAGGAGCGTGTTTTCTCTAGGTCTGTTGAGAGTGCAGCGCAATGCGATTGCCTTCGGGATCCTCAAACTCTGCCACCCAGCCTAATTCTCCGATGGATGTTTTGGGATACAAGGTTCTGCCACCACTCGCCTTCACCTTGGCCAAGACATCATCAATGTTGTTTGTGTTGAAGTAGAGCCGCGAGCCTTGGGTTGAGGGAATGTAGCTCTCTCCTTTTGCGAGTGCGCCACTAATGCCTGGGGTATCTTCAACCATTGGAAACCATGCCATCTCGTTGCCGTCTACAAGCTCTCGCTCAAACTCATAGCCAAAAACGTTTTGATAGAAGACGATGGCACGATCCAGATCCGTCACAGGGATTTCGAAATAACCAACAGGGTTCTTCATTAAACCACTCACGACTCCTTTCTGAACCATTGCTTTACAGAGGCATTGCAGAATCTAAGGCATCGGCTCAGAGCGTGCATGACGATGATCCAAGCCCAACTTTGTATGCAGTCGGGAGCCTTCTTCCGATAAACTGCGTCATACTCTCGGTGTGCAACCACAGTCTGATTGAATCCTTTATTTCTCCCCGTACTGCAAATGATAAATTCTGCCATTTCTGCATTTTGCCAAGCCATACCCCGTATCATCAGTCGATGGGGATGGCTCAGTTGCCTCATTCTGTTGAGCAGTGGAGGGATGATGTCGCCTGCCATGGCCGCAGAAGAAGTTGTGCTGACCTACGGCATCTTACAAGCGGCTTTTCCGGTAGAAGACTTTCGGACCCTAGCAGAAACGGGAGAACCTCCGTCATCGATCGCCTTTTACCTGGATCTAGCCGGGATTGAGCCAGCCACTGCCCAAAATACGCTACTTTCTCCTGTTGCCCTCAGTCCTCAGTTTTTAAATGCACTGGGCACTGAGCAGGGCGACCAACTCCTCGTTCGCCTGATCGATGTCGTCCACACCTCTTCTGGGGAAGGTAGTGTTCCGGCCTTGCGATCGGCCATCCTCCAGGCGGCATCAGCAGATCAGCAGATCACGCTGCTTGAACTGATGGAGTATTATCCCAACACGCAAATGTTTATCAACGGCACCAACCTGACCGATTTGATGCAGGATCTCTCAGAGGTTCAAGGCCTCGTAGAAGGTAGTTAACGTGAGTCTTCAATAGAGAGGTCTGCGGGAAGCAGGAATCCGTTAGCGCAGCGTAAGGCTACACCCTGAGTGCAGGACAAAATCAAGGGTTCTCGCCGGAGTTCGATTTTTTGTCCTGTACTTGGAGCCATATCCTACATCGTCAGGGATTGAGCATCGGTTTCGATGAGTTTCGCGAGATCCTTGAGGAAGGCCGCCGCATGGGCACCGTAGATAATGCGGTGGTCACAGGTAATGTTGACCTGCATTTGGGTGCGAACGCCCATCATGCCGTCGGCAGTAGCCACCACCTGGGGACGGGATGCCCCCACAGCCAGAATGGAGCCTTGACCAGCAGGCAAAATCGCATCAAAGCGATCGACCCCAAACATGCCCAGGTTCGACAGGGTAAAGGTGCCCGAGCTGTATTCATCGGGTTGCAGTTGCTTGCTACGGGCCCGCGCCACTAGATCTTTCCAGTTACGCGACAGCGTGTAGATGTCGAGTTGATCCGCATTTTGCAAGACGGGGGTGATCAGCCCACCATCTTCCATGGCAACGGCAACAGCAACGTTGATGCGGGTATTGTATTGAGTGCCCTGCTCGGTATAGCTGGCATAGAGGAGGGGATGCTTTTTCAGCGTAACGGCGATCGCCTTTGCCAATAGCGCCGTCATCGTCACACCCTTAGGTTTGATTTGCTTGTAGAGGGTATCCAGGGCATCGGTGGTAATGGTGTAGCCCACCCGATAGGTGGGAACCTGCAAGCTAGACATCATGTTCCGCACCACCGCCGATTGCAATGTGGTGAAGGGAGCAATCTGGCCGGGCGCAACGGGAGCGGCAGCGGGGGCGGCGGGGGCAGGAGTGGCGATCGCTGGCGCGGCAGCGGGGGCGGCAGCAGCAGTAGGTGCAGCAGTAGGCGTAGCCACAGGCGTCGGCGTCTTACCCGCTGCCCGTTCCACATCCTCAGCCACAATCCGTCCATAAGGGCCACTCCCCTGGATGGTCGCCAAATCAACTTTCAAATCCTTGGCTAATTTGCGAGCACGGGGTGAAGCGACGGTGCGTCCGTTGGTGGATGCGCCATTGCTGGCTGTAGGAACCGCCTCAATCGCATCGGGAATAGCCGATTCCGCAGGGGCGGCACTGGCAACAGGGGCAGGCTTCGAGCCACCTGCTGTCAGGCTAGTAGCTTTTTGCTTAGCTTCTTCGATCTCGGCTTCCGTTTCGGCAACCAGGGCGATCGCCTCGCCCACTGGAGCCGATCCCCCGGCCTCCACAATAATGGTGGCGAGATATCCTTCGTTGAAGGATTCCACATCCATATCTGCCTTGTCTGACTCAACCACCACGATGGTTTCACCCTTTTCAACCTTGTCGCCGGGGGATTTCGTCCAGGACACAATCTTTCCCTCAGTCATGGTGGAACTGAGTGCAGGCATGAAAACTTCGTGGATCATGGGTTTGGCTTTGGCTATTTGTCAGAGTTTGAGTAATACAGAAAAAAGATGCCGCAAACCAACAACAGGGTCACGGAACACCAGCAAAGATAGATTGTATCGCGAAGCTGTTACGGGAGGATTGATGGACAAGATTTCTCCTGGAATTCTTGCGATCGCCCCGACGATACTGCATCCAGGATCGACGCTGAATGTAAACCAACCAGCACTTTAGTCAAGATTCATCGTCTGGCTCAAACCCAAAGGCTTCCGCTTCGCGCCCAACCCACCATTCACCCAGTTTCATCAAATCGGCGTGAATCGTTTCCAATTCACTCATGTAGTCAGCCGTGGAAAGATCAACCCGACGTTCTTCCAACTTCTTCAGGCGTAGTTGTACGAGCAGCCAGGGTTTGGAGATGCTATCGGTGGATTCGATATAACGAGCCAGGTCAGCGCTGTTCATAGGCAGATTTGGAATGGCAGATCATGAATGACAGACTTAGCATTACGGAAGCAGAGCAGATGAGGCAGGCGTTGGTTCAAACAGACGCGACTTTTTGTTCGACACCAAAGCCTGCTAAGGCAACATTCCGCAGAGGTTCGCCTGCGGCAGGGCGGTGATAGTTGAGGATGCGGCGAATGCGGAGGCTAGGATTGACCAGCATAATGGAGTCGACCGAAATGATGCGGGTGTAAGTGGTGGTCATGAGTAACTCCCGCGTTTCGGGGGTAAAGCGAAACTGTGCGATCATGGGCTTGGATTCTTCGTAGGCGCGATCGCGCAAATAATCTCCCACCAAGGCTCCCTCCTCTTCTCGCTGGGTTACAAACAGCATATTCAAAGCATGACCCACCTTTTCGCCATGCTCTGAGACCGTTTCAAAGGCCAGGTGAAAACCGGGTAGGGGATCGAGATTTTGCTCCGGTGGATAAGAATTGTCGCTGAGAACCTTGGCTTTTTGGTCAGGTACAAGCGGGCGAATATTGAACTCCGTGTGGGATCGCTCTACCTCTTGATGGGTCAGATAATGGTACGTTCGCTCTGTGCTCCAGTTCCCCACACAATGCTCAAAAAACTCATAGAACGCCTGCATTGCATTCATCTGCGTCGTGTTCATCATTGCACCTGCCCTTAAAACATCTGCTTTGTTTATTTGTAAAGCATGCGCCACAGAGGTGGGGCAAAGAATTGTAGCGCCCCGCCGAATTGTATAGCTGGCCTACGAAGAGCGTGCCTGATGGGGTTCCAGATTGCAACTGAGGATAGGAAACGTATCGACCGTACTGGGCCGAGCCACATAGTTTGCCAACTCAGGAAAATGGTCAAAGTGGGGCAGCCAGAGCGTAAAACAACTCCCCCTACCTAACGTCGAGGTGAAGGTAATGTCACCGCCATGCAGCCGTGCCAGTTTGCGAGCAAGGGTCAGCCCCAAACCCGTGCCCTGGGACGAGAAGGTCTGGTTTTGTCCCTGGTGGAAGGGATCAAACAACTGTGCCTGGTCAGCCTCGGGAATGCCGATACCGCTATCCTCTACGACAAAGCGCAGCATATTGTTACGTTCAGAGACCTGCAATTGGACAAATCCCGCTTTTGTGAACTTGACAGCATTGGAGAGCAAATTGGAAAGAATTTGTTTGATGCGGCGCTTATCGGCCACACAAAAGCTCAGGTCTGGTTCAATGACTAAGTCCAACTGCAATGCTTTTGAATGGGCCGCCTCCTGAAACATATTCAGACAAACATCACAAATCTCTTGGATGACGACGGGCTCCAGAAACAACTCCTCTTTGCCCGCCTCAACTTTGGATAGATCAAGCAGGTCGTTGATCATGTCGAGAAGATGTTGCCCACAAGCGGTAATACCTTCAAGGTACTGCGTTTGTTGCGGCGTTAAGAGGCTATGCATCTGGCTACTCAGAACGTTGGAGAACCCAATGATCCCGGTCAGGGGCGTTCGCAGTTCATGGCTAATATGAGCCAAAAATTCGCTCTTTGCCAGGTTCGCCGCTTCCGAAATCCGTTTTTCGGCTTCTAACTGCTGAGTCCGTTCATGAATGACAAGTTCCAGGTTTTCATGGCTCTCTGCGTTGTAAAGGGCGATCGCTAACTGGTCAGCGATTCGTTGCAGCAACGCTGTCTCTGCTTTGGTCAAGCTCTGCTTTTGTGGCACATCGGCATCTCGTACCCCTGGAACACGATGAAGTTCTAACCCACCGTAAAAGACAGACCGGACAAAGATAGGAACGGCGACCATTCCCGCCGTGTTAGCCTCCTCTATTCGTTCGGGAAGACCAGCTGCTACTAGCAATAGAGAGGTTGATGGAGGCAGTGGCGAGGTTGGGAGATCGCTACTATCCACCCCGACTAGCTCACGAACCCAGCTTGGGGGCGTTATCGGCGTTCCCTGAAGAGAAGGAACTTCAGCGGTTCGACACCACTCTGATTGAATACAAATTGAATCGGGATGGGCGCGATAGAGAACAACGCGATCGCCTCCCAATTGCTGACCGACAAGGGGCAATATCTCCTGGAGTGCAGAAGGCAAGTCCAGACTGGCATTAAGGGTGCGGCCAATGCGATTGAGTAGCGCCTCTGCTTGGGCTTGGCGCTGGGTTTGCTCAAACAATTTCCCATGGTGCAAGGCGATCGCACATTGATCGCTAACCCGGCGCAACCCATCTAGCTCTTCTACCTCCCACTGTCGCTCTGCCTGACAAGTTTGCAGCACTAACCCCCCAAAGTAGGTTCCATGGCAAACAAGGGGCAGGATCAAACAGGTTTTGACCTGCCATGCCCGCATACGTTCCTGAAACAGATCGGTCGCCCCATCGTTCTGTGCCTGAAAAATGACGGGCTCCCCTCGCCGAATTTGGCTGAGATAGGTGGCTCGGGTCGTGCAGATGGCCTCCTGTTGCAAGACGCGATCGCGATCGGGGGTGGCATGGCTAGCAAATCGGAAGCGGCGATCGCCATTTGGCTCCACCGCAAACATCAGACACCGATCTAAATCGAATGCCTGGTGGAGTTCATCCACGACAATCTGCATCACCGCTTCATAGTCGAGCGTTTGACGCCTGGTTTGCGCAATAGTGTGAATCAGTCGCTCTTGCTGTTGTTGCTGTTGCAAGCGTCGAGTCAGCGCTCGATTGGTTCGCCGAGCCGCACAGTCTCGCAACGTGCGTAGCAACACCATTGGCAGGCTTGACAGGTGCCGCTGCTGGACACAGTCAGATACGCCTGTATCCAGAGCCGCGATCGCAGCAGTTTCATTGGCCTCGCTCACAATCCAAATCACGGGGATCGGATGCTTGGGCCACTGTGCGATCGATAAAGCATGCGCGATCCCGACAGATATATCCTCAGATGCGTCAGTGGTATCGGGAGCATCTAGTACTAGCACTACATCATAAGACTGACCTCGCTCCTGCACCTCAGTCGAGATAGGAGGTATCGCAAATTCGTAGACAAAGGCTATACTTCCTCGCCTCAGAGCCTCTACAACAGGCTCCACTAACCAGGAAGACGTACCAACGAAAAGTAGGGAGAGAAAAGATGATGATTCGGCTGCCTCTGGCATAACAGGGCATGGTCTGGGCGAATATGAATCACTCATGGATAAAGGCTTGCCTCACGGCTTCAGCTATCGGTTTCTGGATACCTGATCGGCTCCATCACCTACCAAATTGCCTGTCCCTCTCACCATCGACGTGCCATCCAACCGAGCCGTCAGGAAAGCCCTGGAGACTCGAAAATAACTCTCACTAGTTAGCCGTAGATGATGAGCGTCTGGGGAACATATTGGCGAAGTGTAGGGATAGGAAAGGGAGCCTAACCCATCTGGCATCCAAAAATTTACTAGAAAACCCACCAAAAAAGGGTTGCCACAAACCTTACAAAAACCTTTAAAGTATTCATTCACCCTGATGCTTCGATACAAAAGCCTATCAATCAATATTGATCTACTGCTTGATCCACGTCGTCAAAAAAGGTTTGTAAGGCGATTGGTCTTAGCTATCCCAGAATATCTTCCTAAAACAACAACGGAAAATGATTTATTTAGGGATAAAAAGCTACACTTCACTTTATTAAAGTTTTACTAGATTTTATGTAAATTTCCACACATCAGGTATCACTAAACACGTTGACATGCATATGTAAAGCCTATGAAACCTCTATTAAAGAAGCATTTTCATTACCCAAGCTTTCAATATGTACCGTTGCGAAACAATTTATTTATAGCGCTATGCGCGTTAGTTAAGTACGGTTGTGTGTGGCGCGGCGCGCCACACACAACCGTACTTAACTAACGCGCATAGCGCTATAAACTGCGATTCTCATGAAATTCCATAGCAGATTTGATCAACTCTCTCTGCTATGCATAGCTTTGCAGTAAAGCTTTTGGTTGAGTTGTGCATTGAGATTGTTGAGAATCTTTTTGAGAAGAGTCGCTCGTTGTCCGGCAACGGCGGAAGATACAATAGTCAACCGCCAGCTTAACTAGCCGCAAGCTGCTCTGTGAGCTGACGTTTTGCCTCCGCGAGAGCATCGGATAGCTTTTCGGGATCGCGACCACCGGCCTGAGCAAAGTTGGGGCGACCACCGCCACCACCACCACAAAGCTTGGCGATCGCCCCGATAAACTTTCCAGCCTGAATACCCTTCTTGTTCACCGTTGGGCTGAAGGCAGCAATCAGGTTCACCTTTTCGGGTGCAGGGGAAGCACCAAGGACAACGGCTCCGTCCCCAAGCTTTTGGGAAAGACGTTCGGCGGCTGTTTTTAGGGCGTCGGCATCTGCTCCGGGCATCTCAGCCACCAGGAGCTTGAAGTCACCGACCGTTTCCACCTGGTCGAGCAATTGATCTGACTGCGCCAGCGCTAGCTCAGCTTTGGCCGTTTCCAGTTGTTTCTGGGTTGCCTTTAGTTCCTCGTGCAGGGCTGTGATGCGTTCGGGGAGTTCCTCGGGCTTGGCTTTGAAGCGATCGCCCAACTCCCGCACCACCTTGTCGCGCACATTCAGGTATTCCAGCACGGCTGGCCCAGCCACCGCTTCGATACGACGAATGCCAGCAGCAACCCCCGTTTCGGCAATGATTTTGAACAGCCCGATTTCGGCAGTATTTTGGACATGGGTACCACCACACAGCTCCATCGACACACCAGGAAAGTCGATCACGCGAACTTCATCGCCATACTTTTCACCAAACATGGCAGTGGCACCCTTGGCCTTGGCCTCGGTGATGGGCATAACCGCAACATGAGCCGTATGCGCTTCAGCAATCCAGGTGTTCACTTGCTTTTCAATCTGCTCCAGTTCCTCTGGCGTCAGGGCACGGGAAAAGTTGATATCGAAGCGCAGGCGATCGAATGCAACCAGGGATCCTTGCTGACTAATATTTTCATCAATCAGCGACTTCAGTGCTGCCTGGAGCAAGTGAGTGGCGGTGTGGTTAGCCTGAGCACGGCGACGGCAGGCCAGATCGATCTGAGCCGAGAGGCGATCGCCCGTGGTCACAGTTCCCTGCTCTACTCGCCCAAAGTGAACAAAAATAACCCCGTCTTTCTGCACATCCTCGACGCGCACAACCACCTGATTGCCGGAGAGGTAGCCGCGATCGCCAATCTGTCCGCCAGATTCGGCATAGAACGGCGTCCGATCCAGCACCACCTGCACCTGAGTGCCTGCTTCGGCACGCTCCACAGGTTTGCCATCGACCAGCAGTAGCCTCACCTCTGCCGGACTAGCAACGTCGGAATACCCCAGAAACTCTGTCTCATGCAGGTTTTCCGCCAACTCATCTAGGGAACCCTGCACCGTCAGGTCGATGGTTTCGTGGGCCTCACGGGACATATCCCGCTGCTCTTCCATCGCCGCCTCAAAACCTTTTATATCGACCGTGCGCCCCTGCTCCTCGGCAATCTCTTGGGTCAGCTCCAGCGGGAACCCATAGGTGTCGTAGAGTTTGAACGCATCTTTCCCTGCAATCTCGCCCCCCTTGGGCACCTTTGCCAACAAATCGGCCAGTAGCTTTTCTCCCCGATCCAGGGTTTCCAGGAAGCGCGATTCCTCTAGCTGCAACTCGCCAAGGATAGCGGCAGCCCGCTGCCGGACATTGGGATACGCCGACTCGCTGAGGGCGATCGCCGTTTCTGCAACCTGCTGAATGAAGGGCTTTTCGATGCCCAACAAACGGCCATGGCGCACGGCTCGTCGGATCAACCGCCGTAGGACATAGCCCCGCCCTAGGTTGGACGCTGTGATTCCGTCGGCAATCATATGAATCACCGAGCGGACATGATCGCCAATCACTTTCAACGAAACTTTTTGGGCCTCGTCGCATTTGTCATAGGCCAGACCCGCGATCGCCGCTGCGGTTTCAATAATTGGGAAAATCAGATCCGTTTCGTAGTTATTCGGCTTACGCTGGAGAATTTGCGCCATCCGCTCCAACCCCAGACCCGTGTCAATGTTTTGCGCGGCCAGAGGCGTCAGGTTTTCCTCTGCATCCCGGTTGTACTGCATGAAAACCAGGTTGTAGAACTCGATGAAGCGGGTGTCATCCTCTAGATCAATGTCATCGTCGCCCCGCTCAGGATGAAAGTCATAATAAATTTCGGAGCATGGCCCGCAAGGGCCAGTAGGGCCAGACACCCAAAAGTTATCCGCCTCATCCATGCGGATAATGCGCTTCACAGGCACGCCAATCTGATCGCGCCAAATAGCAAAGGCGTCGTCATCGTCTCGAAACACGCTCACCACCAGCCGCTCCTTTGGCAGCTTAAAAACTTTGGTGGAAAGCTCCCAAGCCCAGGCGATCGCCTTCTCTTTGAAATAGTCTCCAAAGCTGAAGTTCCCCAGCATCTCGAAGAAGGTGTGGTGCCGTGCGGTGCGCCCCACATTCTCAATATCGTTAGTACGGATACATTTCTGCGACGTCGTGGCACGAGGAACCTCTGCCGTGCGCTGCCCCAGGAAAATGGGCTTGAACTGCAACATACCCGCAATGGTTAGCAGCACGGTGGGATCCTCTGGCACCAGAGAGGCACTGGGCAAAATCTTATGCCCCCGCTCAGCGTAGAAGTTGAGGAAGGTATCCCGGATTTCAGCGCCTTTGAGAATTGGAGGCAGGTTAGAAGCAGCTTTGGAAGAGGTCATAGGACAACGGATAGGGAGAAACGCTGGACACTGTTGGGGAGGTGGGCACAATCGATTTAGCAGGATCGCTATCGAGCTGAGAGAATCCCATAAGCTGAATTCCTCTCCATTAGTCTCTTCCATTAGTTTCTAAAACAGGAAAGAAGAATGGAGGTGATTCGGTCGATCATCGTCTCGATCGACAGGATCAAACACTGTCGGTTTTGGATTCAGTCAGTATTAACTGTTAAAAATAGCAATCAACGGGGGCGATCGCACCCTCCTAAATCCAGAGTAGATCTGGAATGGGAAACTTGGGTACGAGAGACGAGGCAAAGTTAAAACAATAATTTAATCTATCGGCAGAAATACCATTATTGCGATCGCCACCCACGTCCGATGCATAGGTGATTCTCTCAATTAACTAAAGCAACTGTAGAGAATTGCTGAGTTTTTCCTTTAGAAATTCAGCGATAGTTCTCAAAAGAGTGGATGATAGAGAGGCCACGTGTGATGAATACACTGAAAAGGTCAAGTGTACTAAACAAGGCTAGAGCAAGAATTAAGCCCTCGGAGAATAAGATTAAGCCCTCCATTTCTGTACAATCTCCGAAAACCTCAGTTGAAGATTTGTAGCTGAGATGAATCCCCCAAGAGAGGATGTAGTACAGTAGCCCTTTCCAAAGCTAACGAAGATTGATCATCCTGAAATTGCGATCGTCCTTTCTCAAAGCAAGCTTTGGACTGCAATGCATCTATCCGAACAACGGAACTGGCAAACAGGCCAATGGGTAGTTTCCTTTAGCCTACGAATTTGTATCTGTCATACAAGTTCTGTGTCGCATACTATGTGGCACGTTAGGCTACAAGAGCTATAGAGTTTCGGCGAATCAGTTGTGCTGGATGTTCCCTAAATTATTTCTACTTCAAAGAATATTATTTTCTTTATCGGAGGATTCTTTTAACTTCGATGGATGCTTCAATTTTGCTCGTTGGCAGCCAGTCCTTTATTAAAACGTTTGCAGGGTTCATCCAAGAACTTTCAGCTTTCGTTGTTGAGGGTGTGTCGTCTCCACGCGAGGCCATGTCTGTCGTGCAAGCACAGCAACCAGATGTCATCGTGCTACAAGCAAGCCAAACAGGTTGTTTGGATTTATGCCAGCAAATTAAATCACAAAAGCATTTAGCCTGGATCTACTGCATTACGCTCGCGTCAGGGTCTGGGGTCAACCCATCAACAACATCTGCTGATGCTATGAAACACGAGATTCAGGCATTGGAAATGGGAGCTGACGCCTATTTGACTCTCGACTTTCAGCACATTGGCACCCACCTTCTAGCATCGGCCAGTCCAGATATCTCCTTACCTGAACAACTGACCCAAAAGCGCTTGCAAACCTCTCTGAATATTGGTTTGAGGCAAGTTCGCAACCATCGAGAGTTGATGCGAACCAATGATATCTTGTCGGCGATCGCCCTCGTCGATCCCCTCACGGAACTTAACAACCGCCGCGCCTTTGAATGGGAGTTGCCCCGACAGATCCAAAATAGCCAGGCTCGCCATACGCCTATCAGTCTGCTCATGATGGATGTGGATTTTTTCAAACGCATCAACGATACCTATGGACATCGGGTCGGCGATCGCGCTCTTCAGTTGATTTCCGCTCGCCTCCGCCACAATCTACGCTTCTATGACACCCCTTTTCGCTATGGCGGTGAAGAATTCGTCATTCTCCTCAGCGATACAGATATAGAAGAAGCGACGCTCATCGCCACCCGCCTGCGCGATCTCATCGGCGATCAACCCTTTATGATCAACGATTCCCTAGAGCTCGACATTACCATCAGCGCTGGCGTTTCTAGCCTGGCACCCACCGACGACTCCAAAGGCATCAGCCTATTAGAGCGAGCCGACCACAACCTACTTAGAGCAAAATCCCAGGGGAGAAATCGTGTGGTTGTCAGTACAGCCGAGCTATCTGGCTTTGCACGGCTGCCTCAACCCATGCCACCCGCCTGTCATTCGGGCGACGATCGCTAACCCCTGCCTTCAGCCGCTCCCCACCTCATCCCCAGACAATGGCAGAAGCAACGGGCTGAAAATCCCCATATGCCAGTCTTGGCAAAAAACTTGTGTAATCCTCCCAAACACAGAACACAAACGTAAAACCTTGCTAGAACCCTTGATTTCGGATAGCGCGGGCATCCAAAATCAAGGGTTCTCTGGTTTTGTTCTGTAGCCACGTCGCGACCACACCCTCAACAAGACAGGTCAGTTCTATACTCTAAAAAGTACGGATTTTTTACAGCTCCGCCCAGCTCTGCCAGGGTTGGTACGTTGAAAAGCTGATTTGCTGCGTTTTCACGACCGGATTTTGAACCAACGGTTTGCGACTTCGTTGAGGAACTCCGCAACTTCATATCGGTGAGGTTGCAATTATCTAGAGTGCCGCAGTTGAGGTTAAGCCATTGGATTACGATCAACTGTATGAAATAAATGAGGGAAACGATGACGGAAGGAGAGTTTCTAGACATTCCATCAGCTTCGTCTTCCCAAGGGGAAGCATCTGGAGACATGACTATCCCCCGCATCGGACTCTTCACGATGATGCGGCTGGGCGTGTTCAACATGGGCTTAGGGATCATGTCAGTGTTGACCCTAGGTGTATTGAACCGGGTGATGATCGATGAGTTACAGGTTCCGGCTCTCGTCGCGGCTGGGACAATCGCCGTTCATCAATTCATGGCTCCCGCACGGGTTTGGTTTGGGCAGTTATCAGACTCCAAGCCTTTATTTGGCTACCATCGCAGCGGTTACATTTGGTTGGGCATTGTTTCGATGGCGCTCTCCGCATTTGTGGCGGTTCAGGTGGTATGGCGGTTGAGCAACGGCATCGCCGAACTGGGCTGGGGGTCTCATATTTACCCCTGGGTCGCCCTATTGGCCCTGGTGTTTGCCATCTACGGCCTGGCCCTGAGTGCCACCTCAACGCCATTCACGGCTTTGCTAGTGGATGTATCGGATGAGCAGTCGCGATCGCGCCTTATTGGCATTGGCTGGGGCATGCTGATGGTCGGCATCATTTCTGGGGTCGGCATTACCGTTGCTGTCCTACGCTCGGTGGAGCTGAATTCCTCTATCGACGCGATTCAAGCCTCCATCAATCGACTGTTTATCATTGCGCCGCTGATCGTGTGCGGGTTGGCCATTGCCAGCACCTTCGGCATCGAGAAGCGATATTCTCGTCTGACGCAGCGGTCTTCCCTGCGCGATCGCGAAGATGGACTGCCCCTGGGACGAGCGCTCCGCATCCTCACGGCCAGCCGTCAGACGGGAGTATTCTTCACCTTCTTGCTCGTGCTTACCCTGAGCTTGTTCATGCAAGACGCCATCCTTGAGCCCTATGGCGGCGAGGTGTTTGGCATGCCCATTTCGCAAACGACTCAATTGAATGCCGCCTTTGGCATGGGAACGTTGGTGGGTATCGTGCTAACGAGCTTCCTGGTTGTCCCGCGTTTAGGCAAAAAGCTAACCGTCCGCATGGGCTGCATCTGGGCAGCCTTCTGCCTCATTTTCATTAGTCTATCGGGTATGACGGGAGTACCAGCCCTACTGATGTTGGCTGTGTTTGCCTTCGGTATCGCATCAGGGGTACTGACCACCGGGGCCCTACTGCTCATGCTGGATCTAACGGTAGCGGAAACAGCAGGAACCTTCATCGGAGCCTGGGGATTGGCGCAAGCGATCGCCCGTGGCAGCGCCACTATTCTTGGGGGCGGCCTCCTCGATATCGGTAAAGGGTTGGTACGCGCCCTGGGTATTAGTGGTGCAGCTGAGGCTCAATACCTCCCAGCCTATGCCCTGGTATTTATCATCCAGGCGGTTGGCATGGTTATTGCTGTCGTCCTGCTGGGTCGGGTCAACATTCAAGAGTTCCAGGCCAATGCAAAGGATGCGATCGCAACGGCCCTCGCAAATGATATGGATGGATGATGATGGGTGGATGATGCATCCAAGACAAAACCAGAGAACCCTTGATTCTGTGTAGCGAGGTAGTAACCTCGCTACACAGAATCAAGGATTTGAGCAAGGGTTTATTTTTTGTCCTGGACTTAGGGATGGATGACAGCAGGTTTGAATGTTAGATTGCAGTTGAATTTTGCAGTGTGAATTGGCTAGTCTTCGACGATGTCTATCGCAGTAACGATTCAGCCATCCAGTTCCTTGACCGATTGTGTGATGAGGGGGATTGAGAGCTGCCTGTGCATCAGGATTTTTGGGAAACCGTTTTGACGTTTTGCAACACCACAACCACTCAGGTCGGGGCAAAACTCATTCAAGATTTTGGGCAAGTGCAAGCCACCGAAAAAGCAGACGGCAGTCTAGTTACGCGTGCCGATCAGTGGGCCGATGAAGCGTTGCGGGACGCGATCGCCCATGCCTTCCCTTACCATGGTGTCCTCAGTGAAGAAACCACCCATGTGTTCCCCGACACCGACTGGTGCTGGATCATCGACCCCATCGATGGCACAACCAACTTTACCCGAGGAATTCCCCTCTGGGGTATCTCCCTCGGTCTGCTCTACCAAGGCACTCCCGTGTTTGGCTATGTTGCTGTACCCCCTATCAATAGCCAATTCTTTGGCTTCTGGTTCGGAGACTCAGGACTCAGCGGCCCAACCGGAGCCTTCCAGAATGGCAAGGCGATCGCCCCGAGCACGGCTCCGCCTTCCAGCAATCAGCTGTTTAATCTCTGCGCTCGCAGCATCTCCGTCCTCAAGCACGATGCCTTTCCCTGCAAGATACGGATGCTTGGCATTGCCACCTACAATCTCCTGACCGTTGCCAGCGGCATCGCCTTGGGTGGTGTCGAGGCTACTCCGAAGATTTGGGATATTGCAGCCGTTTGGGCGATCGCGCAGGCCGCTGGAGCCACCTGGCATAGCCTCAGCCCCGATCCCATCTTTCCCCTGATTCCCGGGAAAAACTATGGGCAAGTCGCCTACCCAACTTTGATACTCGCTCAGGAAACATTGCTACCCACCTTTCTGCCGCTGGTTCAACACCTAGGCAAGTAGCTGATAGCATAATACCGATTCGCGAAGAATCGACTACAGATAATTTTTGAAAGCCGCGCAGTGCGCGGCTTTCAAAAATTATCTGGGTTTGGTTTTCGTTGAATGGGTATAAGCCGCATGGGCAGCGGAGGGGGTCGCTCAAGCGAGCGCTTCAATATCTATCGAGCCATCGGCATTGACCCAGGCAATTTGGCGGATATGGCGATCGCTAGCAAACTGGCGCACGGCCTCAGCATCCTGACGCATCTCCAATTCCATCTCCACCACCACCGGATGGTCGACCTGGCGCAAGCGCTGGGCATGGGCAAACGCGGCGGCGATCGCCTCTGGAGTCTTGGGAACGACCAACCAATCAACGGTTGTGGGTTGATGGGGCAATTGCCCCGTAGGCAAGAGAGCCTGATGCAAATCTTCGAGATTGAAGACAAACCCAATCCCTGGAGTGCTGGCCTGTTGGGGATGGTAAAGGCTGAGGAGTTGGTCGTAGCGACCGCCCTGCCCAAGTACCTGCCGACCTGTTTCGCGCCCGCCTACCAACTCAAATACAATTCCCGTGTAGTAGTCGAAGATTTGCACCAGGCTCAAATCCAGTACCAGCGAGGGAAACGCGTTGGCTCTCGTCGCTGACGGGTCATCAACGAGATCGACCAGCGATTTGAGGCGTTCGACTACTTGCCGTTGTTCAGCATCCAAATCCAGGGCAGAAACCTGTTGCAACACATCTTGGGGACGCCCCCGCAGATCAAGCATCAGTAATGCCCGTTCCCGTAGTTCATCAGACAAAGGCAACGCTTCCAGGCGCACTCGGTCGAGGTTGGCGATCGCCTCCCGCACATCTGGCTGTAGCGGTTCGGGAAACACGGAGAGGAGCGATCGCGTCAGCCCCGCATCTCCCAGCACCAAATAGCAATCCGCTAAGTTCAGGCTGGTGAGACAGTCGCTCAACACCCACAGAACCTCGGCATCGGCATTGACGCCAGCAGCACCCAGCAACTCCACTCCGGCCTGAAACGACTCTTGCTGACGGTTGAAGTGGGCCTCGGGCGATCGGCGAAACACATTGGCAGAATAGTAAAACCGCAGAGGATGGCTGGCCTGCGCCATGCGCGTCGCGGCAGCACGGGCGATCGATGCCGTCAACTCTGGCCGCAACCCCAGTTCTTCCTGCTCCTGGGTTTGCAATTGAATCACGGTCGATCGCTGAATGGCATCCCCTGCCATCAACGTATCCATCCGCTCTAGGGTGGAGGTGATGATGCGCTGATAGCCCCAGCGATGAAACACCTGCTGCAATCGTTGCTCAATCCAGCGTTTTTGTGCCACGTCAACGGGAAACAGATCCCGTGCACCCACCGGCGGTTGATACACCATTACTTCTTCTTCCCACCAAACAAACCAAACAAACCGCCCCCATCGGATTTGCCACCCTTAGACGAGCCCGATTTTCCGGCCTTACTCCCAGACTTATTTCCAGGCTTTGAGGATATTGCCTTTTCCGGTGAGCCACCTGCCGCAGCCGGATCGACCCGCTTCAGCCCTTGCTGCGCTCGCTGATCGTGCGGATCAATTTCCAGCGCTTTGCGGAAATGAATCTTGGCCATCGTACCCTGATTCGTTTTTATGTAAATGACACCGATACGGCCATGAATATCAGCATTCTGCGGCTCTAGCTTGAGAGCATCTCGTAATTCCTGGAGGGCTCCTGGAAAGTCTTGCTTTCGCTCCATTTCTTGCGCCCGCCAGAGGTAAGAACTGACAATACTGCGCTGTTCTTTGGCGGCTTTCTGTTGGGGGGTTTTGGCAACAGGCTGCACTCTGCCTTTAGCAGCAGGCTGTCCAGCCGTTGCAGTGGCGGCTGAGGACTGGGCTACAGGAGCTGCCGGGGTGCTATCGCCTTCCGCCGCCTTGCGCATCAAGTAAACCATATTGAGTTCGCTGATTTGCCCGGTGATGGCCACGACCTCTTCGAGATGGCTATATTGCTGATGCGCTAAGCCCTTGAGAGCCGTGCGATAGGCCGCATCAACACCTAACCCGCGCTCTCCAGCCAACTTTCGCGCCGATTCGCTAGACAGCACAACGGTATTCTGTTGCTGCGAGATTTGCTTACCCTTCAGCTTCAGCAGCAGTTGGTATTCGGCATAATTCTTTTCATCAGAAAGCTTTTCATAGGCCGGATTTACTAGCTTAGACAAATATTCAGAGGCCCGTGCCCGATCGACTTCGCTTTCGGTTGCAAAGCTATCAGGATGGAGACGGCGTGCGAGTTTCAAATATTTTTTTCGAATATCTTTTGGCTCCGCATCAATAGGCACCCCAAGGACAGCGTGATGGTCCATAAACTCTGGTGTAAACAGCCCTTGCTCAATCTTGATGACCATGCCCTGGAAACTCTTCTCTAAAATGTTTTACAGAGGATAGATAAACATGGGGATAGACGCGATGCCTGGATGAATCGTTGACTAGTCCATACAGCCCCACCCAATCTTCAGCCCAAACCTAATATTGCCCAATGTTCATAAATTCAGTGCAAATGCTTAATGCTTTGCGCAGAGGAATATGTACCAGTTTCTAACAGTTTACTCTGCTCCCCTCGCTTCTACGTATCTGTTCGGACAAATTCTGCCAGGGGCTTGATTTCCATTAAGGTTTGACTAAGTTCTCGGTGGATTAAACCATTCGTTGCCAAAATGCGCCCTGATGCCATTTCAATGGAGGATTCGTCGTAGGCCGTAACGTTTCCCCCAGCCTCTTCCACCAAAACCATGCCTGCAGTTAAATCCCAGGGCGACAAACCCCGCTCCCAATATCCATCTAACCGACCACTCGCGACATAAGCCAAGTCGATCGCCGCTGAGCCACCCCGCCGCACCCCATGGGTGAGATCGGTCAGGTGACAAAACTCGGCGTAGTTATTGTCGGAGGTTTGGCGACGGTCATAGGCAAAGCCTGACACGAGCAAGCTTTCTTCTAAGGACTCGGTGGTAGACACCCGCATAGGTCGACGTTCGGTGTTGCCGTTCCGCTCAAAATCGCACCACGCCCCCATTCCTTTTGCGGCCTGGAACAGTTCCTGTCGCATTGGATCATAGACCACCCCAACCTGGGGAATGTTATTCACCATTAATCCAATCGATACGGCAAAAACCGGATAGGAGTGGGCATAATTTGTCGTCCCATCTAAGGGATCGATCGCCCAAAGATAGTTGCTATCTGGATTGCCGAGCTTCCCGCCTTCTTCCGCCAAAATGGCATGGTCAGGGAAATGGTGTTGGATAATTCCCAAAACCTTGGCTTCAGCAGCATGGTCTGCTTCTGTCACCAAATTGCCGGAACCACCCTTTTTCTCAATAGATTTGAGATTGCCGAAGTGCGATCGCAAGATCGCTCCCGCTGCCAGCGCTGCCTCAGTGGCAATGTCCAGGAAAGGTTGCAGGTCTTGGGATGAAGTCATAGAAGAGTTAGTTGTCCAATGAATGAAGCAAGACTATCAGAAATTAACTGAACGATGCGGCGATCGCAGGCTGGCACTATTCCAGGTTTCGGCGAAAGTCGCTGGGGCGTTGGCGCATCGGCTGGTCGGGGTTCCAGATGCCCCGGTGCAGCAGACGAGCGGTTTCCTGGGCATGGGCAAGACGGAGGTCATAGCGAGTATTGCTGGAGTCGACGGCGGGCGATCGCCCCTTGGCCAGTATCCACCCTTCTTCCACCATCGCCTCATTGATTAGCGTATCGCCCAACCAAACATAGGCAAGTGTTCGTCCATACGCATCGTCCCGTTCCTGGTCAAATTCCAGGCGCACCATTTGTCCGGCTAGCTTAGCCTGAAGCGCCTGGGTCGCGGCTTCGCCCCAGGGCAATTGCCGTGGATCGGGGGCATCGACACCTATTAATCGCACAGCCGTTCGCCGCGTCGAGCCAGCGTCGAGCACTTCGAGGGTTTGCCCACTTTTGATCGTTGCGACCCGTACCTGCTGTTCTGCTGGGTTGTCATCCGCTGTGCTCAAGCAGAGGAAAGGCATTTGGGTGAGTAGAAGGCCTGCTAGCAACACAGCCCAGAGCAGCCACCAGAATTGGGATCGGGGTAAACGCATGGCACATCTATGGAAAAATCGCACGCTTCCAGAGTTCCCAGGCGTCCCATCAACCCAACAGCTATTCTTCGTCTAGGGGTAACCCTCGCCGGACTTTGCCCTTGCCGAAATAGCGACCAAACTGCTGCTCATAGACTTCGTCTTCGTCCTGCGTTTCGACCTCCAGGGGCGAGCATGGATAGCTGACGCAGAGCAAGGCATAGCCTTTTGCCCGGAGTTGAGGCGACAACCCCATTGCCTCGGGCTGATACAGATCTCCCGAGATAACGCGCACAGCACAGGTCGTGCAGGCTCCGTTGCGGCAGGAGAAGGGCAGCTTTACCCCTTGTTCTTCAGCCGTTTGTAGAATGTAGCGATCGCCTGGAACCTCCACATCATGGTGGGTTCCTTCCTGGCGGTGGTGGATATGAACGGGATAGGACTTTGACATAAGCCGTGCAGGATTTGTGGCCGTAGTGGCCGTAAAGAGTAGTTGCTGTGGGCTCGCTTTGGATTGCCCCATCACGAGCCGTTCCTTGGAGATCATAGGACGTTCGCGCCGAAACCGCAGGGAAATCCGGGGAGGAATCCGAAGAATCCTGGAGAGAAATTTTGAGCACAAGGGCGATCGCCCCTTCTACCGCCGCCCATTGTTTGCTAGGATAGCTATTCTGCGACGGAATAACGGTGTAGAAAGCCTCAATGATCCGCTATTGTGGAATGTGGCAAATGTATACCCCTGGAGAGATGGCCGAGTGGTTGAAGGCGCAGCACTGGAAATGCTGTTTAGGGGCAACTCTAACGAGGGTTCGAATCCCTCTCTCTCCGTTCACAAATTGGTAATCATGCTTGAGGAATTCGACGACGCCGAACTCCTCAACCCAACTTAGCCTGACTTACTGAGCGACTTGTTGCTGAATCAGGCGTTGGACGCTGATGAGGGCGCGGTTCAGTTCGCGGGGCGGAGTCGGTTGCTTGAGGTAGGCGACTTGCTCGTCTTCGAGCATGGCAACATCCTGCTCTACCAGGCCATCCAAAAGCTTTTGCGCGGAACCGAAGAGGCTATCTTTCACGAAGCGACGGAACCCATCGGGAAGTTTGTGCAACCGATGGAAGGCATTGAGCGAGGTGAAGTGGATTAGGTAGGCACGGGTACGGGTGGCGTGGGTTGGGCTGAAGAGACAGTAGATTTTGAAATCATCGCCCAGGGTAGACGTCCAGTTGGGATAGGGATAGCTGACGGTGAGCCGCTCCGGGTGAAGTCGTCGCAGGCTAGGGAAGAAAAGCTGGGAGATCGACCAAATTTTGTCGATGCGGTAGTAGCTCTGAGCTTGGTAGCGAGCTTCGACGCGATCGCCATCGGCCTCCAGTACCTCTAGCTTGGGGTCGGCCCAGGCCTGGTAGTCCTGATGCAAATGCCCATGGTACATATCCATCAGATTTTCGATCAGGAAGGAAAAGTGAGCTTCGCAGTCGATCACCGACACGGTGGCAATGTAGTTGAGGTGCTGCCACTCTGGAATCGCCAGGGGTTCCCGGCTTGCTGCTAATGTGGCATCGCCAGGAAAGACCCAGATGAAGCCGTCCTGCTCGCGCACGGGAAACGATCGCACCTGGCAGTTCGGCACTTTCTGCTGGGATTCCAGGTAGGGAATGTCGGCAATTTGCCCCGTCGCATCCACTCGCCAACCGTGGTAGGCACATTCCAGCGTGTCATCTACCACAGCACCTCGGCTGAGTTTGACAAACCGATGAGGACAGCGATCGGCTAGCGCATGCAGCGTTTGGTCATGGGTGCGAAACAGCACAATCGGCTCGTTCCACAGCGTTACCCCGTGGGGTTGCCCAGTCACCTCGCTGCTGCGAGCAACCGCATACCAATGGTTGGGGTTAATGCCCGCCTGCCGCACATCCCCCCGCCCAACGGCAGGATCAACATCAGGCGGCATAGAGGTTGGGGTTTGGGGCGATCGCATCACATCCATAGCTAGTCCACTCAAATAACACAACCGTTACCAATCACTTGCACGCAAAACAAACAGACAGTCCCAGTCCAGAAAGCTTCTAACTCAAGATGGACAAAACTCCTGCAGGTTGAACTGTATAGAGGGTGCGGCGCTGACAGCCTTCGCGATAGAGGATTTCGTTGGCGGCGAGGAAACCGCTGCTGACGGCGCGTTCCATCAGACCACAAGGAAACGGCATCTTCACCCAATCCCCCGCGAACAGGAGGTTGGGCACCGGAGTGGCAGGCTCTGGGCGATCGCGGAAACTGCCGGGGGGGAATCCGGCAAAGTTCTTTTGGTTTACCAATTGCCGATGCAGCATTTGTGCCGATTCAAGATCGGGGATGATTTCGTAAAGCTCGGCCTCAAACATATCGAGTAAGGCTTGCTGAGTAGGAAATTCCCGTTCCTTATAACAGTAGGCATGGAGTTCGACAACGCTGCCCCCGGTCTTGTCGGCCCAGGCGATGTAGTCGTCCTGGATGCGGTGGTAGAGGGTGATGCTGTCGGTGAGGCGATAGCCGGAGAGGGAGGTAAACCAACTGTGCTCCCAATCGAAATCGCGATCGAACCAGAAGCGGGCAACCGCAAAGGGATCCGCTGTCTGCAACTGGTTCACCTGAGCAGCAACGGTTGCATGGGGCTCTCCATTAGAAAGGGAGAAGAGGTGTTGAATACCGGGAATGTCGGCGGCGAGAACGTAATAATCGGCATCCAGACTTTCCTCGGCCACCGTCTGCGATGATTTTTGGGCTGAGTTGAGAGCAACCAGTTGTACCTGATTGGCTTCGCGCTTGAGCACGCGATATTGCCCCAGGTTTCTCTCAGCAGGCCCTTGGACGACCGCCCCCTGAGCATCATAGGCGGCTCCGTGGCAGGGGCACTGGAAGCCATCGCCACTGGCCAACACTTCCCGATGAACGCTACAACCCTGGTGGGTACAGGTCAGGGAAAGCGCTCTATCGCCCCCCGGTAGCAATGTGAAGAGGCGATCGCCCGCTCCAAAGTATTTCAGCTCCTCCGTGCTCAACAGGGGGTTCTGTTCTACCCAAAACGGCACATTGCCATCGGCCTGCCCGCTGCCCTGCTGCACCGTGATGCCCGACACCTTGCCGTCCTGCCACTGCAGCCCACTAACGGTTGCCTGGGTGAGGATACGGCCACCATTAGCAGTGATGGCCTGGGCGATCGGGTCGACCAAGCTGCGCCCCATATCCTGGCGGGTACCATTGAAGGCCAGTCCTTCGGGATTGCCAAAAAAGTAGAAGTGGAAGAACTGCATCAACTCCCCAGCACTCATCACATCCGGGGCGTTCAGGCTAGATTTGGCAAAGGGCAGAAAGTACAGGTCATACAGCCCACGGGGAAAATCCTGCTCGACCCATTCTGCGACAGAGCGATCGTCCAGCCGCTGAAACGTTTCAGGATTGCTGAATCCAGTGATTTCGCGAAACACTTCCAGGTGCTTCAGCTTTGCCAGGTTGATGCCCCACTTAAAGCGATTGGGGGAGGCAACAGCCAGATCAATCACATTCCAGGGAAAGGCCGAGTGGCTGGGACGAAAGACCTCTGGCTGGTAGCCTTCGCGATAGACCACCGAATAGAAGTTCAGCGATTTGAAATTCTGGCGAATGTCGAGTTCTTCGACCAAATTGAACAGGTTGTAATACTGCGGGAAAAAGCCGTGAAACCCATGCTCCATCCGCATGGGTTCACCATCGACTTCGATATCCCAGCTAGCAATCTTGCCGCCAAGTTGGGGCGATCGCTCTACCAGGGTAACGGCCACGCCTCGCTGGCTCAGTTCATAGGCGGCGGCCAATCCTGCTAGGCCCCCGCCGACCACCACCGCCGAGGTTTGGCGACCCACCTGGCGGGGCAAGTCCAATGTGTCTTGATGATAGACCGAGGGCTGTGGCTTTTCTAACCGGGAATAGCCCACGGCCCCTGCAATTACTCCCACACCAAAAAGCTTCAGAACCGTTCGACGGGATAGCATCTGGAGCCAAAGGGAATCAGACTTTTGATCCATGAATTGTGACGCTCGGATAATTTAGCGAATGGACGCAGCGAATGGCGGCAAAATGCGAACAAGACAGCCACTCTTCAGCAATCAATGCTGCGTCTGGTCTTGGGTCTAACGCTTGATTTTACGTTTGAGTTTGAGGCTGGACAGACAGAAAACCAGCAGACAGGGGAGATAGCCTTTGCGTTAACGCTTTTTGCCCTTTTGGTCTATCGGAGAACCGGGAAAAAGCATATCCCAAAAAATCGCTCGACGATAGCGAGAGGGCGATCGCTCAGGCGCTACAACTCTGTCCAACCTGTGTGGGAGTGTGATTCTCTGTAATAGTAGGACAGCTTTACATTTCCCACAATCAAAGAGAAGACAGAGCCGAACCGTTTCAGGAACAGTTACACGATCAGTCGGAGAAATAGGCAGCAATGTTCCGGGCAACCAGATAGCCTATGTGAGAGGCTGGTCGTTCCGGTATCCAAGCCAAACAAATCCTGGCTGATACGCGTCAAAAAGCTGTGTGGTGGATTGTCCTGGCAAAGGCTCTATCACGGCTTCCGGGGTGGGCTGCTGGAGTCAGAATTGACTGACAGCCAACCCGCTCCTGCGAGGTCATTCATTTGTAGAAACCGTCTAAGGAAATAGGATCGTGCGAACAAGTGACCAGCGAACTAGTAACCGTCCAGGAAAGGATTCAGGGCATGGCCTAGGTAGCAGCCCAGCCAAGGAGTTGCAGAAAACCGGACGCGAATCCTATGCCGTTGCTCGACGGATTTTGTTGGAGTTGTTCCACCGCCGTCGTAGCCTCATTTTTTGGGCCATCTTCCCGGCTGTTGTACTGGTACTGAATGCGCTGATTTTGGAAGAGCGGGCACAGCTCACGACCGCTGAAGCGTTTGCCTTTGCGGCTCCACCCAGCCTGGTGGGAGCCGCGCTGTTCTTCAGTTGCTTGGGAGGGAGCGTCGCTACGGTGGTATCCGAACGCGAACATCACACTCTCAAACGGCTGTTCCTTTCGCCCCTGAGCGGTTTCTCATACTTCCTGGGAATTTTCTTGGCGCACAGCGTTATTGGGCTAGGGCAGTCGATGTTGGTGGGGGCGATCGCCCTCTCCCTACGGGCAGAGTTCACGGGAAATCCCTGGTTCAGTCTGCTGATTATTTTGCTCAGCATCCTCTCCTATGTCGGTGTCGGCTTCATCCTGGGCACCCAGCTCGCCCGTCGCACCGAAGATGTCAATGCTCTGGTTGCGGCCTTCGGCGTTCCCCTGCTGATCCTAGGCGGCACCTTCCTTCCCGCTTCCCTATTCCCCGATAGTTTGCTGCGCATTGCAGAATTCAACCCCGTGTTCCATATGAACGAGGCATTACTCGGCATTGCAGCAAACGGCGATACCTTTGCTGATATTGCCCCTCATTTCTGGTTCCTCGCTATTTTTGCTGGAAGCATGGTTGTTCTTGGCTGGCTTTCCTATCAGCGAATGCTCCAAGTCGAGCGCCGCCTGTAGGGAGGTGGATAACTCCATTGATGCAATGGATTGTTAACGCCCTCTTTAGCATTTGTTAATTATTCGAGGATTTTTTATATCCATTCGCTCAGAAGTCTCGACTCATCCTTTTTTGCAGCATCGTGGCACTAAGGCTGCAAAAAAGATCAAATTTTAGTACTCATAGAATTGAAATTATTTGTGATTGTAAAGACTATTCTTCAAATCCAATGACTGATTGATGACGGTTGGTTGGTAATAGAATGCACTAGCAAAACGTTTTATGCAATAAAGCGACTGTTACCCTTCATAAAGCTCGACTAATCACGACCAATCGCTCTCTAGCCCAGACAACAAAGACTTTCAACCGTACCTATACCTAATAGATGAGGAGTTTCGTCCTTCCGATAGACGAATTTGTTAGGTGAGGTTGATAGTCTAAACATGTTGGCGCCTGGAGTGAGTTTTTTAATCACCAGGCAATATCTCAAGGAGAAACATTCATGAATATTTTAGCCTGGCTGGTATTGGGACTGATTGCAGGTGCGATCGCAAAAATGATTTATCCCGGCCACCAAGGCGGTGGTATCCTCGGAACGTTGATTTTGGGCATCATCGGTGCATTCGTCGGTGGAACGCTTTACACTCTGTTGACGACGGGAAGTTTAGCTCTCACGGCTTCAGGTTTGACCATCGGCGGCGTAGTCGTTGCTGTTTTGGGTGCGATCGTTGCACTCTTCATCTACTACGCTGCAACTCGTAGCAATGCCGTATAGAGCCTTTTAGCTACTTCGGTTGTGCTAGAGGAGTCACACTATCAGGAACGGTTCTACAGTTGTTAACCCTGCATCTCTAGCCATAATTTTCAACCTTAAGCATCTGCTAAATCTAGCAGGTGCTTAAGTGTGTGCAATAGGATTTGCACAAACCAAAATAATAGCCTTACACCACTAACAGTAATGAGTGATCTTTTGGAACGTTCGAGTCAACTAAAGCAAGCTCTGGTAGATTTTATACTCGATGCAGAAGGTGAGCTGGCTGTTGCATTAGAAACCTTTAGCAAGGACAAGTTCGAAGAATGGTCTAAGGTACAGACCCAGAGTCAAAATCATAGTGCGATGGCTATCGATATGTTTTTGAGTGATGGTAGGGTCAACGATAAGACACCGATAGATTGCTTTATTGATGAGACGCCTGATTTAAGCGAAAGCGATCGCACACTTCTAAAATCCTGGAATCATAGTTTTAACGGCTTATTTGAAGTGATTCAGGTCTCCGATTCAGCGTATGACCTGATGAATTGGTTGACGACAAAGCTCTACCGCGTCTCACCAAATGGGCGACAGGAAGATGCGAAACTTTCGCGCCTGAAGGTCGGAGAAATGGTTCTTACTCGTATTGCTCCCCTTACAGAAGGGCAATGGATTTTTTCTGGGCCGATGGAGTTGCTGGGGAAGCTGGGCAAACCAAAGCTAGCTGTAGCGATCGGCAACTTTAGGGATCGATTCAAGCAGCATTTGTATGGCGATGCCCCCGAGTTATTGGAAGAGTCGTGGCAATCGGTTGAAATCTATCATCAAGAGTTCGTTGACTTTTTTGGTGAAGCGGAAATCACGATGCCCGGTCGGGACTTCAGCCAGCGCTTTCAAGACTTTCAAGAAACTCTCTCTGAAAATCAGTTGCAGCGCGCTGGTATTGATAGTTCAAAGTCACTGCAAGATTTGGCGCAAGAATCAGGGGTTTCCCAAGAAGCCATGGAAGAAATGGCGGCTGAACTGGACGGAACCTCCGCTGTCGCCAGTCAATTATTGAACAGTGGTAAATCGATCAAGATGGTCATGCCCAAGGTCGATCTACCCAAGCCATTGCAACGGGCAGAACAGTTGACGGTGATTGTTCATCCACGCTGGGGCAATTGTTTGTTAGACGATTATCAGGTGTTGTGCGATCGCCTGAGCCAAGATAGCGACAGTTTGGAGACTGAAGCACTAGACAAGCAAGTCAAGCGCTATCTAGAAGAATCCACCATCCATCCTTACATTTGGCAAAAGCTGGTTGAGCACTATCCTGAGCCGTTGGAAACCGCCTTGCAGCGTGTTCTTGAGCAGCCCGACTTCCAAATCCAAACTGACTTGCAAGCGACCTTGCAAACCTATGGAAAACCAGCAGAGCCAGAGCTACCGGAAACTGCGAGCGTTCCGGTGCATCTCGATACCCTATTTAAGGAAGCTCTGGCAGAGGTTGAGCAACCCAAAGGTAAAGGCAAGAAGAAGACAAAAGCAAAGGCCAAGACAGGTTTCGGGGCGCGTTAGCTTAATTCAAGATTAGGATTCAATGGATCGTGTTACGACGACGCTAGAGTTGAGGTGCCTCTGGGTAGGCTCTCTGTGCTCTCCTGTCTTGTGGTTCAGACCAAAACACCATGCCATCACTCACGTTTTCTCAACCCGACGCTTCCTTCAAAACCATTTATGGTCCTGTGACCTCCTGGCGGTATGGAGCCTCTCTCGGCATCGACCCCATCGGCGCTGTCTCTACCTGCTCCTTTGACTGCGTGTATTGCCAACTGGGGGCGATCGAGCAGCATGTCGGCTCTCGCCAAACCTTCATCCCCACCGAGCGGATTCGCGCTGACCTGGCGGCAGCAGCACCCTGGGCAGTCGATGTCGTCACCCTGAGTGGCAGCGGAGAACCCACTTTGGCGCTGAACCTGCGCGAAATTCTCACCCTAATTCGAGAGATGACCAATCGCCCCAGCGTTGTCCTCACCAACGGCACGTTGCTACGCGATCCAGCCGTGCAAGATGCGCTGATGTCAGCCGATTGCGTTTCCATGAAACTGGATGCTGTCACACCCGATCAGCTACGCCGAGTGAACCGTTCCATTTCAGGACTAACTCTGGAGGCACTTTTGGATGGAATGCGGCAGTTTCGCGATCGCTTCCCTAACCGCCTCGACATTCAGACCATGCTCCTTACGCCCTGGACGGCTGAGGAGGAAGCAACCTATGCCGACATTGTGCGATCGCTCCACCCCAACGAAATCCAACTCAACACACCCACCCGTCCCAAGCCGCTAAAGCATGAGCTCGAGGCTCGAGGCAACCATTTACCAGAGGAACGTAGCTATCCGGTGCGATCGCTCAAACCCCTGAGCCAGGAAGCTCTACAGGAAATGGGCGATCGCCTCCAACAGGCAACAGGCATTCCCGTGCGCTCTCCCTATCACCATCTGCGTGAATGATTGCTCTAACAATGCAATTTTTGTCTGTTGGAGTGTAGCTGTTGCGGCGATCGCACCATCCGCATGAATGATGGGTCTTATATCAAATCCGGTTAAACAGCCGTAAAACCCAACTATCGTTTGTGCCCGCTGCAATGCAGCGGGCACAAACGATAGTTGGGTTCTTCAACCGGATTTGATATTACAAAAAGCCGGGGAGAATCTCGTCCGGCTCGTCTTCTTCGTCAGAGTCAGTACTAACGGGCGCATGGGGATTGGGAGGCGGCGCATCCAGAAAATCCAACAGAACCTCATCTGGCTCATTTTCAATCTCCTCGTAGGACAACCCTGAAGCCATTGAGGGGGCCGCTATTGCCTCTCGGCTGAGATAAAGGGCGATCGCCCGCTCAATCACGCCTTCAACAGATTGCCCGGTGGATTGGGCGATCGCTTGCAGCGGCGCTTGCCACTCCGACGGAACCTGATACACCATGGGTTCTTGCGTTGCCATATACGTTGCCTTCCTGTTACACAAACTGTGGGGCATCGATGCGTTCTTTTTCGCATCCTTTGTCAAACTCGACGCTTAATCAGTCCTTGCATATTTTGTTGATTTTGTGGCCACAAAAAACCAACCCATTCACTCAGGATGACGCAAAACTTGCGTCAGTCCTATCAATGTCGAACGAGTTGTTCGGCAGAGTTGAAAAACTGGTTGTAAATGCCTTGGGTAATGAGCAGGGTCGAGAGCAAGTCGGTAAACGCTAGCATAAACAGGATCAGCATTTGATAAAGAGCCGCATTCAGTGGATCTTCGCCACTAATCAATTGCCCAGTGATGATGCCGGGCAGCTTGACAATCCCCACAACGGTCATAGCGTTGAGGATGGGAATTAAACCCGCTTGCATGGCTTCGATGCGATAGCCACGGGTCGCTTGGCGGGGCGATGCTCCCATACTGAGATGGGTTTCGATCTCGACCTGGCTATTGTTCAGGCGGCTGACCAGACGCTCCCCGGCGATCGCCGCTGCACTCATGGCGTTGCCTAGCAAAATGCCCGCTAGCGGAATCAAATATTGCGGGTTAAACCAGGGCTCTGGGCGCACCACCAGCAAATTGACATAGGCCAAGGTAAACGCAGTGGTGAAAAGTAAAACCCCTCCTGTAAGGGGCAAGATGTAGGGCACCTTGCGGCTGATGCGGTTGCGGGCGACGAAGGCGGCAATGCTGACCATGACCAGCACAATGGCCAACACAAACCAAGGATTTTGAAGACTAAAGGCAAGGGCAAGGAAATAGCCCACCAGCAGCAGTTGCAGAATGGTGCGCAGGGTCGCAATGCCCAGCTTCATCTCCAAGCCCAGTTGCTGCCATGCGGAAACGCCAACGGCGATCGCCATCAACCCCAGCGCCCAACTCAGCCGGACCCACGTTAGTTCGATTGCATCATTCATTGTTTATTGCTCCTGCTACCCTGTCCTTCCGGTTCCTCTTGACATCCAAAGGCGGAAATAATCTTAAAAACCGCCGTCCCAATTTGAGTAAAACTGTCCATTTCATTCAGCGATCGCTCCGACAATTTGGGAACATAAGCGAAGATATAACACTGAGATTGCATTGACCTAGCGCTAGCCGCTAGGTTTTAGTAGCTCTCCTTGCCCCACAATGACTGATCGATCGTCCGTACGGAGCAACTGACATCCAGTTTTGACGTCGGTGAAAGCCTTCAACATCGCTGGTTCCCTTGTCCTTCTTCCCCCTTATATCGCGTGAGCCTCATTCCTCCTTTTGACCTGACCCGGCAATATGCGCAGATTGGCGATGCCATTGATGCGGCTGTTCTCGATGTGCTGGCGTCCGGGAAATACATCAACGGTCCTATTGTGCAGGCATTTGAAGCCGAGTTTGCCCAATATATTGGTAGCGACCATTGTTTGGGGTGTAATTCAGGAACCGACGCCCTGTATCTGGCATTACGAGCGCTAGAGATTGGAGCCGGAGATGAAGTTATCACAACACCCTTCAGTTTCTTTGCCACAGCGGAGACTATTAGTGCCGTTGGTGCCACTCCAGTCTTCGTCGATATTCATGCTGACACCTTTAACTTGAATGTGGCGCAGGTAGAGGCGGCAATCACGCCGAAAACAAAAGCCATTATGCCCGTGCACTTGTTTGGTCATCCGGTAGAGATGACGGCATTGATGGCGATCGCCCAAGCCCACAACCTCTTCGTCATCGAAGATTGCGCGCAGGCAACGGGAGCCTGTTGGGAGGGCAAAAAGGTGGGCAGCATCGGGCATATCGGGTGCTTTAGCTTCTTCCCGACCAAAAATCTGGGAGCCTGTGGTGATGCCGGTGCCGTGACCACCAATGACGCGGCGGTGGCCGAGCGCATCCGCATCCTACGTGAGCATGGCAGCCGTACCCGCTACTATCACGAGGCGATCGGAGTCAATAGTCGGTTGGATGTCCTACAAGCTGCCGTCTTGCGAGTGAAGCTCCAGCATCTGGACTGGCTCAACATGCAGCGTCGTACGGTTGCCCAGCGGTATCTGGATGGGCTCGCACCCATTCCGGGCATTGTCCTACCCCATTCCGCAAAAGGCGGTATGAGTGTGTGGAACCAGTTCACGATTCGCGTGTCGGGTGAACCGGACGGTGGAGAACGGCGCGATCGCCTGCGTCAGCAATTGCAAGAGCAAGGCATATTGTCGATGATTTATTATCCCGTTCCGCTGCATCAGCAATCGGTTTATGCTGGCCTGGGCTATGGGTCTAATCAACTCCCCGTCACCGAACAAGTGGCGCAAGCAGTGTTATCGCTGCCCATGTTTCCAGAACTTGAGGCAGAGCAACAACAGCAAATTGCCTACGCTTTGAAAGAAAGTTTGTTGGACTAGCGCGCTGTTTCAATATGAGGGGTAGTCCACCCGCGTTACCTCTCTCCATCCAACGATGAGTGACGCTCAAACAAACAATCAATAGCGCACTCGCAACCGGGCAATAGAGTCATCGAAGGGAATAGTGTGATGTTTGAGGGAAGCGGTAACGGTCTACCCTCAGTTTGAGATTCTCTTCCAGGTAGACTTCGGCATCGGCATCGTCCTGTATCCTAGCTAAGTTATAGGTTCGATCTCTTCTCTGCCGCCTTGGCAATGGGGCACGACAGTCTTAGTTTCCTTTTGCCAAGAGAATTCAAGGAGAAGTCAGGGTCAACGTTTCCCGGCTTGGGCGGGGAACACTGGAGTATTTTACAGCGTTTTCATGGGTCTTCGAGGTCTGCATAAACAGCCTGACAAAGGGGGCATCAAAACTTGGTTTCCCTTTTGTTCTGTCTTTAAAGGCAGAACAGGAGAATCCCAATCTCCATACACAAAAAGAACTCCGGAACACAAACGCTGTACGGCAAAGTAGATGCACTGTAGAACAAGGAAAAATGTGGCAATTTCCGAGCGGAGAGCGGCTGAGGTGGGGCGATCGCACATATCTGATGGGTGTGCTGAATGTCACCCCTGACAGCTTCAGTGATGGGGGCGATTTTGTTGACACTGAACGGGCCTTAGAACAAGCCCATTATCTGGTTAGGGGTGGAGCCGACATCCTCGACATCGGTGGACAATCGACACGGCCTCAGGCAGACAATGTGTCTTTAGACGAGGAATCCCAGCGGGTTCTGCCCGCGATCCGCGCCATTCGTCAGGGAACTGAAGGGTTTGCGCCCCTATCCACAATCATTTCTGTGGATACGACGAAAGCCGCGATCGCCCGTGCCGCCGTTGAAGCGGGAGCCAATATTATCAATGACATTTCTGGGGCAACCTATGACCCCGATATGCTGCCTACAGTGGCAGAGCTAGGGGTTCCCATCATCCTCATGCATATTCGGGGAACACCGAAGACAATGCAGCAATTTACAGAATATGGGGACTTAATGGAAGACATTGCCGATTTTCTGGCAAAACGGATTGAGGTGGCGATCGCTCAAGGTATTCCTCGAGAGCATATTGCGGTTGATCCCGGTATCGGCTTTGCTAAAACTGCTGATCAAAATCTGGATATTCTTCGCCAACTGCCCAAACTCAAATCCCTTGACTGCCCTATCTTGGTTGGCCCATCCCGCAAAAGCTTCATTGGCAAGCTGCTGAATCAACCCGATCCCAAGCAACGGGTTTGGGGAACCGCCGCCGCCTGCTACGGGGCGATCGCAGGCGGAGCCGACATTCTGCGGGTTCACGATGCAGCCCCCATGCGAGATGTTTGCCGGGTGGCCGATGCGGTTGTGCGTGGGCTTCAGGTGGAACCCGACTAATCTTGCGCTACACGCTTCGGTAAAACTCAAGAATCTCTTGAAAGCCCTGCAGCACGGAGCTTGCAAAAGATCCCTGTCCTCATCTAATATCAAATCCGGTTGAAGACCTCAACTATCGTTTGTGCCCGCTGCATTGAAGCGGGCACAAACGATAGTTGGGTTTTACGGCTGTTTAACCGGATTTGATATAAGTCCCATAAGCCTATACAAGGCCGTTGTAACTTGCCACAGAAACCTAATCTTCGAGCGAAAGCTGAGGATTTGGGGAAGACGCGGCGTTGTGGGGTTGCCCTACGGGTTGATCGTTGGAGATCCCATGGGCTTGTCCATTGCTGTGTTCGTGGGAGTCAGCATTCTCCAAGGGTTGGTCGACCCTGGCACGATACCCAGAACTGTATCCATCCTGAGCGATCGTCGACATCTCAGCGAGAATCGCGGTGGCGGCATCGGGCGAAAGGGGTTTGGAGAAATAGTAGCCCTGTCCATACTCACAGCCCATCTCATGCAAATAGTTGCACTGCTCTGTCGTTTCTACCCCTTCAGCGGTGACATCCATTCCCAAGTTGTGGGCCAAATCCACAATCGTCCGAACAATTTCAGTGCTGTCATCCCCTTTGTTAAGCGGCACATGATGGGGATAAATCATCATTTTGGACACGAAGGAGCGATCGATTTTCAGCGTATTGATGGGGAACTGGTACAGATAATTCAATGAGGAATAGCCCGTGCCAAAGTCATCAATGGCTAGGCGAATGCCCAGGGATCGGAGTTTGTTGAGCACCTTTGTGACCTTTTCTCCGGTATCCATAATGGTGCTTTCGGTGATTTCGAGTTTGAGGTTACGGGGAGACAGCTTTGTCTCTTCCAGGATGAGTTGAATGCTGCTGGTCAGGTCGGGCATGGTGAACTGACGGCTAGCAAGGTTGACGCTCATGGTGATGTCGGTGAGGTCAGGGAATTTTTTCTGCCAATGGCGCATCTGGCGACACGCTTCGCGCAAAATCCACCAGCCAAGAGGAATAATTAAGCCTGTTTCCTCCGCCATCGCAATGAACTGTCCCGGATTCATGAAGCCCTTCGTAGGATGCTGCCAGCGAGACAGCGCCTCAAACCCTGTAATATTCTGGCTAGCTAAATCCATAATCGGTTGGTAGTGAAGCACCAGCTCTGGCAGCAGCGGTTGTCCAGATTCATCGATGTCGATATACCGCTGTTCGTTGGAGATAGCGCGGCGCAAATCGTTCTCCAACTTCAGCCGTGCCACCATGCGGTTGTGCATCACGGGGTCGAAGATCTGGTACCGGGCTTTGCCCTGAGCCTTGGCCCGATGCAGCGCTGTGTCAGCGTCTTGTAGCAAGTGCTCAGGCGTGGCATGGCGTCCGGAGGCAAGGGCAATGCCAATGCTGACGGAGACATAAACTTCATGGCCGTCGAGATGAAAGGGCAGAGAAAGAATTTGCTGCACTTGCTCAGCGGTGTGGGTCGTGTCGCGTTGATCCTGAATGTTTTCGAGCAGGATGAGAAATTCATCCCCTGAGCGACGGGCAATGATGGATTGGCTAGAGAAAAAGCCCTTGAGCCGATGAGCGATCGCCACCAGCAACTGATCGCCCACCCCATTCCCCAGGCTATTGTTGACGACCTGGAAGCGATCAACATCCAGCAACAACACGGCATAGATATAAAGGGCATTTTTCTGGGCATCGGCAATCGCTCGGCGCAACTGATCCACAAAAAAGGTGCGATTGGGGAGATCGGTCAGCTCATCGTAATAGGCACTCCGCCAGATTTTTTCTTCAACCTGCTTGCGGGAGGTGATGTCGATTTGCGACCCAGCCATACGATAGGGAACGCCCTGGCGATCGCATACCGAGGCCCCTCGACAGAGCATCCAGCGATAGGTTCCATCCTGATGTCGGAGCCGATGTTCATTTTCAAACCGTTCACTTTTACCATCCAGATAGTTCGTAATCGCCTCTTGTAGCGACGCCAGATCATCAGGATGTACACGCTGATACCAGTCTTCAGGATGTTGGCCAATCATCTCATCGCCAATCATTTCCTTCCAGCGATGGGAAAAGTAAATGCGGTTGGCTTTGAGATCCCAGTCCCACAGTCCTCCGCTCGATCCCTGCACGGCTAGGGTATAGCGCTCTTCACTCTGGCGCAGCAGCCGATTAATCCGGTGCTGCTCTTTTGTAGCCACAACAATACTGGTTAGGCTGATGAGCAACAGTGGACTGGCCGTTGGGATCCAAATTGCCCGATGAAATAGAAACAGACTGAGCCCGCTCCACAGCACCAGAAACAACACCCAAATAGCCATACGGTATTCAAAGCGCCAATCTGTAATCAAATAGCTTAGAACCGGGCCACCCAACACCAGGAGCACCACCCAAAAGCTCTGCCCTGGCCTGTGGAGGGCATTCCTTTCGAGCAGATTGTTAATGGCGGCGGCATGGAGATAAACCCCATTCGTCGGGCGATCGCGATTGTAGGGGGTTTGCAGCTTATCGAGATACGGCGTGGTGAGACCAACCAGTACGATGCGATCGCGGAAAGCCTGCACCGGAATAATGCCGCTCAGCACATCCTGCAATGGATAATGGCTCACCATCTGGGCAGAGCCCGGCCAGTTAATCCACAGACGCGTATTTTCCACGGGCACCGAGAAGAGGCGATCGGCAGTCGACTGATGGGCATTGGCGGCCACCACAGAAAGCGCCGGTACTCCATTTTGAATGAGCTGAACCTGACGAACGATCCCGTCGGTATCCCATTGCGGCCCGCTATGGCCAATTCCCCAAGCCGCTTCTCGGAGTTGGGGCACCGGTTCCAATAACAAACCTTGTTCATCCCAAGATTGGGACAAAACGACAGTGCCGATCGCATTCATGGCCTCTGCCATCTTGGTGTCCGCCGGCGTCCTATCCGTTGTTAAAAGATCCAGGACAACAACACTTGGCTCGCCGCGCTCCAACAAGTCCAATAACTCTGTGAGCCGATACCGAAAATGAGAAAATTCTCCCTGCGACATGAGACGAGCTTCGTCAACTTCGATGACAACCAGCTCAGGGCTCCAGGGCTGGGTTCCCCGCAGATAGAACAAAGCATTATAGGCTAAGTTTTCGAGAGCGTTGGACAGACCAATCTGTGACAGCAAGAAGAGAATCAGGAGAGCAACAATACCGGGCAAACAACGGCTCCAAACCCGATTCCAAGTCACGGAAAGGGGAGAGCGTTTTTTATTCCACCATTCTTTTACCAGCACCTTAGCCATAGGCTTGTAACTCTCCAGCCATTCAACCGTTTCCAACCTGATACGCCAACCGTCCTCCATGAGGCAGCTTGCGGGCAAAGCCTCAGCCGCATGGTTCCACGTCACTTCCCCTCTGGGCCAATGTTTGAAGCACTAATGTACGGGGTACGGACATTATTCAACCAGCAAGACTGACGGCTTAGATTACACAAAAAGACAAACTTTTGGGAAAACTAGGGGCGATCGCCCTAACCACCTCATCCCATAGAGGTAAGGAATTCTAATCTAACTGTAGCTTTGAAGAGAGACGATGGAGCAGCTATGGGAAAAAACTAAAGCGGTTCCAAATTCCTGGGAAACATTGGAATAATCTGCAAATCTCCCACGTTCGAGGAGCAGGTTTAATAAAAATTGCATGGGTAATAATGTTCGTAAGTTTTAGGCGATAGATTCTACACATGGCTTTTCCCGTCAACCGGCAAGCAAAGGTCGTGCGGGAGGAGGTTCCAGGGTTAGCTTCCTTACCACATTAGCTTCCTTACCACAATGGAGATCCTTGCCGTAACTGGACAAAGAAGAACAAGCGTCAGCGAGGGTTGGCCTCCAATAGGTTATTTGCTATGAGCAATCAGAAAGCTGTGGGTGCTGCGAGATACATTCAGCCTTATGTCTGTCTAAAGGAATTTAGGGAGATCAGCGCTTGTATCAAAATGACTGATCTTCTGTAGGGATTTACTCAAATTCCTGTGAGAAAGCATAAATCTTCCTTGAAGTTTTCAGTGACACAGGATAGGTGGTCGCTTTTCAGGTAACTGACTAGATGAAGCTCGGCTCGATACTTAAGTCAACTGAACCCAGCGTTCAATCAACGGTCGACTGGAAAACTCGTCTTTCCTTCAAAGCCTGATTCAAGCGTCTTCATCCAACCTCTATTAAGACCGAGCCAGCATGCTCCGGTCGAAACAATCGGGTTATAGAAATCGTCAAATATATCGGAACACCTCATACCACCCTACTGGATTTAGGTCGCGGTATTCAAACCGTTGACGCTTTTTTCTGTGGCAAGTTCCAGGAAGCGTGAAAGGTTCTCTTTTTTACAAGGCGATCGCTACGAAGTAGCCCTTTGCTGTTACTCTACCTCCCTGCTATTTTACTCGATCGCCCAGGACAGATCCGCCTCTAAACTCTTAACATGCCCCAATGCTAACCCAAGGATCTGGCAGATTTGGGAAGAAATGTGGGTCGAATTACCGTTGAGATGCGATCGCCAGCAGAATTCATCGCCATTCCTGTGGTTCTGCTTCTATCATGAGACTGAACGACGATCCCAATGCTGTGACTATTTCTTCTCCAAACAGCGATACAAACCTCGAGCGATGGTTCCCTTTTGAACTAGACCCATTTCAATTGGGTGCGATCGCTGCGTTGGATGCTGGAAAATCGGTGGTGGTCTGTGCACCTACAGGTTCCGGTAAGACGCTCATTGGAGAATATGCCATTCGGCGAGCGCTGGCCGCCAATGAAGCCCATCCCGATCATGCTGCACCTAGCCATCGCGTTTTCTACACCACTCCCCTCAAAGCCCTGTCTAACCAGAAGCTGCGCGACTTCCGAGAGCAATTCGGCGAAGAAAACGTGGGCTTGCTGACGGGCGATATTTCCATCAACCGGGATGCACCCATCCTGGTCATGACCACCGAAATCTTCCGCAACATGCTCTACGGCACCCCGATTGGGCAAGTCGGCACGTCTGTAGAAGGGGTCGATGTGGTGGTGCTAGATGAATGCCACTACATGAATGACAGCCAGCGAGGAACGGTCTGGGAAGAATCGATTATCTATTGTCCGCCCAATATCCAGTTGGTAGCCCTCTCCGCCACCATCGACAACAGCGGTCAACTGACCGATTGGATCGCAGATGTCCATGGGCCGACCGAGCTGATTTATTCTGACTATCGCCCTGTGCCCTTGGAGTTTCACTTCTGCGATGCCAACCGCATGGTGAAGCTGCTCAACGATCAAGGTACCGCTATCAACCCTGCCTTGAAACGGCGCAAGCCTCGGCGCAGTAGCCGCAGCGGTCGCCCGCGCCGCCCCGATGCCCCAACCGTGGCATCCGTGGTGCTGCGATTGGCAGAGGCGGATATGCTGCCGGCCATTTTCTTTATCTTCAGCCGACGGGGGTGCGATCGCGCGGTCAAAGACATGGGCAACATCTCCCTGGTCACACCCGCCGAGGCCCAGGACATCGAACGGCGGGTCACCGCGTTTCTGGAACGCAACCCCGAAGCCCAGCGCGCCAACCAGATGGATGCCCTGCACCGGGGCATTGCCGCTCACCATGCCGGGATTTTGCCGGTCTGGAAGGTGCTGGTCGAAGAACTGTTTCAAGCCGGTTTGATCAAAGTTGTGTTTGCAACGGAAACCCTGGCCGCAGGGATTAACATGCCCGCTCGGACGACGGTGATTTCGGGATTGTCGAAGCGCACCGATAACGGGCATCGGTTACTAACGGCCTCGGAGTTTCTGCAAATGGCCGGGCGAGCGGGACGGCGCGGCATGGATGTGCGCGGGCATGTGGTGACGGTGCAAACGCGCTTTGAGGGGGCCGATGAAGCCGCTCAACTGGCAACGGCATCCGCCGATCCCCTAGTCAGTCAGTTCACCCCCAGTTATGGCATGGTGCTGAATCTGTTGCAGATCCACACCTTAGAGGAATCGCGAGACCTGATCGAACGCAGCTTTGGGCAATATCTGGCAACCCTGCACCTGAAGCCACAATATCAGGGCATTCGTGATTTGGAAGCCGAACTACAACGGCAACAAAGCCAGCTAGGGGCAATGAATGAGGCAGCTCTCCTGGAGTTTGAGAAGCTGAACGGATGGCTCAAAGAAGAACGCCGATTGCTGAAGATGTTGCAGCAGCAGGCCATGGAGATCCAGGCGAAAGATTTGCTAACGGCACTCCCCTTTGCGATCGCCGGAACCATTCTCACCCTCAAGGGCAAGCATGTCCCGGTGGCAGAGCCACTGCCCTCGGTGTTGATTACCAAAACCCACGGTTCTGGGCAATTTCCCTATCTCATCTGCCTATCCCGAGATAATCGCTGGCATGTGGCCACCGTCCATGATGTGGTAAGCCTGCACGCGGAAATTCCCCGGATCACGGAAGCCGATACCCTTGAACCGCCCAGTGAAATGCCCCTCAAACTGGGACAAACCCGGAGTGGCAACACCAAAACAGAGGCGATCGCCCAGCAAATTCCCGCGATCGACCCAGTCGAGGAAATGGCACCGGAAGTGCGCGACCAGTTGCAGAAGGTCGAAGACCTGGAACAACAGGTCGCCGCACATCCCATCAACCAGGGAGACCAGGGCGGATCACAGTTTTTGAAGCGCTATCACCGCGTCCAACGGCTCCAGGATGAGTTGAGCGATCGCCAGACCAAATTCAGAAAGCACACCCAACGCTACTGGCAAGAGTTCCTCAAGCTAGTCGAAGTCTTGAAGGAATTTGACTGTCTACAAGACCCCAACGAAAACGGACGTATTTTGCCAACGGAGCGAGGCGAAATTGCTGCGGCTATTCGCGGGGATAATGAACTCTGGCTGGGACTGGCATTGGAGTCGGGTGAATTGGATCACCTAGAGCCCTCCCAATTTGCCGCCGTTTGCGCCGCCCTTTCCACCGAAGTTTCCCGACCCGACATCTGGACGGATTACGACCTTTCCCCCCAAGTTGAGGAAGCGCTGGAAGGACTGCAACCCACCCGCCGTCGCCTCAACCGCTTGCAGATGCGCCACCAGGTTAATGTACCTGTGTGGATGGAATATGACTTTGTGGCGCTGGTGGAGCGATGGGTTGAAAGTGCCAACGATGAACTGTTGGAACTGGATGCAACAGCCACAAACACTGCACCTTCTGATTCAACATCCACTGACCAGCCTGCGACAAACCCCTCAAAAGCGGTTGTCGAGGACGACTTAGATGCAGATGCTCAGAGTGAGCAGAATCTGGATGAGGAGGGTACAGACGAGGAGTGGAGTCAGGAAGACCTAGCCATTCTCAAAACGGATGCTAAAATCTGGCGAGAACTCTGTGCCAGCACTAGCTTGGATGAAGGCGATATCGTGCGTGTGTTGCGCCGCACCCTAGATTTTCTGGCTCAAATTCCCCATGTTCCCTACCTACCCAATCGACTGAAGGAAACGGCGATCGCCGCAATTCGGGATATCAACCGCTTCCCCGTTAGCGAAAGCAACAAATAGGGAAAGGGGTAAAAAGGGTGAAAGGTAAAGGGTAAAGGGGCTTGGAGAATTCCCTCAATCAGCAATACTCGAAAAAGAACGAGAGGGTGTCACCGTAAACGGCTACACCCTCTTTTTAAAGCGTAAGTTCACAGCACTAGCGTTAGCTTGTTGTCACCCCACCCGTGCCGCTCGAAGTTGTCGCCGTCAGAGCCGTGGGAATGTAGCCCTTGGATTCCAGATAAGCCAGGACTTTCGCTGCACTTTCTTCTAGAGCTTCCAGATCAGTACGGCATTCGACCTCAGGATTGGTCGGTGCTTCGTAGGGATCGTCAATGCCTGTAAATTGCTTGATTTCACCTGCCCGTGCTTTCTTGTAGAGCCCTTTCACATCGCGGCTTTCGCATACACTTAGAGGCGCGTTGGCATAGACCTCAACAAAATCGCCAATTTGCTCTCGCACCTCTTGTCGCATAGCAGCATAGGGCGAGATGGCCGAAACCAAAACAATTACACCATTGCGTGTCAGCAAGTGGGAGACGAACCCAATCCGGCGGATGTTTTCGTCTCGATCTGCTTTGCTGAAACCCAGATCGCGGGTGAGGTATTGGCGCACAATATCGCCATCCAAGACTTCGACGTTGAGCCCGCGATCGCGCAGTACTTTTTCGACTGCCATGCGAATGGTCGTTTTCCCTGCACCACTGAGTCCCGTAAACCAGACCGTTGCTCCACGTTGCTTCATATTAAGGCTCTCCCTCCATTTGAGGATTTGTTAAGAATTTCTTTAAGCACCCATTCTAAGGGGCGGAGGGAGCAACGTCCACTTTTGTCGCAAGAGGGAATTTACCGAAGCAAGCATAGAGCTTGTAATGGATCCGCAATCATTCTAGAGAATTCATCTCAGACCCAAGACACAGGGTAGAATCTCCAAGCACTTGTGAACAGCGATGGGATGGGAAAACCCGGTGAAAGTCCGGCACTGTGCCGCAGCTGTGATGGAAGCACGAACGTGTCAGAAAGCGTTTTCCTTCCTCAGTCAGAATGCCAGCCTGTTGTTTTTTCACTCTATTTCCTGCGTTGCACAGGAGAGGAGTCCGTTTCGAGATGTCCGATTTGTCTTTGCCTTTGGCGGCGTTGCCTACAATCGATCGCCCTTACCACCAGTTGTCGATGCCAGCATTGCCCCCTCTGCCTCACCAGCGACCCTTGTTGTTGGTCGGGCATGGTAGCCGCGATGCCGATGGACGCCAGAGCTTGCTAGATTTTGCGGCGGCATACCAGACCCTCGACGCCTCGCGCCCGGTCATTCCCTGCTTCCTGGAATTAACCGAACCCACTATTTTGCAGGGCGTCGAAACATGCATGAACCAGGGGTACACCGATTTGTCGGTGTTGCCAGTGCTCCTATTTGCCGCACGACACAACAAGTTTGATGTCACCAACGAGCTGGATCGGGCACGGCAGCACTTTCCCCAGGTGACCTTTCACTATGGTCGGCACTTTGGCATTACCCCGGCGATTTTGGAGCTATGGCGATCGCGCCTTGCCGAGTTGGATAAACCCGACTGGAACCCCCAGGGAATTGCGCGTGAGGATACGGTGCTGCTCTTTGTTGGTCGGGGATCTAGCGATCCCGATGCCAATGGCGATGTCTACAAGCTGGCGCGAATGATATGGGAAGGCAGTGGCTATCACACGGTCGAGACCTGCTTTATTGGCATTACCCACCCCCGATTGGAGGAAGGGTTTCGGCGATCGCGTCTCTACCAGCCGAAACGTATCATTGTGCTGCCCTACTTCCTTTTCACAGGCGTGCTGGTGAAAAAGATTTACGACATTGCTGCGCAGCAGCAAGCGCAATTCCCCGAAGCTGAAATCACCTGCCTACCAGAAATGGGATTGCATCCGCAGTTGTTTCAGACGATGCGCGATCGCGAAATTGAAACCCACACTGGGCAAGTGGCCATGAACTGCGAACTCTGCAAGTTCCGTTTGGCGGCTCTGGATACGGCGAATTCCCATGGGCATGACCATGAGCACGACCATGGCCATTCCCATGGGCATGACCACTCCCACCATCACCCTGGGCATGGACAGGACGCACCCGATCCCTACGCCAACCCAAACGCTTATCATCAGCGCATTTGGAATGTTCCCTAAAGGTTGTCACGGCCAGAGGGATATAAGCGCTATAATCCCCAAGCACATTGTTTTGGACTTACGCAAAACTGGCGTCATTCTGAGTGAATTCGTTGATAGTGTGGCCCTGTCGCGGCCACACTATCAACAAAATGCATAAGTCCTGTGTTTTGTTTAATGGTGCACCCATGTCGGAAACAAATGCTTTAGGGGTTGGCGATCGCGTTCGCATTGTTGCCCTTCCCAGCCATGTCAAAACAGCGGAGCCGATGCCAATGCTCCGTCCTCCCAGCGTCATTCAGCTTGGGGAAGAAGGCGTTATCCTGGGTCGTCGCCCAGGGGGCTACTGGAGTGTGCGCTTGAGCCGAGGCGCATTTTTGCTGGATGAACAGTATTTGGAACGAGTCGAGTCATCTGACGACGCGGATTAAACAATCCCAACGTCAGTTCGCACATCTATAGCGGTGTGCAACCGCTCAAGCACAGAAATGGTTTTGTGGGGGCGCGAGAGACGGCCCCCCACACATCCGTACTTAACTAACGCGCATAGCGCTATGTTTACAGCGATCGCGCAAGCAATTAAAAATTACCGAAAGTCGCCGAGTGATGAAGTTTCACTACTCGGCACCTACTTTAGAAACTGAGCGGGTACATTCTAAGCGAATAGAAATGCACCGAATAAATTTGAGTACGAATTTCAAAATGTATAAACATTCCGTTAGGGGCATACTATGCAGTGATGAGAACACCCCTAAGCGACAGAGACTCAAGCCGTAGCCTGAGTAACCATCTTCTGATTGAAGTCGTCTTGATCGTGGAAAACCTGGAAGAAACGATTTGCACTGGTTAATTCAAACAGAATACGAATTTGCTCATTGACAGAACAAACATACAGATTTCCACCCGATGCACGAGCTGATTTTAATGCTCCAACCAGAGCACCCAAACCAGAGCTGTCCATGAAGCTAACATCTCCAAAATCTACCAGAACATTGGAAACGCCAGCCTTTACTGCCGCACTAACCTCATCAATTAAGGAATCTTTCTGAGTTCCATCGAGAATGCCAATGGGCTTAATGACTGCAAAATTAGGATTCATGCTCTTTACACCATCTATAGTCATTGGGGAAAGTCGCAGAAACAAGGACTCGTCAGTCCGGGATTCTTCTCAACTCGATATTAGACTGCCACACAAAAAACCAGACCAACATGCGGTAAATCACTAATTTACCTTTACATAGGGTTACACAAACTGCTTCAAATCTTTGCAAAGGCTGTGAAATATGCGATAGCGCCGTAGTCCTTTTATAGCAATTAATCAGTGCATTTTTCGTTGACGAGTGGTAGATGCTTTTCCTGCGAAACCTCTAGATTACTACTCCCTATATTGTGCGTGAATTTCCGGAGTTTGTGGGACAACGTCAATAGGAAAAACCGATTTGGGGGGTCTGAATCCACCGAATGGAAGACCTATCATCTCTCCAGTTAAATACTAAACAATGCTTTAGAGGTAGGTATTATGCCAGTTTCAAATCCGTTACCCTGGGACAGATTAGCGCCGGGATCCGCTCAGGATTCTCAATTCTTGCAATCCCTACAGTTCATTCTCGAATTGGACAAACTCAAGCAAGTGTTGCGGCAAACAACGTTGACGGATGGGTCACGGCGGGAGAATAGTGCAGAGCACTCCTGGCATATTGCGCTGATGGCGATCGCCCTCTCCGATTACGCTGCTGAGCCTGTAAATGTGGATCATGCCGTTCGCCTGCTGCTGATCCATGATGTGGTTGAGATTGATGCGGGTGATACCTTTTGCTTTGACCACCAAGCCAATCAATCCAAGCTAGAGCGAGAAGTTGAGGCGGCAGAGCGATTATTTGGCCTATTGCCCAAGGCCGTCGGCACAACATTTCGAGCATTATGGGATGAATTTGAGGCCGGAGAAACGCCGGAAGCTCGTTTTGCCAAAGCGATGGATTGTTTGCAGCCGCTATTACACAACCTGGCGACAGCGGGGGGAACCTGGAAAAAGCACCGGATAACCTGCGATCGCGTCTTTCAGCGCATGCAACCGATCAAACAGGCAACACCTGCTCTCTGGGGATTTGTGGAGTCCCAAATTGTAGCGTCGGTGGACACCGGGATACTGCTGCCAGCCCCAACCGATGCCATTCCTAAAACCTAGGGAGCCAAGGAAATGAGCATCTAAAAGTCCGCTGTCATGCGCGAGGAAAATGCGGTGGCTGCGGCATCCGCGATGGCTTTTTTTCTCTAGCGGCGGTTTGGACTGTTCCTAGTTCCACCTCATAAATCGCCACGAGGGTTAGAACGGCAGCTTATATCAAATCCGGTTGAAGAACCCAAATACCGTTTATGCCCGCTGCAAAGCAGTGGGCATAAACGGTATTTGGGTTTTACGGCTATTTAACCGGATTTCATATTAGACAGGAAGTTTGAATTCGTTAACGTTAGTGAGCACATTCCAAAGAAAAGCCTAAGCCTTGGGGGGCTAGGCCGTTGTCGTCATTAAAGTATGAGGGAAGTCCTCAGCATGCTGGAGGGAAGAGATACGCAGTGCAAATGAGATGGGTTTCTGCCTGTAGCGCTTCTTTGCCTACGCTTTCAAAACGCTGATGGACTGATGGTTCACCTATTTGTCTCGTAGCCCAGGTCTATTCAGTTCACAGACGTAAGTTTCTGTTTTTTTAGATTTTTGTTTTTAAGGGCTTCGATGCTCCAGTTAGGTCGCATTGACGATTCGTAGTTTTCACGCACCGCTATTTTTCCACAATGATTCAAAAAGCAGAATATCTAGACAGCTTAGGGCACGCCCCCGATGCAGAGGCTGTTGAAACAGTCTTGACTCCAAGCGAAGGGGCGATCGCCCGCGTCCGCTGGCTCGTTTGGAAGCTAGCGATCGCCACCCTGATTTTGATGGCGATCGGCAGTGCCACCCGTGTGATGAATGCTGGGCTTGCCTGCCCGGACTGGCCCCTGTGCTATGGCACCTTGTTTCCCGGTCAGCAAATGAACCTCCAGGTATTTTTGGAATGGTTCCATCGTCTGGATGCAGCCCTCATTGGCGCATTCACTCTGGTGCTGGTAGGTATGACGGTGTGGCAGCGCCGGGTGTTACCCCGCTGGGTTCCCTGGGTTTCGACATTGGCACTGGGTTTGGTCTTGTTTCAGGGTCTGCTCGGCGGCCTGACCGTTACGGAAATGTTGCGGTTTGACATCGTAACGGCTCACTTGGGAACCGCACTCCTGTTTTTCAGTGCGCTGCTGGTGATGGGCGTTTTGCTGCTGCCCTACCGCGCAACAGGAACGGTGAAGCGTTTGCCCTGGGTCAGTTTGACGGCTGCCATTTTAGTTTACCTACAAAGTATTTCGGGAGGCTTGGTGGGCTCCCGCTGGGCATTACACCAATGCCTGGGCATCTCTAAGCTCTGCACGGTCATGAATGCCCACCTGATTGGCATTGTTCCGGCTAGCCTCTCGGTCATCGTATTAGCCGTGTTGGCTTGGCGGACTCCCGCCTTGCACTCCGCTCTCCGCACCCTGACGAATCTGGCCTTTGGATTTTTGCTGCTGCAAGTTGTGCTGGGCTTCGCCACTTTCCGCTTGCACCTTCAAGTAGAACTTCTAACGGTGAGCCACCAAATGATTGGAGCCTGCCTGTTTGCTGCGCTGTTGTGCTTTACGGTATTTGGCCTGCGCGATCGCTATCAGACTAGCCGTTGGAAAGGCGATCGCCCCACCACTCCATAGTCCATAGTCCATAGCGTTTGGCAACGCGTGACGCCTCTGTTCCAAACGCGCTTTCTTCGAAGTCAAAGTTTTTCTCAAGACACAGTTGGTAACGTCCGTTCATTCATGCGTTGTGCCATTGCCAGACGCTGGTCACAACGCTCTGTTCCAACCGACTCAAGACGCCTTCTCTACTTCTAATCCCTTACCAACGCAAGGATTCTATGCAAGATACCCTCGTTCAAAAACGCCATCACGAGAACCTCTGGCAAGTGCTCCAGAGCTACTGGCAACTCACCAAGCCCCGCATCATCATCCTGCTGTTGATCACCACGGCTGGCAGCATGTGGATTGCCTCAGAAGGACAGGTCGATCCGGTGTTGCTGTTGATCACGATTTTCAGTGGCGCGCTGGCAGCGGCCTCGGCCAATACCATTAACTGTCTCTACGATCGCGATATCGATTACAAGATGAAGCGGACACGCCACCGTCCGCTGCCATCTGGACGCATTCAACCCTTCCATGCCCTACTATTTGCGATCGTCCTTGCGACCATTTCCTTTACCCTGCTGACGACCTTTGCCAACCTGTTGAGTGCTTGCCTCGCCATGTCGGGCATCGTCACCTATGTGGTGGTCTATACCCATTGGCTGAAGCGGCACAGTTCCCAGAACATCGTCATTGGCGGTGCGGCGGGGGCGATCCCGCCCCTGGTTGGCTGGGCAGCGGTTACCGGCGAGTTGAGTTGGGTAGCCTGGGTCTTCTTTGCCATCATCTTCTTCTGGACACCACCCCACTTCTGGGCGTTGGCCATGATGCTCCGCAATGATTACGCTTCCGTCAACGTGCCCATGCTGCCCGTTGTCGCGGGCGATGTGACGACCGCCAAGCAGATCTGGATCTACACGCTGTTGCTGATTCCTCTGACGCTGCTGCTTGCCTTTCCTTTCAATGCTCTGGGTGCGGTTTATGTGATGGTGGCACTGGTGCTGGGTGCCTTATTCCTGGTGAAAGCCTGGGCCTTGTTGGAGCGTCCTGCCGATGTCGGTGTAGCAAAGTCGCTGTTCAAGTACTCGATCTTCTACATGATGTTGCTGTGTGGAGGGATGGCACTGGATACACTGCCATTGTCTCAGCAGGTGGATGCGGCGATCGCGTCCAACCTCGACATGATGCTCACTCCCGTTTCCATCAGCCAAATCTTCCAGCTGCCTTGGTAAGGCTGAGGTGATGTTTGGGCAAAGCCACTAAATTTCCTAAAACATCTGGTTTCTCCCAAGTATAGCGGTGTGCAACCGCATTAAGCACAGCAACGGTTGTGTGGGGCGCGGCGCGCCCCACACAACCGTACTTAACTAACGCGCATAGCGCTACATCTGGGTGGAGTTTGCAAAAAATTGCAGATTCCCCCAGATTATTTTTTTGGCGCTTAAGATGGCGCTAAGCTGTGAGAACAGTAGCGAATCTAACAGGGTGTTGCAGGCAAGGCATTTGAGCATTTTGTTTAACTATTTTGAAAGGTGGCAGATTGAAACCGGGCAATAGTATAGATTGTTCGATTCTGGTGCTCGATTCCAATCGCTGTCTTCTACTTTTTTATACTTTTCTCCGCAACAACCAGGTCATTCCCATGAGCAAGGAACGGTTGCAACGTATCGAAGCAACATTGGCTGCACTAGGGCAAGCCTCCCCGCTATCACCCAACCTTCCCGAACCGACTACCAACACTCCTGCAAACCCAACTGAGGAAACGTTGCACCCAGAAGCGTTGCTCTCTGTGCCGACCACCGATCCCCATGCCGTGCGTCCGTTTTCTAGTGCAGCGGAAACCGCCGAGCCCTCTTCCCTGCTTGAGAAGATTGAGTTGCCGGATGCCGGGACGACGGCGGCTCCCCGCCAGGGCAATCATCCTGGCTTGGCGATCGGCGTTCTCAAGGAAATTGAAAAGCTGTTGCGCGACTGGCAGCGTGAATTGCAAGAACTGACACTGCGAATTCAAGAGATTCGGTTAGAAGGCCCGGTCATTGATGGCTGGCTCGATTCCCAGCCTGAGGCCACCCCCAAACATCCCGGCTTTTTGCAGCATGCGGAGTTGGCAGATCTACAGTCCTATGTGGACGAAATCCATCCATCACCCCAGGGATCCGGTGAAATCTCTGAGCGCGTTGCCTATCGTCTGTGTCATTTGGATCCAGATGGTCAGGTGCGGTGTCAAGAATGCCCGGTGGATCAGGTCGCTTCGGTGAGTTTGGCGATCGCCCGCCACCAAAAGCTACGCCAACTCCTCAGCCGCAAGCAGCACCTCGAACTGCGTTTGGGTCAACTGGCAGAAACCCTCGTCACAGTTCACGGCCACTTAAAAGAATCCGACCGAAAGTTCCGGTAGGGGTTGCTAGCTGAAGAAATAAGGACACAGAAACGCTCTTTGGGCTCATTCTGCTGTTCACCATGACCGATGTGCAATTCAATCCAGTTTCTCGCTCTCCCCACTCGCTCCACGCTGTTGAGCTTGATGCACCGCCTCTGGTCGATTTGCGCCGCTATCAGCCACCCGCAGAACGGGGTCGCCCGAAATGGATCATTGCTCTATGGTGGTTGCTGCAGGCCGCGCTGTTCCCGCTGACACCTCACAGCTTCCATGCGCCGAGGATTTGGCTGTTGCGGCAGTTTGGAGCACAGATTGGAGAAGGTGTCGTCATTCGTCCCAGTGCCCGCTTCACATGTCCCTGGAATATTCGCATTGGTGACTATAGCTGGATTGGGGAAGATGTAGTGTTTTATAGCCTGGCCACAATTTGGGTTGGCGAACACTGCGTCATTTCTCAGAAGTCTTACCTCTGTACTGGTAGCCACGATCGCCAGGATCCGGCTTTTGGGTTGCAAAAAGGGGCGATCGCCATTGGCAATGGAGCGTGGGTGGCCACAGACTGTTTTATTGCACCAGGCGTCGAGATTGGGGCAAATGCAGTAATTGGAGCACGGAGTAGCGTGTTTCGTTCAATGCCCGCACAGCAGGTTTGTTATGGAACCCCCTGTCATCCCCAGGGGCCGCGAGAGATGCGAAACGGTTGAACCACAGAGACACAGAGGGCACACAGAGATATGTTGTCGAAGCTTTGAGGGAGGGCGATCGCTTCCTTGAGAATCTTTTATGCTGGAGCTAATTCGGTAACGTTGGTCGAAACATGACGCAAGCCAAACCCCGGTTTACCAGTTTTGATGAATATCTGGCTCATGCGGATGAGACAGAGGGGGTGTTTGAGCTATTCAATGGAGCGTTGATCGCGGTGCCGCCAGAATCAGGTGAGAATATTAGCATTGCCGACTTTTTGTGGCTCCACTTTGCCCAAATGCTGGGCTATCGGCGCGTAAAACGACAAGGGTTAGAGCTAGAGGTGCGGGGCGAACCGAGGAATCGCTTTCCTGACCTTACTGTATTGCGTCCAGAGCATATCGAACAGTTGCAGAAACGCTGCACGATCCGTCTATCGATGGATCCACCGATGTTGGTCATCGAAGTCGTGAGTCCAGGAGAAATACAGCGAGAGCGGGATTATGTGGCAAAGCGATCGCAATATCAATCACGCGGCATTCCCGAATACTGGCTGATTGATCCTCAACAGGGCCGTGTGCTGATTCTCCTCCTGAAGGACGAAACTTATCAGGAGTTTGGCTCGTTTCGAGGGGAAGAAGTTGTGCGATCGCCCCAATTCGGAAAACTGGAACTGACGGCACAACAGATTCTCACCTCCGGTTCGCCAGAATCGAACGGGTCGTGATAGGTCTACACCTCAATCAGCCATGCCAACGTCGGACTAACGGGACAGGACAGTGACCCAGTCTGAGGAAACCCAGTCCCCACTACTCAGCTGAACCCAGACATCGCTAGTACGACCGCTTAGGGTAATCCGACTTCCATTGGCAATCTGCCCAACAATCGCACCCGCAGGCTGCGCGCGCACCAGCAACGGACTGCCGTTCGTGTCTACGACCGCAGCCGCATCGGGTCCACCAACATTGGCCGAGGGAGGATTGGAGCCCGTCGTTGCGGAAAGCCAGTCTCCCGAAATCCAGGTGCCATTGGTGCGCTCTACCCACGAACCATCTGCTCGTCCGGTGAGTTCAACCCGAGCACCATTGGGTAAAAAGCCAATCACCGCACCACCCGGCGCGCTGCGAACATTCAGCGCACTCCCATTGGTGCGAACAAAGGTGGTTTCAGCGGAGTTACCCACAGGGGGTTGAGGATTGGCGGGGTCTGAGGTGGAGATCCAGTCTCCCGAAATCCAGGTGCCATTGGTGCGCTCTACCCACGAACCATCGCTGCGTCCAGTGAGTTCGACGCCTGTACCATTGGACAAACTGCCAACAACCGCACCGCCAGGAGAGCTCCGAACGAGCAGCGGACTACCATTGGTGCGGACGACCGCAGCTTGCACATCACTTCCTTCCGCCGGTGGCGCACTAGCAGGAGTCTGAGCCGTGGCTTGTGGTTCTGGGCTAGGCGCAGGCGATGGAGCCTGCGCTGGGGCTTGCGGTGCAGGACTAGGCGCAGGCGATGGGGCTTGAGCTGCAGGCTGCGGCTGCGGACTGGGGGAAGGAGCTGGGGCTTGAGCGGCGGGCGAAGGCTGCGGACTAGGCGTAGGCGATGGGGATGGAGAAGGACTGGGCGTCGCAGCTGGGGATGGAGCCGTTGTTTCTGGGGTCGGTGCTGGCGACTGTGCCGTTGTTTCTGGAGTCGGTGCTGGCGACGGCGCCGTCGCTTCTGGGGTTGGTGACGGTGACTGCGCCGTCGCTTCTGGAGTTGGTGACGGTGACTGCGCCGTCGCTTCTGGAGTCGGTGACGGTGACTGCGCCGTCGCTTGAGGCGATCGCTCAACAAAATCTGCCTGCAACCAGGTTCCACCTACCCGCTCGACCCAACCATCTTGTTCCCGTCCGGTGAGTTCAACCTGGGAACCATCTTGAAGCTGACCCACCACTTCGCCGTCCGGTGTCTGGCGAATATTGAGGGGGCTACCGCCTGTGCTCACAACTCCCGTCTGTGCCGCACCTCCTACAGCCGGGCTCGGGCTAGCCGCCAGGTCAGGAGACTGAGCGGTGGTCGTCATGCTTTCAGCGCCGTTGGGTTGAGTGGATTGCACAAATTGGGCAACGACCCAATTGCCATCTGCTGTTTCCAACCAGCCGCTGTCGCTCCGCCCGGAAAGCTGGAGTTGACTCCCATCATCGACAGTGCGAACAATGGAACCGTCCGGTTCGCTGCGTACATTCAAGCTAGCGCCATTCGTGTTGACGTAAGCCACACGCGGGGCAGCCGTTGCTTGTTGTTGGGCATTGGGGTCTACGTTGTCAGGGTTGGCCGCTGCAGCGGTAGGAGCCGACTCGACATATTGCGCCATCACCCAATTGCCATCGGTGGTTTCCAACCACCCATCCTGCGTCTGTCCGGTCAGTTCTAGGGTCGCACCATTTTGTATCGTCGTAACGACGTCACCATTGGGAGCATTCCGAACATTGAGGAGAGAACTGCCGCCTGTTTGCACGACACCTGTGACCGTTGCCAGGGCATCTTGCGGCAATCCCACCAATAACAGCGAAAGTGTAAGGGAAGACGTCGCAATCCATGCCGAGCTTGGTAGCGCTAACTGCATCTCGGGCAGTGGCTCGTCGCTCTCATAAGCAACGGCGTTATGGATGTAAGCGAGGGACTCCATAGTGTTTACCTCAGACGTAGAACAGGGATAATGTGCGGGGCTTGAAGAAAAACTTTCCAGGGAATAGTTTCATTCATCTATCTAGAATAATAGCGACGATATCAGCGATCGCTAAACAAAGTTAGCAACAAATTGTGCCTAGTCTACGCAATTGCGGAAGGCTGCAAAATCTCGCCGATTCCCTTTTGGATAGAGCGACTCCTTTGCTTTGCTGTTTTGTCCACCCTGGGATGTTGGATAAACTCGGATAAATTGCGCTTTCTTACCCCCCTTTATGCTATCGATCAGCACCATGAGTGGTTGAGAAGTCTAATTTTCTCTTTTCCATTCAGGATTTGTTTTTGTCTTGAAAAAATTAGACTGTCATAGCAAAATTTTGTGCCGATTCGACAAAACCTTAGCAGGTTCTCTATACCCTGCAATGCTATAGGCCACCTGAAGACGCTTCCATATCTCTTCCATCGAAACAGGCTTGATTAGATTTGTAGAATCCTTGGATGACTATTTTTATTGGGTTCGACGGCTTTCACGCCTTGAGGGAATTTAGTCCTACGGCTGAAGTTTGCAGTGCACCAAAGCAATAGCTGATGAATTTTTGAGACGGTGGATCTTGGGAAATAGAATTGGAAAGGTGACAGTTTGTAAGAAGCGCTGTCAAGCCTGCAAGGGCGATCGCTCAGCCGTAAAATCTGGTGCGTTGCCGATCGTCGTTCTAAATCGCTGGCTGTCCATTGGGAAACTATCAACTATCAAACCACCCATTTCCCCACCCGTTTTTTACGTTCAATGCCCAAGCTTAAACCTCTAGCTATGGGGGTAGAAAAGCCAAAACATGATGGGTTCACCCTGAATCTGGATTATCCATCCATCGATTTGGGTCACAGGAAATACAGACTGAAACGTGACACTTCGCCACTTTGCCAGATTTCCTAGCTCGATCGAGGCAATCAGGAAAATTCTCCAAGCTTCAGAAACGCAAACTTTCGCTGCTTGGGATTAGACAATAGCGGTGTGCAACCGCATCAAGTACAGAAACGGTTGTGTGTGGGCGCGACGCGCCCACACACAACCGTACTTACCTAACGCGCACAGCGCTAAACACCTAATCACGGCATAGGGAGTTTCATCCCCGGCAACGCGAAGCTCTCAAAGCCCATTGGGTTCTGGTTTTCGTAGTCCTAGTATCATCCTAAATTTCAAGCTCAATGCCCACCGGACAATGATCCGAAGCCTTGGGTTGGTTCAATCCCACACCCCCAAATCGCCTTTCCTGGAACCGTCGGGCACGCTGGGGCAACCCGCGTCGTTCGATTTCGGGTCGGGCATCAGGGTTGGCTTGGGCGATCGCCCGCGATACCAACACATAGTCGAGCTGATTGTATTTATTGCCTCTGGCAAAATAGTGCGTCCAGCGCTCGTCCGGCGGCAAGCGGTTCATCACATTTTCTAGCCAGGGTTGTTCCAGCAAAGGTTCCAAACCTTCTGAGGGAAGGTAGTCGTTGAGGTCACCGACCACGACCCAGTTGGCCTGCCCTGGATCGGGACCAAATCGCTCTTGCAGGATCTCGGCGACACGGGTGGCCTGGACATGGCGGGTGGCCATCGTTTCCTGGCGATCGCGCATCATCGACTTAAAGTGATTGACAAACACCGTTAGGGGTTTGCCATTGGGAAGCCGCACCTCAACCTCCAGGCAATCCCGCGAAAAGATAGGATTCCCGTTGGGAGCCAGTTCAAACTGGTGGGTACGGATGGTGCCAAGAGGATATTGGCTAATCAATGCCACATCAATCAGACGAGGATCATTGCCATCTATCAAGATTTGATACGGGTAACCCCCGTTGGGCATGAAATGCTTGAACTGCCGCAAAAAGCGACGCAAGGTGGTGAGGTTTTCGATCTCCTGAAGCCCCAAAATATCAGCACGAATCGCACCCAAAGCTTGCGCAGTAATGCGGTGGTGTTTGTCGGAGAAGGGAGCAAATTTGGTGTTGTCGATGGTCCAAATGCCTGACTCACCATCGGGGAGGGAAAAATCGCTACGAAACCGGAATCGTGCAAATAGATTCTCGACGTTAAACGTTCCCACTCGGACGCGCATAGAACAATGGGTCAAATATGGACGGAGTTAGGCTGTGGCCTGGTTAGTATAGCGATTGATTGATGATAGATCGCAGACTAGCAAACCCTGGACTATTCAGGGCGATCGCTCACCACTTCACTGCGCTCGACACCGCCATTGGCATTCACATTGCCGAGCTTCTGGCGGACATCATCAATGGCTTCATTCAACTGCGCGATCTTATCTTCCAGTCCTCGCCGTGCCGCCTCAATGTTTTGTGGCGATGGCGGCGCACTTTTGTCTGGGGCGCTTTTGATAGAACGACGAGCGAGCGATTCGGCTTGGGCTTTGAGCTTTTTCCTAGGGAGGCGTGAAGCGGCTAGCACCCCCAGCACACCGCCGACCATGCCGCCAGCGATGGCACCCAAAATAAACCCACCAACAAAGTTATCTTGCTGACTCATGGCAAACGTAATGGAAAAACGATTCAAGGAAACGACTTGATGTGGGTAGATTACCTCAACGCAGAGACTCTATACCTTTTCTTATCAATTATTTTTAGGACTCACCCATTTGATTCGGTAGCCACGATGTAGCCACAAAGCCAAAGACGTCACCTAGGACTCCGCAGGTTTTGCATCCGTCCTAATTCCCTTAGCTTACAGCAGTTGGGGATTCAGGTTCCAAAGGTGCGATCGCCCGCATCGCCCAACCCTGGCACAATGAAACCCTGGTCGTTGAGCCCCTCGTCGATGGCTGCAGAATAGATGACGACTTCGGGATAGCGATCGCCCAGTCGCTGCAATGCATTGGGAGCCGCAACCACAGAAATAATGCGCACCCACTCCGGCGACGCCCCCCGTTTCGTCAACTCCTCCATCACCGTGAGCATCGTCCCCCCGGTTGCCAGCATGGGTTCTGGGATCAAGATGCGGGTGTCAGGTTGAAAGCTGTCGGGAAAGCGATTGAGATAGCAGGTCGGCTCCAACGTTTCCTCATCCCGTGCTAGCCCAATGTGGTAGATAGACGCTAGCGGCAGCAGGGTTTGTGCGCCATCGAGCAACGACAATCCTGCACGCAATACCGGAATCACAGCGACGGGTACATCCGGATTAATAAAGTTGGCAGGGCAAGGCGCTAGAGGCGTCTGCACGCCATTTTCCATCATTGGCAACCAATCTCGAATGGCTTCGTAGGTAAGCCAACGCCCCAGTTCGGTCATGGCACTCCGAAACAGGACAGAGGGAGTTGCTTCATCCCGCGCCACACCAAGCCAGTGTTGAACCAGAGGATGATTGGGGACATAGACACGGAGTTTTAGAGCCATAGGAAAATCGCGATCGCGAGGAAACGTAAAAGCCGCTCGTAAACACTCAACAAATACTCGCCAAGGTATGACAAGTTAAGAGAATAAACTCACAGCATCGTAGCACTCTCCCTCTCACGCAAAATGTCCAAAAAGCAAAAATTTCCCTATCTCCTCGGCTCCAAGTGGACGGCCTGTGAAGAAACCTGGGGATGGCGTCACTTTCAAGTCGTGAACCGCAAAAATCAGGGGAAATGGGTCTTTGCAGAAATGGTGGCAGCCTGTGATCCGTCGGTGCGCTTTTGGTTAAACGCCAAGCAGTTGAAGGATAGCGCGCTATGGCAGGCCGGTTGGAAGTCTTTAGGGGAACAGGCTAAAGCCAGTCTCAGTACAGACTGAGGTACGTTTCAGAAAAGAAGCAACCACAGCCGGAGTAAGGAATTTGGCATCTGTTGATCGACAAATCCCAGCCTCTTAGCAACACTCCCTCCCACATGTCATACCAACTCTATGACAATCAAAACCAGCAGGACTTACGCAGTTTGTTGAATTTGTGGTCGCGACCACAAATTCGACGAATTCACCTAGGATGACGCAAGTTTTGCGTAAGTCCTAACCAGATTATGTTTTGAAAGCCTTGCATCACAAGGCTTTCAAAACATAATCTGGAGCGAATTCTTAGCGAATTGATATTATGCATCAGATGCACTCGCCCGTAAGGGAAAGCGTGCCAAATACTCCGCATCCGCCCGGTTGGGCACAGAATTGGTCGCCTTTTCCAGCGAGTCGACATGGAAATCGGCTGCGAACAACTGGCGAATTTCTTCGGGAGTTGAGCCGTAGGGTGGCCCCCCTGGCCTGTCATGGGCCCAGAACAAGCCAATGAACTCGCCGCCCGGACGCAGGAGCGATCGCACCACCTGCACATACTCCGACCGACGTACCGGGTCGATCGCACAGAAACAGGTGTGCTCCATCACATAATCAAACTGCCCAGTATAGGCCGCTGGCAGGGCGAAGATGTCACTGGCCAGTAGATTGATCAGAAGGTTTCGGCGGTTGGCCGCCTCGGCAGTGTCGGCGATCGCCGATGGCGCAAAGTCCACCCCCGTCACCTCAAACCCGTGGGCGGCAAACAGCAGCGCATCATGTCCGCGACCAATGCCCAGGGCAAGCATCTTGCCAGGTGTCGGAGCATCGGCAGATTCCAGAAGACTCACAAAGGGCGGAGCGGGTTGCCCCAAATCCCATCGGGCGGTGCCTTCTTGATAGCGACCTTCCCAAAACGCGGCATCTAGGGCAGGAGTCAGATTGTCAGAAGAAGCGCTCATAAAAGGAAAGATAGATTGGCTGGCTTTGGGCGATCGCCGTCGTTCCATATCCATAGCCGCTATGGATGGATTGGATTGGCTCGACTAGCTAAGGGTACGGATGTAGGCTTGCACTTCGCGCAGAATTTTGCGAGCCGGAGGAAAGCTAATCTGCCGTTCTGCATCGTCAAACACAAGCCACGCATAGTTGCGAATTTCCTGCTCCTGACACACCACAGTGGTGGAATAAACCCAGGCTGGGAAGTAGGTCACAGTTTTCTGAAATTCGCACCCATCGCGCATAAACCGATAGCTTTCTGTAAAGCTTTGCTCAGATAGGGGTCGATAGTTGGTAATGCCCGTCTCTTCCTCAAATTCCCGACAGGCGGTGTCGAGCGCCGTCTCCCCTGGGTCAGCGTGGCCTTTGGGAAACCCCCAATGCCCGGCCTGATGCTGAATCAGCAAGACGCGATCGCCCATCGGATTTTGCCAGATAGGGACGATGCCAAACGCCGTGTCCTTTTTGAGAGGAGCATTTCTGGAAGTCATGGTCTATAGCTCAATCGCAGGCCAGTCGGGCTCACGAGAATAAAAAGTCATATCTTCAAACTTACGCAATTCTGCTCGATGCAGCCAAACTGAATGCAGGTTATCGTGGCTCAGCCAATCCAAATTGATGTGGTTGAGCATGTCGCTGACGGCATTTACATCTAATAGCTCAGGGATAGCGGCAAAATAGCCCAGCGTCACATGGGCTGTTAGGTGGTATTGCTGCTCAATGCCGAGGGAAATGAGTTCAGGGTTTTGGTAAATGGTTCGCCGCAGCGCCACAATTGGCTCATAGGCTGATTCGTCTTTAGGAGCCAAACAAATGGTAACGCCACGGGTACGCACAGCGAGTCCTAGCACTTGCCAATAGGTCGAGTGCGTTGGAGTGGTGCGTTGGCGATAGTCGGCAAAGATCTGGGCAATGCGATCGCGCAATTGGGGTTCAAAATCAGGCGTCTTGACAGCCGACCAATAGGCACTATCCCAGATCAGATCCGCCAGCGTCACATGAAAACTCGACGGGGGAACAGGCACAAGCATATTAGGTGGCAGAGTCTTGACGACCTGGGCTTGCCAGCCAGCAATCTCATCATAGAAAGCACTATTTTCGTCATCCTCGCGGCGGGGTGGCGTGATCACGGAATAGCCGGGGAACGGTTGTGCTTGGGGGGTATCGGTGCCACTCAACTGAAACTTGGGAGAAGATTGGATGTGCTGCAACTGCCCCTGATAGGTTGCGGGCAGGGTCAGGCGGGCGACTCGGTTGATATAAGTTTGAAAGTTATCGTCCAAAGCTAATTGCCTCGCTAAAAGAAATTTTAATGTCTAACCGTAGGAACAGAAGTCAGGAAACAACGGGAAATGCGTGGCGCACGCTACAGGACGGAGGAGAGCGATCGGTCGAATCAGGGAAAACAACCGGATTCCGTCGATGAATCAGCCAAAAAGAAGCAGACAGAGTTCTCAAGGATGTTTTCTCGACCTCAGGATGGTTTAGGAGCATTTTTTAATTTAGCCGCAATCTGAGCGAAACGGTTTGACACTGTGTTACATAAACCGGGTCAATTGCACGCGAAACCGCTCTTTCTTTGTCACGGCAACATCACCAATTTCTAGCCGTCCCTTGCCTCGAATCGCAACGAGATCGCCAGCCTTGAGCTGATAACTGGCTTGCTTCGCTTCTTTCCAGTTCACTCGCACATCTCCGGCATTGATCAGATCCACCATTTTGCTGCGGGACATGCCAAATCCGGCAGAGGCGATCGCATCCAACCGCATGGAGGCTTCCACGGTGGTCATTTCCTTTTTCTTAGGCTCCCGAATCTTCAGATCCTCAACGGCAATCGGTTGAGTTTTGATGGGAACAGAACGCACCTGGGTCAGTTGCATCCCCAAAAATTCCACCAACTCGGGCACGACGATCGCCTGGGCTCCGCGATCGCCCAGCACAATGATGTCGCCCACTTTTTCCCGAACGATGCCAGTTCCCAGCAGTGCGCCCAGGAAATCGCGGTGGGTCGCCGGATCAAACAGAAAGTTGCCGCTCATGGAGATAGGGGCGATCGCCACCTGGTCAGTATCCAAGGGCAGCTCAGAACGAGCGATCGCCACTCGCTTACGCTCTGCCTGCGGATAGCCTCCCCACGCGATGGTCTGCACCTCTGTTAACCGGGCAAACATCCCCTCCACATCGGCCAACTCGGGTGGCGATAGAAAATCGCTACAGACGACCTCCCAGGTTTTGATGGCTTGCTCAGCCAGATCCAAGATGCGACTCGCCGTTTCGCGTTCTTCAACAGATTTGAGTAATTCGTCTCTCGGTAGCATTAATGGCGCGGAAGTAAGTGAATTGAGGCGGGGATAAATAATCCTTCCCTAGCTTACCGAATTGAACCACAGAGGCGCAGAGGAGATGCATCTGAGGAAGGACGCAGATAAACGCAAATGAGATGTGTGAAGGAGAAACACGGAGGAACGCGGATCAAGTACGTCGCGGATCAAGTACGTAAAGGAGGAACGCAGATAAACGCAGAGGAACGCGGATAAGAGATAAAGAGCATGACCCACCGCTGCAGGGTGTGAACCTTGAAAGACCTGAAAGCCCGCAAAGGCCAAACCCCCACACCGTCAACGCATCATCCACACCCATCTGCGTCCATCTGCCTCCATCCGCGTTCTATTTCCTCTCCCTATACCCCAACAAGCCGTATTTACAGGAAACCCGCCTGTTAGGATAGAAAACAGAAGCTTTGATATGGATTGAGCTGGCAACCGATATGTCTCTTGATAATTTGCGCGATTTATATCAGCAAGTCATTTTGGAGCGGTACAAGAAGCCCCGCTACAAAGGCACTACCGATCCGGTCGATCGCCATCAGAAAGGGCACAATCCGTCCTGCGGTGACACGATTGAGCTGACGCTGAAACTAAACGAGTCGAGCGATCGCATTGACGATGTTCGCTTTGAGGGCGAAGGCTGCGCCATTTCAATGGCCTCCGCCGACCTGATGGCCGAGGCGTTGCGCCACAAGTCCCTAGATGAAGCCCTAGAAATGGTGTACAAGTTCCAGTCCATGATGCGGGGTGAGGATGAGTTTCCCAAGGAGCATCGCAAGCTGAACGTGATGCAGGGGGTAGCACAGTTTCCCGTGCGGATCAAGTGCGCCAATCTCTGCTGGCATACCCTCAAGGCTGCGATCGAAGCTGCGCAGAGCGCTGAGCCCGCAGGCTATGTGAGTAATGAATAACAAGTCAACGAGTCGTTTTCGTCAGACTTGCAGAATCAGACTTGCAGAATCAGAGCGTTTGGAGCGAAATTCATAGATTTTTGCTTTCTGACAACGTTCGGATTGGCTTTCTGCTACCGTGAGTAATGCGTATTTTCGGGTATGTATCCCGTAGGGAGACACGAGTCATGCCGCTATCTGTTCCAGCACCTGCCGATTTTCTGCAATATGCCCAATGGGCAGGAATTTTTACCTTGGTCTGCGGGGCGATCGCCGTTCTGGGTTTCGTCTTTAAGTGGGGCATTCGTTTCCGGTTCGTGGGTGTAACCGGGTTCATGATAGTCCTGACGGTTGGCTTGCTTTCCCTTGGCTTTGTGCCGCTTACCCGCGCGGTTATTCCCGGAGCCGTTCGCTACGCTACGGTTTACGATTCCGGTGCAACGCAGGTTGTCATCAACATTCCTGCAACGATCTCTAAAGAAGAACTGAATGCCACCCTGGAACAAGCCGCTAGTGATCTGTTTTCTCCGGGTCGACTAGGCCGCAGCGGCGAACCGTTGATCATCCGAGCGCGAACGGTACTCCATCCTGAAGCTGGGGTGACGCAGCCGCTGTATTTAGGTAAAGTAGAGCGATCGCTCCTGGTTCGTGAGGATGAGAACATGACAATTACGCTCTTTGACGAGAACATTGCTCAACTTCCGCCTCCCGCAACAGCAGACGCAGCTTAGGATTTAACTGGCAATCGCAGAATTGAATAAAGGGTCAGATGAGCATTAGTGAGGTATCGCACGACGGCTCTGTTCTGCCCTATTTCTGCTCCAACTGTCTCTGGCGCCTCTTCTTGGCACCGTCTATAATTTCCTTTTTGCGCTAGATGCTCTGGCTATGACTCGCTCCACCCGCTCTAACCCAACCGCTCCGCTGATTTGGTCCATGATGGCTCCGGCACAGGTCGTGCGGGGAGACGATGCATTGGCACAAGCTGGCGAGGCGATCGCCCAGCTCGGCAAACGACCATTGATCATCGGAGGCGATCGCACCCTCAAGGTAGTGCGCTCCTTCCTCAAGCCGGCTCTCAAGTCGCACAAACTTGCTGCGGCTGAAGCCTCTTACAGTGCCGATTGTAGCGAAGCCAGCCTGGATCGTTTACAGCAGGCCGTGAGTGACCATGAGGCCGACTGCATCATTGGGGCGGGCGGTGGCAAGGCGCTGGATACAGCCAAGTTGGTCGCCCATCAATGCCACTTGCCCATTGTCACCGTTCCGACCTCTGGTGCAACCTGCGCCGCTTGGACCGCTCTGTCCAATGTCTATTCTGACGAGGGCGCGTTTCTCTACGATGTGCCCTTGCATCGCTGCCCAGACCTGTTGATTCTGGACTATGGGTTGATGCAGACGAGCGATCGCCGCACTCTCGTTGCGGGCATTGGAGATGCACTGGCAAAGTGGTACGAAGCCTCTGTCAGTAGCGGGCAGTCTGATCAAACTCTGATGATTGCCGCTGTCCAGCAAGCGCGGGTATTGCGCGACATCCTCTTCCAAAAATCCGAAGCCGCGCTGGCAGACCCCGGTAGCGCGGCTTGGCGAGAAGTCGTGGATGCAACGGTTTTACTGGCGGGCGTGATTGGCGGATTAGGGGGGGCTCAATGTCGCACAGTTGCAGCTCACGCGATCCACAATGGCCTGACGCACTTACCCATCAGCCACGGAACTCTACATGGTGAAAAGGTGGCCTATGGCATTTTGGTGCAACTGCGCCTCGAAGAAATGGTGCAGAGCAACCAACTAGCCGCCACCGCACGGCAACAGCTCATCCAGTTCTACGATCGCATCGGCTTACCCAAAACCCTAACTGATTTGGGGATGGCTGATGCACGATTGGCCGACCTTGTCCATGCCGCCGAGCTGGCCTGTCAACCCCAATCAGACATTCACCGCCTACCGTTCACCGTGTCTCCGTCTCATCTGATGGCCGCGATGGTATCGACAACTGCCCCGGCAGCGGATGGTGCCCATCGAGATGCCATCAGCCAGGAAGCTCGTACGGCGATGTCTCTGGCGGGAATAGCGACCACTGCCCATCCGGCTAAGAGCAACGAGGAGAACCGGGATGACAATTGATTGGACGCGTTGTCGCGCAGCAAGACTGAGCACTCTGCCCGCCTATGTATTTGCCCGCTTAGAAGAACTCAAAGCCCGAGCCCGTGAGCAAGGCTTGGATTTGATTGATCTGGGGATGGGCAATCCCGATGGGCCAACGCCGCAGCCGATTGTAGATGCGGCCATTGAAGCGCTCCAAGATGCTTCCAATCATGGCTATCCACCCTTTGAGGGCACAGCCAGCTTCCGGCAAGCGATCACGGACTGGTATGAGCGGCGTTATAGCGTCCAGCTCGACCCAGACGGCGAAGCGCTACCCTTGCTCGGATCCAAGGAAGGCTTAACCCACCTAGCGATGGCCTATGTCGACCCAGGGGATGTGGTGCTCGTTCCTAGTCCAGCCTATCCCGCTCATTTTCGGGGGCCGGCGATCGCCGGAGCCGATATTTATCCCCTCGTGCTAAAACCCGAAAATGACTGGCTGATTGACCTAGGCGCGATTCCAGAAGATGTGGCTCAGCGGGCAAAAGTCCTTTACTTCAACTACCCCAGTAACCCCACCGCAGCCACCGCCCCTCGCGAGTTTTTTGAAGAGATTGTTGCCTTTGCCCGCAAGCATGAAATTTTGCTGGTGCATGACCTTTGCTACGCCGAACTAGCCTTCGACGGCTATCAGCCCACCAGTTTGCTAGAAATTCCCGGAGCAAAAGAGATTGGCGTCGAGTTCCACACCCTCTCCAAAACCTACAACATGGCCGGGTGGCGGGTTGGCTTTGTCGTGGGCAATCGCCATGTTATCCAGGGCTTGCGAACCCTGAAGACCAACCTGGACTACGGCATCTTCGCGGCACTTCAGAAAGCGGCAGAAACAGCCCTGCAACTGCCCGACGTTTATCTCCACGAGGTGCAAGCTCGCTACCGTATGCGGCGTGATTTTCTGATCGAAGGATTGGCAGAACTGGGTTGGGATGTACCCAGGACGCGCGCCACCATGTATCTCTGGGTTCCCTGCCCACCGAATATGGACTCCACCGATTTTGCCCTTAATGTTCTACAGAAGACGGGCGTTGTGGTCACGCCCGGTAATGCCTTTGGAGCGGCCGGAGAAGGGTATGTACGGGTCAGCCTGATTGCCGACTGCGATCGCCTCGGGGAAGCCCTCAACCGCCTCAAAGCTGCTGGCATCCGCTATCAACCCGAGCCTTCACCCGAAGCAGTTCGTTCGAAATAATGAACAGTTGGGAGCTTGAAGAAACATCCGGTGTGAGCCAAGTCTGTCAGATAGCGTCTGCTCCACCTTCGCTGTAGATGTCGAAAACTGGGAGCCTTATCGATGGCGGCTGGAGACATCTGCCCGCAAACCATTCGTCAATGCATTCTCGAAAAGACTCAGGCACGCGGGGCAGAAAAAACCATCTGTCCTTCAGAAGTCGCGAGGGAGTTGGGTGGCAATGACTGGCGATCGCTCATGGACAGTGTCCGGCAGGCTGGTATAGCGCTGGTAGATGCCGACAAAATTCTTGTGACCCAAAAAGGCAAGGTTGTCGATCCGCACATAGCCAAAGGTCCTATCCGCTATCGCCTCAAAGCCAAACGATGAAGCAAATTCGTGATGTGAATCTCCAGCTCATTCAAAAAGTCCCCGATCTGCGTTGAGGCAGATCGGGGACTTTTGAACAGAACGCCAACAGAGTTAGCAGCAGGTTCTTAATAAGCAGCAATGCCAGGTGCGTAGGCTTCACGGACATTCCCAGTCGCCGCACAGGTCACCATCAAATAGTCGCAATGGGGACACTGGACTTGAATCAATTGGCGATCGCTCAAATGATGTCGCTCCGCTCCTTTTCCACAATTTGGGCAATGAACCGCCTCCACGGTGGCAGCAGAACATTCCACATTCACTTCAAATACCGACATTCTAAACTCCTTAGAAAACTGATTTTTAACTAATTGGGCTTTAAAAAAGGGATAACCAATGTAAAACCGACAGGTCAATGAGAACGTCTGAAGCGGACACCAAAAGTGACATCTTGTGACCAGCCATACAGGCTATTTCAGCTAGCCTCATCAGAAAAAGTCTTTTGAAAAACTAAGCAAAATCGTGGATATATTCCTGTTAGCTTGACTATGGAGTGTTGAAGACAAATCAAACTTTACCGACAATTTATAAGGGCTTGATATTGACTTCAAAAACCGAGAGCATACCGAAAAAACCAATCTTCTGCTTATGTATTCACAGCTTTATCTAACGGTTATTCATTTTGATTATGGCATTCTCATTCATGGATGACAACCATCCCTGAGAGAGGGGATCGCTCTTATAGTGAACGATCCCCCGGAATACCTAGGCGTCAAAGCACAAAAATTAGACTTTCAATAATGTCTCAAGAAATACATCAAAAGATAGATTTTTATGTTTTCTTTAGATTTGCAAGAGATGTCATAATTTCCCCTAATACTGATTTGAAAGCACTTTAGTTTTTGAATATATATCTTCTGGATTTCGTTATTTCCATCGCAGCCGTCAATGAAATTGCATCACTGTATACAAAATTAGATTCAACAGCCATGACGCTTGCTATTTTAGACATTCATTTCTATGAACGATGATATCTTCAAGGCTCTAACCAAAGGCTTGAATAGCGTAGGGTTACTATTTTCCTCATACGCCCATCTTCGTAGAACCGTTTCACAGGCTATTCAATAGATAGCTGTGTCTGCTTTTTACTTGATTTTTCAATGTTAAAAAATGACAGGTACTTTATTTTTGAGAGCGATCGCTCCCAGTTGTACCGCTCAATCCTGAGTCCAGGACAAAAACCAGAGAATCCTTGATTTTGGCTGGCTCGGGCGGTGTGTCACCTAAAATCAAGGGGTTTAGTAAGGGTTTAATTTTTTGTCCTGTACTTAGCGCTCAAGCATTCAATTGCTGGGTTAGCTCGATATAGATATGTTCCAGACGCACGGGTTGCCGAGCAACAGCGTCTAGCGGGATACCCTCAAAGCGGTCAATTATTTCCTTAAGTTCCCACTGTTCTGGTAGCCAAAAGGCAAGATCGCTGCCATAGCGGCGGTGAGGCAAACCAAGGGATTCGGCTCGGGCGATCGCTGCTGCTTCATCTGCAGTTTGAATCGTCAAAATCTCTTTTGCCGCAATGCAGGTTCGGAGTTCGGTCAGGGTGCCTTCTTTGAGAATAGCCCCCTCTTTTAATATGCCGATGCGATCGCACAGCCGTTCGGCCTCGTCGAGCAGGTGAGTGGTCAGCAATACCGTCATGCCCTGGCGTTGCAATGTGCGAATCAATTCCCATAGCTCATAGCGGGCTTCGATATCCAACCCCGTTGTGGGCTCATCCAAAACAATGAGTTTAGGATTATGCATGAGGGCGATCGCCATGCTCAGCCGTCGCCGCATACCACCACTGAGTCGCTCTGCAGGCGTCGAACGCCGATCTGCCAGACCCACTGCATCCAGACAATACTGTACCCGTCGCCGCCGATCGGTGCCCGACAAGCCATAGAGCCGCCCAAAAAAATCTAGGTTTTCCCCACAGCTCAGGCTGCGATATACCAGGTTTTCCTGTGGAGCAATGCCCAGCCAGGGTTTGGTTCGCTCAGACACTGGGTAGCCGTTAATGGCGATCGTGCCAGCATCGGCTTGCAGCAGATTAGAGAGAATATTAATGGTGGTCGTCTTACCCGCACCATTCGGCCCCAGCAAGCCGTAGATTTCGCCTTCCAAAATCTGGAGGCTCAACCCCTTCAGCACCGAGCGCGTGCCATAGCGTTTAACCAAGCCTTCAATTTTCAGCATGAATGATGGATAGTGATGCGTTTCGTACAGATTTCTGAGTATTCACGGAAATCGAGTGGCGCGATGCCATGGAAAATGAGATCCCCCTCAAACCCCGCTCAGGTCATGCTTATCCTACTGTGATGTGGTCTTGAAAATAGCGCTACGCTGCTTTTCGCAAGGCGATCGCTCTCTGTCATGACGGGATTTCTACCGCAATAGTTGTTCTGACCTGAGAATTTAGGTTAAATTTAGTTAAGAATACTTCTCAGAATTCAAAGCTTTCTTGAAAAGTTTGGGTCTTTTGACTCTAGTGTTAGTAGCAAGCGAGAAGCGATTTTAAGGTATCAGCCGCCGTCGATGGCTAGGTTCAGCCCAGCATCGAGCGTTTGATGATTGATGTTTCAAGGGAATGAGCGTATATGAAATTTTCCTGGAGAGCCGCATTACTTTGGCTATTGCCCGTGCTCGTCATCGGCTTTTTCTTTTGGCAGGGTGCGTTTTCTGGGACGCCTTCTGTCTCAGGGAACAACACCGCCAGCACTCGGATGACCTACGGGCGTTTTCTGGAATACCTGGATGCAGGTCGCGTAACCAGTGTGGATTTGTTTGAAGGAGGGCAAACGGCGATTGTAGAAGCGGTGGATCCGCAGCTCGATAATCGTGTGCAGCGCCTGCGGGTTGACCTGCCAGCCAGCGCCCCCGAGCTGATGGCTCGCCTGCGTCAAGAAAATATTAGCCTTGACATCCACCCACCCCGCAACGACGCTGCCGTTTGGGGATGGTTGGGTAATTTACTCTTCCCTCTGTTGTTGATTGGTGGCTTGTTCCTTTTGTTCCGCCGTTCTAACTCCATGCCCGGTGGCCCCGGACAAGCCATGAACTTTGGCAAGTCTCGTGCTCGGTTCCAGATGGAAGCCAAAACCGGCGTCATGTTCGATGACGTAGCAGGTATTGAGGAAGCCAAAGAAGAACTCCAGGAAGTCGTGACCTTCTTGAAGAAGCCGGAAAAGTTCACGGCTGTAGGCGCACGGATTCCCAAGGGTGTCCTATTAGTGGGGCCTCCAGGAACAGGTAAAACCCTACTCGCCAAGGCGATCGCCGGAGAGGCTGGCGTTCCCTTCTTTAGCATTTCGGGTTCCGAGTTCGTTGAGATGTTCGTTGGTGTCGGTGCATCGCGAGTGCGCGACCTGTTCCGCAAAGCGAAGGAAAATGCGCCTTGCCTCATCTTTATTGATGAAATTGATGCTGTTGGTCGCCAGCGCGGCGCAGGCATCGGGGGTGGCAACGACGAGCGCGAACAAACCCTGAACCAGTTGCTGACCGAAATGGACGGGTTCGAGGGCAATACTGGCATCATCATCATCGCGGCAACCAACCGTCCTGATGTCTTGGATTCAGCGTTGCTGCGTCCGGGCCGCTTTGACCGCCAAATTCTGGTTGACCCACCCGATGTGAAGGGTCGCCTGGCGGTTCTGGAAGTCCATGCCCGCAACAAGAAAATCGGCGAGGATGTATCGCTGGAAGCGATCGCCCGTCGGACTCCTGGCTTCTCTGGAGCCGATCTAGCTAACCTGCTGAATGAGGCCGCTATTCTCACGGCGCGTCGCCGTAAGGAAGCCACCACCATGGCTGAGATCAACGATGCGGTTGATCGGGTCGTTGCAGGGATGGAAGGAACACCGCTCGTGGATGGTAAGAGCAAACGCTTGATTGCTTACCACGAGATCGGCCATGCAATCGTTGGAACGCTGCTGAAGCAGCACGACCCAGTGCAAAAAGTCACGCTCATCCCTCGCGGACAGGCTCAAGGTTTAACCTGGTTTATGCCCAATGAAGACCAGAGCCTAATTTCACGATCCCAACTGCTGGCTCGCATCACAGGTGCACTGGGGGGTCGTGCAGCAGAACAAGTCATCTTTGGAGATGCAGAGGTGACGACTGGAGCCGGAAACGACCTGCAACAGGTGACTGGCATGGCACGGCAGATGGTAACGCGCTTCGGCATGTCTGACCTCGGGCCGCTCTCGCTCGAAAGCCAGTCCGGTGAGGTCTTCTTGGGACGGGACTGGATGTCTCGCTCCGAGTATTCGGAGGAGATTGCCGCCCGCATTGATGCCCAGGTTCGCTCCATCGTTGAGCATTGCTACGAAGATGCCTGCCGCATCATGCAAGAGCACCGTGAATTGATCGATCGCGTGGTCGACCTCCTTATCGAGAAGGAAACCATCGATGGCGATGAATTCCGGCAGATTGTTGCAGAGTATGCTGAGGTACCGAACAAAGAGCAGTTCATGCCGCAGCTCTAAGGCTTCCTAAGCATCAACTGGCATCAACTGAATAAGTTACGAAAGGCTGGGCGATCGCCCAGCCTTTTTTTCATGGCGAACAAGCATGGCGACTTCAGCTACTCTTCGGCGGCTTCTCGATCTTCGGGTTTGAGGAGCGGGAAGGCAATGACATCACGAATGCTGGGGGAATCGGTCAGTAACATGATCAGGCGATCGATGCCCATGCCCATACCCACCGTGGGAGGCATACCATATTCCAGCGCTAGCAGGAAGTCCTCATCCACGCCCTGGGCTTCCAGATCGCCTGCCGCTTTCCGTGCCGCTTGCGCTTCAAACCGTTTGCGCTGGTCGATGGGGTCAGTCAACTCGGAGAAACCATTGGCGGTTTCGCGCCCGACCATAAACAGCTCGAAACGCTCTACAAGACCGGGCTTACTGCGGTGGGGCTTGGCTAGGGGCGAAATTTCAACTGGGTAATCGGTCACAAAGGTGGGTTGGATAAGCGTTGGTTCCACCGCCTGCTCAAAAGCTTCATTGAGAACCCGCCCGATCGCATCACACTTGTCTAGATTGCCAATGCCCGCCTCTTTCGCTGCGGCTTTGGCATCGTCCAGGGTCGCGAACTGTGCGAAGTCTAGTCCCGTCGCTCCCTGCACCAGCTCATGCATGGTCGCCCGTCGCCAGGGTGGAGTCAGATCCACCGCTTGTCCTTGATAGGTCAATTCCAGCGTTCCCAGAATTTCCTTGGTCACAGTGGTGATTAAGGTCTCGGTAAGAACCATCATGTCGTGGTAGTCGCCATAGGCCCAATACACCTCAATGGAGGTGAACTCGGGATTATGGCGTGTGGAAACACCTTCGTTGCGGAAGATCCGCCCAATTTCAAACACCCGCTCAAATCCGCCGACCACTAGGCGCTTCAGGTGTAGCTCGGTGGCGATGCGGAGGTACAACGCCATGTCGAGGGTGTTGTGATAGGTGGTGAAGGGGCGGGCATCGGCTCCGCCTGCTTCTGATTGCAACACTGGGGTTTCGATTTCGAGGAAGTCGCGATCGCTCAAAAATCGCCGAATGGCCGTCGTCACCTGCGCCCGCCGCCGGAACGTTTGACGTACATCGGGGTTCACGATCAAATCCACATAGCGCTGACGATAGCGCTTGGCTACATCCGTCAGCCCATGCCACTTGTCCGGCAAGGGTTGCAGCGACTTAGTGAGGATAGCAAACTCAGATACGGCGACGGAAAGTTCACCCTTGTCCGTCCGCTTGATTGTGCCTTTGACCCCCAGAATATCCCCACCATCCGTCAGTTGCTTCAGGTGGGCAAAGGCATCGGCATCCACATCCGCCATGCTGTCCTGGATGGTTTTCTTATCGAGGTAAAGCTGGATGGTACCGGTTTCATCTTGCAGGGTAAAAAAGGCCAGCTTGCCAAACACCCGCCGATTGAGGATGCGTCCGGCGATCGCCACCTGCTCGTCCACCGTTTCCCCATTGCCCAGGTCGGCATATTTCTCCTGCAACGCAGCGGCCTGGTGGGTCACCTCCCAGCGATAGGCATAGGGGTTGATGCCCAGTTCACGCAATTGCTGAGCCTTTTCGAGTCGGGTTGCACGGAGATCGTCGGATGCCATGACGGTGAAGGAAAATGATGGAGTAAAAGCCAGATGCCGTTGGTTGAGCGCCGCTTAATCCTTCTGGTGGGAAAACTGATAGGCCCCTACAACAGAGAGAACGATCGCCGCCAACAACAGCACTGGAATACTGTACCAGGGAAATTGTGCCAGGGGCAGGTAGACCGCAGAACGAAGGCTGATGCTGGTATAAGTCAAGGGTAGAAGATAAACAACGGCCTTGAGCACAATGGGCAACGTTGCCGGGTCAAAGAAAGTTGCCCCCAAAAATGACATGGGCACGATCAAAAAGTTATTCAGCAAGCCAACCCCTTCGAGGGACTTCACATTCAAGCCAATAATTACGCCTAAGCCGGAAAAGACGGCACAGTTCAGAATCAGCACTAGGAGAAACAGCGGACTGAGAAAACGCCAGTTACCTGTTGTAATCAGGGCAATCGCAATCACAGAACCCGATGTCATCAGCCCCCGCAACACCCCTGCCATCATTTTGCCGAGAAACAGAGACAACGGATGGACGGGCAGCAGCAGAATTTCCTCAAAGGTTTTGCTGTAGAGACGTTCGCCACAAATTGAAAAGGTCGTACCGCCGAAGCTGATGGTCATCGACGAGAGCGCCACCATCCCCGGCAGAATGAATTCTAGGTAGTTGTCACCAGCAGGCGGTTGCATGGCGCTATCGAGGGCACTTCCTAGCCCCAACCCAAAAGCCAGGATGTAGATTAGTGGCGATACCAACCCCGATGCAACAACCTGCGTCACGCGCACCCGCAGGTCGAGCCAATCGCCCCAAAATACCGTCAGGCTGTCTTTGAGAATGCCTGGGAAAATAGACCAGCGTGAAGGAATAGCGGATGTTGCAGCCGATGGAGATGGAGTGATCACAATAGGAAAGGGTTTAAGGATAATGTTCGCTTTACTTGAGTTGCCCGAGCCCTGCTATGCGAAAAGGGTTGAGCATGAATAGTCTCAGTCCAAATTCAATTCGCGATCGCCAGACAAACTTATGTAAACAATTTTGACATTTCCTGGCATTCCTGCAACCTTCTTCCCAGTAGGGATGGAAGTAAGATACGGCAATCGCCCTCTTCCGTTTTGGAGTGCGATCGCTATACTAGACGTTAAAGAACTTTTTCGTAGTCTGTCGTTTTGACAACTCGAAACGGCGAACCCTTACATACTCGTTGAACTTCGATTCTCCAAGCGCCTATGCGACGTCGTCCTCCTGCTCCACCTCGCCCTTCTGCCTCTCGCCAACCCGCAGACCGACCTACGGGCAACACGAACAAGAAATCGCAAATTGCTGCGGCCTTTAACTATGCGTCGGTGGCAGTGATGGCTGCGATTTTTGTGTTAGGCATTGGCTTAGGGATTGTCTTTAGCTCCACCGCCAATTTTGGCCCTGAGAATATTGCATCCCGTGAAGCGATCGACCGCAGCGTTCCCAACCCCGAGATTTGTGCCCAATATGGAGCGAGTGCCATCACCATGGATTTGCGGGCATTTTTGACATTAAACCCATTCAATGTCTATGTTTCGCAACCCCTGATGCAGCCTGGATGCGTTCTGCGGAGTTCCAACTGGTCCATCCTGGAGCAACGTGACTTAGTATCTTCGGATGATGTGCGCGATTGCCGCAGACGTCTCAACACCTTCGGCTTCACGGGCGATCTGAACCGTCCGAATGATACTGACCATGTCGATTGCGTTTACCAAAACGATGCGGCACGCAATCTATTCTTGAACCAACCTGGTTTTGGTACCCCTCAGGCCCCAGCAGCCGTCGAACGCTTCTAGGGTTGGGTGAATGAAGATTTTGTAGCTTTAGGTCTTTGAAAATCTGAATCCTTGGAAAGGGGGCGCATTACGCCCCCTTTTTCTATTCTGCTCAACGCCTAAAAGGACAATCCCTCACCTCACTGTGTCCTCTGTGTTATCGAATCCGGTTAAACAGCCGTAAAACCCAAATATCGTTTGCGCTCGCTGCAATGCAGCGAGCGCAAACGATATTTGGGTTCTTCAACCGGATTTGATATTGATCTCTGTGGTTCAATCCGACTTAATCCAACAGATGTGCCACAAAATCTCTGAACGGCGCAGTCCCCACAGAAGGCATGAGGGAAAACTCATCAAATTTGACCACCCCCGACGTTGGCTGCTTCGTGTTGAAGTAGTAACTCGAAACAACCCCCGTACCCGTATCCAAAATCGTGAACGCCGTTAGGTCATTGCTGGCGAGATAGGGGAGGAGGTTACCTTCTTCGTCTGAGGTTGGGGCGATCGTCGGTACGACGGGTTCCAACCCATTGGGATCTCCTGTCGGTCGATAGTCTTCCTGAAAACCGATGGGAATGGGACGGCGTTTGTTGCCAATGTATCCCACGTATGCGTCATAGGTATTGCCGACATTCGATGTTTCCAGGTAATGGGTACCGTTCTCGCTAACAAAGCGATTCCACACATGGGAATGCCCATAGAGCACGAGGTTTGTATTCGCCGCCTCTAGTAAGGGCATGACATCGCGGATGAGATAGTCATCTTGCTTGGGATACTCATAGCGCACCGCCTTGATGTTGCCGTCCTCGAAATAATCAATCAACTGCACCGGGTCGGTGTAAGCCGGAACAATGTTATCGCCGAGGGAATGGGCTGGATGGTGGAACATAACCACCCGATACCTAGCATCGGTAAACTCGGGACGCTGTACCTCGGCCTGGAGCCAGGCGTACTGTTCACTTCCCGCACGAATAGGCTCAAAGATATGTTGTCCGAAGCCCCAATTTTCGGGTTGAATCAGGTCCTCATCTCGCTCCCGATATCGCCCTCTATCTCTAGCATTCAGGTTCGGTGTGCGCCAAATGTTCGTGGCATAGAGCACGACCAGCCGCACATCCCCCACGGTGACCGCGTAATATTGGGTGTTGCCCGCCTCATTCTGCGGCATGCTAAAGATTTCGTCGTAGGAAATCGTGTTGAACGACTGGTCGCGAATCCAGTCAGCGGCGATCGCCGGATCGGCTGTCGGATTCAACTCAGCTTCCTGAGCCACATAGCGCCCCTCAGCCACCGCTCTTGGCACCGGATCGTTGAACTGCTCATTCAGCTCCGTTTCCATGGACCATCGACCCATTACCTCATGGTTTCCGGTCGCCGCAAACAGTGGTGCCGACTGGATCAATCGACCGCCCCGATAGGCTTCAGTACCGCCATCCTCGGTCTCCAGCTCGCCCGCTGCCCGTCCTTGTAAGCTGGGGAAAAAAGCACGGTTGCGGTTGTCGTCAAACCATTCCGATGCGCGATCGGGGATATTCACCAAGTCCCCCGCCAGGAAAATGGCGTCAACTTGTCCCACGGTTTCCTCCACCTTTTGTAGATTGGCTGGTGTCATGGGCATGGATTGGTGATCTGAGGTCAGCAAAATGTTCAGCGGACGCCCCGGTTCCGGCAACGCCGTCAGGCTAAAGGCATCACTGCGGGTTGATCGTCCATTCTCGGCGACGCTAACGACGCGGTAACCTGTCCGCATTCCTGGCGTCAAACCTTCTACAGTTGCCTCATGCCGCCAAATATCCCGAGCGGTCGGGCTGGCGTAAATTTGCCCATCCTCGGTTTGTTCTCCTACGCGAGATTTCTGATCCTCGAACATGCGACTCAGTTTTCGGGTCGTCGCTGTCACAGTTTGATCGAAATTGTCACCCACTTCTACCAGGTGGCGGCGTCCTTCAAACTCGGTAAACCAGACGACCTGAACAGAATTGGGCGTTGGATTTTGCAGAAATGGATCGGTTAGCAGCGGTGGGCCTGCTGCGAAGAATCGAGTTGCCATGGTATTCAAGAGGATGACTAGGTAAGCGATCGCCACCACAATCCCGACCGCTAGGAGGATGATACGTCCGTTAGAATATCGGTTCATACTCAGCGTTTAGACCAGTATCGACTAAGACTGAAAGTCGGATTTGGAGTGAAGGCTGTTCCCGATCATGGCTGGAGAAATAGCCCTAGGACTCATCCTAATGGCGATCGCCCTCCATCTTTGATCAAATCTTTGATGCCATATCAAATCCAGTTAAATAGTCGTAAAACCCAACTATCGTTTGTGGCCACTGCATTGCAGCGGCCACAAACGATGGCATTGCAGAATCCAGGGATGATTTTTTGAGAAGGAGCGCGTATTACGCGCTCCTTCTCAAAAAATCATCCCTGGATTCTGCAACCCCGATAGTTGGGTTCTTCAACCGGATTTGATGCAAATTCTATAGCAACCCAAAACCGCAAAAAATGCGGGATAAGGCCGATCCTTATCCCGCACGTTGATTCATTTAGTCCATGGCTTCACGACAAGATCGTGAAGGGCGATCGCATTACTTATTTCGCCAGCTCCTTCACCTTCTTCATGATGCCGTCTGGATCAATTCCCTGGTAAATAAACTGTTCCCACAGGCCACCGCAGCCTTCTTCGTGGGTGCCGATGTGGGCGTACTTGGGTGTGTAGCCCCGCTCCAGCAGCCAGCTGCCAAAGCGGATCCCTAGACCTGTCTTGCGGTTGAAGGCTTCCGTCACCAACACGAAGGGAGCCTTGCCCACCTTCGCCATCATGTCTTCATCCACAACATTGAGGGTGGACTTGTTGATTAGCCCTACATCAATCCCTTCTTGCTTCAGCCGCTCAACCGCATCCAGCGACCGATAGAGGGAATCACCAAAGGTCACGATGTAGCCTGCGGTACCTTCGCGGATCACCTCATCTTTGCCAGAGGTAAAGGTGTAGTTGCCGCCAAACATCTCGTTGCCATCGGCGTCCAAAATCATGGGGACTTTGGAGCGGGTCGAGAAAATGAACCGCATGCCGGGGTCGCTGAACACCGCTTTCACACAAGCCGTCATTTGGTTGGCATCTGCGGGGAAATAGAGGCGGGTTTCGTAGGCATCATCTAGGCCGTTGTCGGCGAACATGTTGTTCAGCCCGAAGTGGCAGGTGTTGTCGGCCATGTCATCAATGCCAGAGTGGGAGAAATGGCATAGCAGGTTGGAGTAGTTCAACCGCGCCATGGTGATTTCGGAAATGCACATTTCCAGGAAGGCCGCAAAGGTGGCATAGATGCCTTGCTTGCCCTTCTGCATCCCAAATCCTGCCGCTGCCGACAGATTGCCCCGCTCCATGATGCCGCCACTGACAAACACTTCGGGGTGTGCCTTGCGAATAGCCGTCAACCCACAGGAACCTTCCAGGTCGTTATCCACAACGAGAACGCTATTCTTGCGCTCCTCTTCGCTCATCCCACCCAGCACTTCGACCATCGCAGTGCCAAAGGTGTTGCGGTTTGACCCTAACTTGTCGGATGACCCGAGGAATTTGTAGGTATTTTTGGGCTTTTGAATTCCCTTGAGGTGCTCGGCTGCAGCGGTTTGGCTGTTAGCTTCCAGGTACTTGACCGCGGCATCCACCGAAACCACATCATGGCCATGGGTAGTGCCTTCAATCCCCTCGATCCCTACTGCCATTGGGCGCTTGTTCACGATCGCCACTGGCCCTGGTGTTGTGATGGCCTGACAGATGTTTGCATAGAGGCTATCCAGATCTTCGCCATCTCCTTCCAATACTGTCAATCCGTGGCCTTCCAGAGTTTTCCGAACGCTGTAGCCGCCCATGTACTTGGAGGGATGTCCCGCAATGGTCACATCGTTGTCATCGATCAGCAGCTTCACGTTGACGTGATGAGCCACGGCAAAGCGAGCGGCTTCGGCGTCATTTCCTTCCTGTTGGGAACCGTCGGATCCCAGACAGAAAACCGTCTTACCCGGATTTGCCAACGCTACACCATTGACATAAGGCCACATATGGCCGAGGCGACCCGAGCTAAACTCAACGCCGGGGGTCAGCCCCAACTCGGGGTGACCCGGTAGCTTAGCATCGGCCAGACGATAGCTCATCAGTTGCTCAGCGGGCATATGGCCGCGCAGCACCGACATCAGGTATTGGGTGGCAACCCGGTGTCCGGCTTCATCAAAAAAGGTGGGGACAAACTGGTCGGGCTGTCCCCGAAAGAGGGCATCCAGAATCACCACTTCGGGCACGGTGTCGTAAGGTCCACCGGTGTGCCCGCCAACACCGTGAGCCGCTCCCGTTGCGGTGAAGAAGACGATCGCATCGCGGCAAAGCTGAATGTTGGCTTTGAGAGCCGACCGCTGGTCATCCGTCAGGGTCGGGGTTGCCGGATCGAGGCTCACTTGTTTATAAGCGCTCAGATCGATGGGGAAAGTAGTAGTCATAGAAAATGTTCCTGGTGAGGCTATGTAGATTTTGGTTGAGAAGTCGGGGAGATCAATTTCGGTCAAAAGCTTTCAGGGCACACCGATTATGAACAAGCGGCCAACGCAAATGTAAGTTGAGCGATCGCAGTTTTGTTTAGAGCGATATCCATACCAGCCATTGCACTTTCACTATAAAGGCATCTTCGTAAGAGTTTCTTACGAAAGCGGCACCAGGGGAAGGGCGATCGCAAGATTTTGGCCATCGAATTTTCAGGTTTGGGGAACGAGAGAACGAACCCGCCCATCAGACATTTGACAAGGCAGCGATTCAACCAAGATCAGCAAAATTGCTGCCCTATAGAGCAAGAGACGCCGAACAAAATTCAGCGCCCTGCAAAACCTATTTCCTGGAAGCTGAAAACCGATCTGTGAGTGATCGCTCTACCCGGCTATCCGGCGGATTGAAACTTGCGGAAGACTAGGGTGACATTGTGCCCACCGAAACCAAACGAGTTGGACAGCGCCACATCAACGGTATGCTCGCGGCTTTGGTTAGGGATGTAATCCAGATCGCAAGCTGGATCGGGATTCTCCAGATTAATGGTGGGAGGGACGCGATCGTGAGCGATCGCCATCATGGCCGCCACGGCTTCAATACCACCAGACCCGCCAAGCAAATGCCCGGTCATGGACTTGGTGGAACTGATAGCTACGTTGTATGCCTGATCTCCCAAAGCGGTTTTAATCGCCGCCGTCTCCGTTGAGTCATTGGCAGGGGTGCTGGTGCCATGGGCATTGATATAGCTCACATCGGCTGGCTTCACCCCAGCATCCTTCATTGCCAGTTGGATAGCACGGGAAGCCCCCTCGCCACCGGGCACCGGAGAGGTGATGTGATAGGCATCACAGGTCATGCCATAGCCCACAATTTCGCCGTAGATTTTCGCGCCCCGACTCAAAGCATGCTCCAGTTCCTCCAGCAGCAAAATTCCGGAGCCTTCGCCCATCACAAAACCGTCGCGATCGCGGTCAAATGGGCGGCAAGCGTGGTCAGGATCATCATTGCGGGTCGACAACGCACGGGCCGACGCAAAGCCAGCAAAGGAGAGCGGCGTCACCGCCGCTTCCGTACCCCCACAGATCATGGCTTGCGCATAGCCGCGCTGAACCAACCGAAACGCATCGCCGATCGCGTTAGACCCAGCAGCACAGGCGGTAACGGTGCAATTATTAGGCCCCTTTGCGCCAATCTGAATGGCCGTCAGCCCCGCCGCCATATTGGCGATCATCATCGGCACCATAAACGGACTACAACGACTTGGGCCACGGTTGAGATAAACCTCCTGCTGGTCTTCCATCACCTTTAGCCCGCCAATGCCGGTGCCAATGACGATACCCACCTGCTCAGCATTCAGATCGTTAATCACAAAGTCTGCATCCGCAAGCGCCTGCTTACTCGCCGCCACGGCAAACTGAGCGAACCGATCCATGCGTTTCGCTTCTTTGCGCTCCATGTAGTCCTGTGGGTCAAACCCTCGCACTTCTCCGGCAATGCGAGAGTCGTGACGAGAGGCATCGAACAGGGTAATGGGACCGATACCGTTGCGCCCGGCTAGCAACCCATCCCAATAGTCAGATAGGGTATTGCCGATGGGAGTCAGTGCCCCCATTCCCGTAACTACAACACGCTTCAGTGCAGAATCAGAAGTCGTCATGACACCAGTTAGCTATGAAAATCAACTCGTCTATCAAGGATTTAGGAAAATCGCAAGCGCCGAGCAGTCGAGATAAACAGCCGGACAGAGACCATGTCCGAGGGTTACATTGAAGACTGAAACACTAATTTCAAGCTCCCTTTTGTTGGGAATTTCAATCCTAAATTTCAGCCTATCTCCTATCCCATTGAGGCAAGCCCCAAAACCAAGGGGAGGGTCATTATGATGCGATTTTTTGCAGCCTTTGCCATCGTCCGATCAGCAAGACTTTCTAACCATTGAACAGAATTCTAAAGGCGAACCAGGCTGAGGCAAAATGCCTCAGTTAATCATTGAGCTGCTTCGTTAAGCCGCTGCCTTCTGATTGATGTAATCCACAGCCGCCTGAACTGTTGCAATATCTTCTGCCGCTTCATCTGGAATTTCGATGTCAAACTCTTCTTCGAGAGCCATGACAAGCTCTACTGTATCCAAAGAATCTGCTCCCAGGTCATTCGCGAAGCTTGCCTCTGGCTTAACTTCGGACTCATCAACACTAAGCTGTTCAGATACAATCTTCTGAACCTTTTTCAAAATGTCTTCTTGGCTCATAACTGAACTCTACCCACTCGACTTGAAATTTAATGAAGTGATCAAGCAGCTTGCCTAGGGCTAACAGCTTCACCAGCCCTAAAACAGACAGGTAATGCTCAACCAGCCATTAGGCATTTCTTCATCTTACTCTGTCATGCCACTCTTTCGATCGGAATCGTCAATGTGACGGGAGCCAGGATTGCTAGCAAGTGCCCACTCCCTAGTCAAACGATTCCCAGAGTTTGGTTTCCAGGATGTTTATTCAAACATCTGACACCCAGATGTCCATTGTCTATAAAGACAAATCCCTGACATTGGACGATGCGATCGCCCCCACTACCCTACTTCATTTTCGAAAGACTAATGCGCGGATCGACAAATTTGAGCAATAAATCAGCCAACAGGTTACCGAAGATCAGCATCACAGCTCCCATCATCAAGCTAGCCATCACCAAATAGAGATCCTGCGCCGTCACCGCTTGGAGAATTAATCGTCCTAATCCGGGCCAGTTAAAGAAGTTTTCGGTAATGAAAGCCCCACTCAGGAGGCTGGCAAACTCAAACCCCAAAAGCGTAATCAACGGGTTGACAGCATTACGGAGAGCATGAACATAGATCACCCGATTTTCGGGCAACCCTTTAGCCCGCGCCGTCTGGATATAGTCTTGCCGCAGCACGTCCAGCAGTTGCCCTCGGGTGATACGCTGCAACCCGGCAAACCCGGTAATACTGAGGGCGATCGTCGGAAAAATCATATGCCAGCCAATATCCAATACCTTGCCAAGGGCCGTGAGATCTTGGTGGTCAATGCTGGTCATCCCCCCAACAGGCACCCATGGCGACAAAAATTGGGCCGAAAACAACAGCAGCAACCCGGTAATTAGCGTCGGAAAGCCTTGCCCGATATAGCTGAGGACACGGAAGACCCGATCGACCCACTGATCTTGGCGGACGGCTCCGATGACCCCAAGGGGAATGGCGATCGCCCAGGTGATGATGATAGATGTGATAGAGAGCAGCAGGGTAGGCGGAATGCGCTCAGCTAGAATGGACGACACTGGGCGCTGGGAGTAGATGAAGCTGACACCAAAATCCCACCGGGTAATCACCTGCCATAGCCAAATGAAGTATTGCTGAACAACGGGTTTGTCTAGCCCAAACTGTTCTTCAAAGACGGCTAGGGTTTCAGGAGAAATGCGGGGATCCTGGCGCAACACATCCAGGTAGTTACCGGGAGCCAGTTGGATGATGAAAAAGCTCAGCGCCGAGGCCAACAGCAACGTGATCGCCCCTTGCAAGAGTCGCTTGACAATAAAAAGTGTAATGTCGCCCGTGAAGAAACCCGTTACCCTCTCCCAGAGGGCACGCAGCTTTTGTTGTTGGGGGTTACTGGGAGTTGCGGTCATGAAACCTGAGGGAAATGCGGGTAGATAAAGGGGAAGGGCGATCGCTCGTCACCTTCAATTAACTGTGGGAAGAACCATGAAAGATTCTTGGCATTCAAACTTTGACTAAATCTGCCATTTATTTAGATGAATCTTAACCTATGCCACCCAGAAACGTGCGAACCAAACAGGCATATGCGCCCCGCTGAACCGTCAAGCACTCATATCAAATCCAGTTAAACAGCCGTAAAACCCAACGATCGTTTGCGCCCACTGCAATGCAGCGGGCGCAAACGATCGTTGGGTTCTTCAACCGGATTTGATATTAAAGGTCAATATTCCAATAGCGAAATAATAGGCGCATCGGGAAGTTTGGCACGTCCGTTGAGGCCCGTCAGCTCAATGATGAAACCAAAACCCGCCAACTCGCAGCCCGTACATTGCACCAGTTGTGCAGTTGCCGCTGCCGTACCACCCGTTGCAATGACATCATCCACGATCAGCACCCGCGCTGGCGGAGACGCTGCATCCTGGTGAATTTCCAGCCGATCTGTGCCATATTCCAGGTCATATTCCACGGAATGCACGGCAGCGGGAAGCTTACCCGGTTTGCGAACCGGGATAAATCCAGCCTTGAGCTGATAGGCCAGGGGCGCTCCAAAAATGAAGCCCCGTGATTCCATCCCAACGACGAGATCGACATTCAAGTCGTTACATCGTTCTGCCAGGACATCGATAGTGTGGCGGAGTCCGTCCGGATCGCGGAGTAGGGTCGTGATGTCGCGAAAGACAATGCCAGGTTGGGGAAAATCGGGAATATCGCGGATGAGAGCTTTGAGATCCATTGCGGGGAAAACGTCTTGGATGGAAATGGATGTGAGATGAGATGAGACCAGACAGATCGGGCAAAACGCTATTCTCCCATCGGTTGGTTGGTGGAGCGATCGCGCAATGCCTCAGACAACTGCTGCAGCTCTCAGATAATATCAAGTTCTCTCCTCGATACTCGCTCTGGCTGAACAGACGATTCTGCACAGCCAGGTTCTGTAGCAATCGTTTACGCCCGTTGCAATGCAGCGGGCATAAACGATAGTTGGGTTCTTCTACCAATTTGATATTACTTTTCCTCGATACCCGAGAAATTTTCAAACCAGCCCAGTTTTTGGAAGTACATGATTAAAGCTCCGGCGATCGCCCCCATCAGCAGCAAGCAGATTGGATAGCCCCAGGACCACTCCAGCTCCGGCATATTCCAAGGAGACGCCGAGGTATCAAAGTTCATCCCATAAACCCCCGCAATAAAGGTAAGGGGAATGAAAATGCTCGAAATGACCGTCAGCAACTTCATGACCTCATTCATGCGATTGCCAACCGCTGACAGGTATACATCCATCAAACTAGCCGACACCTCACGGTAGGTTTCGACCATATCCAGCACCTGCACCGTATGGTCGTAACAGTCCCGCAAATAGACCCGTACCTCTTCGCTGATTAGGCTACTGCCGTCGCGAATGAGCGTGTTGATGGCATCCCGTTGAGGCCAGATCGCCCGCCGCAGTGCCAGCAGCTCTCGCTTGATTTTGTGAATTTTGCCCAGGGTCTGACGGGTCGGGGCAAAGACCACCTCATCCTCCAACTCTTCTAAAAGCTCGCTGTAGGACTCCAACACCGGAAAAAAGCCATCAATCACGGCATCCAGCAAGGAATAGGTGAGATAATCGGCTCCCTGTTTGCGGATGTTGCCTTTGCTCAGCCGGATGCGATCTTGCACAGGGCCAAAGCAGTCATACTCGGGCTCTTCCTGCACGGTCAGCAGGTAGTTTTTGCCAAGGATGAAGCTCACCTGCTCGCTGATAAAGCCCCGGCCAGATTCCCGTAGGTTTACCATGCGGGCAATGACCAAGAGTTGGTTGTTGTATTCTTCAACTTTGGGGCGCTGCGGCACATTCACCACATCTTCTAAAACCAAAGGATGTAAGCCAAACACGGTGCCAATCCCTTGTAAAATCTGTTCGCTTCCTAACCCTTTGACATCCACCCAGGAAACGGTTTCGGTATCCAAGTATTCACTACATTCTTCAGGAGCTGTGACAATTTTGCGATTCGCATGCCCCTCGTCATAGTCGATCAGCGTAATGACGGGCAGGGGAGCATCACTCTCAATCGTGAGCGTTCCTGGCATTGCCCCTGGCTCGGTTGAGGAATATTCAAATAGAGAATCTTCCTCATCATCAGTTTTTCTGAGGGGCATCAAATAATTCTTGGGATTGAGTAGTGCCCTGGCACTTTTTCCGGCGAGGTTGGCTGGCTTGAATCGCATAGGCTTCCGTGTGAATGTTACGGGTATTGTACTGACTGGCTTGGAATACTCCTGTTGTAGCCGAGGCGATCGCAATATTGCGAGATATTTATACCTGTTCCATAAAAATCAAACCCCGATCATTGCTTAAAGCCCTCGCACTGAAAGGGTTCCAAGCACTAATCGGTAGTGGGTTCTCGACGAATTGGCCTGACCTGTGTGGCGAGAGCGATCGTTTGCAAGCTTTGAGATGAGTCTATGACACAAGATCCCCCAACAAACAAGAGAGGATAGAGCGATCGCCCCATCCTCATCAATGCATCATTTGCAGGATCCAGAACAATCAAGAGATCGAAACTAGACAGGTTCTCAAGATCACTTCACAAAATCACTTCAACTAAAACGCCCGTTCTAGTTCCAGCAACTCTTCAACAGTCATATCTGGGCTGGATTCCCCACCAAACACAGTTCCAACTTTGTTTTCTTCAAAATGAGATAGTGCAATGTTGTAGACTTCATCCGGCAGTGGCACATAACCGACAACCTGCACAACATTGCGGGCATTTTCCATGTAGTACGACACAAAATCATTCAACACAGGATTTTCTTCCGCCCGCTCACTGTTTACATAAATGAACAGAGGACGTGTAAAGGGCTGATAGGAACCATCCATTACCGTTTCAATGGAAGGCAGGACAGGGCCATTGCCACTGTCGATCGCCACAGGCTTGAGCCGCGTTTGGTTCTCTTCAAAATAGGCATACCCAAAGTAGCCCAAGGCACTGGGATCATCCTTGATGCTCAGCACCAAATCGGTATCGTCTTCGCTGTCAAAATAGTCTGTCCGGCTCATGCCCGAATCACCCATGACCACTTCGGTGAAGTAGTCAAACGTACCAGAGTCGGCTCCAGGCCCATATAGCTGCAATTCTTCGGCAGGCCAATCAGAGCGCACCTGGCTCCATTCCGTTACGGCTCCTTCTGCATCCGGCCCCCAAAGGGTTTGCAACTCTTCGATCGTGATCGAATCAGCCCATTCGTTGTCAGGATGCACAACCACAGTCAGGGCGTCGAGGGCAACGGGCAGTTCAACAAATTCAATGCCGTTGGCAGCACAGGTGTCTATCTCTTCTTGGTTGATGGGGCGCGAAGCATTGCTAATGTCGGTTTCCCCAGCACAAAATGCGCGGAAACCCGCGCTAGAACCCGAAAAGTTGACCACAATGTCGGGGGTCCCTTGTGGATCGTTGCGATGCTCGAACAAGTACTCTTTTGCAATTTCGTCAGTCAGGGGGTAAACCGTGCTGGATCCGTCGATCGCAATGGTTTCAGGGGTACTGGTTTCGTTAGGTGTCGTCGTTGCCGCTGCGTCTGTCTCAGATGCGGTCGGTTCGGTGGTGGTTGGGGGCGGACTGCATCCCACGGCCAGGACAACTATACCGAGGGCGATGCTTCGTAGTAACGGTGCGATCGCAGCTTTCTGCCCAACAAGCTCCACTAAGCTAGGCTTCATAAGCTTATCTCCGTGCTCCAAAAACTTGCACTGTTTCACACATAAACTGCTGGGATCTGCGGAGTGAAATCTATCCCTAAACTATAAACACAAAACGATGCACCCCAATTTATCTGGAGCACATTAAAGAAATTGACATCCTTCATCATTTCAAATGTCGATTTTTTGTCAAGTTTTGTGGAACACATTCACCCCAAAAATTAACTAAGTTAACGATTCATAATCCTCGAAGGATAGCATCTTTTAGATTAAGTCAATTGAGTTCGATTTACTTTCATTATTCGTTACATACTTTTCACCATTGATTACGAATAAAGTCGGCTGCAATTTGATGACTTGTCGCTGCATACATCACGGCGGATTTCAATCACTAAAATATGTCTGACTTGCGAGTAGTAATATCAACGAGTGAAGGAAAGCTCTCGAAATAGAACTGCCAATTGATCATGCATTATGCTGCGTTAATGCCCCCCTGCAAAGGCTGGTATCTTTTTCAGAAGCGTTGTAGCCACGAAATGGCATAACAGCCATTTCGTCCGACTAATGCGATTGTTTAGATGCTGGATGAAAGCGATACCGAACATGATTTTCGGTTTCTTCGTTGAGTGCTTCTTTCACCTGGTTATACATCTCGCTAGCATGTTCTGGAGAGTCACCGACGCTCAGCACACCAAGTTTGCCAAACTCTGACAGACAACCAATGAGATGAAATACACTGCCAATTTCACGACTGGGGCTGAAATGGAGTTGGCGCTGCACAATGATGTGCATCAAATCTTCGGGGAGCAACCCTTTGTAGCGATCGTCCTGCAAATTATCTGTCGCCATATAATATTTCGGTTCGCCCCGTTGATTGAGGAACAACCCCGTTTCCATGTCGTAGCTGCCGCCTGTCAGCAGTTTCAGCGTCATGAAGGGGTGGGTGGTACCGCCTTTTCGCAAGTTAATTTCAATCGCTTGCAAATCCCACGAACCATCCGCTTGCTCGACAGCTAGAAAATCGACGCTAAAGCGCTCCAGTGCGCCCTTTTTCGCTAGCGCCTCTCCAACAGCCAGGCCATAGTCTTGCAAAGCCAAGCGATAGGCCTCGTCGGCAGGAAAAGAGCATCCCAGAAAGATTTGCCCATCGGGGCCACCCAGGATCTGGTCGTGGGTAGAGAGAATTTCGACTTTGCCTTCGGGGGTGATGCGCCCCTGAACACTGGGCGATCGCTTCTCTTTCCCTTCCACAAACGCTTCCACAATCGCCCCCAGCTCTGGAATGCGGCGGCTGTAATGTTGCCAACTTTCAGTGTCGCTCTGGAAGCTGAGATGGTGAAGCTGACGGCCAATCGCCTCTACCCGAGTGGCGTGGCTGGCGGTACCCGGTGCAACGGTCTGCAACGATTGGAGATAGAGCAGCGCATTGCCCTGCCCGGAGAATCCTTCGTTCAGCTTCACAACCATCCGCTGCAATTGCGGCTGCCGCTCCCACAACTCCGCCGCCTGAGTGGCCAAATCGTCAGCATTGCGCACCTCATCGCATCCATCAGGATGGGGCACATCCGCCTCCGCAAAGATTTGGCGGCTACCGCACTTTGTCCCCCAATGCAGTAAGTCTGGATCGAGCCCCAGCAGCGGAATCCCCAATGCCATTGCCAAATCCTTCTCCCATTGGGTGGAGTTGAAGCAGGTCATGTAGGCTGTGCCATCGGGACGGAGTTGCTGGCGAATGCGGTCGAGCAGTCGAGGGCGTTCCAGTACCTTTTGGGTGAGCGATCGCGCTGACGCATCATGGGTAGACAGCAAAATGAGGCGACTGCGGGCATCGGAAAAGGGCACATCCGGCAATAGCTTCAGGTAATACTCCACAATGGTTGAATCCAGAGGAGTAGAAGTAATATAAATCAGTCGCGTGTTGGGGTTACGTAGCCGAATCAGCGCAAACAGCAGGCGCTCCTCGTAGTGGTTGATGCCTTTGACTTTCATCAACTCCTGCTGGTCCAGGCTGAGGGAAGGAATAATCACGATATCGCGGGGTTGGCGATCGAACAAATCAGCCGCCAGCCAGTAAGTGCTCAACTGAGCTTGCAACTGCTGAAATCCATCAGCGTCATCAACGTTGTGCATAGGTGCCAGCGCTACTCCAAGCATCCTTGTCCCTCCGACTGATTTTCATCGTATTGCCGTGAACCCATGGACGTTTCGCCCATAAGCGAGCAATCGCCCGTCCATTCCATACATTCGACAGAGCCACACACCGTTTCGGAGTATCTCGATGATCGTCCAGTCCTATCGCCAAATTGCGGTAAACCTTGATTATCGGTTTTGACAACCCCGTACAGCCAAACTTTTGCAGAATCTTAATCCCGAAAACTGGGTACTTGCAACCCGAAGGGCACAGGCAATTATTGGAATAATGTTATATCCCTACCATGAGTAGAATTTGTACAGATTCTATCTTTGGCTGGAAATTCAAACAAACCGACACAATTCTTCAATCGACAAATTTTCTTCAGCCAGCAAATTTGTAAAGCAACCCTCGTCCTTCAAGGCTCCTTTTCCCTTAGGACGTACGCAAAACTTGCGTCATCCTAAGGGAATTCGTTGATTTTGTGGCCACGCCCACAAAATCAACAAACGACGTAAGTCCTGTCCCTGTTTTGTCTTGTTGGAGACACCATCGGATCAGCGCCGCAATGATTCGCGATCGCATCTCCCCGATGGGCTACCATACCTTCAATTCTGCGTCCTTAGGTGCTGAGGATTTTGTTTGTTGGACGTTGCTCAAGGCTGTTTTTACTTGCTAACCCATGTTGCCGTCTGATTTGTTGATAAACCGGGTGCGGGGGGAGTCGCTGGAACCTCGACGCTTAGTGTTGAATCGGGGAAATCGAGCGATCGCCACCGACTTGATCACAATTTTCCAGCGCCATGTGGGCAAAACCCTGGGGGAACTGGATACTCAACTGCGCGAACTAGAGGGGGAAGAAACCGACTTCAAAATCAAGCGCGGGCTGGCACATTTGCTAAAAGCCGAAGCCTTTAGCCAGTTTGAGCAGGTCAGTCCGCTAGAACCGCAGGAATTGCGGCAACGCCTGTTTGCTCTTGCCACACAAACTGTTCCTATTCCCCAAAATGCCAATCGCACGCTAGCGACGCTGAGCGATCGCCTTAGCACAGAGCTAGAGCGGGAAGTGCCCGCCACCGAAATTCTGCAGGGACTCTACGCCGACCTAAAGGAAAACCGCATCCTCACCCGTTTTGATGCACCCGAACCCGACGCGCTTTTGCATCGCTACAACCTGTCTCAAGTACAGGGTATTTTCTACAAAGCCACCCATATTCGCATCAACGCCCATCGCAATGACCCCGGAGAGTATAAGCTGCTATTCCGCTATCTCAAGCTGTTTGGGCTGATGACCTACATCGAAGGCGATGCAGACCATGGCTTCACACTGACAATCGATGGCCCTGCCAGCCTTTTTTCCAGCAGCACCCGCTACGGCACCGATATCGCTAAGCTCATTCCTGCACTGCTCCATGTCACAAAATGGAGTCTGGAAGCCGCGTTACAGTGGCGCGATAGCTACAGCCGCACCCCAAAATCTTGCCGCTTTACGCTCGACTCGGCCTGCGACCTGGTGAGCCACTATCCGCCAGGGAAACCCTACGACAGCCAGGTGGAAGCGGCCTTTGCCGATCGCTGGAACCGCCTCAAGACCGATTGGGCGCTAGAGCGTGAGGTCGATTTGTTACCCATTCCCGGCAGTGTGATGATTCCCGACTTTCGTCTAGTTCACCCTGATGGGCGCAGCGTACTGCTGGAAATTGTGGGCTACTGGCGACCCGACTACCTCCGCAAAAAGTTTTCTCAGGTGCGCCAGGCAGAAAATACAAACTTGGTGCTGGCGGTATCCGAGCGCCTGAACTTAGAAAAAGCAGGTGTCCGGCTCCAGGATGTCCCCGTTCCCATCGTCTGGTTTAAGGGGAAGTTGGATCCGCAAGCTGTGCTGGGAGTACTAGAGACCTTTGAATAATATCAAATCCGGTTAAATAGCTGTAAAACCCAAATAACGTTTATGCCCGCTACTTTGCAGCGGGCACAAACGTTATTTGGGTTCTTCAACCGGATTTGATATATAGCGGTGTGCAACCGCATCAAGTACAGAAATGGTTGTGTGTGGGCGCGACGCGCCCATACACAACCGTACTTACCTAACGCGCACAGCGCTATAAGTCGATGTCAGTCTTTAGGCAGGGGACGAAATATCAAGCAAACACCCGTTGGGATCCACCGTCAGAAATCGGCGCTGTCCATAGAATTCATTGCGGGGTGGTTGCAAAATTTCTAACCCCATGGAGCAGGCTGTTTCGTAAACCGCGTCTACATCCGCAACCACGAACGTTAGGTACATCCCTGTTGGCGCAGTTTGATACGGCTCGGGAACCAGATCATGATCGCGACGAATAATGCCCAACACCAAGTTGGCCTGATTGGGGGAGACAAGCTGAATATACCAATCGCTGTCGTACTGGACAGTGAGATTGAGTAGCGCCACATAAAATTCGCGGCTCTCGGTAAGGCGATCGGAGCACAGGTTAATCAGAAGTCGTTGCATTGTTAAACCTGGGGGCTAGGCAGGAACTGAGCTTGGTTGACTAGATTTCAACGTGTGTTTGAACCATTGATTGTTTCGTGGAATGAACCAAAAATCAATACCGTTCAAGATGGTTCAAGCCCTCTTTCAGGGCAGGAATGCGGTCAATCTTGACACATCGATGTAAGATTCCACCACATCGGCCAACACATCCAGCATCATCTCCCGCTGTTCGCGATAGTTGGAAATCCCGGTTGGCAACGAGGAGAGCCCCCGCTGTTGACGCAAGCGGTTGAGCCAAGCTCGTCGCCATGCACCATTGTCAAACACCCCGTGGATATAGGTGCCCCACAAGGATTGGGTCGAATCGACATAGCCCAGAGATTTGTCGTCAAACATGGCATGGTACTCCACACCCTCGGGGCCTTCATCTTCGGCCAAGTGGCTGCGTCCCTGGTGGAGTTCGTACCCCGCCACGGGCAATCCCATTTGTGGGTAGTTGGACGTCACTTGCCGCTGGCGGGCAATTTTTTGGCCGTTGATCACCGTTTTGAGTGGCAGCAAATCTAAGCCTCGATACCGTCCTTCGTGCCCCTCAACACCTTCCGGATCCGCAAGAACCTTACCCATAAGTTGGAAGCCACCACAAATTCCCATAACGGTTCCGCCGGATGCTGCGTAGTTTTGAATGGCCTCTGCCATCCCCGTTTTTTGGAGCGCGAGCAGATCCCCAATCGTTGTTTTTGAGCCCGGTAGGATAACGGCGTCGGGATAGCCGAGCTGCTCCTTCAGAGTGACGTAACGGACACTGACACTGGGTTCAGAGTCGAGTGGTTCAAAGTCTGTGAAGTTGGCAATGCGGGGCAGTCGAATAACGGCAATGTTGACATCGGTGGCAGCTTGTCGACTGGGGCGATCGAGCAGTGAGAGTGAATCTTCGGCCGGAAAGACGCTATCCATCCAGGGGATCACGCCGATAACCGGAATGCCTGTGCGGTTTTCGAGCCACTCAATCCCCGGTTGAAGGAGCGATCGCTGTCCTCGAAACTTGTTAATCACGATCCCCTTAATCAGGGCACGCTCCTCTGGTTCCAATAGTTCTAGCGTGCCAACCACCTGGGCAAATGCGCCCCCCCGATCGATATCAACCACCAGAACTGTCGTGGCATTAAGGTAACTGGCAACCTTCATGTTCGTTAGATCGCGGTGTTTGATATTCACCTCGACGGGGCTTCCGGCCCCCTCACACACTACTAGGTCAAACTCTTCTCCCAGACGAGCAAGCGATTCTTCAATGGCCTGCCACCCTGGGGTGTAGAGCTGCTCGTAATAGTCCGCCGCACTTAGCCGTCCCACAGGCTTACCTTTGAGAATCACCTGGGACGTCGAGTCTCCCTGGGGTTTCAGCAAAATGGGATTCATCTCTACCCGTGGCGTTACCCCCGCCGCCCACGCCTGTACCGCTTGGGCATGGCCAATTTCGCCGCCATTATTGGTGACATAGGCATTGAGCGCCATATTCTGTCCTTTGAACGGTGCCACATGCCAGCCTTGGCGATTCAGAATGCGACAGAGTGCAGTAGTAACCAGTGACTTCCCGGCATGGGATGTCGTGCCAACAACCATGATGGCTTTCATTCAAACCCTCCAAGACCCCAAAAACGACCGACGATTGAACGGCATAGAACACTAATACCTATAGAAATAAAGATGCCCCGGATCGCTGTTTGCTTCTACCTCATCTGCTTTAAGTTTGCTTCATTGTATGTCAGGTGAGACAAGCCAACTCATTGGAGAAAAGCACCCTTAAAAACCTCAGTTCTTCCACAAGGTGCCTGAGTAACGTAGATTGAACACTGGCGTTATCGATCGCCCTCGATGACATAGATGAACCATTAAAAAGATGAACCATTAAAAAGAATTGAGACGATGACGCATTTCTCCTCATCTCTGAATCACCCGATTGTGTTGGAAAGCTTTGCCATCATCGATCGCGAAATTGGAGCGCATTCGTTCTCATCTGCCGAATATGCGATTGTGCAGCGCGTCATTCACAGCACCGCAGACTTTGATTTTCGAGAGTTGGTGCACTTTAGTAGCGGGGCAATTGAGGGAGCGATCGCCGCGCTTCAGCAGGGTTGTCCTATTATTACTGACGTCGGCATGGTGCGCCAGGGCATTGCCACCCTGGTGGCCAAAACCTTCAACAATCCCATTTGGGTAGCGGTCGAGCACGCTCCGACAGTGCCAGAGGCCGGGAAAACTCGCACCGAGATGGGAATGGAATATTACTGGAAACAACTACCCCAGGGCATTTTTGTCGTGGGCAATGCACCGACAGCATTGCTAGCACTTTGCCGCGCCTGTCGGGCAACAACCCAAAAGCCGACCCTGGTAATTGGCGCTCCGGTTGGCTTTGTTGCCGTAGAGACCGCAAAGGCGGTACTCGCCGACACCCCCGTCCCCCAAATTCGAGTAGAGGGACGCAAGGGCGGATCTCCAGTAGCCGCAGCCATTATGAATGCACTGCTGATATTGGCCTGGGAAGCGCAGGAGGGACGTGGGTGTGACACATGAAAAAGAGACCTCCGTCACCGCTCCTATTGCCGTAGTTGGCATTGGCTTAGACGGAGCCGTAGGGCTGACGCCAGCCATGCGACAGATGGTTGAACAGGCCAAGGTTTTGGTGGGGAGCGATCGCCACCTCGCCTATTTCCCTGACCATGCCGCCGAAAAAATTGTTCTGGGTTCCATTCAGCCTGCGATCGCCCAAATTCAAGCGCGACTTTTATCTCACCCAACCCCAATGACTCCGATCTCTGTCGTTGTTCTGGCGTCGGGGGATCCGCTCTTTTTCGGGATCGGGCGATTGTTGCTCCAGCACTTTGACGCCAACCAACTGGCGTTTTATCCCCACCTCAGTTCAGTGCAACTGGCCTTTAGTCGCATCAAGCAGCCTTGGCAAGAAGCCCATTTGTTGAGCTTACATGGGCGTTCGCCCGACCGATTGATCCAAGCATTACAGCGCGGTGAGGCGACCATTGCGCTGTTAACCGATGACATCCAAAATCCTCGGGCGATCGCCCGCCTAATTCACGACCTGGCACTGCCGTCGCGCTATCGCCTCTGGGTATGCGAAAACCTGGGTAGCCCAGCCGAGAGGGTGCGTTCATTTCTGCCAGAAACCATGCCGGAAGAAGCCTTTGCCCCCCTCACCGTCGTCATTCTGACACGGGAGAGAGAGGAGCCTGCTGCCCTCAGTCCAGCGACCTTGACCACGCTACCCGCCTTTGGCATTGCGGATTCGCTATTTCTCAGCTTTGACGATCGCCCTGGCCTGATGACCAAGCGCGAGGTGCGGGTACTGGCCCTGGGAGAGCTCAGTCTGCAAGGGGAGCCTGTGATCTGGGATATCGGTGCAGGGACGGGATCGGTGTCTGTGGAGATAGCGCGACTCTGTCCGCGATCGTCCATCTTTGCCATCGAAAAATCAGCCGCAGGCGTTGCTCTGATCGAGCAAAACAGCCAACGCTTCCAGTGCCCCAACATCACCCCCTGCCATGGCCAAGCCCCAGCCGTGTTGGCCGATCTGCCCACCCCAGATCGGGTGTTTATTGGCGGCAGCGGGGGGCAGATTCTCCCCATTCTCGACCAGGTTGCCCAAGTCCTCTCGCCTCAGGGGATCGTTGTTGCAGCGATCGCCACCCTCGATCACCTTAGCGGGATCATGCAATGGCTTGATGCCCCAGCGCAACGTGATCGCTGGCAGAGTCATACACTTCAAGCTCAACTGGCACGGTCTGTGGCGATCGCCTCACTCACACGCCTGCATCCGCTCAATCCCGTCTTTTTGGTGCAGATGCGACGCTTGGTCAAGTAGCAGGCGATCGCGACTGGGAATAGCTCCCATACGATGAGTGCTTCAACATTATCTAGAAGCAAATCACAAAAAAATACCTGGATCACAGAGCAAACCCCGTAAACCCAGGCACATAGGTTGAAATGAGTTAAAACTGGCTGAAATCTAGAGCAGAAAAGCCAAGCTACTCGTCGTCATTGTCATAGCTGCCATTCTTGTCTTTATCCAGCTGAATTAGGTGGATATGCTTGTACCCTAGCTTGATCTCGAACTCGTCGCCGGGCTGCAAACCCATCTTTTCGGTATACGTAGAACCGATGACTATTTGCCCATTTTTGTGAACACTAACGCGATAGGTCGGCTCTCTACCCCGTCCATCTTTATCGCCCTCTTTGCCAAGAGAAATTCCCCGCGCAGCGAGGAGAGCCTCATAGAAAGAGGACAAATTAACACGCGACTGCCCATTCTTCGCGACAGTTTCATAGCCGCAACGACGAGCTTTCTCCCGTGGCGTTAAGTCTCCCAGATCTTTTACCTTTTGTAGCAAAGCTTTACCGGTTAACGGTGCATTCAGTGTGTCTGCCATTGGTCTAATGCTTCTCCCACATCTAAGTGATCCCCTAGCTGTCCCTCAACTGCCAGATTTCATACATATCTTGAAATACTTGAAATATAGTTCCCAATTATAAAACTGAAACCTCAAAAGAGGATCTCAAATTATTCTAAATTACACCAGGATACCTTATCTAGTTAGGCTAATTCCACAGCCAGTTCTTCTCTCAAAAAATTCCGCCAGGAAATTCGACCCAGCGAGCATATTAGCTCTCTGAATCCATGAGAATCCGCCTGCAACCTAGCTATAATTCATCGGCAGAAGGAGATTTGTTGCTCGATAGAGGGCCGTATTGGAGAATGAACAAAAAGCCCTGAAAGCGAGTAAAACACAACTACGACGGGGCTTATGGCATAAAAAAATCGTAGTTTTCTGGAAACCGGCGATCGCCCATTCGGCTCAATGCGTATCGGGTCTACCACATATCTTACTGAAGATTTTCTCTCACCTGCCTCTCAGCCACCAAAAGATTAGGAGCCGCCACAAAGACAGAACCAGTGACCCTTGAATATTGAAACTTGTGTCGGCAAAATATAGCCAAAGCGCAGTCATTTTGGGGGCAAAGCCGAGCCACAGGGTAGAGGACTTTGGTAGATACAGCCGAAACTTACTCCATATAATACGTTGATATTCTGCTGGATCCTCAAAGAAAACCAGGTATTAGTAAAGGTCAATGTAGTCTTGCTAGGCTTGTAGCATAGAAAGAGAAAAAGGGCACAGCAAAAAATAAAGTTCAGTAATCTTTGTCATCTTTGCTTAACCTGCTACCCGTAGCGTTTCTAGACGCTAAGAAAATTCCAATTTTCTTAGCAGTAGAGAACAGTTCGGGGGTTTGAACAAGGCTAGGATGGACAAAGAAACAAAAATTAGGACGAAGGCTTGGAAAAGCGATCGGCAATGGGCTTAATCCTCTCCTGGCTCGATCAAACCAAAAGATTCACCTATCTTTTGCATCAGTCTTTTTGCAGCATCGGTTCTAAATCATCTTTTCCCGTGAAGGGGACAAGGATATTGTGGTATTGATGCCACTCAAGCTTTATCCGCTTTGCCCTTTCCCTGTTGGCGGCAAGTTCTTATTTTTGCTGGCAACAATCTCTGCCTCTGTCTCACGATTTACTGTAATGAAACTTGAGTTCAAAATTGTCCGCCAAACCGAAGAAGCGTCTCCTTATATTCAGGCCTATCACCTTGATGCAGAACCCGGCAGCACGATTCTGGACTGCCTTAATCAAATTAAATGGGAGCAAGATGGTACCCTAGCGTTCCGTAAAAACTGTCGGAATACCATTTGTGGCAGTTGTTCTATGCGCATTAATGGACGCTCAGCACTGGCCTGCAAAGAGAAGGTCGGCGACGAGGTCGAGCGGCTGCAGGCGATCGCCGCTAGTACGCCCAACAGCACCAATGGCACCGTCCCCTCCATCACCGTGGCTCCCATGGGCAATATGCCGGTGATTAAAGACCTGGTCGTCGACATGCAAAGCTTTTGGGACAATCTGGAGGCGGTACAGCCCTACGTCAGCACCGAGGCTCGGCGCGTTCCCGAGCGAGAATTTCTGCAAACTCCTGAGGAGCGCGAACGGCTCGACCAAATGGGGAATTGCATCCTCTGTGGAGCCTGCTACTCCGAATGCAACGCGCGGGAAGTCAATCCAGATTTTGTAGGGCCCCATGCCCTGGCAAAAGCCCATCGCATGGTTGCCGATTCGCGGGATGGGCGCACTAACCAACGCTTGGAGCAATACAACAAGGACATGTCAGGGGTGTGGGGTTGTACACGCTGCTACTACTGCGATTCCGTGTGTCCGATGGAAGTAGCTCCGATGGAGCAAATCAGCAAAATTAAGCAAGCCATCTTAGAAAAAGACACCGCACCCTACAGCCGAGCCATTAACCATCGCCGGACGCTCGTCAATCTAGTGAAAGAAGGCGGTTGGATTGATGAACGGAAGTTTGGCTTGCGGGTCGTGGGCAATAACTTCCGCGATTTGCAGGGCCTTGCCAGCCTGGGACCTCTGGGATTGCGGATGCTCGTCAGAGGTAAGTTTCCCCTGTTGTTTGAGCCATCCGAGGGGAAAGACGAAGTGCGATCGCTCATCGAATCCGTCAAAGCGATAGAATCGAAACATCTGTGAGCAAGTGTGATGTATGTCAGAAGATAATGCGATGGCAACGCCTGCCCCCCCATCTACTCCAGAAACAGAGCCGAGCATGCCCCCGACTAGTACTGAAGTCGAACCCGCATTTGGGTGGACACGGTATGCCGAAATCATCAACGGGCGCTTCGCGATGCTTGGGTTCATATTGGTGCTGCTGATCGAACTCATTACCCACAAGGACTTCATTACCTGGTTGGGTTTAAGGTAAGTCGGTAGCCATCAACAACCTCAATAGCCGTCAGTAAACACAGCCTCAATAGCTGTCAAGAATATAGTCATGGGTTGAGTGACTTGAATGATGTCATCCTCTGAACACGACTCCTCCCCCAACACTGCCCTTCAAACAACAGCCAAGAATCTTGGCATCCCTGTTATTCAGCGGCATATCTTTCTGTGCACCGATCCGACGAAGCCAAAATGCTGCGATCGCGACACCAGTCTTGCCGCTTGGAATTATCTCAAGAAGCGACTCAAAGAACTTGCCCTCGACACCCCGACGGACCTGCGCCCTACCTGCGTGTTCCGCACCAAAGCGGATTGTCTACGGATATGTCAGCAGGGGCCTATCATGGTCGTCTATCCCGATGGGGTGTGGTATCACAGCGCCACCGCCGAAGTCATTGAGCGCATCATCCAAGAGCACCTGCTGAACAACACCGTGGTTCAAGATTATGCGTTTGTAGTGCATCCGCTAACGGTGGAACCGGATCCGGCAGCGATCGCCTCTACCCCTGCATCAGCGAATGGTTCCGATAGATAGGTCGTTAGGCAATCGCGTCGTTGTGAACTCGGTGATTCGTCTGCAGGGGGAGCGATCGCCATCATGGATAACTGTTTCCGCCTCATAGCTGAAATCAACGGTGGCATCGTCGTAAATCGCTAACGCCCTACAATTGAGCCAGGATTGGGCACCGTTGATAGCATTCAGTTGATAGCATTCAAATGAGGTTAACGTGATGGTTCAAACCCCAACTCAGTACGTCACTCAAGACGAGTTTGAGTGGCTTTGCCGAGAACATCCCAATCACATCATTGAATGCACAGCCCAAGGAGAATTGGTAAACGCGACACCTGTGGGGGGAGAGGGCAGTAGCCGCGAGGCCGATTTGATTGGCGATCTGATCATTTGGAATCGGCAAACGAAACTGGGAAAAGTGTTTAGTTCTCAAGGAGCTTTCAAACTACCCTTTGGCTCAACCCGAGCAGCCGATGTTGCCTGGGTGCAACAAAATCGCTGGGACGCATTGACCCTCAAACAACGGATTGGCTTCCCGCCGATCTGTCCCGATTTTGTGATTGAGCTGCGATCGCAATCTATCGTCAATGGCACAGTCAAGCCTCAACCCTTGGGAGAGCCGCGTACAAAAATGACTGATATCAAATCCGGTTGAAGAACCCAAATATCGTTTTAGCCCGCTGCTGTGCAGCGGGCTAAAACGATATTTGGGTTCTTCAACCGGATTTGATATGAATACATAGCGAGTGGGTTGCAGCTGGGCTGGCTGATTAATCCGCAAGATCAGCAGGTTGAAATTTACCGGGCACGACAAGCCGTCGAGATGGTGGCAATGCCTACGGTTTTGTCTAGCGAAGCTGTATTACCTGGATTCGAACTGCTCTGTCAGTAACCAACGCAGTTGGTGAGAGTTTGCCCAGAAACTAGATTCTGCAATGCCAGTCATCGCTGTAACCTTACACCTTTAGGTTGAAGCCAACGCTTTTTTGCCTCAGCGCGTAGCACTGCACTATGCAGATAGCCTCTGAAAGGCGGCACCCGGATTCGAACCGGGGGTGGAGATTTTGCAGACCTCTGCCTTACCACTTGGCCATGCCGCCACGCTTCGCGAGCTGAGTTTATGGGTAAAGCCAAAAACACAACCGAATAATAAGTATATCAGACGGGTGAGGAGTGAAAACGGAATAAGTGCCCAGGAGAGCGATCGCCCTCCTGGGCACCCATCAAACGACTCGGTCAAGGTTTTGAACTAGGTCTAAAAACCCCATTTGCGGCGAGGCCCCACATCCAGGTGAATGATATGGGAACGGTTTCCGGCATAGGTGCCAACACCACCGGGCCACCAGGCAATCAGCTCCCGGGCAACCTGACGACCATTCATCCCAGAGACCACCAGATCGGCTGCCCTGCCGCCGAGGTGCTGGCTGCGGCGTGCGCCACCGACGCGGCTGTTGAAGGGTTCAGGCCGATACCAGGAGGTGACGCGGAACGAACGACCAAGCTGCTCTCTTGCTTGTTGCAGCGGTTTAGCCAGAGCAAGGATATTGTCTACTTCCGCTTTGGTTCTGGGGATGCGGGAGCCATTCTTGGTAGCTTCTGCCCAATTAAAGTTGCCGTTGGGAATGATGGGCTGTGCGAGATACACCGTGCCATGGCCAGGTAGATCGATCGTGGGGCCACTGAATGTTTTTGAAGCTGACGCCGCCGTTGCTGAAGCAGTTGAAGAAGCAGGCGTACCGGCTGGCACCGGACGGTTGCGGGCTTCTGGGAGGGGATACACCACATCGTCATCAAACTCAACCTGGGCATGTTTTTCATCCACATACCAGGTGCTCAAGCCATTGATGAACTCGCGGCGATCGCCGATGGCAAAGCGAATATGGTCGTTGAATTCCCCCGAGGCATCGGCCCAGGCATAGGAATGCAACTCAAACGTCATGCCGTCTTTGACCTCATGCTTTTCCTCGTCGGTTAGCTCTGAAGCATCGACGGGGCGACGTTTCACCACCGTATCTTCTGTAATGCGCAAGATTTGAATGGCTGTTTGTTCCTCCCAGGGATACACCAATTTGCCATCAAATTCGACTTCAATGTCTCGATTGAAGACATACCAGGTGTTGAACCCGTTGATGTTGTCATCCTTTAATGCAAAGCGAACATGCTCGTTAAAATTTCCCTCATCATCAGCCCAGGCGTAAGAATGAATAGGGTAGACCGTTCCAGACTCTACCGTATAAAGCTGGTCATCGGGCAATTCATGGGATTGTTCAGGCTGACGTTTGAGCAGGGTATCTTTGACGACTTTAAGAACTTGATTAGCCATAATCACAAAAGAGATAGATGCATGGATGTTGACGTTACAGTCCTTATAAAACCAGCAATGCGCAACGGATGAAGCGATGTAAGGCGATCGCCTTACATCGGCACAAACCATCAAACATCTGGTTCGAGAAGGACGTTGGCAAACTGATTAATTAGAAGGAGGGAGGCTGCGATTATATCAAGGCAAGGGAAAATCGCATCTAGTCTAAGCTAGAGTGGCCTAGAAAAGAATCAAGTTTGCTCATAACTCATTGTATGGAATAGTGGAACCGATACTTTTCGTCTAACGTTTAATTTTTATTGAAAGTTTACAAATTATTTTTTATATCTTCGCGTTACTTAGTGAGATTAAATCTCAGTTTTTCATGCGGCAAAAGATGAGCAAATAACAAATAAGTCGGTCGGTGCAATTAAACCGAAAATCCCACAAGCCTGCGCGAGCGGCGCAGGTTTTTAGGATCCGGCTTTTCATCATGCCAAGGTACTAATATCAAATCCGGTTAAACAGGCGTAAAACCCAAATATTGTTTTCGCCCGCTGCAATGCAGCGGGCGAAAACAATATTTGGGTTCTTCAACCGGATTTGATATTAGTACTTTTATTCTTTCACACTCGTCTTGAGTGAGTTGTCTACGCAGCTTGCAGCAAAGGAATTTTAGCAATTCAATAAATCAGCTCTAAGCCCTTGTTTATCGATGATATAACTCTCGGTAGACGGCATCATGCTGGCTTTGTGGCATCGTCAAAGTACGATAAATCAAGCCATATCAGCGATCGCGAATAGAATGAGGAAGAAGAGTGACGTAATGGTTCCAATGCCTGTCAACAAACCTTTAGAGGCAAGCCGCATCCTCGCAGTAGACGATTCTCCAGATAACTTGCTTCTGTTGGAAACAGTGTTGGATAGTGATGCTTATGATCTGGTTTGTGTGGAAAGTGGCGCAGAAGCGCTGAGCCTCGTGACCCAGGCACCTCCCGATCTGATCTTGCTGGATATCATGATGCCGATGATGAATGGCTATGAGGTGACTCAACATATCCGGCAGGATCATTCATTGCCCTACATCCCCATTTTGCTCATTACTGCACATGGACACACGAGCCTAGCAGAAGGGCTGGATGCGGGAGCTGATGATTTTATTCGTAAGCCGTTTGATATTGATGAGTTACAGGCCAGAATCCGTTCGTTGCTGCGGATGAAGCAAGCCATGGATGCTCAAAGAGCCATGATTCGTCAGCGAGATGACTTTGTTGCGCGACTGACCCATGACCTGCGAACGCCTTTGGTAGCAGCGAATCGGATGCTACAACTCTGCCGGGAAGAAATTTTTGGTGAGATGGCAGACGATGCAAAACAGGCGATCGCCGACACCATGCAAAACAACAAACAACTCCTCAGTATGGTCAATACGTTACTGGAAGTTTATCGCCATGAGGCAGGCCAGAAAGATCTAACACTCGCGAAATTCAACCTCTGCGACATGACTTCTACAGTCGTCAAGGAACTCCATCCCCTAGCGATTGAAAAAGCCCTCAATTTTGTCTTCAAAAACGAACAGGAACACAATACCTCTCACTTCGAGCAATTTCAGATCCAAGGGGATGCGATGGAATTGCGGCGCGTGATCACCAATTTGATTGGTAATGCCATCAAATTTACTGACAAAGGAACGGTAGAGATAGACTTGCAACCCGAAAAAGATTTGAGTCAACTCAGTGTTCCAGAATTCTTTTCCGCTCAACCGGACAAACATTCGGACGTTGGTTGGTTGGTGCTAACAGTAGCCGACACAGGTATCGGCATCGCTCCAGAGGATCAGGCAGAAATTTTTAAATGGTTTCGTCAGGGCAAACAGCGGCGTTCGGGCAGTGGACTGGGATTGCATCTAGCCTGCCGCATCGTCGAAATGCATGGTGGCTTCATCCAACTCTCCTCTACCCCAAATCAGGGCAGCACATTTCGCCTCTATTTGCCCAACAAAGGCATTCATCCATCCCATTGAGCAACCCGCCACAGGCTGGGTCAAGGTCACATGTCGGGCACGGTAAAATTCAAGGATAATTTTTTCCAGGCAGGGGCGTATCATTCCCCTTCCCGGAAAAAATCACCCTTCTTTCAGCCATGTCCGTAATCGTGATGAGATAGCGGTTTGCTGGCTGACTTACTGCGCACTGAACATCTGCAGATCCCGTCTGTTCTATTAAAAGGTCTATCTCTGGATGGAGCGTCCTGAAGGGCAAACTCTCTATTCTAAATAAGGGCGGGTATGCGATCGCTCGCACGATGAACAATATCTGTTTAGCTAAAAAATCCCAGACATCCTGATACATATGCGGTTGGATTAGCGTTAGCGTTAACCAGCAAAGGCTACATTGATGTTGGATTTCGTTGTACTGCGCTTTAGAAGCAAACTACAACCTAATCTGCATGAAACATTTGTCAATCCAGGATTTCCAAATTCCTGGAACCGACTCTATTGATTCGACTTGAAAACAAGGGATATCTCAGACTTATTAAAAATTCAATTGAATTTGTTGTTTTTCTACGGTTTAGCGTCTCATAATTCACAGCTTCGAATACTCCTACAAGTGTTCTTAGCTAGGAAGATCCAGACAACAGCATTAAGGCTGGAAAGACCGTAAACACGTAACAAGAAATGGTTGTCGAGGATAAGGAAATACTAGCTGTGACTTACGATATTTTGGTTTTGGGTGGAGGTTCAGGTGGGCTGGCAGCCGCAAAGGCGGCTGCAAAGCATGGAGCAAAGGTGGCGATCGCCGAACCCAAGGCTCTGGGCGGAACCTGCGTCAACCGAGGATGTGTCCCAAAAAAGCTGATGGTATATGCGGCCGACTTCGCCAAACAGCAGCAAGAGGCAAAAGCTTACGGGTGGAAAGAAGTTGGCGGCTCTTTTGAATGGGAAACGTTCAAGCCAGCGATGCATGATCGCATCCAAACGTTGCGCCAGATCCAGGAGAAAAGCTTGCGGGAACTGAACATTGACCTGTTGCCCCATAGCGCTTCCTTCGTCGGCCCCAATACGGTTCAGGTGGGCGATCGCCAGGTTGAAGCCACCAACATCATCATCGCCGTGGGTGGGCGTCCTGTCATGCTGGACTTTCCGGGAGCGGACTTGGCACTCACCTCGAAAGACATGTTCCAACTAGAGAAATTACCTCAGCGCTTTGCTGTGATTGGCGGCGGCTACATTGGCGTAGAGTTTGGGCATTTCCTGGCTCAAATGGGCTCTCAAGTCACGATTGTCGATAAGAATCCACATATTCTAGATGGCTTCGAAGAAGATTTGCGCATATTTGTTGAAGAAAACTTCGACCGCTTAGGTATTACGTTCCTGCCTGAAACAAGCTGCGAAGAAATCAAAAAGCAGAAAGAAAGTTTGACCATGACACTCACCGGAAAATGTGCACAGACACTCAGTGCTGATACTGTGTTAATGGCCGTTGGACGGGCTCCAAACTTCGATCAACTCAATATCGAAAAGGCAGGCATTGAGCTAAAAGATGGCCAGCTAACTGTAGATGAACATTACCGCACCGCACAGCCTTCTATTTTTGCGATTGGCGATTGTATAGGACGACTCCCCTTAACCCCTGTGGCGATCGCCGAAGGTGAGGCTGTCGTCAAAACCATCTGTCAGAAACAGCCGAGCCAAGTGGCTTATCAATGGATTCCTTCTGCCGTATTCTCTGCACCTCCGGTTGCAACTGTCGGCTGGTCAGAATCAGAAGCTCGGGAGCATTTAGGCGATGATGTTGAAGCGATCGCCAATTCGTTTACTCCCCTCGACCAAAGCTTGCAACAGTTCTCTCAAGAGTTTTTAATCAAAGCCGTCTTACAAAAGTCTTCTGGGAAAATTGTAGGGCTTCACTTCGCTGGGAATGAGGCTCCAGAATTACTTCAAGGTATAATTCCTGCCTTAAAAAATGGGTTAACACATGATGAGTTGATAGCCACGATAGGAATTCATCCCACTTCTGCAGAAGAAATATTCGGCCTAGCCTAAAGATGGAGAAACGAATTTTTCAAATGTTCCTCTTGGCAGATACTCATCCAGTTGTTGAATCATAGAATGAGGGCAGTTGATTGAGGAAACATCAATTATGGGTATCGAAGATAGAGCAGAAGCTACTGCAAAAAATGTGGAAGGTAAAGTCCAAGAGACTGTTGGTGATTTGACTGGAGACACTAAGGGTCAAGCGGAAGGTAAAGCGAAGCAAGTGGAAGCCAGAGCCCAACATGCCAAAGAAGACGTGAAGGATGAAGTTAAGAAAACAGTTGACTAACCCTTTTGAGGACTCAAAACGACTCTTTTTGACGTTTTGAACTTTAGTTTATTGTGATTCTCACTGAAGAGAGCGCTTTGTCGCTCTCTTTTTTTCTTTGATGAGTAAAACACCTTTACGTTTTAGATTCATGAAATAGGTTTGACAAGTCCTATCTCATGCAACAGCTCTGCGACTCCGTTGAGAAACCACCGATCTAAATATGATTGATAGTTCGATCGCAAACTTGGTGGCCTCAGTCATATTTTCCAAGGCTGTGATTGCAACATGGTAATGACCGTGACGAAAAAATCACCTCCGAGTTTGACCGCTTCGTTATAAGACTGCCCCTTCTTAAATCACTGTGCTGTAGCAAGAATTGGGGCGCGTCGACTTGTCACAGACAAATGTAATTTTAGTCACATTTAATATAAAACCACTCCCTGTGCCGAAGAAGATCCACGGGAACCTGGCAGAATCTTAACGCTTTCTTCCTGCAGGACTATTTTTTTATGTGGACAGCGGGAGATAATTTTGGTTAGAATTACCATATTACGACGCGTTACGTGATGGTCAATGTCTGTGTCTGTTGGTATCCGTCTTGTGTTGCATTGCATAGGAGTTTCCCATGAGCGCTCCACGTCCTGATTGCCTGTGCCCCGAAGACTACAGCCTGTTGACAGATCTGTATCAGCTCACTATGTCCGCCTGCTATGTCGGGGAAGGGGTGGCGCAAACGCCCGCCAGTTTTGAGTTGTTTGCCCGCAGATTACCCGAACACTTTGGCTACATTGTGGCGATGGGGTTGTCCCAGGCACTCGATTATTTGGAGCATTTGACATTTAGCAATGAACAGGTACAGGCATTGCGCGACACCAGGATCTTTGACCATGCGCCAGAAGATTTTTGGGAAACCCTGACAAACTGTCAGTTTGAGGGCAATGTGTGGGCCTTGCCAGAGGGGACGGTGGCGTTTGCCAACGAGCCATTGTTACGGATCGAGGCTCCGCTGTGGCAGGCGCAATTGGTGGAAACCTTCTTGCTCAATACGTTGAACTATCAGACCTTGATTGCCACCCGTGCAGCACGGATGCGCGATGTGGTCGGAGAGGCAGCAACATTATTGGAGTTCGGGACGCGGCGGGCGTTCAGTCCTCAGGCAGCAGTGTGGGCCGCGCGGGCGGCGATCGCCGGTGGCATGAACGCCACCTCAAACGTGTTGGCCGCATTACAGTTTGGCCAGAAGCCCAGCGGAACCATGGCTCATGCGCTAGTAATGGCGTTTGAAGCCGCGCGCGGTGACGAGCAAGCCGCCTTTACCGCCTTCCAGAATTACTTTCCTAAGGCACCGCTATTGATCGATACCTACGACACGGTGGCGGCCGCAGCGACGCTAGCCGAGCGAATGCAGGCAGAGGGCTTCCCGGTAAGCGGCGTGCGGCTGGACTCCGGCGATTTGGTGGAACTGTCCCAGAAGGTGCGATCGCTCCTCCCCGATGTCACCATTTTCGCCAGTGGCGACCTGGACGAGTTTGAAATCACTCGACTGCAGCGAGAAGGCGCCTGCATCAGTGGCTTTGGAATTGGCACCAAACTGGTGACCGGGCAACCCGTCAACGGAGTTTACAAACTGGTGGAAATGGATGGCATCCCTACAATGAAGGCGGCGAGCAACAAGGCGACTTACCCAGGTCGCAAGCAAATTTTCCGCACCCTCGACGAAGCGGGAACATTCAGGAGCGATCGCCTAGCTCTGGCCAATGAATCCCCCGACACTCCCGAAACGCCTTTGCTGCAAAAGGTGATGCAAGCTGGCAAGCGCCTGGGGAAATCGGAAAATTTGGAGGCGATCGCCCATCGCACACGGACTTCCGTCCAAGCGCTCCCAGCAGCGCTACGCCAGGTAGAAAATCCAACCCATCTTGACCTGATGATTTCCGATGCGTTACAGCAGCTCACCCAACAAACTCAAGCACGAGTCAGCCCAGCGTAGTTCCCAACAATCTGCGACTTCTTCTTTGCGTTCATCCAGCGCTTCCCAATCCGTTCACAAGCAGTCGCAGAGCTGGCCTCCATACCCAAATTGATTTCGTCGTACTACAGTAAACTCCAAGTACTTTGTTCCTGACGGTTTTCACTCGTTGCTTGTCATGGGCAACATCAGCATTTTCCAACGGTTTCAGCCTCCATACCCTTTATCTCCCTAACCACTATGCAGATTGCTCTCTTTGGAACCAGTGCCGACCCACCCACCATGGCCCACCAAGACATTTTGGTATGGCTGTCGCATCACTTCGACAAAGTGGCCGTGTGGGCATCCGACAATCCGTTTAAGACCCACCAGACTCCCCTAGTCCACCGGATGCAAATGCTCTGGCTGCTCATCGAGGCGATCGAGCCCCCCCGCCAAAATATTCAGCTCTACCCCGAACTCACCCATCCCCGTGCCATCGAGACGGTGCAGCGGGCACAGAACCACTGGCACGAGGCAGACTTTACATTGATCATTGGCTCCGACCTGTTGCCCCAACTTCCCCGATGGGAGCGCGTGGAAGAATTGATGCAACAGGTTAAGCTACTGGTGATCCCCCGTCCAAATTACGGCGTAAAAGAAGCGGATCTGGCAACCCTGCGAACCTTGGGTGCAGAGTTGGCGATCGCTGACATCTCCGGGTTGCCGGTTTCCTCCACCGAATACCGAGAAACCTGTGACTCCGAACTGTTGGCTCCCCCCATCGAGGAGTATGTTTACCGAGAGAAGCTATACGCATGTCAGAACGGCGCACCAAAAAAGCTAACGGTCAGTGGGCACTCGCCGACTTCAAGGTCGGAGTAGATAACGTGATTTTTTCCGTCGATACGGAGCAAAATCGCCTCTTGGTCTTGCTGGTCATGCGAGATAAAGCGCCCTTTCTCCATTACTGGTCGTTGCCGGGGACGCTAGTACGCGAAGGCGAATCTCTGGAGAACGCCGCTTATCGAATGCTGGCGGAGAAAATTCGAGCCAAAAATCTTTACCTCGAACAGCTCTATACCTTTGGTGGCCCCCGGCGCGATCCCCGCGAGTCGGCGGAGAGTTATGGCGATCGCTATCTCTCGGTCAGCTACTTTGCTCTGGTGCGATTTGCAGAAGCCGAACTAGTCGCCGATGGGGTCAGCGGTATTGCCTGGTATCCCATGAGCCAGTTACCCGATCTTGCCTTCGACCATGCCGAAATTCTGCAGTATGGTTATCGCCGCCTTCGCAACAAGCTGGAGTACAGTCCCATCGCCTTCGAAGTCCTACCTGAACTCTTTACGCTCGGCGATTTGTACCAGCTTTACACCACCGTTCTAGGCGAAGGGTTTGCGGACTATTCCAACTTTCGTTCTCGCCTGTTGAAGCTTGGTTTTTTGAAGGATACCGGCGTCAAAGTAACCCGTGGAGCCGGACGTCCTGCTGCGCTTTATCGCTTTGACGCCGAAGCCTTTGCCCCACTCAAAGATAAACCCCTCGTATTTGTTTGATTGTCTCCATTAATTTGACGGCGCTAAATAAATGATTATAAATACAATGCACCGTATGTTTTAGGCATAGCTATAACGTCTCTATCCGAAAAGATTGATGCATTATGTATTCGCTAACGCACTCTATAAAATATCTAAGATTGTCGATTAAATTATTTTTTGCTTGGCTCCTTTAGGTGATTGGATTGGACAGCATCGGGAATACAATTGTCCATCACCCTTAAGCCTTGAACGATCCAACCTTCACCCTCTCGGTCAGGAGGGAATCTAGCCTTTGAAGGCGCTTTTGCTAAGAATGATGCAACGAGAAGCAAGCCTCTCTTCATCTTGATCAACACCTTTCGCAATCACTGCTAAATCGCTCCCTTACTCAAACAATTTGATGCTATGAAAATTGCGATCGCCCAACTCAATCCCACCATTGGAGATCTCACTGGAAACGCGCAGCAGATTTTGGACGCTGCACGACAGGCTTCTGAGCAGGGGGCTCGGCTATTGCTGACCACCGAACTTTCCTTATGTGGCTACCCACCGAAGGATTTGCTAATGCAGCCCAGCTTTGTGGGGGCGATCGCCCAGGAACTGAAGTCACTAGCACAATCACTCCCGCCAGATTTGGCGGTATTGGTGGGGGCACCCATGCCGAATACACGATTGCATCTCAATGGTGGTAAGTCTCTCTACAACACGGCGGTTCTGCTTCAGCATGGCCAAATTCAGGACATCTTTTTCAAGCGGCTGCTACCCACCTACGATGTGTTCGATGAAGACCGTTACTTTGAACCGGGCAAGGAAAGTGGATGGTTTGAGCTGGCCGATGATGCGGCCAGTGGTTCTGTACTCAAAATTGGCGTCACGATCTGCGAAGACCTGTGGAACGATGAAGACTTTTGGGGCAAGCCGACCTATGGCGTCAAGCCGCTGGATGACCTAGCCGCCCAGGGGGTCAATCTGGTAGTCAATCTTTCCGCTTCACCCTTCTGCGTCGGCAAACAACAGATGCGAGAGGCGATGCTGTGCCATGGGGCCAAGCGTTGCCAACTGCCCATCCTCTACGCCAACCAGGCCGGGGGCAATGATGATCTGCTGTTCGATGGCAACAGCTTCGCGCTCAATCAGGATGGAGACCTGGTGATGCGAGCTTCGGCCTTTCAAACCGATCTGGTCTATATCACCATTAATGCAAGTACTGGAGATTTGGAAGCAGCGGCGGTTGTCCCCCTCCCCAACTGCCCTGAAGCGGAGATTTGGGCGGCACTCGTTATGGGCGTGCAGGATTATGTGCGGAAGTGTGGCTTCCGTCGAGTCGTGCTAGGTCTGAGCGGGGGAATTGATTCCTCCCTGGTGGCAGCGATCGCCACGGCGGCTCTTGGCGGCGAGAATGTGCTGGGTGTCCTGATGCCATCTCCCTATAGCTCCGACCACTCCATCAGCGATGCCCTGCAACTGGCAGAAAACCTGGGCATCACCACCTATACCCTCCCCATTCAGCCTGTCATGCAGGGGTTCGACACCACCCTAGACGATTTGTTCGCCGAAACCGAGCCGGGTGTGGCCGAAGAAAACATCCAGTCGCGCATCCGGGGAACGTTGCTGATGGCCATTTCCAACAAATTTGGCCATCTGCTGCTTTCCACCGGCAACAAGTCTGAGATGGCGGTCGGCTACTGCACCCTGTATGGCGATATGAATGGCGGCTTGGGGGCGATCGCCGATGTGCCCAAAACCTGGGTCTTCGCCATTTGCCACTGGCTCAACAAGCGCGGCTGGCAGGAATGGCACTACGACCTTGCCGCTCCCCAGGAGGTCATCCCACAAAACATCCTGACCAAACCCCCCAGTGCCGAACTGAAGCCCGATCAGATCGATCAAGATTCCTTGCCCTCCTACGATGTGTTAGATGACATCTTGGATCGGTTTGTCGAAAACCACGAGTCACCCAGGGCGATCGTCGCAGCAGGGCATGATTCAGCTGTCGTTGAAGATGTGGTGCGCCTTGTCACTCGGGCTGAATTCAAGCGGAAGCAAGCCCCGCCGGGCCTTAAAATCACCGAGCGTGCCTTTGGCACCGGCTGGCGGATGCCCATCGCTAACCGCTGGCGACCCTCTACCCATCATCTCACCGCAGACACTCCCGCTCCATCCAACAAACCCATCCCCACCTACGCACCCCATTGAGGCAGGACTTACGCAAAACTCAACGAATCGTAACCCCCCTTGCGTATTCCAAACGGCTTCCGCATGTTTAGATGTGAAGCATCATTGGGGAGTATAGAAACAGCACAAGTACAGGACAAACAATAAACCCCTGCTAAAACCCTTAATTTTGGGTAGCGCGGGCGGTGCCCGCACTACCCAAAATTAAGGGTTTTCTGGTTTTTGTCCTGTACTCAGAGAAAATGTACAGGGACATCGTCACAGCTAACAGCACTGCATGGAATCGCAAACCGGAGTTCTAGACAACTTTAAAACCTCTTTTCGTCGCAATGCACTGCGCTGGCTGAATTTGCGCCACGAAGAGAGCGATCGCACATTCTGGATGTTTTGCTTCTACACCGCCACATCCATTGGCATTTTGTGGCTAGAAGTGAGCATCGCTGCAAAATTTCTGGATGCCTATGGTGCTCATTCCCTGCCATGGGTCTATCTGGTCAGTGCCGGAATCGGTACTCTCCTCGGGTTCTTCTATTCGTTTCTACAAAAATTCATTTCCCTGCGCCGCGTCATTGTCATCATTGCCGTACTGATGGCTCTGCCTCTCTTCTTATTTCGCGTTGGGCTGGGCATTCCCTGGATGGTGGGCTACACCGTCTTCCTTATGCGCCTGTGGATGGAAGCAATCTATGTCCTCAACGAACTCAATACCTCCATCACAGCCAACCAACTGTTCAATATTCGCGAGATTAAACGCGCCTATCCCCTGATTAGCAGCGGCGTATTGGTAGCCGATGTGATCAGTGGCTTCTCGCTGCCGTTGTTGCGCAATTTCATCGGGTTGGACAATGTAATTTTGGTTGCCTGCATCCTGCTGTTGGCCGGTGCCGCCATCCTGTTCTACCTAAGCCAGACCTATCGTCAATTCTTCCCAGACTCATCTCGCCGTCGGTTGCAAGAGCGCCAACCCGACTACACCACCCGTCGTCTCCGAGGGCCCTTGCAGCGCTATGTGGTTTTGATTGTAGCCTTTTTCGTCATGGCGCAGGCGCTTTGGCTGCTGCTCGACTTTCAGTATCTCTCCCAGGTCGAACAAACCCTTGACCTAGAAACAATTGTGGACTTTCTGGCCATCTTTAGCGCCATTCTGGGATTGTTTGAACTGGGTTTGCAGTGGTTTGTCTCCAGTCGCATGATTGAGCGGCTGGGCGTATTCATCGTGACGATGGCCTCCCCTGCTCTGCTGTTTTTGGTCAGTACCCTAACGCTGGGGCAAGTGGTCAATCTGTTCTGGGGAGTTGTGCTGCTGCGCTTCATGGATGAGTTGATGCGCTATACAGTGCTGGCAACGACAGGGCCTGTCCTGTTCCAACCGATTCCCGATGCCAACCGTAGTCGCATCCAAGCCTTTGTGCGCGGGATTGCCGAACCGATCTCCTCGGGTTTGATGGGCTTGACCATGCTGATTGTGCTGGGAATTTGCCGGCGCTTTTTCGGTGGCATGGGCGAAGAGGTCTTCGAGCGGGTTGTCAGTTTGGTCTTTGTGGTATGGATTGCCATCTTCAGCCTGGTATGGCTGTTTACGGTGTGGCGGTTGCGATCGCGCTATGTCGAACTCCTCGTCAAAAGTGTCAATCGGGGTGAACTGAGCCTATCGGAAGTCGATTTGCGCACCTTCAAGCGGGCGATCGTCGAGGCGCTGGGCCGAGGGTCTGATGCCGACAAAAAGTCCTGCATCGAAATGCTCACTCACTTTGATCCGAAGAATGTCGGAGAAGTGCTATGTCCGCTGTTGCCCGAATTTTCCCCAGCCTTGCAACGGGAAAGCCTGGAGGCCATGGCCGAATATCCCAATCTGACGCATCTAGAAATGGTGCGATCGCTAATCCAGCAACCCCTGGCACCCGAGGTGCTAGCCTTAGCCCTGCGCTATGTTTGGCTTACCGATCCCGATCCCGACATCACAAAACTGCGCGACTATCTCCATCCTGAAATCGACCCAGAAGTTCGCGGTACCGCCGCTTCTCTGATGTTGCGTCGGGGCAATCCCCAACAAAAGGCAGAAGCCACCGATACCCTGCGCCGCATGCTGACTCACAAGCGCGAACGGGAGCGGGTGATGGGCTGTCGGGCGCTGGGCGAAGCCAAGTATATGCAGGCGTTGCGGCTCTATATCCGACCGTTGTTGCAGGATGAATCCCTACGCGTACGCTGCGCCTTGCTGGAGGCGATCGCCGCCACGCGCCTGGAAGAGTACTATCCATCGTTGCTGCGCGGCTTATCCTACAAATCCACTCGCGAAGCCGCATCCCAAGCACTGGTGCGTTTGGGCGATGAGGCCATTCCCATGCTGGTGCGCCTAGGCGAAGATATCTACAAGATCGAAGTTGTGCGAACCCAGGCCTGGAAAACGTTGGGCAAAATTGGTTCCCCTAGTGCGATCGATGCCCTGGTGGCCCACCTGATGACCGCCTGGGGCAACACCCGCCGCACCATCCTGCGCATTCTCCTAAAACTGCCCCAAGAGAAAGGCATTGAAGCGGTTGCCGATGGCCTAGGACGTAGCGGCATTGAGCGCCTCATTGACCAAGAGCTGAAACTCATCGGACATACCTACGCGGGGTTACTAGACATTACCCCCGACACCGTACCTGGACGAGAGGGCGATTTGTGGCGACGCGCCATGCGCGACTTACAGGAAGATTGCTACCAGCGGATCTTCCTGTTGATGCGCTTCCTCTATCCGTCCAATACGATTCAGGCGGCGGTGTTCAACTTGCAATCCAATTCCTGGGAAAGCGTCGCCAGAGGGCTAGAAATTCTCGACAACACCCTCGATATTCAGAGCAAAGGTGCGTTGCTGAATGTTTTAGATCAACGCTCGGATCAAGAAAAACTGGCTAGCTTGTCCGAGTTTTTGGAGTATCGACCGCTCCTGCCGAGCGATCGCCTCCGCCGCCTGCTCGACCTGCGCCATTTCCTTTCCGACTGGAGCATGGCCTGCTGCTTCCACATGGCACGGGTGCAACGCTGGCGATTTACCGCCGCACAAACCCTGGCCGGGTTGCGTCATCCTACCGGATTTGTGCGCGAAGCCGCCCTCGCCTACCTCAGCCTGGCATCACCCCGCACCCTGCGGGAGTTTCTGCCCCAGTTGCAGCAAGATTCTAATCCCCTCGTTCTGGATCAGGTGTATGCTTTGATGGCAAGACTGGGTGTAGCTCCCACCCAAAATGGCAGGAATGGCTCGCAAAATGGGCATGCTAAGCCCACAATGCCACCCCATCCACCCGATCTGCATCCGATTTAGGATCAGGGAGCATACAACTAATTTCCTTATGTTGCTGACCAGCGTTGATCGACTGTTATTCGTTAGGGGCGTTCCCATCTTTAAAGAACTGCGGGACGACTTTTTGGTGCGTCTGGCTTCCATCATGGATGAGCTGTCGTTTCCTAGCCAACACACCATTTTCACCCAAGGACAAGAGGGGCGATCGCTCTACATCCTCGTTTCCGGGCAGGTTCGTGTGCATATTGGCGATCGCGAACTGGCACGGCTGGACAAGGGCGCATGTTTCGGTGAAATGTCAGTATTCGATGCCGAACCCCGCTCCGCTACGGTCACAACCCTTGCCTCTTGCGAATGCCTCGTGCTCACCCAGCAGCAGCTTTATGAAGCGATCGATGAAACGCCGGGAATCGCCGTCAATATCATTCGCCTCCTCTCCCGCCGTATTCGAGAACAAAACCAAAAGATCAATACGCTGCAAGAGAGCATTGGGCAACGGGTTCCCATGGTTGGCACAGAATCTTTTTCTCCGGGGCCTATCCCTAATGGCGCTGTCAAAAGAAGACTTTGAGGCATAGGGGAGGAGTCTTTTAACTATGCAAGTTTTGTCCTTTGGGATGCTGATGCGACAAGTGCAGCCCGTAACATCAGCATGGCGATTGGTATAACTTTCTGCGCGACAGAGTGGCCATTTTGCAGTCAGTTGCGACCTGATCTATCCACTGTTGTTCTTAATAAGGAAAGTGGGCAAAATGGAAGGCTGCTTAATTTTTTTTAACAGTGCAAAACTTGAGATTTCTAGGGGTTGCCATCGTCTATGATGCTCCTAGGTGGCGATAATCAATCATAGGGAGTGACAAGGGATGAGGGAAGCGTTGTTGATCAACGCCCGCCATGGGGGCGATCGCTCTCTTCCATTGGGACGCTAAGTGGATGATCTTCGTCCTGTTTAGCGGTCGCTCACATCTTGCTGGGATGGACTGTTGGCTTTAGAACACCTCTGTTCGTAGCGTAGTTTTTGGAGTAATCAAAATGGGTTTTATCAATAAATTATTGGGTGGTCTGTTCGCCTTCATTGGCGGGCTATTTAGCACGATTACTAAACTTGTGGGGCTGGGTCAGAAATCCGAATATTTTCTGGAAGCAGATGATGCAAAGGGTGGTGATGCTTCAGCCGCTCCGGCACCTCAACTTCAAACCACAGAGAAAATAGAAGCACCCGCTCCAGCAGCGAAAGAAACTGTCGAACTTGAGGTTCCCGCAACCAGCGCATCTTTGAACGGCAAGGTGGAAGTCTCTCAGGAGGCGTTTGCCGCCGCACCCGAGAACCCCGCCCCCGTTCCGGCAGCACCTGAAGTGACAACCTTTGCCCCCAACTTCTTGGTTGGCACAACTCCTAGCCGTCGCCGTCGCCCTGGCCCCAGCCTAAATCCCTTCCTCGATATGGCGAAAACCATGAATACCTAGAGCGAAGGAAACGCAGCTTGTTGATTCATCGTTGATAACGAACTAGCGGCTCATGGCTTGACTGGCTTCTAGGTGATGGGCGATCAACGTTGTGGCGGCGATAGGTGCCGTAATGGCACGGAGGATACGGCGTCCTAGGGAAACTGCCGTAAAGGAATGGGCGATCGCCTGCTCAACCTCTGCATCGGTCCATCCCCCTTCGGGCCCCGTTGCAACAACAATTTGCGTCGGTGACCCAGACTGACTCAACACTTGGGAGAGAGAGTCTCTCAGCAATACTCCTTGGCGGGCGGTGCAGAGAAATGCTGCGATCGCCCGCTCTTTGCTTTCTGAGGAGTCATGGGTCGCCATCTGCAACGCTTCAAGCGCCGCAGGCCAGGGTCGCGGCGGGTAGAGTTTGGGAACCCGTTGCCGCTCCGATTGCTCGGCCGCTTCGGTGGCAATACGCTGCCACCGACCTAGTTTATTAGGGCTGGGCTGCAGCAGGGTGCGATCGCTCATCACAGGCCAAATTTCAGCCACCCCAAGCTCGGTGGTCTGGCGAATGATTTCATCCATCCCATTTCCCTTGGGCATCGCCACCATTAGCACGAGGGGGATCGGGAGTTCTGTGGTTGCCAAAATTTCATGAGCGATGTGGGCGATCGCATTTCCCTGCCAAGTCGCGAGCCACCAAGTGCCCTGGCCATCCATCGCGATGAAACTCTCCCCTGGCTGCAGCCGTAGCACTCGCCCCAGATAGTGGATCTGGGCATCGCTGAGGTGGAGTTGATCGCCCTGCTGCTGGGAAGGGGCGATCGTCACCCGCTGTAATCCACCAACATCAGGGGTATCCATCACCGATCTCCCAACTGGCCATCCCGATCAACCACTCAGCAACGCTTCGATAAACTCGTAGCTGGAAAAAGGACGCAAGTCCTCAATCCCCTCCCCTGCCCCAATGAACCGGATGGGCAAACCCAACTGCTGCACGACAGCCAGGGCAACGCCTCCCTTCGCTGTCCCATCCAGCTTCGTCAGGATGACGCCACTCAAATTCACCGCTTCCGAGAACACCTCAGCTTGTCGCACCCCGTTCTGTCCTAGGGTCGCATCCAGCACCAAAAGCGCCTCCACTTGGGCATCGGGTGCTTTCTTATCGATGATGCGCCGCACTTTCGTTAGCTCATCCATCAAATTCTTCTTGTTTTGCAGCCGCCCTGCGGTGTCAATCAGCAACAATTCTGTGTCTCGCGACTGCGCTGCGCCAATGGCATCAAACACCACCGCTGCCGGGTCTGTGTTCTTTCCAGGATTGGCAATCACCTCGACCTCACTGCGGGCACCCCAAATCTTGACCTGCTCCACCGCCGCGGCTCGAAAGGTATCTGCCGCCCCAATCAGGCACTTGTAGCCCGATTTTGTCCCAAGATGGGCAATTTTACCAATGGTTGTTGTCTTTCCGGCTCCATTCACCCCCGTCATCAGCCAAATGTTGAGCGTGTCTTTCTCTGGGGTAAAGGTCGGCGAAACGGGTTGACCTCCAGGATTGTCGAGCATATTCCGGAGGATGGACTTGAGGTAGGCGATCGCCTCCTCCGGTGGCAAAGCCTCCTGACGCAACTTGTCCTGTAGAGACTCGATGATGTAGTCGGTTGCCTCAACGCCCACATCCGCTTGCAACAAGAGCGCTTCAATTTCCATCACTGCATCGGCATTCAAGGGACCTTGCCCCACGATCGCCCGCAGTTGATTCACCAAACTCCGACGGGTTTTGTCGAGCCCCTGCCGCAACCGTGCCAGCCAGTTAATTTCTTCCACATCTACCATATCGGCACGGCGTCCCTGATCTGCCAGCACCCGCGCTGACCACAGGAAGTTCTCGTCTAACTCCGCTGCCGCTGGAATGGCTGAGCTTGCAGAGGCAGCATCAGCCATAGGAGAAGGGGTTTCGGCTTCGGCGATCGCATCGGCCTCCGCCTTCAATCGCTCCAGTCTTTCTTGCCGATCTGCATCTGCCCGCGCCCATAAGGGCAAGGCCGGACTGGGTTCCGTTTCTGCCTCTGTTATCGTTTCCTCTGCTGCTGCAGAGGCATCTTGCTCCGGAGCTTCGCGGGTTTCGGCTTCCACTGTCTCAACCACTGGAGCTTCAGGCACACCCGGTTCAGAGACTTCAGGCGATGCGACAGCCGCTTCAGGTCTGTCTGTTACCGATTCTGCATCGGGTTCTGCGACCGTCTCTTCGGCACTCGCTTGCTTGCGTTTTTGGATATTCTGATAAGCCGTCTTCGCCCAGTTTAAATAGTCATCCGCTGACGCTGGTGTCTCAGTTGTCTGCGACTCTGGAGTGTCCTTCACAGATTCTTGCGCCGACTCCTTTTGCGCTGAAGATGGCTCCGAAACCTCTCGGTTAAACCAGTTGAACGACGACATAACACTACTCCAGCACAAACAAACACTTCTATTTTGCGGGTATATGGCTCCATTTTGCACCGAAGTGGCAGCTCAACCCTAGTCAACGGGCGAAACGCTTGGAAGCTTAACTCGGGTAGCATTAGCGTGATCTATCAAAAAGACAAAGAATCTCAGATAGGGGTTTCCAACAGAACCCCAAGCGATAACGGTGACGCGAGGCTGTTTTGTTGATGGAAAGCATCTGGTAAAAGGCACATTTAAAAAACGATGGGACTGGTAAAAACCAGCCCCAAAATTAGTTCGATTTGAGCATGGAGGCCAAACAGATTGAAGATAATCTGACCGTGAAATCTAAGTCAGCTCTGTTTAACGCTCGGAATAAAGAAAAACCAACAGAAACGGAGATGATTTGTCTTACTAGGGGTTTACAAAAACACAACACTAGACACAAATCAGCTACATCTATCTCTTTTAGAGATATCGAGATTTGAGGTCTGATTCTTGCGTAAGCCCATAAACTGACTGAAGTGGAGCCACTTTATAAACACCGCCAAACCAGAATTCCTCCATTTGTGATGCAAGGAAATGGTGTGCTGTGCTGAATTCTTGGCAGGAGGCACAAGCCAGAATTCGAATTTGTTTTAATCTTTTCTGTGCCTATCCTTAACGTATCACTGCTGATTTTTGTGCGAAAGTCTTGCGATACGAAACTTTATGATTTGCTCTGATGCATATCTATAGCGTTTCCTATTCTAGTGAGGTACACTTAGAATAGAATGTTTATTTCCTAGGGGACGACTTGAGGTGCAACCCTATTCGCTTGACTTCCGTAAAAAGATTATCGATATCTACGTTAAAGAAGC
>JADEXA010000060.1 GCA_015207365.1 Vacuolonema iberomarrocanum LEGE 07170
TTCTTTAACGTAGATATCGATAATCTTTTTACGGAAGTCAAGCGAATAGGGTTGCACCTCAAGTCGTCCCCTAGGAAATAAACATTCTATTCTAAGTGTACCTCACTAGAATAGGAAACGCTATATATATTTATCGTCAGATCTGTTCGATAAGATCCGCACTTTTGGCGCTTATCCGTCACTTTTGGGTGATAAGACCCTTGTTTACAGAACTTATATGCAATTTTTGACGTATAACTCCGGAAAACGGGGTTTTATCCATGGCTTCTAACAATTAAGTGTGTTGAATGGGTGCTTATCCGTCATTTTTGGCAGATAAGCACCCATCTAGGGGCGTTATATGTACCATGACACCACCTAAATCCCCCCGGCTGCTCGATCAAGTCAGAGAAGTTGCAAGTCTAACTGCTGATTAGGCAGACACCATCTGCCTATTGCTTTCTCCGCGAGTGAGGGGAGTGCGGGCAATAGGAGCAAATGAAACGAGAACACTGGCTTCCATTGTTTACATTCAACGGAGTTCCCCAGCGTGTGGGAACTTTACACCAGACTAACTTGATTACATCCTTGATAAAGGACACTAAGGTTTTCATACGATTGGTTGTCTTGTGTATAAGGACATCACTGTCCTGACAGTTTGCCCCAAAACCGCAATACTCTAACGACTGATTAGGTAAAATCATCTATCTAAAGATCCCTTGAGAAGGCATTTAGACTGAAATTTGTTTGCCTAAGTGCCCTCATGGCAAAGTAGTAGCACATCTATATTGAGAGTGGCTGGAGGCTCACCGAAGCAAGTCAGTCATCGATTAACAACGCGTCTTCTTCGTCAAGCTCTTTATAACAATGGCCCTTGTATTTTGGCCCCGTATAAAAGTGCGCATAGAGTTGTTCGCTGATGAGTATTGAGTGCGGGCAGGGCACGAGGAAACCTTGCATCTTGCGTTGTCCGCACGCCAGCTGCCGCATTGATGGGGGTATTCGATACCAGATTCATATCCGATGATGAAGCAGACACCGTCGAACTCCTGTAACTCAGCTTGGATGTTCATATCAGAGGGCATAAAAACGTTGCCACATAACGACCCGGTGAACCGGGGCTAAGGTGTTGACATGGATTTCAAATTCATCGCTCAACGAGGGCTCCAGTGCAACCGATGGTTATGCTACTTTGTTCGCGTCAGTTTTCAGTTATCTCAAGATCACAGTCAATGGGAAAACTATAAACCGTCGTGAAGATATCTTCGACCGTCTTTGCTGCATCAGCAACAGATCGAAATGTTGCATTGAATGAGAACTGTTGCCCCATAACCTGACCACCGGGTTGGTCGAGAACATCATGTTCATCGCCGATGATGCCCATTTTTTGAAACAACTGAACGGCGTTGTAGAATTCCGTCTCTGAGAGCGTTTGCGAGGGTAGGTCGAGCAACAATGGTTCGGTTGCCGAGCCAGCGAATTGGACGAATTTCTGAGTTTCTGGATGTTCAATGATGACGAAAGCATCGTCGTTTCGGCGAACGAGCAACGACGACAGTGCTTCGGCGATTTTCGAACGATTGTCCATGTGTGCGATGCGGAGTGAGGTGATCACATAGCGTTAGCTGCGCGATTCAATCATGGCGCCCATCAGCTAATGAGCACGGAACGCGTTTCTTGCAGTATCACGTCCCGGTTCTCCCGTATCAGGTAGCTTTTCAATTCTAGCCACAACTTCCCGTTCCATCGGGTGCCACCGGATAGTTAGGCGGCGATCGCCAGTTTTCATGAAACAGATATGGTTCTGGGAAAAAGAGGCTGGGTTTCGTGCCCCAACGTAACCTATAGTGATGGGCGATCGCACTAGAATCTCGTCGTATTGTGCATCACCTTATTTGTCATAGTCATCGACAGCAGGGAGCGCGTCGGAAGTGCCCACGCCTCGTGCCATAGCCCATTCGCGAGTTGTGGTCATATTGCCTCTGACAAATAAGGTGATGCAGGATTCAGGATGAATTTTTACACTGCGGGCTGCTCATCTTGACTTTCAATGTAATGGCGCAAAATTGAGTTGATTAAAGCCTTGTATTCACCACCATGAGCTTGGAACCACTTCAACACATCAGGCTCAATTTGAACTAACTGCTGTGCTTGGGATGCAGGAATTCTTAGAGTAGCCTTCTCGAAAAACTCCTCTGTCAATGGTGGGATATCGGAGTAATCAATTCCTTCATCGTCCATTGCTTCTAATGCTGCCCAGTTAGTACGAGAGGTATTGCTTAAGTCTTTGCCGCTCATATCGATTTGCCCTTCGTGCTGAAATGATCCGAATTACATCGTTTTGTCGTTCTGTCCAAACTACAACCGCTACGCCGTTACCGAGGAAACCGATACCGAACCAACGATCTTCTCCATAGTCAAACCGATCGTCTCGCTCAATTAGCATTGGCCCTGAAAAACTTCAGGAACATCAGCAAAATCAATTTCATGCTTGCGAATATTTTCTAAGTTCTTTGCCTCATCCCACTCAAATTGCATGAAAAGCTAAAAAGGCTGATCGGACTATCTCTATTATCCTGCATATGCCCAAGCTGAGATTTCTCTGCGATGGACGCTCGACCAAAGAAAGCATTGAATCAATTGAGTGACTCTACTGCAACTTGAGCACGGCCATAAAGGCTTCTTGGGGAACATCGACGGTGCCGATCGCCTTGAGGCGCTTTTTACCCTTGGCTTGCTTCTGCAAGAGCTTTTTCTTTCGGGAAATGTCACCGCCGTAGCACTTCGCCAGTACGTCTTTGCGCAGGGCGGGGATATGTTCGCTGGCAACGACCCGGCTGCCGATGGAAGCTTGCACGGGAATTTTGAACTGGTGGCGAGGAATCAGTTCCTTCAGTCGTTCAACCAGTGCTTTGCCGACATAGTAGGCTTTGTCGCGATGGACGATGGTGGCCAGCGGATCCACAGGGTCGCCGTTGATCAGGATGTCGAGCTTGACCAGCGGATTTTCGCGGTAGCCGATGAGCTGATATTCCATGCTGGCGTAGCCGCGCGATCGCGACTTCATCTGGTCGAAAAAGTCGGAGACCACCTCGGCTAGAGGTAGCTCATAGGTCAGGGTTGTCCGACCTTGGGCCAAATACTTCATATCCTTGAAGTCGCCCCGGCGAGTCTGGCTCAGTTCCATCAGTGGGCCGACAAACTCCTCCGGGACAATCATGTCCACCTGCACATAAGGCTCCTCGATCCGCTCCCGATTCTGCGGATCCGGCAAGTTGCTGGGGTTGTCGATCAGCACCACTTCCCCGTCCAGTTTTGTCACCCGATAGATTACAGACGGTGCCGTAGTAATCAGATCGAGGTTATACTCGCGCTCCAAACGCTCTTGCACGATTTCCATGTGCAGCAGGCCCAGGAAGCCGCAGCGGAAGCCAAAGCCCATGGCGCTGGAGGTTTCGGGTTCATATTGCAGAGCAGCATCGTTGAGGCGGAGCTTGTCGAGGGCCTCGCGCAGGTCTTCAAATTGCTCAGAGTCGCTGGGAAACAACCCGCAAAATACCATCGGCTTGATTTCTGTGTAACCGGGTAGCGGGCTGGGGGCACTCCCCTTAGCTAGGGTGATGGTATCCCCGACTCGCGCATCTTCTACCGCTTTGATAGAGGCCGATAGGTAGCCCACTTCACCGGCATGGAGGGAATCAACCACAACCTGGGTGGGAGATAGCACGCCCAATTCATCAATGTCATACTCTTTGCCCGAGGCCATTAGCTTGACGCGATCGCCCTTGTTCAACTGCCCATCCATCACCCGGAAATAGACAATCACCCCCCGGTAAGGATCGTAGTAGCTGTCGAAAATTAGCGCTCGCAGAGGCTTTTCGATGGTGTCTTCGGGAGATGGCACCAGATGCACAATGGATTCCAGAATTTCGGGAATGCCAAGACCTTCCTTGGCAGAGGCCAAAATGGCGTTGCTGCAATCGAGCCCAATGATGTCTTCGATTTCGCGCTTAACCCGCTCGGGCTCGGCACCCGGCAGATCAATTTTGTTCAGCACCGGAATGATTTCCAAATCATGCTCTAGCGCCAGATAGACATTGGCCAGGGTTTGCGCCTCTACCCCCTGGGAGGCATCCACCACGAGCAATGCCCCTTCGCAGGCGGCGAGCGATCGCGATACCTCGTAGGAGAAATCCACATGCCCCGGTGTGTCGATCAGGTTGAGCACATAGGTTTCGCCATCCTCGCTGACGTAGTTCATCCGCGCGGCCTGGAGTTTGATGGTAATTCCTCGCTCTCGCTCTAGATCCATCGAGTCGAGAAACTGTTCCTTCATTTCGCGATCGCTCACCGTTCCGGTCGATTGCAGGAGACGGTCAGCCAGCGTCGATTTGCCATGATCAATATGGGCAATGATGGAAAAATTGCGAATACGAGAAACGGCTGCGTCAGTCATAGAGGTAAGAAGGTTGGGTAAATCTGTCAGTCTTTGCCGATCAGGTGCTGTTGGCTGGGGCGTCGATTGGCGGGAAACACTGCTGGGGCAGCGGGACGAATCTGACGGCGATCGCCACTCTCGCAATCGAGTCTCAGGCCAATCAAGGCTGCTGGGAGCGCGATCGCAAACGGATTGCCTGTCACGCCAGCCCTGGGGGGAGATAGCCAATCTGGATCGGAAGCTCGATTTAAGATCTCGACTTAAAATATTGTAATGCGTCCAACATCAACGCGCATACCGGGTTGGGCTACCGCTACAAGCCTGGCTCACGGTATGAATCAGCCATAGAACGGAATGAATATCTTCAGCTCCTGACACTGCATTCGCGATCTCAGATAGGTTCTTTCTTTGACGTTAAGCAATGGATGCCAGAATAGAGTGGACAAGCAAGACCAATGCGACTGGAAGAGCCAGGAGGGGACTGGTTCGGGATGGCAGAGGATAGGCTTGAAACCTATTGCCGCATGGGTCGAAAAACCCTTGCTAACGGTTGACCGTCCCACCCTAACGCATTGTCCTGCGCATCTCTTTGCTTTGTTGCTGGATTCGATTCCCTGTTTCTTTGTGGAGTGCTGTTATGAATGAACCGACCCTTGAGGCCAGAAATACTGCTGAAAAGGTGGAACTATCTGTTCAGATTGATCCGGAGTTGCTAGACCAGATTAACCACCTTACCTCTGACCCTAGCAAAGTGGTCGAGGTTGCCGTGCGGCAATGGTTGCGCGGTGGGAGTCAGCGAGATGATGACCTGACGCGATCGCTCCGCCGCAATCCCCCTGTTCCGCCTCGGGGAGAATGGAACGATTGAGCCGTTCATTCAGGCTCTCGGAAGAACCGACTTGCAGGATTGTCAACAGCGAAGACGCGTTTGTCCTGAATCTTTTTTACATGAGTTGTTGACAATATGTTCACATAACCGTTATCCAGAAATTTGTCAGAGGCTTGATCTATTGAAGCCTACAACGATTTCTCAATGAGATCAGTCAAGTCGGCAGAGGAATGTGTCGTTTTGTCTAGGGTCGCTTCTGTATTTTTACTGACTCGACTCCTTAAGCAAGGAATTAGTATAGACTTTGGGAAATTTGCAGGCTGTGTTGTGAAGTGTTACTAGTCGAGCAAGGAGTGCTTGCTTCTTATCGGCTCTTGTGTCCTAGACGTTCGGGATGACCCAAGTGACCGTTTTGGTATACATGTAAACATTAATCGCTTACAGGTCTCAGCCGTCTGCGTCTGTTCTCGCAACCTATCTATTTCTGTAGTAGTTCTCCCTCATTTCGACATAAATTCAAACCCATTCCACCCATCAATCTGTCGAACCCATTCATCCAGCAAATCAGTGCGCTGCTTCTCTACGGTTTTCTTGCTCTCCCTGAGACTATCACCCCAGTTGTTTAAGCCGAGTCAAAGCCAAGTCAAATAGGTCTTTTCTGGCTTTTCCAACGTTTTGATCCCACTGTCATTTGGACATTGTTAAGCTGTTGGCAGTTGTTTTGAAGCCCAATGACATTTTCTAGTCCCTATCCATCTTCATCCGCGAGCCGCAGTGGGATTATTGCCCCTCCAACGCTCGCTAATGACGCCACTGAACTTGTCGCATCGGGGGGGCAGTTGGTTGTTACGCTGAATGGCGATGGGCGCTTTTTCTCCTTTTCTTATGTTCCAGGTGCAGAAGCTGACCCGGAACTGTTGGCGCTTTCCAATCGGGTAGCGGATGCTCAGGATTTGTTTGTGCCGATGAAGCCAGAAGATTTTTTGGAGCGGGTACGCCAATCCATTCGTTTGCTGGCTCCACAGAGCTTTTCTTATCCCTTCCGCTGCGGCGATCGCCTCTTGTTTTGCTCGATCAACCTCAGCCCGATCCTGTTGCCCGGTCGCCTCTCTTCCCAAGTCATCCTGACCGGATCGCCTATCAAAACATTTAGCCCAGAGGAGGCAGAAGCCTGGATTCACAACCTCCCTGCCGTGGCTCCAACACAACTGGCCCCCTACTCTAGTCGCTATGAAAAGCTGCTGACGCAGATTGCCTGGAACACGCGCCGTTCCCTGGATCTCGACATGATTTTGAACCAGACGGTACGGGGATTGGGCGATGCGTTGCGTTTGCGGCGGTGCCTCATTGGGGCCTACGACCCTGGCCAGGTCGCGGTGCGCATTGTGGCGGAATACAATCCCATGGCGCATCCTTCGGCGCTCAATGCCGAGATGCCGCTGGCCGAGCATCCCTCTCTGGAACGGGCGATCGCCACCCTTCAGCCTATTCAATTTCCCAGCGATTCTACAGATTGCCATACCAGACCCCAACTGGCGATCGCCACCTGCTACCAGGACAAGCCCAACGGGTTGCTGATCCTCGATACATCTGACCAATCGCCTGACCTCTCTATCCGGGAGATTGAACTCATTGGTGATCTGGCCGATCAGGTGGGTACAGGGGTTGCCCATGCCAAAATCTACGCCGAATTGCAGGCGTTGAATGAAAATCTGATCTGCCAGAAAAACGCTCTGCAAGAGGAACGCCGCAAAGCTGAAGAAGCCTCTCGCCTCAAGACCGAATTTTTGGCCAATACCTCCCACGAGTTGCGGACGCCCCTCAATGGCATGATTGGCTTCCTGAAGTTGGTGCTGGATGGGATGGCAGACACGCCTGAGGAGCATGACGAGTTTGTCGGCGAAGCCTATAACTCGGCGGTGCATTTGCTCAACATCATCAACGACATCCTCGACTTGGCCAAAATCGAAGCGGGTAAGATGCAGATTACCTGCAACCCCGTGAAGTTAGATGATTTGCTAAATTCCCTGGAAAGTTTTACCCGTCAACAGGCGGAGCAGAAGCATCTGCTCTACGAAATCCGTATTCCAGCTACCCACGATCCGGTGATTCTATTTGGCAACTATCAGCGCTTGTTGCAGGTGATGATCAATTTGGTGGGCAATGCCATCAAGTTTACCCACGAAGGCAGCGTCACTATTTCAGCAGAGGTGATTCCCAAAAATCTGGTGGAGCATAGCGCCGAGAAGACCACAGTGGGGGAAGAAGAGGCGAGCGATCGCAATGCTGGTATGGTCAAAATCAGTGTGGCCGATACCGGCATTGGAGTTTCCCTCGAAAAGCAGGACTTGCTCTTCCAATCCTTTAGCCAAGTGGATGGTTCCCACACCCGACAGTATGGCGGCACCGGGCTGGGGCTAGCTATCTCCCAACGCCTCGTCGAAAAGATGGGTGGGGTTGTCAACTTCTTCAGTCTGGGCGAAGGGCTGGGGTCAACGGTCACCTTTACCGTGCCGCTCTACCAGGAACCTGTGCTGCTAACCGATCAAGCTGAGGAAGACGAGAATCTGGGGCTATCCGCTAACTTTGACAACTCAGATCTTTGAAGGATAGGGAGCGATACTCGCAGCGAGCTTGTAAGCGATCGCCATTAGACCGCAAAAACCTCAGCTACCGTCAGCTTCAACTCCGGAAAAGTTGCTGGCTGGATGACCGTATCTCCAATGAAAACGGCTTCATCATATCGCCCTGCATTGAGCTGGCAGATCGTCAGAGTCGCTTCCAGCGGGTCAATAATCCAATATTCAGGAATTCCTAAAACACTGTATTCGCTGTATTTGGCGCGATAATCGGCAGAGCGAGTCGATTCGCTCACCCCTTCCACCACTAGCAGCGGGGGCGGCTCACTCAAATCAATGACGGCTTCACGATCGCCCATCGCCTGCCACTGTGCCAACGGCAACACCACCACATCTGGAATCCGACAGGTATCCCACCGTCCTCCACGAGGCGATCGCACCCCAATTCGCATATCCTTAATATCCTTCGCCGTCCACGGCACCCCCGCTGTTTTGATGGCCGCTTTGAATTGGTCGTTGAGGACTTCGGCGATCGCCCCATGCTTCCCGGTTCCCAACGCCATCGGGGCTAGCTCTCCTTCGACGAGTTCATATCGCGTTCCCATGTCATCGTTATAAGTCGCTTGGCATGATGAAAAACCAGACCCTAAAAACCTGTGCCGCCCGCAGCGCGGGCGGCACAGGTTTTTAGGATTTTAGGTTTAATTGCATCTACCAACTTAGGCGAGGTATCGCTCTTCAATGACTCCCATTGGAGGATAAGTGAACCAACCATTTTTCGTACTTTGATGACGGATCCATGGGAATGCTTTTCTACGAGAAATCGTTGGTTCAAATTTTGTCTGCCTAGAGTTAATGAAGAGCGATAATGCCTTTAGTAGCGCGATCTGTTCTTCGTTTGCCATAACGGACACGCCAAAATTTTACCTCTACACAAGATATAGCCTTAGACACGCACTTTCCATGGTTAGGATCAAGGTTGGCTTCGAGCCTGAACACCCTAGAATCGTCTGTTGCTTGAACTAAGCAGGAAAAAGGACAGCGATCGCCCACTTCAGCAGAAAAACCAAAGCACCTCAAGACTTCTGAGGTTGGGTGCCTAGGACAACTGCAACAATCAAACCCTACGGTAAAAGATAAATTGTCGAACGCTTCACCATAACTACGATCCAGATCACAAAGCTCCAGATTGAATTACCTTACGTTGGAGGAATTAAGCAGCTTATTCCTGGAGCGGCGAAATCCCATGAAAAGAGCAGATCGACGTGACGAGTCTTTTGATAACTCTATCCATCACCCACGCTCACAACAGTTCGAACCACTCTCTTACCACGAATTAAAGACTAGCTTGATGACTGTACGGGGGCAAAAAGACGAACTACAGCAGCGTGTCCAGGAAACAGAAAAGCAAGTAGAGCAAACTCAACAGCTTTACCTAGAAGAGCAACAGAAGTACCAAACAACTCTCGTTCTCTATCAAGACGTTCAATCCCAGTCACAGTCTTACCTCACCTTTTACAACGAGGAAAAGACCCGAAGCAATGAATTATTGGTTAAATACGAACAGGCTCAAGTGGAAACTCAGCATTACTTGGCACTGTATAACGAAGCTCAGACGCAACTTAAGTTTGAACGCCGCTCTAAAGCTGGAATTAAGGGGTGGGAAACTCGTCGGAAACGGGAAAATGAGCGGCTGAAACAAGAAATAGGTGAGATGGCAATCTTGTTACGAGATTCCCTTGTCCGTAAGGATGAGGCAATTGATAACCTCGAAGCCTTGGCTGAGCGTATGGATCGAATTCAATCCCTCGTTGATTCAGTAGGCGGGGAATCAACAGACAATCCAGCAAGTTTTGTCCAGAAGGTTGCTCGGATCTGGCAAACCATCAAAGATATTCTTGCAGAATAGGAAACTCGGACTATGAGTGACGATCCATCACCAATCATGCCAACGTCTCAGAAATTAACCCTGGGCGATCGCATCCGTGGCCTTGCGAGTCAACTTAGACAAGAGAATGACGTTCAGATCAAAGCAACCTCCCGCATTTTGGGAGCAGCGGCTCAACTGGCCCAAAACCATGACCAACTGATTGATGAAGTGGTCGAGATGGTTGGGGAAGACCTCGATCAGCGTGTCAATGCACAACCATCAGAAACCTACACCGTTGAAGGACTTCAGCAACAATTCAAAACCTTCAAGGCGGCGAAAGCCCACTTTGGTATTAAAGCCAATAGTTGGGCTACATTAGCGACTAAGCTGAGTGAGCCAGTGGGCAATCCTAGCTCACCCTTTCCTCAGTCTCAAGATGCTGTCGTTCAAAGGCTTGAGGCAATCGAGCAGGACGTGCAAGCCATCCGAGGGGATGTCAAACAAATCCTCAGTCTTCTTACACTAGTTCTAAAAGACCCTAAGTAGAAGAAAACATAGCCCAGAAAAAAGGAACCCGACAAATGTGGTAGTGGTCTGAGATAGTCTCACACTTCTGGACATTAGAATTTAGCTCTCTATGGATGGAGTCACGCTCACTGGTACCACTCAATGTAAAGGGTCAGAAATACTCTCACGTAACTACCTAAGACAAAACCTGTCGTTCTTTCAAGACTTATTGGTATGGGAAGGATAGTGTAAAAGACGCAAATGCTAGTACCTGACAGCGGGAAACACCAATATATTCTTTATCCGCCAGATGTCTCAGAAGAACCAACAATTTACCAACTTCGGCATCTATTTAGCGATATAGAAGCGATCGCTCAAATTCCCGATGCCATGCTCGACATTAGGGTCAATTTTCATTACTGCATATTCTTGAATCACACCGCAGTCGCTTGTTTAGGAGGGTTAGCTCGCTTGGTTGAATCTCGTGGTGGTCAAGTTATATTCGACTGGGAAACTCTCCCTGGTGCCATTCAAGCGAATCTAGCTCAAAATGGTTTCCTATTCGAATTTGGCTGTGATCAGTTTCCTTGGGATGGTAACTCAGTACCGTATTGGAGTGGTTGCAAGCATGATGCAACTCTGATTGGTGAATACTTACAGTACAAATGGCTCGGTAAAGGATGGATGAGTGTTAGCAAGGCACTACGCGAAGCAATCACAGGACAGGTTTCAGAGATTTATCTTAATGCTTATGAACACAGCCAGTCAGAAGTTGGTGTGTTTAGCTGTGGGCAACATTATCCCACGTTGGAAACCCTCCACTTAACCGTTGTAGACTTTGGCATTGGTATCCCGTCAAGTGTTCGGTCTCTCCCCAAAAATGCACCTCTAAACTCTCTAGAGTCGTTATCATGGGCATTCCAGTCTGGTACCACCACAATACAAGGCGCTGTCTCTCGTGGATTAGGGTTAAATCTATTACAGGAATTCATCACTAGAAATCATGGCTCCTTAACAGTCTTCAGCAATGACAGTTGTGTCACGGTAGACGATAATGGAGTTAGATATGAAGATAGAAGCATTATTTTTTGTGGAACGCTTTTCAATATTGCCCTTCGATGTGACGAGCGATATTACTGCCTAGCGTCGGAGATGGCCTTGAGTGAAGAGCCGCTGTTCTAACTGAGGAAGGTCAGAATGAACTATAAGATTTATGACATTGCCGGAGAATATGCTACCGATGCAGATAGTGGTCAGCGGCTTTATGACCTCATTCATCCTCAGCTTCGAGATGGAAATACCGTAGGGCTAGATTTCAGTGAAGTTAACGTCTTTGCTTCTGCATTCTTTAATTTTGCTATTGGGCAACTTCTGAAGGATATTTCTTCTGATCAGCTAAACAAGCAGCTCAAGATTACGCATCTTTCGCCCAATGGACTCACCATCCTCAAGCGCGTGATTGACAATGCAAAAGATTACTACTCTGATGCTCATTATCAGCAGGCAGTAGAAACTGTTTTGGAAGAGTACGCTGCAAGTTTTTAGACTATGCCAATTAATTTAAGTATTCAGGCGGATATCATTGATATTCGCAGCGATGTTCCTCGTCGGGAAGATATTTTTCTGGTGGATACTAATGTATGGCTTTGGCAAACTTACACTAATGCAGTTGCTTCTTCGAGAAACGCATCTAATAAGATTCAATCCTATACCCCCTATCTCCGCAGAGCACGGCAAAATGGAGCCACACTCGTATACTCTGGCTTGATCCTCGCTGAACTTGCTCACGTTATTGAAAAAACAGAACGCAAAATTTATAACCGACGTACAGGCAGTTCGCTGGAATCCAAAGAGTATCGTCACAATAATTCCACAGAACGAGCAAATGTTGTTGCAGAGGTGGAATCGGCATGGAGACAAGTGGAAGGACTCGCTGTGCCTATTGATCTTCTTGTCAACGAAGACATTACTAATTCCTCTCTTTTACGGTTCCGCACTCAAGCTCTTGATGGATACGATTTGCTAATCCTCGAAGCTATCAGTAGGTCCGAAGCAGGACAAGTAAAGGTGATTACTGATGATATGGATTATGCTGTTGTCCCAGGTATTCAGGTTTTTACCAACAATGGTTTAGCCATTCAACAAGCCAACGTTCAGAGGAAATTACTCACGATACGATAGAGCCTATTTCATCAAAGAGGAAATTCCAATTGCCAGAGCCAAGGATCTACTGAATCATTGACTGGGTAGATGGGGGTCAGGCGAATGCCCTGCTGTTGGAGGGTTGCTTCTGTTTCGGGGGTGCCGTTGTGTAGATAGATGGGATCGTAGCCCTGGGGGATTTCCAGCGTGACGACATCGGGGATGGCCTGGAGGGTGATGTCAGGGCGAAGCCAGTAGCTGAGGGCTAAAAGGTCTGAGACTTTGCTTTCCGTCAAGATCAGCGGGTTGGGTAAGGTGTTGACTAGCGCCGAGACGGGTTCGAAGTAGGTACTGGCAGGGCGGCTCTTGTTCCACCAGACGAGGCGTTGGGCATTGACGGTGTTGCTGAGGATTTGCAGGCCAATGAAGAGGATGAGAATGGTCTGGACGATGCTTTGCGGAATTCGTTTTGTGGGGATGGTGGCGGCGAACCAGTAGCCAAGAGTGAGCTGGAGGGCAAGCACGGTGGGGAATAGGTAGCGCACCCGGAGCGATCGCTCTCCGCCCAGCACCAGATCCGGCAGCGCTAGCGCCAGGAACGGGACACCACCAACCAGCAACAGCATCCAGGTGGCATGTCGAGGAGCCTGCCGCCAGAGATACACCAAGGCGGCGATCGCCAGTAGCAGCAGCAAAAAGTTCCAGCCTGCCAACTCGCGATCGATCAGCATTTGATTGAGGACACGAAACCAGCGATCGATCAGGCCGCCGATAGAGTAGCGATCGTCTCCCAGAGAGGCGGTTTTGCGCTGGACTTCTGCCAGGTTGTTGACCAGCAGCACCAGCCAGGGAGAAAAAGCAACAATGCATCCCAGGGAAACGATGAGGTAGCGAAGGAGGTTGGGGGTGAAGCGTTTGTAGATTGTCAGTTCGCTAGCCAAGATATAGAGGGCATGGGCGATCGCCACGAGCGTAAACAAAAGCTGGCTATAGAGACCAACCACGATCGTGAAGCCGTAGAGGAGCCAGCGATTCCAGGTGGGCGATCGCAGCGTCCATAGCAAGGTGGCGCTAGAGAGCGCGGTCATCAAGGCCAGGAGGCTGTACGGACGGGCTTCCTGGGCGTAGAGCACATGCAACGGCGAGAGGGCGACCAAAACGGTGGCGAGTCCGGCGGAAAGCTTTGAGCCAAAAAGCTCCCAGCCCCACCAAAAGACCGCTGGCAGGAGCAACAGACTGAAGAACACCGCAGGCATGCGCCAGGTTGCAATGCTGGAGCCAACGGTTTGTACCCACAGGCGCGACAGCAGGAAGTAGAGCGGGGTATGTTCGGCGGAACTGCGCAGGGCGGTCATCGTGTCGTCCCAGCCGCGGTCAGGACTGGGTTGCTGAAAAGCTTGTAGGTCTTCGGCCTGGAACAGCTCCCCTGTTAGCAAAGTATCGGTCACGTCTTGACTGACATAGCCCAGGGAACGGAGGACGGTGTTGGCTTCGTCAATCCAAAAGACTTTGTAGTCGAGGTTGTAGACGCGAAAGAAAATGCCCAGCACCAGCAACGCGCCCCCCAGCCAGAGCCATAGGGACGAAATCGCCGTGCGTTTCTCAGAAGGAACGGTCATAGGATGGCGATCGTGGGCATTCATGGGCAGGCTGTCCCATTGTCCAGACGGGTAGAATCTTCAAGAGTTTACCGGACAGTTCCCCGTTCCTGCAAAGAGGGAATATCTGGCCTATTGAATGGCATGATAAATGCCACAGTAGACAACTGGTAGGGGACGTATTAGGAGGCGGGGGATGGTTGCAAACTGGGCAAAACAATTGCATACCTGGCTGATGCCGACGACGGAAGCGCCCTTGCGGCGATCGCGCCAATTTTGGTTTTGGCTGAGTCTGGCGATCGCCTTCACCTACAGCATCCCGGTGTTGCAAGAGGCATTTAGCAGTCCTTATATGGTGCAAGATGATGCGCGCCAGCATGTGTTCTGGATGCGGCGCTTTGTCGAGCCGGGCTTGTTCCCTGGGGATGCGATCGCCGACTATTTCCAATCCGTTGCGCCTTGGGGCTACACGCTGGTGTATCGCGTCATCGTTGCGCTGGGCCTTGATGCGTTGACGGCGAGTAAACTGCTGCCGCCGGTGCTGGCACTGGTAACGGTGGGGTTTGCCTACGAGATTTGTTTGCTGCTAATTCCTGTGCCCGTAGCTGGGGCGATCGCCTCGCTCCTGACCACGCAACTGATTTGGGCACATGATGACGTAGCTTCAGGCAGTCCCCGCGCCTTCATGCTGCCTCTGTTTCTAGCCTTCCTCTATTTCTTAATGCGGCGCAACGTGGTGGGCTGCATCGGTAGCATTGTCTTGCTGGGGTTGTTCTACCCGCAATATGTGTTTGTGGCGTCGGGATTGTTGGTGGTGCGCCTAGTTGGGTGGCGGGAGGGAGGATTTCGCCTGGGCGACGGAACGCGGCGAATTTGGGTACTCAGCGGCGGTGGATTGCTGGCGGCGTTTCTGGTGTTGCTGCCCTTCGCCCTCCGCACTTCGGAGTATGGCCCCGTCATTACGGCGGAGGCCGCTCGGCAGTTGCCCGATTTTTTTGCCGGAGGTCGGGGCAACTTTTTTACCGATGACCCTTGGGAATTTTGGCTGTTGGGGATGCGCAGTGGTCTGATGCCGACGCTCAAACCGCCGCTGATGATTCTCGGAATCTTTTTGCCGCTGTTGCTCCGCTTCCCGCGCACCTTCCCATTGACCCAGCGGTTGCGCCATCTGGGAATTCTGTGGCAGCTACCGTTGGTGGCGATCGCCCTCTTCCTTGCCGCCCATGCTCTCCTGTTTCGCTTACACCTGCCCAGCCGCTACAGTGGCTACACCCTGCGCTTTACCCTCGTGTTTGCCGGGGCGATCGCCCTCGTCATTTTGCTAGATGGCATCCTGCGCGGGCTCAGCCAACTGAACCGATCCTGGTTATCTGCTCTGGCACTTTGGGGTGGGGAGGGACTTCTCACAATTTTGTTACTGGGCTATCCGCTCTACGACCCAGACGCCATCGACCCCAACTACACCAAAGGGCGTTTGCCAGAAACCTATGCCTTCCTCGCGGCACAACCCGTGGATATTAAGGTGGCGTCGCTGCTGCGCGATGCCGACCATTTGCCCACGTTTACCCAGCGATCGGTGCTGGCCTCTCGTGAGTACGCCATTCCTTACCATGTCGGCTATGCGGCCCCCATGCGCCAGCGCGTCATTGAGTTGATTGCCGCCCAATACGCCTTAAATCCGCCCTTTCTCCAGCAAACGATTGAGAACTATGGCATCGACTATTGGTTGATTGACGACGACTCGTTCAATCCCCAAGACATGCAAAGAAGCTGGATTCGGCAATATCCCAGGGTTACGGCTGGGGCGATCGCCAATCTCAATGAGGGCACGCCGCTACTGGCGCGACTTGCCGCCACCTGCCAAGTATTGGAAGAAAGGGAGCGGGTGCTGATTTCTGCCGACTGCATTCTGAAATCCATCCGTGAACAGACCGTTACATTGCCGTAGAATCGTTAGGTGGCATTGGCTGCAATTTTAGATGTTGGATTTTGGATGCGGGTGAATTGCTCGGCCAAAATCGCTTTTTTAGACTCCTTTCAAATAGCTTCCATTGGCAATGAACGTTACTGAGTTTTTTCAGCAAAGTGTTGGGAAATGGTTTTCTCAACGTACCCATCACCAGCCCTCCGCCCAAACCCCGGAGAGTGGTCGCTCGGATGTCTACATCGATTGGCTTGAAAACGATGCCCCCGATGTCGTGCAACTGTGCGATCGCCATCAGGTCAATCCGCAAGAAGCCATCGGCGGCATGCAGGTGCGCTGGGAAGGCTCGATGGGCGCATCTCCCGACAAGAAAACTGGAACCACGCTGGTCGTGGCGATCGCCAATGCCGACGACCCCACCCAGGGCAAAATCCTGCAACAAAACCCGAATCTAGACAGCACGGCGGTTTCGGGACGCTACATGCTGGGTGATGACGAAGCATTGACCTTGATTACCGAAATGAACGGCATCTCTGCCGAGGAACGGATCTGGTTCGCCAGCGATAACTTGCGCCTGCGCACCCGCGTCCTCAAAACCGCCGATGGCGTTAGCGATGCGTCGTTCTACTCCGAAATTCGCATGGGCGGCGTCAGAAAATAGACGACAAGTTTTCATACGCCGCTCAACGTACTGATTGTCCTTATTGATAAACCAATCCCCCCTGACTCTAAAACCTATGACAGCCCTGGATGACAAGACCATCGTTCGCGAATACTTCAACGCCACTGGCTTCGATCGCTGGCGGCGGATTTATGGCGATGGTGAGGTGAACAAAGTCCAACTGGACATTCGCACTGGCCACCAACAAACCGTCGATACGGTGCTGGAGTGGCTGCAAGCAGATGGCAATCTGGAAGGACTGACTATTTGCGATGCGGGTTGCGGTGTCGGCAGTCTCAGCATCCCCTTGGCACAGCTCGGTGCGAAGGTTTCCGCCAGCGATATCTCCGAGAAGATGGTGGGCGAGGCCAAAGAGCGGGCGATCGCCACGCTGGAGCAATCAGAAAACCCAGTCTTCACTGTGCAAGATCTCGAAGCCCTCAGCGGCAAGTACCACACCGTCGTTTGCCTGGATGTGCTGATCCATTATCCCCAGGACAAAGCGGCGGATATGATTGCGCACCTCAGCTCCCTGGCCGAATCGCGCCTACTCCTTAGCTTCGCGCCCAAAACTTTGGCTTACAGCCTGCTGAAGAAGATCGGCGACTTTTTCCCCGGCCCCAGCAAAGCAACCCGCGCCTATCTGCACCGGGAAGCCGATGTCGTCAAGATTCTAACGGACAATGGCTGGACGGTGCAGCGCAACACGCTGACCAAAACTCGCTTCTACTTCTCGCGTTTGCTGGAAGTCACACGCTAGGTTGAGCAGCGGGGTGAATGGATCAGAGATCTGGGGAGAGTTAACACTCTTCTTGGTTGGGTTGAACGTCGGCTTTCAAAGACTTGATGCATTCACTCCAACTTTTTTATGGGTGAACTATAGCCTTACGCATTGAGATTAGGAGCGGTGTGCAACCGCATTAAGCACAGCAACGGTTGTGTGGGGCGCGCCGCGCCCCACACAACCGTACTTAGCTAACGCGCATAGCGCTATAGGATAGATTATTTTTTGAAAGCCCCACGCTGCAGGGCTTTCAAAAAAATAATTGGTTTTACCTCAGCGCGTAGCGCTATATCGAGAATAGTTCTGGCTTGAGGTTTGAAAAAGCTGAAAAGTTTGCTGAAGGCGATCGCGCCCTTCCGTTCAACCGACCTTTGAAAGTCGTTGAAAATTCTCTGAAACCCAGAGTTCGTAAAGGATTGTTACTAAACCCCGGTACGTAACGATTTTTAATGGAAACTCTCATCGGAAGGGTCTACGCTGGCAACTTAGAAGTACTTTTGCTGTCTGTATCTGCATCCATCGCAATAGCAAAAGTGCATCGATAGAGCGGGAGAACAGACGCATTTAGTTGGACATTTACTTTAGGAATTTAAGATGAGCAGCAATTTAGCAACAAAGCTCCGTGAGGGCACTAAAAAAGCACACACGATGGCAGAAAATACAGGGTTCATCGCGTGTTTTTTGCGAGGGACTGTCGAGCCAACCTCCTATCGCAAGCTGGTTGCCAACCTTTATTTTGTCTATGCTGCGATGGAAGAAGAAATGCAAAAGCACCAGAATCACCCAGTTCTGGGCAGTCTGTATTTCCCTGAACTCAACCGCAAAGCTAGCCTGGAGCAAGACTTGACCTACTACTTTGGTCAAAACTGGCGCGAGCAAATTGCACCCTCTGAAGCTGCAGAAGGCTATGTTGCGCGCATCCGCGAAGTATCTGCTCAGTCTCCAGAGTTGATGGTTGCTCATCTTTATACGCGCTACATGGGTGACCTGTCGGGTGGGCAAATCCTCAAGAAAATTGCCCAGAACGCCATGAACCTGTCTGATGGTTCCGGCACCAGCTTCTACGAGTTTGAGCAAATCTCTGATGAGAAAGCGTTCAAGCAGATGTATCGCGATCGCCTCGATGCGGCTCCCGTCGACGAAGCGACCGCCGATCGCATCGTCGAAGAAGCTAACGATGCCTTTGGCCTGAATATGCATATGTTCCAAGAACTGGAAGGCAATTTGATCAAGGCCATCGGCGTTCAATTATTCAACTTGCTCACCCGTCGCAGCCGTCGCGGCAGCACCGAGTTGGCAACCGCTGAATAAACCATTGATTCCGTAAAAAACACTAACCTCGGGTTCTAGGTGTCCCAGTAGATGAAAAGGGAGATGTGCGATCGCGTCTCCCTTTTTTGCGGGGCTCTATGTCTCACGTTTTCCCCACTCCCCATGCCTCCAATGCCGCTACATGATACGATTGTGTCCTGATTAATTGTGTCCTGTTCGTTTCGCTAAAACCCGCTCTCCAGATGCGTTTTGAAAAGATTTTGATTGCTAACCGGGGAGAGATTGCTCTCCGCATCCTACGCACCTGTGAGGAAATGGGTATTGCGACGGTCGCCGTTCACTCCACTATCGACCGGAACGCGCTTCATGTTCAATTAGCCGACGAAACGGTATGTATCGGCAACGCTCCTAGCAGCAAAAGCTATCTCAACATCCCTAACATCATCGCCGCTGCCCTGACGCGCAATGTCAGCGCTATCCATCCTGGCTACGGCTTTCTGGCAGAAAATGCCCGCTTTGCTGAAATTTGTACCGATCACCAAATTGTCTTTATCGGGCCAACCCCAGATGCCATGCGATCGATGGGGGATAAATCCACCGCCCGTGAAACCATGCACCGCCTCGGTGTTCCCACAGTTCCGGGGAGTGATGGGCTGCTGACAGATGAGCGAGAAGCGTTGGCGATCGCTCAAAAAATCGGCTATCCCGTCATGATCAAAGCCACAGCCGGGGGCGGGGGTCGTGGCATGCGCCGGGTCTGGGCCGAAGACGAACTGGTCAAATCTTTCCTCGCCGCTCAAGGGGAAGCGGATGCAGCTTTTGGTAATCCCGGTCTATACCTGGAAAAGTTCATTGAGCGCCCCCGCCATATCGAGTTTCAAATCCTGGCCGATAGCCACGGTAACGTTATCCACCTGGGCGAACGGGATTGTTCGATCCAGCGGCGACATCAGAAGCTGCTCGAAGAATCCCCTAGCCCTGCCCTCACGCCAAAACTGCGCCAGCAAATGGGGAAAGCGGCGGTGCGGGTAGCCAAGGCGATCGGCTATGTGGGAGCTGGAACCATCGAGTTTCTGCTCGATAAATCGGGCAACTTCTATTTTATGGAGATGAATACCCGGATTCAGGTTGAGCATCCGGTCACCGAGATGGTCACGGGGATTGATCTCATCGCCGAACAAATCCGGATTGCCCAGGGCGAAAAACTCAAGGTCACCCAAGATAAGGTCACCCTTGTCGGCCACACCATCGAGTGTCGCATCAACGCCGAAGACCCCGACCAAAACTTCCGGCCCCATCCCGGTCGCATCAGCGCCTATCTTCCCCCCGGCGGCCCTGGCGTACGGATGGATTCTCATGTCTACACCGACTACGAAATCCCACCCTACTACGATTCCCTCATTGGCAAGCTGATTGTTTGGGGAGCCGATCGCCCATCGGCCATTCTGCGGATGAAGCGAGCCCTCCGAGAATGCGCCATCACTGGGCTACCCACAACCATTGGCTTCCACCAGCGCATTCTGGAAACCGCTGAGTTCAACCAGGGCGAAGTCTACACAAATTTTGTTGAAACGATGATGCAACGCGGGTAGGTCTCGGCATTGCTGGTTGAGGTTATGAATTTTTTCCGGGAAGGGGTGCAGCGCACCCCTTCCCGGAAAAAATTCATACTTGGATCCTGCATCACCTAGGTCTTAAAGAGTGATGAATTTGGGTGGTCTAAAATCGCCCCATCATCAGTAACCCTTGTTGCCCAACCAGTAATTCTCGTAGCAAACTGAAAACGCCGACCCAGATAATTGGGGAAATATCCACACCGCCCAGAGGTGGGATCAGCTTGCGGGTAGGGATGAGAAATGGCTCCGTCGGAATCGCAATCAGAGAAAAGGGGAACTTACTCAAATCGATCTGAGGATACCAGGTCAACACGATGCGGAAGATGAAGAGGAGGATCATCAAACCGAAGAAAAGGCCCAGCCCGAGGGTGGCGATCGCAGTCGTCGTCATGAACCAACAGTCCCTATGTTACGTTTCTCAATCTTTATTCTAAGTCCTGGCTCGTTCCCCCTTCTGTTTCTATCGCGGGAAATTTATAGCGGTGTGCAACCGCATTAAGCACAGCAACGGTTGTGTGGGGCGCGCCGCGCCCCACACAACCGTACTTAACTAACGCGCATAGCGCTATATGCCTTGTTCTTCGCTATTCATGCAAATCTTTGCTTTTCAAGGGGAGACCGCCCCGATAAAATAATGAAATAATTAAGAGGCAATCGTTAGGATAGAAACCCATGACTCCATCTTTGATGAACTTTTTTTACAGCTTGATTGCAGGCTTCGTTATTGTTGTGGTTCCGGTAGTCATTGGTCTGGTGTTTATTAGCCAACAAGACAAGATTCAGCGCAAAGGCTAGGTTGCAAAGCCAAATCCTACGGCTGAAATCGATGACATGCTGGCGATCATGAGCGATCGCACCGGAGGGACTCCACGCTGGACGTCCCTCTTTCTAAAGAAAAACGGACGACAGCAAGATAAGCGGCAGACTGCTAAGGTTCCTTCAAAATTGAACGGATCCTTGTAGACCGTTAGAGATTATTAGTGTAGGTGCCCAAGCGGTTTGTGGCGGTTCTCTGAGAATTAGCTGAGGCCAACTCCAGATATCTCAAGGATAATTGTGCGTAGTTTTGTGTACCCTGTGAGTATTTACTGGGTAGAATGCCCTGATATCCCGTAGAGAGTCGGGGCAGAAGTCGCTAGGATTAAGAGGAGATTTTCGGAGAAGACGATGGTAGAAGTCGGACTGATTGGGAGCCAGCTCTCCACCGGACTATGGACGCAACCTGTACTGGCGCAGGTCAACTTTGGCGGCAACCCTGCTGCGCTGTTGGGGATTGCGTTGGCCGTTGGTGGAGCCGGTCTATATTTTTTGCGATCTGTACGGCCTCAGGTTGCACGCGACTACGATATCGCTCTGGCCGCCGTTGCATTGTTGGCCGGCGCGATCCTATTTTTCCAAGGTTGGCGGCTTGACCCCATTCTCACCTTTGGATCCTACTTGCTCGCAGGGGCAGCAGGCTTCTTTGCTTTCGAAACCATTAAGCTCCGGGGGGCAACTGCCGAACAAGCCAAACGTTACACGCCTTTGGTGGATGATGAGCGCCCCGTTAGCCGCGTCTACCAGGCCGAGTTGGATGACGAAGACATTATGCGTGAGCGTCCCAACCCGGCAACCCGGCGCATTCGTGGTACCCGCGACTATCGCTCTAGCGATTATGACGACTATGGCGACGATCGCCGTCCGGCGATTCGTGGCGCGAGCGATCGCTCCCCCACCGAGCGATCGAGTAGCCCCAGCCGTCGCCGACCCAGCAGTAGCCGTCGTCCGTCCAGCCGTCCTTCTTCTCGCCCAGCCCGTAGTGATTGGGATGATGAACCGCAAGCGCCCAATCGGTACGATGCGAGTTTCTGGGAAGACGACGATATGGGCGATCGGGGTTCCACCTACAGCAGTAGTGGTCGCTCCTCTTCCCGTCCCCGTCGTCCCCGTCCTCCCATTGATGACCCATCTCCTCGCAGGTCTGGTAGTTCCACCGACTATGTGGACTACGAAACCGTAGACTATGGCGACTCCGAGTACGACAACTCCAGTAATTTTGACGATTAGCCCCACGTTCAGGCACAGCGTCACAGATCCCACGACAGCGATGAATGTTTGGCATCGTTTGTTGCGTCGAATCGGATATTTAGTTGGCATCATTAGCCTGATGGTTTCGCTAACGGCCTGCGATCCTTCTTCGTCTTCTCTTACAGCGTCTCCCCTCAATAGTGCCTATACCGACGAACAGCCTGCCATCAGTGGCAGTGGTCGGTATGTTTCGTTTGTCTCTAACCGAGAAGGGCGTCGCCAGCTTCTGCTCTACGACCTACAGGAACAAGCTCTGGTCAATCTGCCTCGGTTGAACCGTCGGAGCACGATCGCCGAAAGCCCTAGTATTAGTAACAATGCCCGTTACATTGTGTATGTGACGAGCGATCGGGGTCGTCCCGAAATCGAACTCTACGACCGCATCACTCAGGTTCCACGCGTTCTAACCACAGGCTTTAGGGGTTGGGTGCGCAATCCCACCATCAGCCCAGATGGACGTTATGTCGCGTTCGAATCCGATCAAAGAGGCCAGTGGGACATTCAAATTTTTGACCGGGGTGCCAATGTTGAACTGGATTTGCTTGAGAATCAGCCTTTGGTAGACAATCAAACCTGAGATCAACATAAGGCCATCGTTGCAGGTATTTTGAGGATTGGTGATTTATCGGAGGTTGCGGATTGAAGGTATGAAATTATTCCGAGAAGAGATACAGCGTATCCCTTCTCGGAATAATTTCATACGTGAACTCTGTCCTCCCTCTTATCGAATGTGGTCATGGTTTAGGGTTGGGATGGCGATCGTCCTCCTCGCCACCCTCAGTAGCTGTAGTACACCCCGACAGCTCAACTTACCCTTCAATCCCTCCGACACCAGTCTCAACACGCCCTATTCCGAAACGGAGCCCTACTTTACCAGTGGCCGCTACCTCACCTTTGTGTCCGATCGCAGTGGTACCCCAGACATTTACCTCTACGATGTCCAGGAACGACGCTTGGTTGAGCTACCAAGACTGAACTCTGTCGATAGCGTCGCCACCCACCCCCGCATCTCTGATGATGGCCGATATCTTGTCTTTGCCGGAAACCGTCAGGGGAAAACGGATGTCTATTTATATGACCGACAAATGCGGGTGCTCAAAAATCTGACCCAATCCTTGAATGCAGATGTGCGCTATCCGTCCATTAGCGCCGATGGCAATACCATCGCCTTCGAATCCAACGCTCAGGGGAAATGGGACATCTTTTTATACGATCGGTCCGGGCAGCCTCTAGAGTTGCCCGAATCCTCTTCTAAGTCGGCATCTTAGTTGGTCGCCAGATATGTTGCAAAAGGTAATCGCGATCCGTGACGATCGCTATGCCAGTTGCCACAATAAATAATAAATACTGGTCACCACTATTTTTTGACTTCTCCGTTCACTTTCTATTCATCAATAAAGACGCAGCATGAAGATTTTTCCTATCCACCATGCCCTATCCGGAGTGCTCGCTACCGGAACCCTTGCTGCTGTAGTTTTCGCTGATCTCCCATACCCCCGTTTCGCTCCGGGTGCGTGGCAATTTTCGAATGCTGCCCTGGCCGAAACCGAAGAAGATATCAACGTACGGGTTTACCGAGACGCCAGCCCTGCAGTTGTTTCTATTGAAACCCCGACAGGCACTGGCAGCGGCAGCATTGTCAGTGAAGACGGTCTGATTTTGACCAATGCCCATGTTGTTAGCCAAATTCGCGAAGTTGTCGTCGTGCTGGCGGACGGTCGTCGAGTAACAGGTGATGTCATTGCCTTTGGCGAAGGCGGGCTAGACCTAGCAGCCATTCAGCTCCGTGATGAAGACGATCTACCCATCATCCCCTTAGCTGAAGCAACAGCCGTGCAGGTGGGCCAGCGTGCGTTTGCCATTGGTAACCCGTTTGGGCAGTTCCAAAACACACTCACCATTGGTATCATCAGTCGCATTGACGCCAACCGTGGCCTCCTACAAACGGATGCCTCGATTAACCCCGGAAACTCCGGAGGGCCACTCCTCAACCGCGAGGGCGAGATGGTGGGGGTCAACTCTGCAATTTTTTCCCCAACCGGCCCCACTAGCAATACCGGAATTGGGTTTGCGATCGCCATCGACCGGGTTCAGTCATTTCTAACGGCTGTCGACGATGGCAGTGCTCCCAGCACGCCAACCCAATCACCTCTCCTCGGTGGCGGTAATGCCGCTCAAAATATTGCTTTGGGAGAAACTCCTATCCGGGGACAGTTGGGCTCCGAAAGCAGCATTCTTCCTTCCGATGGCAGCTTTTTCGATGCCTACACCTTTGAGGGACAAGTGGGACAACGGATTGTTATTGAAATGGATAGTTCTGAGTTCAATACCTATCTGATCTTGCTGGAACCTGATGGGGGTAATCTGGCTCAAGATGATGACGGAGGCGGTAGTGGAAATGCACGTTTGATTACCACATTGCCTCGGAGTGGTCGCTATACGGTTCTGGCCAATAGCCGACTTGCAGGAGAAACCGGACAGTATCGAATCAGCGTTTCAGAATTGGAACAATCGCCCAATACCTCTGCCGAGATCATCCTTCAAGAGCAAGGTGCTTTGGGATCCAATTCTCAGGTTTGGCCTGAAGATAACAGTCTCTTTGAGCAGTACGAATTCTATGGGACGCAAGGACAAACCGTGACCATCACAATGGAGAGTAGTGAGTTTGACACCTACTTGATGCTATTTGATGAAGGCTGGCAGATTCTTGCACAGAACAATGACATATCGCCCCAAAATACGGACTCAACCCTTGTCTTAACGCTGCCCTATACAGGCACCTATCGTGTTATTGCGAATGCTCTAGACAATAGAGGGAGAGGCCAATTTCAGCTAACCGTTCGCTAGTTAAAACCCTCTAAATATCCAAGTATTTGAGGAAAAGCCGATAGCTACTACAGTAGTATCGGCTTTTTTTGAGTTGGATGAAGTATGCATTCATTCACTGAAAACTTGACGTCTTCCTAGGAAGCTTGAATCTAATGCAGCTTTCCAATAAGCTTCTCAATAGAGAACAATAGATTCTTTGGGAATCCTTGTAGGATTCAACATCAATATTCACTCTTTAAGTAAGTTGGCAGGTGCAATTAAACCTAAGACCCTAAAAACCTGTGCCGCCCGCAACGCGGGCGGCACAGGTTTTTAGGGTCTGGTTTTTCATCATGCCGAGCTACTTAGGTGAGACGAATTAAACATAAACCAATACAGGATGGGTTAGCACAGCACAACTTATCCTGGATAAATCTTTGATGTTTTAGGCATAGCCATAATGCATCCTACACAAGATTCTGCTGACCTAATTATCACTCGTATATTCATAATTAAATGCCAATAAAAGAGTGTATAAAAAGTATTAAAACTACAATTGAAAAGATTAAGAACTATAGTTTTATCAATCATTATTTAGCTCAATACGATTACTTCTGACTCGCCACAGAAACCCTTTCAAGAGTTGTGAGCAGGCTAGCCAAAAAGCTTTGATAGATAATTTTAATTCCAAAAGTCATGGTTAAATTCAAGTGCTTGCTAAGCCAACGCGATGAATATTTAGGCTCCGCACTCAGTAATTTATCAGGTGTGAGAAGCCACTTCGACTATCTCTTTCAGAGATTAGATAACCAGAAACAAGTTGATTCGGCATGGTCTTGAGTGCGTCAACAGTATTTTACGGATTACTTTTCTGATGGTCTTTTCTCAGTGTTTCCCTCTCCTAAATTACTTGCTCGTAAACTCTCGGAGAAAAGCAGAGTAAGGCGTAAAATATGACGCGCGCTTGGTAAATCCACGGATGATTTTCAGTAAGCAAATCAAGCACTCTGAGACTAACAGGATAAGAATGAATCCAGATATGCGTTTGTATACCTGCAAGAGTATTTCTTGCAGGTATACAAGGGAACTTTATGCATAGGGTTTCACTCCAGACAAGTCGGTTAAAGACGATCTGGACGATTGATGGATGCGGTTTATGCTGATCTGCTTCCGGTGGGCTATCTATTAGCGGTCAAATCAAGAGCGAGAAGATTTCGATGTCATACATGAACGGTAAGTTGCACTGTCGCGAAGAGAACCCCCAGCTCTTGGCCTCACCTCCATCTAAAGAAGGATCGGTGGAATTAGGACTCATGCAGGTAGAAGTTGTCCCTGTGTTTGACGAAGCAACTCAAACGGCAGCACATTTGCTGGAATCTCCTATTTGCATTGTGGGCCTGATGGAAGGCAATCGCCAGTTCTTCAAAGCTGCTTTTGGGCTTTACCGCATGGGACTGATGAATGAGCTGGCAATTTCGCGTCAGCTACCTCGCGAGGAATCTTTCTGTGCAGAGGTTCTCGAGCGTCAGCAAGCGATCGCCATTGCCGATACCACCGCAGATAATGCCACATCTCAGAAACAGCTCGTACAAAAGTATGGCATTCGTGCCTACCTTGGTGTCCCCCTTCTAACATCAACTGGGCAATGTGTTGGGACGTTAGCTGTCATGGAACTGGCCCCGCGCTCCTTCTCTCAGCGTGAAATTGAGCTCCTAGAACTCATTGCACGGTGGTGCATGAGCGAGTACGAGCGGATTTATCTGGGCCGGTATAGCTCCAATCAAGATGCTTGGATAAAGTCGGAACCGGTATCGTCTCAACCTCTTCGCTTAGCAGGCCATACAAGCTCTGAGAGTCCCAACCTGGATTCTGTCAAAGCGGATTTACTGTCGCAGATGGCTCAAGATTTGCGTACGCCACTCACCTCAATTTTGGGTATGGCGAGCATGCTGAACCGAGAAATTTATGGGCCACTGACCAACAAGCAAAAAGAATATGTGGACGTGATCCACGACAGTGGGCAACACCTGTTAGCTGTCCTCAACGAGATGCTTGACTTGGATCAGGTGAATCATCAACCCAAAACCTTGAGTTTGGCGTCAGTCGATGCAGAAATGGTCTGTCAGCAAGCACTCAGTACCCTGGAGGCTACTGCCCAACGGCGCGGGCAAAAGATCCGGATGACCGCAGGACTACCGGCGAGCGATCGCCTCTGGATGCTAGATAAGGACAAGTTCCGGCAGATTCTCTACCATTTGGTTTTGAGTGTAATTCAAGTGGCCAGCAGCGAGAGCGAAATTAGAGTCCATCTTGCCCAACGCCAGGAACAACTCACTATTAATGTGTGGGTTCTTCATCCTTGGTTAGGCGAGGGGTTGCCCTATTCAGACACGCTACTTCGCCAACTCCTGAAACTACAGGCAGACTCGCCACTCAGCCGAAGCAGCAGTTCTGATTTGGCTATAGAGTCAGATGCTGCAATAGGCTCGTCGGAAAACGAGGAGACCACCAACACATCATCAACCCCTGGCAAGACCGATAATGCCTCCCGTCAGAATCTCCAGGTGTTGCTGAGTCAGCAGTTGGTCGAAAGCCACAAAGGTCGTATCACCCTCCAGGGTTCGCAAGAGAGTGGCTATCGTTATGCCATTATGATTCCACGGTTGTCTGGGTGAGCTTTTTTACAAGGCTTACGGGGATTCTCAATTTGTCGGAACCCGGTAGCTGTTTGACCGATAGGCTCAACGCGGCTTCTTGGGAAGCGAGCTGTGGCTCATTTACGTGAAAATTGCAGCCCGTCGTGAAAATCTCAGCCCGTCTACGCTTTGGGATATACCCCGAGGCTGAGATAGGATTTTAGAACATCTCAAGACTTGATCATTTCGGATGATTCGTTATGATCTATATATTCCTCAACCAAATCGAGGTCTGGTTCCTAACAAAGGGAGGATTAGCAGTTTATTGGAGTGTTCTTCGCTCTAAACTGCTTGACAGTAGGAGGTTAGAGAACTGTCTGACTTTAGGGAGTTAGTAGGTCAATGGATTTCATTGAAAAGGTATTGGAACGGCTAAGAGAATGGGCGCAGAAGATTATTGAGTCCATTCTTGAGCCAGAGGGTCAAGCCGAGGCAGAGCCGATCCCTGTGCCTGTCGATGATTCGAGGTACCGCCGTTAGGTAGGTCTTTGCATTGTCGTCCAACTCTGATATTTTTTACGTCTTGGTGCTGCATGGCCCCAACTTGAATTTGTTGGGTCAGCGTGAGCCGGAAACCTATGGTTCCGACACCCTTAATGACATCAACAGTAAGTTGAATGTGATCTCAGCTTCGCTGAAGATTGAGCTGTCTATCTTCCAGGAAAATAGCGAAGGTGCATTGATTGACCATATTCATGCTGCCCTTGGGACGAAAGATGGCTTACTCATCAACCCAGGTGCTTACACCCATACGAGTGTTGCGATTCGTGATGCGATCGCTGGCGTTAGCTTGCCAACGGTTGAAGTGCATCTCAGCAACGTTTACAAACGAGAGTCGTTTCGCCATCATTCCTACATTGCCCCTGTAGCCGTTGGGCAGATTAGCGGGTTTGGGTGGTACAGCTACATTTTGGGGCTACAAGCTCTCGCTCACCATTTTCGGAAAGAATGAGTCGAATGTTTGATTGATTAGCTGAGCGATCCGGTTATTAAAACTGTTCTGAAAATTCGCTAAGCTGAAATTCAGTATGCTTCTGTGACGGTCTGTACCCATGCAAGCCGACAATGTTGTGCTTTGCATAGATACGCTTGAACAGGCATCTGCTAGCGAAACTGTAGTTTAGGATGACAGGGAGAACAGTCAGGCGAATGGTGTTGCAACAGCTCGATCGAACCCTTCAAAACAAGCACCAGGAATTACAAGACTTATTTTCTGGAATGGAGCAGGCATTGATCGCCTATTCGGGGGGCATTGATAGTACTCTCGTTGCGAAGGTGGCATTTGATGTCTTGGGCGATCGCGCGATTGCTGTGACGGCGGAGTCGCCATCCTTACTGCCTGAAGATCTAGAGGATGCGCGGATTCAAGCCGCAGAAATTGGGATTCACCATGAAATTGTCCAGACTCATGAAATGGACAATCCGAATTACACGTCCAACCCCGTCAATCGATGCTATTTCTGCAAGAGCGAGTTGCACGATACGCTGAAGCCGCTAGCGATCGCCCGTGGCTACCCCTATATCGTCGATGGGGTTAATGCGGATGATTTGGCCGACTACCGACCGGGAATCCAAGCAGCAAAGGAGCGGGGTGCGCGATCGCCGCTAGCAGAGGTGGGCATCACTAAGCTAGAGATACGGGAACTTTCGCGAATGCTGGAGCTCCCCTGGTGGGATAAACCCGCGCAACCCTGTCTCAGCTCCCGCTTTCCCTATGGCGAGAGCATCACCGTGGAGAAATTGCAACAGGTTGCCAAAGCGGAGCGCTACTTGCGAAAGCTGGGTTTGAAAACGCTACGGGTGCGATCGGAATCGGGAACTGCACGCATCGAACTACCACCCTCAGAAATTCAGGCGTTTGTCATCAATCACGACATACCCGCTCTGGTCGAAGCGTTTCGTTCCTATGGTTTTTTGTTTGTAACGCTGGATTTGGAAGGGTTTAGTAGTGGCAAACTCAACCGAGTCCTGCAACAGCCGACCGTCACTGCACCTTAGATCCCGGACGCAGTTATTCTCGGCAATACCGATTTAACGAAAACCAAAACCAGATATTTTTTTGAAAGCCGCGCACTGCGCGGCTTTCAAAAAAATATCTGTAGTGGCTTCTTAGCGAATTGGTATAAAACCTCAGCGAGAACAGCGGTAAGGTCAATTCAGTGCAAATCAACATCATGTTATTTCGGAACCCTTTGTAGGTTGGAGGAGCAGGGTGGCGATCGCCACATCCATACAGCTTGAATCTGTAAAAGCAGATGTACCAGCACCCGCCTCTACCCTCAGAAATATACAAATGCATCTCCAGTGCTGATTAAGTAGCTCGGCATGATGAAAAACCAGACCCTAAAAACCTGTGCCGCCCGCAGCGCGGGCGGCACAGGTTTTTAGGGTTTTAGGTTTAATTGCACCTGCCAACTTAGGATGTGGGGGACAATGTGCGCCAGTCCCCAAAACGATCGCCATAGTACGCCAAGATTTGCTGTACGCGTTGCTGGCTGGTCGGATCGTCAGGCAACTGATACCACAATCCCCCAATTTGGCTTGCCAAATAATCGAATTGCGTCGAGGTCTGGGGTAACAGCCCTGCCTCTACCCCTGGCACTTGACGCAAGTGCGTAGCGACTTCGCGATAGATAGCCAAGGGGAGGCGATCGCATACAATTTTGTGCTGCTGATTATTTCCCGTCATTTCAGCTTTGGATGAGTCTTCTGGAACCGAGTTTTTTTAGGAGAGAACTTCTTCTGCATCTTCTGAAGATACGAGTTTTGCATCTCCAGGCTTATCCGTATTGGAACCTGGAAGGGGGAGAGTGCAGCAATTCACTTCATCAATGCAGATTTTGCCCCACTGCAAAGCCCAACGAACCAGCGCTACTCGATTTCCGGTTTCAGTTTTCGTCAGAATGTTGCTGATATGGTTGTCTACGGTGCGCTTGCTAATTTCTAGGCGCTCGGCGATATCCTGATTGGTCAGCCCGGCTGCGACCAATTCAACAATTTGTAGCTCTCGCTCAGAAAGCGACGAGAACTGAGCTTCTTCTATAGCCATGGTCTGCCACCGTGTATATGTACCTATATTCTAAGCGGTGTAGGCAAGCTTCGGGCTGATGTGTGGGTTTTCCAAACGTCAGAAAAAGATTGGTTGCAGCAGCAGCTAAATTAGCATCCCGGCAATAGAGGCGGTCATGAAGCAGGCGATCGTTCCTCCGATCATGGCTCGTACAGCAAGTTTTGCTAGGTCTCCTCGGCGATCGGGCGCAATACCACCGATACCGCCAATTTGAATACCAATGGAACCGATGTTGGCAAACCCGCAAAGGGCATAGGTTGCAATGACGATCGCCCGCTCGGAAATGGCCTCCTCCTCAATCAGGGGCTGTAGATCCAGGTAGGCAATGAATTCGTTGAGAATCGTCTTTTTACCCAGCAGAATCCCAACCTGTCCACAATCCACCCAGGGCACCCCCATCAACCAAGCCACTGGAGCAAGCAGATAAGACAGAATCAATTCCAGGGACAGATCGGCAATGCCAACCAGACTGCCCAACCAACCCAACAACGCATTAAAGGCGGCCAACAAACCTAGGAAAGCGATAATCATGGCACCGACATTGAGCGCCAATCTGAGACCATCCAGTGCGCCAGAAGAGATCGCATCGACGGCATTCTCCGAGCTTTGCTCGACAGTCAGCTTGACTTCCCCGCTGGTCACCGATTCTTCTGTTTCAGGGAACATCAGCTTAGATATCGCTAGGGCGGCTGGAGCCGACATCACCGAAGCGGCAATTAAGTGTTCTGCTGGGACACCAAAGGAAACATAGGCGGCGAGAACCCCGCCAGCAATGGTCGCAAATCCTCCTGTCATCACCGCATGGAGTTCAGACAGGGTCATGCTCGATACATAGGGCTTAATCAGCAGCGGAGCCTCGCTTTGTCCAACGAAGATATTGCCCGCGGCAGACAGGGATTCTGACCCAGACGTTTTCATTGTGCGCTGCATAACCCAGGCAAAACTTTGTACGACGCGCTGCAAAATGCCAAAGAAATAGAGCAAGTTGATAAAGGCAGAGAAGAAAATGATCGTAGGCAGCACCTTGAAGGCGAAGAAGAAGTCTTGGAAGTTTTCGCCAAATACAAAGGATGCCCCAGCATCAGAAAAATTAAGGAATTGGGTAACGACATTGCCAAGGAACTGGAAAATCACCAGTCCGATAGGGGTACGAATGATAAACAGGGCAAAAATGAGTTGGAGGGCAATGCCCCAGAGAATGGGTTGCCAGCGAATGGCCTGACGATTAGTCGACATGCCATAGGCAGCCGCTATGAATACCCCCAATCCGAGCAGAGCGATGAGTCGTTCCATGCAATTTTTCCTGATCCGTAAATCTACAGAATAATGTGAAATTAACGTTTTTCCACTTTGCGGTAACAAGCCTGAACGATGACGTGGAGATCAGAATACCGATTTTGGGCAGCAAGATTCGCGTCAGTGGCTACGATTTCCAGGCTTTGGGTTGTTGGAAATGGTACAAATCGGTGATGACAGCGACCCATTGCTCAACTGTGGCAGCAAGCAGGCGATCGCCCTTTTCCTTGGTGGCTGGCAGCGGATCGCCCAACACTCCACTGCGGCTAAGGTCTCGCGTCGTCCAAGCAAAGGGTAGTGCCCCTTCCATACTCAGCAGGCTGTTTTCTGGCAAGCCGTGGGGATACTCTGCAACAGCCCGATCCATCCGTACCTGATCGGGCAGGAGCGACAGCATCACGCTGGTTTCCAGCTCCCCGGCATGGATGCCATATTCTTGCTCTTTGGGTGGAATGTCATCCAAAGGCAGGTTAGGCACACGCCAAGCAAAGAGAGGAAAGACCAGAAAGTCGTCGTATTTCTGATGCAAATCTCGTGCCACAATCTCCAGGATTTGAGGCTGACCACCATGACCATTGACCAGAGCAAATTTGCGAAATCCGGCACGATAGAGGCTTTCGCCCACGTCGGTCAGGACTTGGATCAGGGTTTGAGCGGTGAGGGTGACGGTACCCGGAAAGTGCCAGTGCTCGTTGGATTTGCCGTAGTACAGTGGCGGCAGGCTGTAAGCGGGAATGGCGGCATCGAGCTGCGCCAGCGCTTTGCCCACAATGGCCGTGGCGATCGCCGAATCGACAATTAGCGGTAGATGGGGGCCGTGCTGCTCGATCGCCCCAATCGGTTGCAGAATGACCGTTTGGTCGCGATCGCCCATCGCCTCAATCTCTGTCCAGGTGAGGTAGGGAAAAAATCGTTCCGGGGGAATATATCCATGCATCATGCGATCGCTAGCCTCCAAATACCTAAACGCGTTAGGGCAATTTTAGAATTGAGAATTTTGATTTTGATTAACGAATTTGTCTATGGTTAGACCAGAGCTGACTTTTCCGATCTATACCTATGATCGTCAACCTCTGCTGTTATGCATGCGCCATGGGCAGATGCATGGGTGTTATCTGGAGTACGCTATGAGACTCGAAAGTGGACTATCCTATCTGGGTTTAACGTCTGCCATCAAAAGCACGTTCAAACCCAACAACCGCTTCTGTTTGTGGCATTCAGGGCATAGTTTTGGGATTAGAGCATCTTAGCTCGTTGGAGAACAGCCCAATGCAGATTTGCGAAGATGATTTAACCGGCTCACAGATTGCTAATCTCCTTCAGGAGCATCTCGACGATATGCATGCTATTACTCCTCCTGAAAGTATTCATGCACTGGATTTAGAGGCTTTGCGATCGCCCGACATTACCTTTTGGTCAGCGTGGGAGGGCGAGGCGCTCCTTGGATGTGGAGCGTTGAAAGAGTTGGATACAAACAGTGGCGAGATTAAGTCCATGCGAACTGCTCGAGCCTATCGCCGCAAGGGTGTTGCTTCAAAGATTCTGGAGCACATTATCAAAGAAGCTAACCAGCGTACCTACCAACGTCTATATCTGGAGACAGGCTCCTTCCCTGCCTTTATCCCTGCTCGTGGTTTGTATCTGCGGTATGGCTTCGAATATCATCCTCCGTTTGGTGATTACGTAGAGGATCCTAATAGCGTGTTTATGGTGAAGCAGCTTTAAGGTGTTGATGCGAGATTCCTGAGTACAAGACAAAACCCCTAGAACCCTTTATTTTGGGTAGCGCGGGCATTGCCCGCGCTACCCAAAATAAAGGGTTCTAGGAAGGTTTTAATGTTTTGGCCTGTACTTAGGCAAGCATCATAACGCCACCATTTTCATCAGTGCGACTTCCCAAACCAGGCGCGGTTGAGCGTAGTTCAGCAATTGCTTACGGACGGTCTCCAGGCTGTGGAGCCAGGCAGAATGTCGCTGGGTATGCCAGTAACGGTGTTGCAAATATTCCACGAGCCATAGCTGAGATTCCGTATCCAGGTTGCGGTTAATCTTGGCTGCATATTCCAGTGCCGATCGCAAAGAGGTCGGCGGGTGAGATAGGTCTGTCAGCAGCTCGGCAGGGATGGATTGGAGTTTCTGCCAGTGGGCGATCGCCTCTCCCGGACTGCCCTGAGCCAGTGCCAGCACATCCGGCGCTTGCAAAATCTCAGCGTGCTCAGCGCGTTGCAACACCACGGTCAGATCCGCCGAACTCAGCCGTCGAAAGGGAATCCGCTGACACCGGGAGATCAGCGTTGGTAGGAGCGATTCGGCATTTGGCGCTAGCAGAATCAGCGTTGCATTTCCCGGTTCCTCTAAGGTTTTGAGCAACCCGTTGGCAGCCGCTTCGGCCATTGTTTCAGTCGCCTCCAGCACCACCACTGCCCGCTTCGCTTCCAGAGAAGGGCGGCTGAGGAATTGCCCAATCTCACGAATCTGCTCCAGCCGAATCTGTGGCCGAGCTTTGCGCTTGAGCCCTTCTTCTTCCGCCTGCGCAACCGTTAGCAACTTGCCTTTGTGCTGATAAGTCGGTTCCACCCAAAGCAAATCGGGATGGTTGCGCTGGGCAATCCGCTGAAACTGGATTTGGGTTTCATCTTTGGCCAAGATCCAGGCGGCAAAGCATTCCACCGTCAGCCGTCGCCCAACCCCGGCAGGCCCCATAAAAAGATAAGCCGGAGCCAGGCGATCGCGCTGCATGGCACAGGTCAGCAATTCAATTGCCTGGGGTTGACCAATGACCGATTCAAAAACGCCACTCATAAGGATGGATAGGTGATTTAGTCGCTAGGGTGGCCGAAGAGAAGCACGACTACTCATGCACCGTGAGATCGTACCAGTTAGCCAGATGCTGGGTCAGAGTAACCTTGATACTGTCAAAGACCATGTCTTCGTCTGGGGTGGCATCAATGCGGGTGATGCGTTGGGGATGCTCGTGAGCCAGGGTTTGGAAGCCTTGGCGAACTCGCTGATGAAAAGCTAGCGCGTTTTTTTCCATGCGATCGGAGTCACCCCGCTTTTGGGTGCGAGAGAGTCCGACCTCTACATCCAAGTCCAACCAAAGGGTGAGATCGCTAGTCAGGCCATTTGTGGCAATTTGGTTGAGCTGGTGGATGAGTGGGAGGTCGAGTCCCCGGCCATAGCCCTGGTAAGCAACGGTGGAATCGGTGAAGCGATCGCACAAAATCAAGGCACCCTGTTCCAGATAAGGCTTCAGATAGGCATCTATATGCTGGGCTCGGTCAGCAGCGTAGAGGAGCAGTTCAGTGCGATCGCAAATCTCCTCTTCTATACTTTTGGGGTGGAGCAGTAACTCCCGAATTTCCCGACAAACATCAGTTCCACCCGGCTCGCGGGTGAGCATGACAGCCGTAACCCGCCCGCTTGCCTGCAACTGCTGGCCGAGGTCACTGGCTTGAAGCCAGTCGTGCGATCGTCGTAACTGGGTTGTCTTGCCTGCCCCTTCGCCCCCTTCAAAGACAATCAAGCGTCCCTGTTTTGTCACTATCGTTCCTCGCTCAATCTGGGCGATGTCTGAATCTTATAACCCGAGTGTTGCTTAAATCTGAACGGTTGGATTCGAAGCATCCATAGCGGCGCTATGTTGCGCGCGGCATCCGACAAGAACAGCTCGAGCCATTGTTAGTAATCGGAGTAGTCGGCTTCTTCCTCGTACTCAACGACCTTGCGACGTTCGGGAATATTGACCTGAGGCGCACGATAGGGCTGAGGATTTTCGTCATCCTCCCAGACATTTTCGTCTAGGGTGTCGTCGTAAACGGGCTCGGGCGTGGGCTCGGGCATCCGGCGCTCGTAGCGGGCGGGGGGGGCCTCTTGCCAGTTTTCTTCTTCATATTCGTACTCTGGCTCCGGCTGGCGCAAAGGCTCACGAATTGGGCGACGCATGGGTTGGGGTTCTTCCCAGGTATCGTCATCCCAGGTTTCGCGGGCTCGGCTCGGTTCTGCCGATGTCCGCACCCCTGTACCAAGTTGATTAGAAACCGCCGTGGGCATGATGTACTCGTCTTCCAAATCGCGCTCCCAGGGCGGACGACCGATACCGACACGCTCTAACAAACCAACGCTGATTTGTACCAGCTTTTGTTCTGAACCTTCGAAGACAATGAGGCGATCGGGGCCAACGCTCACAACTTCGTCAATCGACAGCTCATAGGTGCTGACCACTTGCTCGGGGATAAAAGGCAGACCCACCGAAGCGATGACGATGGAGAGCAAGGCTCCGTCGTCTGGGTCAAATTTGAAACCCCGTACCCGTCCTAGCATTTCGCCATTTTCGGTAATGACTTCGCTGCCGATGAGGCTGCTATAGGCTTCGGGGTTGAAGTTGTCGGCAAACTCTGCATCGTCTTCGACCAGCATGACATCACCAATCTGTCGGATGTTGTCCAGCATCATGGTTTCCTGAATCCCGGAGACAACCCCAGATAGGATATTTTCCCGAACCCCAAACGCTACGACTTGCCAGCGATCGACATCAACCCAAAGTTGGCTTACAACGCCCAGACGTTTGCCTGAGTCGCGCGTGATAATCTGTGTTCCAAGTAGTTCAGAGCGTAGGCGAATTTGTTCGGAGGTCATGTCTGAGTCCTGATGTCAGGTCGGTAAGATCAAATCTTACGCTTTTTTAATATTAGGCCAGTATTCTATATTAACGGATGCGGATTCGATCCGATGTGACACTATCACCCAGACTGAGTTTGCAAATCCAGCCCCAAAACTTGCGTGTAAGCTCCTCTCGCCTGGGTGACGCCAATGGTGCGATCGGCAGATTCAATCATCGGACGACGCAAGCTGACAACAATGAATTGCGCTTGCTGAGCCTGATGTTTAATCATTCTAGCCAACCGCTCTACATTTGCCCCGTCAAGGAACATATCAACCTCATCGAAAGCGTAGAAGGGCGAGGGGCGATAGCGCTGGAGCGCAAAGATAAAGCTAAGGGCGGTGAGGGACTTTTCGCCCCCCGACATCGAGGCAAGGCGGCGGACGGGTTTGCCCTTGGGGTGGGCAACGAGGTTTAACCCGCTGGCAAAGGGATCATTGGGGTCATCCAGTTGCAGGTGGCCATCTCCGTCAGAGAGTTGGGCAAAAATTGCTTCGAAGTTGGAATTGACCGCATCGAAGGCTTCTTTGAAGGCTCGCTGGCGCAGGGTGGTGAAGTTCTCGATGCGAAGCAACAGTTCGGTGCGCTCCTCTTGCAAGGTGGTTAATTTCTGGCTGAGTTCGTCAAGCCGAGCTTGAGTGCGCTCGTGCTCCTCGAGAGCCAGCATGTTGACGGGTTCCATCGCTTCCATGCGGCGCTGGAGCGATCGCAATTCTGACTGCACTTTTGCTAGGTCGGTCACCGTCTCCGGCAACTCCGGCAAAGGATCGGGTAGCTCGGCTTGCTTGTCGGCCAGTTCCTGCCGCAGGGTTTGAAGGGTGGCGCGGCGCTCTTGCTGGGTCGTTTGCAGACGATCGCGCTGCCATTCTTGTTGTTGGTGAGCGTGCTGGCGATCGCGCAAATCCCGCTCGGTGCGATCGCGCTCCTGCTTAGCGGAGTTGAGCCGCTGATCGAGTGCCGCTAGCGCCTCCCGCAATTGCCGTATCTGTTGCTCAATGCCCTGTTGTTGTTGGTTGAGCGTCGTTTGCTGATTCACCTGTTGGGTTTGCTGATCGCGGCAATCCTGCTGGGCTTGCTGACGCTGGGTTAGGCGCTCTTGGAGCCGCTGCTGCTGATTGCTCAAGGCTTGGAGCTGCTCCTCGGCGGTGCGGAGGGCAAGCTGGCGATCGTTCAACGCCTGTTCCTGCTGGCGGATGGTGCCCTGGATCTGTTGCCATTCACTATGGGTTTGCGAGGCTTCCATGGCCGCCAGGGTTTGCCGTTTTTGCTGCAACTCCGCTTCCAGAGCAGGAATGTCGCGTTCCAGGGTTTGCAAACGCTCCTGAGCCGTTGCCAGTTCCTGTGCAAACTGGGTTTGCTGAGTCCGCGTTTGCCCTTCCTGAGCCACCAGGCTAGCCAGTTGATTTTGTAGTTGCCGCCCCTGCAATTCCGCTTCCCGGTGCTGTTGGCGACGTTCTACCAGTGCCTCGGATTGGGTTTTGACCTGCACCATGGCGCGGGCGATCGCCCCTTCACAATGATCAAGGATGCGCTCAATTTCCTGGAGGCGATCGCGCAACGCCGCCGCCTCTGACGATTCTCCGGGTTGCACCGTACCAAACCGCAAGCCCCCGCGTCGCTGGGAAATACTCCCCCCAGTCATAGCCCCGCTGGCCTCCAGCAATTCACCATCCAGCGTCACCATGCGAAATTGCCCCATGTGAGCGCGCGCGGCATCTAGGCTTTGGAACACCGCCGTGCTCCCAAAAACATAGGCAAATACCGAGCGATAGCGATCGTCGCATTCCAGCAAATTCACAGCGTAATCGATGAACCCATTGGGGCGCTGCCAATTGGGAAAGCTCTTGGTTTTCGGTGGACGGATTTTGGTTAGGGGCAAAAACGTAGCCCGTCCAGCGCGTCGTTCTTTCAGGAGGGCGATCGCCGCAGATGCGACCCCATCGTCTTCCACCACAATGTTGCCCAACCGCCCCCCCGCGGCAATTTCTAGTGCCAGTTGGTACTCTGACTCAACCCGCCCCAACTGCGCCACCAGCCCGCATACGCCGGGAATGCCCATTTGCAAAATCACCTGAGCGGCTCCCGTTCCCTGAGCATCCTGCACCGCCTGAGCCTGGGCTTCTAGCTTATCCAGTTGGCGCTGCTTGTCTCGTTGCTCTTGCTGCAGTCGAGTCTGGGTTTCCTGCTGAATTTGCAGCTCCTCCTCGGCCTGGGCCACCGTCGCAGCGATCGCCTGGATCTGCGCCTCGGCCTGGTCGCGCTGGGTTTGAACGGTGGCATTCTCCGCTTCTTGCTCTTGAACGGATTGGGCGATCGCCGCCAACGCCTCGTTATTTTCCTGAATCTTTTGCTGCAATTGGGTCAACCGCTCTTGCAGCCGTGCTTGCTCCGTGCGTTGGGGTTCCAGCGTATTCAGCAAGGAATCAATCTGGCGGTGCAATTCTGCTTGCTCCTGCACCCAGGCTTCGGCAGTGGCAGCAATGGTGTTGGCGCGATCGCGGCTCGTGTTCAGGGTCTCTTGGGCGCGATCGTGGTGCTCCCGCAAATCCGTCAGCTCATGAGCCTCCAGCGGATAGCGCTGCAATTCGACCTGTTCGAGTTCCTGCGTCGTTTCCTGAATATCCTGCTGAATGCGTTGGAGCTGTTGGGTCAGCTCTCGGTTTTGCTGTTTCAGCCCTTCTTCTTGGCGCTGAAGCTGCCGCAGTTCTGCTTCCTGGGTTGCCAGATTCGATTGCACCTTCAGATGCTCTTCTTCCCCCAGTGCCTTGACCTGGGTATTGCAGGCTTCCAGTCGACCCTCAGCCGCACGAATCTGAGCCTGCATTTCCTGCAACTGCTCTGCGATTTCAGCAAGCTGGCGATCGCCCCCGGCAATCTTCTGCTCCAGCTCCGTTACCTGTTGCGCTTGATCGCGCCATGCCAGCACTGCTTCCCACTGGGTTTTCGTCTGAAACTCATTGCGGAGCTTCTGGTACTTTTCTGCTTTGATGCGATCTTGCGCCAGGCGATCGCGCTGAGCCGTTAGCTCCCGCTCCACGATCTGAAACTTTTCCTCATGCTCCCGCACCGTGTCTAGCTTTTGCCGAGCTTGGTGGATCTTCCGATCAAACGATGCCACCCCAGCCAACTCGTCGATGATCTCCCGTCGCTCTCGCGGGTTCATCGAAATGATGCTGGTGACATCCCCCTGCAGCACAACGTTGTAGCCTTCGGGGTAAATCCGAAAGCGATGCAACTGCTCATGCAACTGGGTCAGGGTGCAGGATTCACCATTAATAAAGTAGTGGGAGGTGTAAGTGCCCTGCTGCGTTACTCGGAGCTTCCGCGTTACCGTCCATTCATTAAACGGTGAAATGGGCGCAAGCACCGACTGTTCCAGAGGTTCGACTTTTGCATGTCCGTTGCCGCTCGAGCCGTTGGCCCTGTGGCCATTCCCATTCGTTGTGCTCCCATTAGATGCCGGTACCGCTCCGTCCTCGTCCTCTGGCTGCATCAACCCCAATTCTTCGGCTTCCAGCGCAAAGGTAACGGTGACACTCGCTTCTACGGTCGATCGCCCCCGCCCAGACACATTTTGGTTCACCAAGTCCGGCAGGCGATCGGCACGCATCCCCTTAGATCCGGACAAACCCAACGCAAACAGCAAAGCATCAAGAATATTGGATTTCCCCGACCCATTCGGCCCAGATATGACCGTAAACCCAGGCAAGAGGGGTACCTGGGTCGTGCCACCAAAGGACTTAAAATGGGAAAGTTCGACGCGCTTAATATGCACAGAGCAGTTTCCGAGGGCGTAGAGGCGTAGAACGGGTAGCGAGATTTCAGTCAGGCGATGCAGCGAACAAAGAAGATTTTTGCAGGCAATACAAATTTACTAACTATTCAGCGAAATAGCCAGTATTTTCGAGAGAATCCTACATCTAGTGTTTGAATCTCAAACTGTCCTACTGAAAACCACATTTGTATCATGCTTTCCCAGTAATGACATATTTTTTTGTGTATGTCAGGACTTACGCATTTTGTTGATGGTGTGGCCGCATCGCGGCCACACCATCAACGAATTCACTCAGGATGACGCAAGTTTTGCATAAGTCCTGTGGGTCTTTGTCGTAAGGATATTCAAAGCACAAATGCAAAACACATCGCCCTAAAATTTAGTTAACGAGATCCTAATTTATTTAGCGACCCGAATGGTTGATCCCCCAAAAGCGCGATCGCGCGTCCACCCCAACCAACTACCCCCACGACAGAGTGGCGATCGCCTCACCCGTTCAGAATTCGAACAGTGCTATGCCGCCATGCCTCTCAAAAAGGCGGAACTCGCAGAAGATTATGTTTCCTTAGCCGCAAACGAGAGCGGCGTGATTTGTAGTCAGATTTTTCCAGGATTGTGGTTGGATGGGGCAGCCATGCTAAGAGGTGATATGCAGGACGTTCTCGCGGTGCTCCAGCAAGGATTGGCCTCCGATGAACATCCAGACTTTGTACATACATTGACAAGCCAAAAAGAGCATTCCTCTCGATAAGTTCTTCTTGCAATTTGGAGCAGCTTTGTTCCACCTCAGAAATAGCCACTTCCCCACACTGGCTGACATTCTAAGTACAGACTCTAACTGAGGAGCTGAAGACAAGATCTACGCAATTCTGTAATAGTCTAAAACTGGCATTTGGTCTAACCTATAGATGTCATCGGCTCAGCTGAGTTAGCTTCAGATCAAACGCAGTGTTTAGATTCATGAGCAATTTTGCTGAGCGAATGATATCTCAGGCTTAGATAGATGTAATCGCCTCATGCTAGACCTATTGCGAGGAAACTTCGCGCTGGAATCGGGCTTATTTGTTTTGGCCACAATCGCTGGGACGCTCATTTTAGGGCAGCTGGGCGCATGGCTCATCAATTGGAGCGTTATTTATCTCTCTTCTCCCAAACTTCAGGAAATCTATCGCAAGGTCATTGCACCACAGCGTAAGCTTCTAGGTATTGTCATTACCCTTGGCTTACTCGATATTTTCCTTTGGTTCTTTCTAAAATTATTTCTCCAATATCCCTGGTACTCTCAGATAGAAACGACTTTGACACTATCTTTGACACTAGTCTTGGGCTGGTTGGGGTCACGATTATTCAAGGAATATTTTGATACCTATGCCTTGGATGCTGCGGCAAAAGGCGGACGCAAAATTAATAGCGAGTTTCTAGTTTTAGCAAAGTTTTTTGCAAATTTTGCGATCGTTATTATCCTCATTATTCTGTATGGTCAAACCCATCACTTCAATGTTTTTGGCGTAATTGCCAGTTTGGGCGTGGGAGGAATCGCGATCGCTTTTGCTGCCCAAAAAGTATTGGAACAACTGGTCGGTGGCCTCGTAATCTACATCGACCGCCCCTTCAATATTGATGATTATATTGGCCTACCCGATGGAACCTATGGGCGGGTAGAATCCGTTGGCTTACGTTCCACTAAAATCCGTACCTCTGGGAAAGGAACTCTGGCAATCGTCCCCAACAATGCGATCGTGCAAGCAACGGTAGAAAACTTCACCGGGGCAAAGAAAGTCATGGCGCTACTTTACCTGAATTTTCAGCGTCAAATTTCGGAAGAAGAACAGGCTCTCATTCGCCAGGTTGTTCTAGACAGTACCCAAGATGTATCTGGGATCGATCCCCGGAGCACGGATATTCTTTTCCGCGAAGATCAATCATCCCAGAATACACAGGCTCAAATTACATTTTTCATTCTGGGTTCGGGAGATTTATCAATGAATATTCGACGCCAGCTTTTGGATGTTGCCAATCAAAATCTTACCCAACAGCTCAAGGAGTATGGAATTGCATTTGATATCGAAGCACCGACTATCTATGTAGATTCTCCAATCACCATTTAGGCTGATCAAATGCATGTTGAAGACGTATTAAACACACTACAACTTGAATTCCCAGGTTTGCCAGAAATTCCGAGAGTCGCTGTTTTTCTGGTGTCAGTGTTGCTGGCAATCTTATTAGGACGTTACACCCCGACTTTGGTTTGGCTGATTGTCAAGCAGTTTTCGAAGGGTCAAGTCATAACGCTCTATGAACAGTTAGTGCAATCCATTCGAGGAGCATTTAGAGTTGCAGGAACATTTCTGTTGGTGTCCCTGTCTTTGGTTTGGTTGCGAGAAGACTATCCGAGCCTGCATGCATTTCTCAGACCCTTTGTGGATTTGGGCGTCATCATTAGCATGGCATGGTTGGCATCACGCATCTTTCGCCAGTTCATGCGATTTTATGGAATTGATCTCCTGCGGCGGTTGAACCTCGAAGTCGATGAGCTATTACTCGTTGTAGAAACACTCGTTAATGTATTGATCGGTTTTATTGCCGTATTAGCGTTTGCCCAAAGCCAAAACTTCAATTTAATTGGGTTAATGGCAAGTTTGGGGATTGGGGGATTGGCGATCGCCTTTGCGGCGCAAAAGATCTTGGAGCAGCTCCTCAGTACTATCGTTTTGTATCTTGATCGCCCCTTTGTTCCAGGAGACTATATCCGGGTTAGCCTTAATCCTCATGCAAATGACGTTTACGGACGTGTGGAATCGATTGGTTTGCGATCTACAAAGCTGCGAACCTCAGCCAAAAGCACACTCGTCATTATTCCAAATAACACCCTAGCCAATATGGATATTGAAAACGTGACGCGGGGCAAAAAAGTAATGGTGATGCTATATCTCGACTTTTTAAAGCCCTTGAATGAACAAGACGCTGCCCTGGTCAAACAAGTCTTAACGCGTAGTACAGAATCTCTATTTGGCATTGATCCCGGCAGCACGAGTATCTCTTTTGTTACCCCAGAATACAATGGGCATTCCGAACAAACTCGCGCCCGAGTAACCTTCTTTATCTTAGGTTCTAATGAAGATTCGATTCAGCTTCGCAAGCGGTTATTGGAATTAGCAAGGGAAAAAGTTGCTGAGCAGCTTAATACTTTCGGAATTAAATTTACGGTACAAGAACCGACGATCTATGTAGAGTCACCCGTAACCATTTAAAGAATTTGAAGTATAGCGCTATGCGCGTTAGTTAAGTACGGTTGTGTGGGGCGCGCCGCGCCGTATTTGTTTAGCGTCGGGTCTTCGTTTTCTAACGCGAGAAGGATGCGCAAACAGATAGTGGGCTTATAGGGTTTAGGCGGAACGTTACCCCATCCACCGATTGATACCGTGTTGTCCCCT
>JADEXA010000061.1 GCA_015207365.1 Vacuolonema iberomarrocanum LEGE 07170
ATAGTTGGGTTTTACGGCTGTTTAACCGGATTTGATATCACTATAGAGATGCGGAGGACACGGAGGAATCTCTTTGTGTCTTTGTGCCTTTATGCCTTTGGAGTTTATTGACATGGCTGCATCGATGCGATCAAGGACAACGATTTTCGGGGTTGCAGAATCCGAGTATGATTTTTTCCGAGAAGCGGCGTAGATACGCCGCTTCTCGGAAAAAATCATACCTTTAGCCAGCAACACCCGATTTTCGATACATAACGCAATGTTCAAAACTCGAAATATGCATTCCTCGCCCCGCATCAGCCAGGGTTTGTAGAATACGGAAGTGATGTTTGGTTGAAGGAATGGGCCGATGAGCGATCGCTATGCCGACTTTCTGGATCAAGTGATAGCCGATACCCTGGCTGGCAAGATCCAGTCAGAGGGGCAGTTAGAAAGGTTATTAAGCGATCGCATCGAAGCAGGCACTGGGGAATTATTTGAGCGCAACCTGGAAAGTCGGATGACGACCCTAAAAAATACCGTTGATCACGAAGATGACGAACTGAAACAAGCCAAAGCCACCCGCAAACTCCGGGCGCTCAAGAAGCTGAAAAGTGCCTGGGAGCGGGGACAACAGCAACGGCAAGCGACGGATGCTTGTGCAACGGCTGTGCAACAAATCCTGCGGGCAGAACCGAGCGATCGCCTCACATTCCTAACCCAAGCGCTGGATCCAAATCAAACGATTGCCTTCAACCAAAGCCATTTGCGCCAACTCGCCCAGGCATTGCGGCAAAACGCCGACCGGGCCTCCGATACCACCGAAGCCGCAATTCTCTGCCAGTTCGCGTCGGGCTTAGAGCATGGTATTCGCTCCTTCCAAGCCCTCGAAGGTGACATCGTTAGTTGGATTTACCAGACCAACCGCTCCGTTGGCTTTGGCACTGAAACTCAGACCCAAGCTGGCCCCTGGAAACTTTGGGCACAAAAGGTTCCGCGCCCGTTTCTCACCCATTTCTTTTCCTTCCAGGCCGCTAACAAACCCGCATCTGAGGCCGTGACCAATTGGTCTGGGTTGGACTACAGCGATTGGGTCGAGCTGGCGGTGGTGTTGCGGGGCTTACAGGGCGGGCTGGTGAACTGGTTTGACAACCAGCCCCTCAATATCCAAGCGGGGCGGCATCTATCAAGCGCGACCTTCATGAGCTTTGCCGTGATCTGGAGTGAGTTGAGTAGCGGCTTTCGACAGCTTGAGGCCGCAGCGGGAGAGTCCTCAGAGGAGCGGCGCGAGAATCGTTTGGCCTTTGCCCAGGCATCGTTCCAAATCACGCTCCAGATTTTGCGCACCTTTGCCCAACGGGATAATTTCCCGCTGTACGGCGGTGTGTTTGCCTCCTTTTCTGGAACGGGGTTTCGCCAGACTCTGGCCTATCTCGACCAACCCCTCAAGAGTGTGGAAAATGTACAGGAAAAGGCACGCATCCTGACAGTTTTGGCCTATTCTCAGCGATTGATGGGGCAGGCGCGGGAGGCGATCGCCCTGCACGAGCAAGCCCTAGAGCTGTCGCGGCAAGTGGGCGATCGCCGCTGCGAAGTGGCCAACTTGAACCACCTCAGTCGGTTACATATCGATAGCAATAACTACGAGCAGGCCATGGCTCCGGCCAGACTGGCGCTGATTCTAGCCCGCCAGGAGGGCGATCGCCTGGGTGAAGCGAATGCCTTGGTGAGCCTGGGCTATGGTGAGGTAATGACACAACGCCACCAGCAAGAGGCGGTAACAGCAGAAACCTTAGAAAATGCACTCTCTAGCCTTAACGCCGCTCAGGGTATGTTTGAGAAATTCCAATTTTCCGACTTGCCCAGTCAAGCCTTGGTCTCGCTGGGGTTAGGGGTTGCTTCCATGCTGCTCGATCGCCCTAATGAAGCGCGTCCAGTGTTGGAGCGGGGTTTATTGGCATGGCAGAAGATGGGCGATCGTGATCGTCAGGGTATTGCCCACTCCTACCTTGGCGAAGCTTGCTATGCCCTCCAGGATATTGATGGCGCACTTTATCACGGGGCGCTGGGCATGTATGTCTTGGAACAGCGGGGCAATACCACCTGGCGACAAGCAGCGGCACTGCTGGCTATTTTGCAAGGACAACTGGGAGCCGAGGCATTCGATCGCCAACTCAGCCAACGGCGCGGCGACCTGATTGCCCAAATCGGCGTTGATGGCTTTGACTATTTGCCCACCCTGCTCCAGCGATTTCGGGAAAGCTCATAACCATTTACCCACCCTGCTCCAGCGGTTTCGGGAAAGCTCATAACCATTCGCCCACCCTGCTCCAGCGGTTTCGGGAAAGCTCATAACCATTCGCCCACCCTGCTCCAGCGGTTTCGGGAAAGCTCATAGTCGGGTGTTGCTGGTTGAGAGGATGATTCTTTCTGAGAAGGGTGCGAGGCTTTCAAACAATGATCTGACCTAATCACAATGCGTAAGTCTATGGTGCTATCCCCGACGAGTGAAGTACGACGCGGGCGATCGCGTTGGAGTCCGGCTCAACAAAAGATTCAGTGAGGGACTCGGCTCGGCATAGCGATCGCCCTGGTCGATAGCTAGGGTTGCTGACTTCAGAAGACAGGGAAATCAGCAGCCAGCTCATCAAACGATGGCAAAATCCGCCGCTGTTAGGCTGCTCGCCTCGGTATTTTGGAGAATGGCTAACACGCCACCGTTCAGACCAATGCGCGTCCGGTTGCCGCTGAGTTGCTGAATAGCCAAATCGCCAAACGTGATGCCCAACCCTGCAATGCCGATAACATCCTGCCCATCGGTGAAGTCGCGAATGATATTGCGCCGATTGGGTGTGTCACTGACAGCAATCCAGAATTGGTCAGCACCAGCATTGCCCGCAATCCGATTATTGCCACCTACGGAGGCAAAGAAGCGATCATCGCCACCGCCGCCGACAATGCGATCGCGTCTCCCCAAAATGAAGGTGTCGTTACCGAAGCGCCCTCGAAGCAGATTGGCACCTGTATCTCCGGATGCATCAATCAAATCGTCAGCAGAGCCAAATGCGAACTGCTGTCCCTCTCCTGTGACCTCAAACGGAATTCCAGTGAGGGTGTCAAATGCCGGGGCAGGAGTCGCCGCAGGCAGAGCTGCCAGATCGGGTTCCCCATTTGCTCCTTCGTCCACGAGGGCAAAGTTTGCCTCGGAGAGGTCGCTTGCCTCCACACCTTCCAGAATAGCTAGGGCTTGCCCATCCACGGAAACGGCTGTATCAGCGCCCTGTTGCGCGATCGCCACAGCGGAAAAATCTGTGCCAAATCCTTCCAGCCCCAATACATCTTCGCCAGGTGTGAAGTCTGTAACGCGATTGGGAGTGATGGGAACCGTGCCATTGTTAGCAATCCAAAACTGGTCGGCTCCTGCTCCTCCAGTGATGCGGTTATTGCCGCCCGTTTGAATGAAGAAGCGATCGTCTCCAGTTCCGCCGAAAATGCGATCGCCCGCTCCGGTCAACACCGTGTCATTGCCAGAGCCCGCATCAATACGATTGGAGCCGTCACTATCTACAGCATTGATGACAGCGCCTCCACTTCCAGCAAACACCAGTTGCGCCGCTTCTGTTACCTCGATAACCTGCATCATATTTTCCTCATCCATGATTGATACCTCTCAACAGTTGTTAGTTATTAAATGAACGAGATCAGCACACTGTATACAAAGCGAACTATCAGCACAGAATCAAACAGAAAATAAATTCAAATAACGGATTAGAATCAATGAGCTGGGTAGAGCCTTAACTCCTCAGTTATTTCAGAATTTTGAGTGAAGGTTGACATCATCTATCTCAAAAAAAATGTGCAGTCCAAGTTAGCAAAACCCATAGTTTTTGGGTCAGCTATATCCTTTAAAGTCTGCATGTCAAAATAGCTTGGATAAACTTGCAGATCGACTGAAATTTCAAGGCTTCAGACAGTATTTGACACAAGCTCGGGTTCCAGGAAGGCCAGGAATATATGCCCAATCTTAGATCTGAATGTTGACAATCCAGGCTGTGAATGTTGTCGACTAGGCTCGTCAGTCTTAAATCCTCTACTCCGAACTATCGAAAGAGAATTAGATGCCTTGACTGATGTTCTGATTATTTTCTTAAACTGAACACGCTTTGCATATTTCACTCGTTGATACGCAGCTAGGCGCCAATTGGATCAATTTTTTTTACGATTTCTTCTCAACAATTTTAATTTTTAGACATTAAATTAAGCCGAAATAGTGGATGGTATTGTATTTCTATTGCGATCGCTCCCCATTGGTGCTGGTTCGAGACATTCACGTTTCCGGGACATAATATCAATTCTATGAAAACCAAATCCCGATCATTTTTTGGAAATCAGTAGTGCCGAGGTCTCAAAAAATGATCGGTCGTGCGTGCTTAACGACCTGGAATAACGCTTCCCGACAGCTTCCCTTGCCCAGATCTGGCAAACCGAGCCCGAAAAGTTTGATCCAAAAATTTTGATCCAAATGATACCGACGTCCGTATACCCTATATGCGCGAACTGAAAGCTGGGAATCGAAAGCGGGAATCGACAGGCACAATGAATGCAGATGAAGTTGAGGTACAAGTGGAAGGTCTTCTGTTGCGCCCAATCGCTTCAGGTCTTGGAATGATTGGCAACGTTACGGGCAATGACCGCACAAAGCACAATTGGAGCGATTCCTATCGCCATCGTCAAACCGAACCCTTCGGTTGAGATGCCGTTGAGTCAATTCCTTGCCCCCATCTGCTCTGTGACTTCACCCGCAGACATTCCGACGACGTGGCATTTAGTTTCTGCAATGTCTAAGCTGACGGTTACTTCTCTTTCGACTGACCTTGACCTGTTTCGTGCCATCGAAGCCCACCAGATGGACGCACTCAGGCTGCTCTACGATCGCTACGCCAGTTTGATTTATCGGTTGGCGTTGCGAAGCCTTCGTTTTCCTGAAGAAGCCGAGGATGTGACACAGGAAACATTCTTAAAATTGTGGAATCGTCCGCACCTCTATCAGCCGGACAGAGGCTCTCTGAGCAACTTTTTGGTGGTGATGGCGCGATCAAATGCGCTAGATCGGTTGCGATCGCGCAGTTCTCACAATCGGTTTCTTCAGCGCTGGCAGTCGGTCATGCTGCAAGAAGGACGACAAACTAATCCCCTGGATAGCGTTTCAATGGAGGAGCGATCGAACCTCATCCGAACTGCCCTGGCAGAACTCTCGGAGGCCGAACGCACCGTCGTTGAGATCGCTTACTACGAAGGACTGAGCCGATCCGAAATTGCGGAACGACTGAATATTCCTGTCGGCACAGTTAAATCTCGCATCCGCCTGGGGCTTCGAAAATTGCGCCATGCTCTAAAGCACTCGCTCTGACCCTTTTGCCATGACTCACTCAAACCCACACGACCACCCGTCCCCCGACGACTGGCAAGAACTGCTCGAAGACTATGTACTGGGCTATCTCAGTGCAGATGAAACCGATGCTTTCGAACGCCAGCTTGCCAACAATCCAGAGCTAGCCGCCGAGGTTGCTGCTTTGCAAGAGAGCCTATCGTTGTTGCCTTATACGCTTCCTGTCCAGGAACCGAGTGCCCTGGGGCAGGCAAGATTGCTGCGTGCCGCTCAAGCCCAGGGTCCTATTTCCCTCTCTCTGCCGAAGGACGAAGCGACCCCACCGGAAGCCTCCGATTCACCAACCCAGAGAACATTGCCCTGGGGGTGGCTACTTGGACCGATCGCAGCGCTGGGGCTCGTGGCCCTAAGCGTTGATAATTATCAGTTGCGCCAACAAAACCAAGAAACAGCCCGAGTCCAACAAGAACTGGAACAAAATCGCGCTGAACTCGAACAGCTCCGTAGACAAATGCAGGAGATGTCTACAGTCATGGCGTCGTTGCAAGAGCCCGGTGCGAGGGTACATAGCCTGGTTGGGGCAGGGCAAGCCAGCCGTTCCAATGGCTATCTTGTCACGGTTCCTGGAGAAACACAGATGGTGCTGATTGCCAGGAATCTGCCTGCTTTGACGGAGGATCAGGTTTATCGTTTGTGGGCAGTCGCTCAAGAGGCGGCACCGCCGCAATATTGCGGTCAGTTTCAGCAAACCGCTACAGGAACAGCCGAGTGGATAGCGCCAGCACGAGGCTGTAGCGCCGATCCCGCTCAGTATCTGATTACCTTGGATGCTCCCGACGATCCCCTAGATTCTGCAGGGCCGCTGATGATGAGAAGCGACACCTGATTCATCGGAACGGGTTTGCAGAATCTAAGGATGATTTAATTACGCCTGGATGGGCGAGGTTGCAGAGCAGCGATCGCACACCCCGCTCACCGTCACCTCATAGTTTTCTGGCTTGAGCCCCGAGCGCAGGCTGCCCATACTCATGTCCTGAAACGATTCCCAAGGAATATCTTCAATGGTGCCGCAGCAGCGACAGCGAAAGTGGTGATGCGCGGCCACATTGGCGTCGTAGCGAACGACACCTTCTTCCAGCAACACTTCGCGCACCAGCCTCGCATCACGCAGAGCTTGGAGGGCGCTGTAGACCGTCGCCTGAGAGGCAGTCGGAGCCTCGGCATTGATGTCGATGAGCAAGCTTTCCACCGTTGGATGGTCAGTGCGCGATCGCAAGTTTGCGTATACGGCAAATCGCTGAGGCGTTACTCGCAACCCTCGTTGCTTCAAGATTTGAACAATTTCACTGGCTTGCTGCTTCATCCTGCTATCGATTATCCAATTACCAAAACTGGTCGGTTTGTCAGACCCAGTCTCCTATACCATAACATTGATAGATTGAGATGCACTCTACCCTTAGAGTGCTCCAAGAAAACAAAAAAATTTTAGATTTTATCTGATCTTAACTCGGAATCATTCCGACTTGTGGTTATAATAGGTTGAAGTTGCGGTCGTCCGCTGATGACGATTGATTACCAAACGGTTGCTGACGTCAACAGCAATCTGCCGATCCGAATCGATCCGATCGCATTGATTTTTCCGCTTGTTCATTGACTATCGTTCAAAACCTATCTAGAGGTATCCAATATGGCTGTAACCCAGCGTGTACCTGACGTTGTCTTTAAGACCCGTGTGCGGGATGAGTCCGTGGCAGGTCCTAACCCTTATCGCTGGCAAGACCGCACCACGCAAGAGATCTTCGGTGGCAAGCGCGTGATTGTGTTTTCGTTGCCTGGAGCCTTTACTCCTACCTGCTCCTCCAACCATCTGCCTCGTTATGAAGAACTCTACGAAGAGTTCAAGTCCTTGGGGGTCGATCAAATCATTTGCGTCTCCGTGAACGATGCATTTGTGATGTTCCAGTGGGGCAAGCAGCAAGGGGCTGAGAACGTCTTCTTGCTACCCGATGGCAATGGCGAATTCACTCGCAAGATGGGGATGCTGGTCGAAAAGTCCAACCTCGGCTTTGGCATGCGCTCCTGGCGCTATTCCATGCTGGTTGACGACGGCAATGTAGAGAAAATGTTTGTCGAGCCAGATTTCTCAGACAACTGCCCCACCGACCCCTTTGAGGTTTCCGATGCCGACACTATGCTGGCCTACCTGAAAGGAACCGAGTCCAGCGGTGTTTCTGAACCCCGCAAAGCGTTCGTGGGTTAATTTCAGCTTCGCCAATTAAATGCTCTGATAATTGCTGCTTAAGCCGCACCCACGTTGCAAGTCGTAGGTGCGGTTTTCTTACTAAGTAGCTCGGCACGATGAAAAACCAAACTCTAAAAACCTGTGCCGCCCGCGCTGCGGGCGGCACAGGTTTTTAGAGTTTTAGGTTTAATTGCACCTGCCAACTTATAGCGGTGTGCAACCGCATTAAGCACAGCAACGGTTGTGTGGGGCGCGGCGCGCCCCACACAACCGTACTTAACTAACGCGCATAGCGCTATATGTACCAACTGTGTACCAAATCTGTGCCTCGTGACTTGGAATAGAAGGTGCATAGAAAGGCGATCGCTTTCCCCCTGCAAACGAAAACTGAATCTTGGGCACATAGAATTCATTTTTCATACGAAATCCGGATAAGAAAAACCATTTATATTTTCTGTGAAATGCTTTCGGATCCAGCATTCCACAGAAAATATATCGGACGTTTGCTATTTAGTCTTGGTATTAATCGGCTCCCAGTCTCGTCAATCTGCTGCATAAGTCTCGTTATGGGACTGACTAGGTAATTTCCCCAGCTAACGATTCATTAGCTGAGGTCGTCCAGCCCTTGTCGCCGCTTTCTTACAATGGCTCTCTGTCAGAGCTTTAGTCGGCAAACACTCCTGCTTTTCTTTGAGTTGACGGACGATGACACAGCAGGAGATGAACCACCCATTGCGATCGCCCTCACATTTCGCGACTGAAATCAGAGGCGATCGTGCAATGAGTCGTAAAAAAACTCCAGATTCAACCGCCGATACATTATTGGCGAATCGACTTCCGGCGATCGACTAGCCGCCTAGCTAGCACTTTTTTGGCATGACTTAAATCGAGGGCTGTTAACACGTCCAGCCCTCCCAAGTCTTTGTCGCATCTGAAGGTGTTGAGTGGGTTGTGGCGATCGTTTGAAACCCATTTTCAATTAGAACAATGCATGAGGTTTAAGACAATGGATAAAACGAGATTTCTGTATCCTCGCGCCAGCTATCATGGTGATCTCAAGCTGGAAAATCTTGTGTTCAATGCAAATCTCCAAGAGTTTGCACAACGCGTTACATTTCTCAGTTGCCTCGAAACATCAGGCAAGATTTCATCGCTTGAAGCATATGAGCAAATCAACGCACTCTGGGAAAAACTCAAACAAAGCAGGCACGAACTTGGCATCCAGTAACGCTTAGCTAAAAGTAGGGTTGTCCAAACAGAGAAATTCATTCTGTCCACTACGTCTTAGTGTTGAATTGCTGGTACTGGGCAACCTGAATCAATAGAAATAATATTTCATTTACACCTGTATTACTGCGAAATCTTAAGAGCAGCTTCAAAATTATTCTTTAAAGATGTCGTAAACTCAATAAAATACTCGATGTCCCAATACTACTAACTCAAACGGGAGATGAAGCCAGCTAAAGGTTGAACTCGATAGGTTCAATATAACCTCAACGATCAAATTGCAGTGACTCGGTACAGCAACTTGCTTGACCTTCACATCTAGCAGTTATCTTACTTTAGAGCCGCAACATAGCTAAGCCGAACAGTACGTGAAGTTAGGAATAGCTTTTTTCCTTTGCCTAATGACATTGACAAAAGAGATCGCTTAACATAGTGGGCAACGCTTTTCAAGCATTGCCTTATCACTCACTATCGTTTATGACTGGAACCTCTTTTTTCAATGAACAAAAAGAGCAATCCTTGATAAAAGCCAGGATTGTTGAGAAATATTTCTGGGTTTGGGCAAAAGTTATTATCTCAACCGTCAAGAAATCAGCCTTGGAACCGAGAATTGCGTATATTGACCTTTTTGCTGGCCCAGGACGATATAAAGATGGCTCAAAATCAACTCCAGCAAAGGTCTTGGAAAGTGCCATCTCAGATCCAGATATGCGAAATATGTTGGTATCGATCTTTAATGATGCTGATGTCGCAAACGTTCAATCCCTTCAACAAACTATAAAGTCAATTCCAGGCATAGAGACTCTAAAGTACAGTCCTCAAATACTCAATCATGAAGTTGGTGAGACTATAGTCAAAACTTTTCAGGGGCGCAGATTGGTTCCTACTTTATTTTTTGTTGATCCTTGGGGATACAAAGGGTTATCTCTTCAACTTATCAATTCAGTTGTTAAGGATTGGGGATGTGATTGCATCTTTTTCTTTAATTACAACCGTATCAACATGGGATTGAGTAATGATGCCGTAAAAGAGCATATGAATGCATTGTTTGGAGAAGTGCGGGCAGATCAAGTTCGCGCAAATTTGAAAGCACTTATGCCACAAGACCGTGAGTTAACTGTCATAGAAGCTATTTGTAAAGCCTTAAAAGACATGGGTGGCCAGTATGTTCTTCCGTTCCGTTTTAGACATGAAATTGGCAATCGCACTAGTCATCACCTTATTTTTGTAACCAAGCATGTTAGAGGCTATGAAATTATGAAAGAAATAATGGCTAAAGAGAGTTCTAAGCAAATGCAGGGTGTAGCATCTTTTGAGTACAATCCTGCGACCTTACAACAACCATTACTATTCGAGCTAATTCGCCCCCTTGATGAACTGGAAGCTATTTTGCTGGATACGTTCTCAGGAAGCACCATGACTATGAAGGAAGTTTATGACCAGCATCATGTTGGGAAGCCCTATATCAAGAAGAACTACAAAACTGCTCTTAGCAATCTTGAAACTCAGGGTAGGATTACGGCAGAGCCACCCGCAAACAAGCGTCAGAAAAGGAAGGGTGTAGCTACGTTTGCAGATTCAGTTAAGGTCGTATTCCCAGTCAAGTAGTAGGCTCTAGTTTGCTTGTGCGTTTTGCTGTTTTCAGGGAAACTTTTTCCCATTTTTGAATATGCTGATTCCATGCATCAGGCATTTCATCCCATATTTCATTATCAAGTAACCTACCACCTGCTTTTGGTGTTCTTCCTCCAACTTGTTTGAAGAAAAACGCCACCTCTGATTCTTGGCACTGATCGCGGATGTCCTCAGCCCACTTAAGGTTCATCGGCCGATGTTTTTGACCAGATTCCCCGCCTACAATCACCCAGTCAATGCTAGTTAAATTCAGCTTTATTGCTCCTAAAAGTGGCTCACATGAGACAAATCGCACTGAAACAGGAGCTTTACGAAGATACTCAAGACGATCAGCATAGTTCTGACTCTCAACTGATACCCCCAGCCAGATATTCTGTGGGAAATCTAGCTTAGAAGTTAATTCACCTAAACGTTCATGCCGTTTTGTCAGAATTTGATATATGTGCCAGGGCGTTGAATGGATAATGGAGAAAACTTGTCTAATAAAATCCAGGGGAATATCCTTATGAAATAGATCGCTCATTGAGTTGACGAAAATGCGGCTGGGAGTGCGCCAACGAAGTGGATCTTCTAGTCTTCCTGGATGCAAAGTCAAGTTAAATCCAGTAGGAAAGTTCTTAGGGAAACGCTGTGTAAGTGCTTCCGCATAGCAATGAAGACAACCTGGACTAACTTTGTCACAGCCAGTTGTTGGATTCCAAGTTTTATCAGTCCACTCAATACCAGTGCGTGTACTAGCCATATTCCAACTCTGCAAGCTACATCTCTGGCAGATGCTACCTGCCTTGCAATTCATAGTTTATGTGTACTATATCACTTTTGCAAGTGCATTTGCTGTTGTCCATCATCTTAGGCGTTATTACACACCCCTAACTGCATTACAGCTTGACGAAGTACTACAAAACAATTGCTATTTACGAAGCCATGGATGACGACATTGCTTCTCTAAAAATTTTCCTCTCCATATAAAAATCTAAATTTGTATCGATTGTATTTATATTTTGTCAATCCATAGTACGGATAATTGCGAGATAAAGGCGATCGCCCCCCAGAAAATCCTTCAAACATGACAATTTAACAACCCGATTGCTCATCGCTGTCTGAGGATGATGAGGGTGAGGTCGTCGGCGATCGCCTCTTCCTGTACATGATTGTGAACATCTGCGATGACGGCTTGGCGGAGGTCGTTGGGGGAGAGATGGCGGTGTCTTTTGAGAACAGCGTAGAGGCGATTGGGGCCGTATTGTTCTCGTTGGTTGTTCATGGCTTCGGTGATGCCGTCGGTGTAGAGGATCGCGAGATCGCCGGGGTTAAGTTGGACGCGGGTTTCGGCGATGAAGTGGGAAATGTCGGACTCCAGTCCCAGGGGAAAGCCGAGGTCAATGGTATCGATGGATTCGATTTCGCCATTTTGCCGGACGAGTACCAGTTCCTCGTGCTGGCCACTGAGGCGGAGCAGACCTGCTTCATATTCCAGCAGGGAGAGGGTCATGTTTTTGTAGGACGCCATGCGGCGAGTGTTGTCATAGATGGTGCGGTTAACGGCATTGAGCAGGCGGGTGGGGTTGGTTTCGCCGCTCGCGACCAGAGTGCGGACAGCAGTTTGAGCCATCAGCATCACCATGCTGCTCTCCAGCCCATGCCCCGTCACATCTCCGATACCAATCCGCACGCAATCGCCCTCCTGCAAAACATCGTAGTAATCGCCGCCCACCTCCGAGGCGGGTTCCATAAATCCAGCAATCTCCAATCCGGTAATGCTAGAGAGCTCGGCATCCGTCGGCAAAATCATCTGTTGCAGTTTGCGGGTGACCTCCAGCTCGGCCCCCATGCGGCGATTTTCGGAGGTCAGTTGCTGGTTTAGGTGGCGAATTTCGGTATTGGCCTGGGCGAGTTCGGCGGTACGCTCCTGTACCTTATGCTCTAGGGTTTCGTTCGCCTGAGCGAGTTGGTCGCGGGTGTCTTCGAGTGCACGTTCGCGAATTTTCACTTGCCGAAACATGGTTTGGAACACGCGCGCCAGTTGCCCCAGCTCATCGGAGCGGAGGGCGATAGGGTTGAGGACAACGGGCTGGAAGGTGTCAGATTCTACCGCCGCTGCTGCTGCCGTAACCCGCTCCACTTGCCGGAGATAGTTCAGCAAATCGTTTGTTTTCCGTTCTAGCGCGTCGATCACTTGGTTATAGCGATGGGCAATATGCCCTACATCAGTAAAGGGGGTGGCAGGAACCCGTAGACTCAAGTCGTGGGTTTCTGCCTGGGTTTCCATGACTTGAATCAAATCGTAGAGTTCTGTCTTGGCGCGATGCTCCGACACATTCAGCCCAATGTCTTCCGCTTCGGCAGAGACACGCAGGGGGAAGAGGCGATCGCCCCCCCAAAACAGCAACAGCGTTAGCCCAAAGGCCCAAGCAAAGCAAATGCCAACGCCCAGAAACTGTACCCCAAACAACTGCCAACGGCTGAGATCCGTTCCTAGCAAATCCATTTGTCCAAATAGAGCGACCGCCAGAGTACCCCAGACTCCGGCTCCTCCATGGACGGCGATCGCATCCACGGCATCATCAATTTGCAGGTGCTCTAGCCCTCGCGACACCAGCATCATGACCACGCCACCAATAGCCCCAATCAGAAATGCATGGAGGGTGCTGACGGCATGACAAGAGGCGGTGATGGCGACCAATCCGGCGATCGAACCGTTCATCAACAGTTCCACCTCAATATGCTGGTAGCGTGCCAGACTCAGCAGCCCGCTCATCAGCATGCCTGCAGCTCCAGCAATGATGGTATTGAGGATGATGCCTGCAACCTGCTCATTGAAGGTGAGGGTGCTACCGCCGTTGAAACCAATCCAGCCAAACCACAGCAGCATGACCCCCAGCATCGCCATTGGCAGGTTGGAGCCCTGAATTTTCTGAGGCGGCGTATTGGGGGAAAAGCGCCCAATCCGGGCGCCAATCACCAGCAACGCCGCCAGGCTGACCCAGGCTCCCGCACTATGGACGACCGTTGATCCGGCAAAATCGATAAAGCCCAATTGTCCCAGCCACCCTCCAGCTACGCCATTCTCTAAACCATTCCATGTCCAGTTGCCAAAGATGGGGTAAATGAAGCCAGACACGAGGGTGGCGATCGCCAAATAGGCCCCAAACCGTAATCGCTCCGCCACAGCTCCCGAGACGATGGTGGTTGCGGTACTGCAAAACATGGCCTGGAATACGAAAAAGGCAACCTGTTCAGGCTGACGGCCCATATCCACAAAGAACTGGCTGGTCCCGAACCATCCAGACGATGCGCCAAACATCAACCCATAGCCGAAGCCCCAAAACAGAATCAGGGAAATGCCGAAGTCTGCCAGGTTTTTGACCGCAACGTTGATGCTGTTCTTCGAGCGCGTTAGCCCCGACTCCAGACACATAAAGCCCGGTTGCATCAAAAACACGAGTCCTGCACACACAAGAAGCCAAAGCATATTGCCACCTTCGAACGCAGAAGAGGAGTCTGAAAGACTGGAAGAGATTAGAGCTAGCATAGCCGGGAGCTTCAGAATTGTTTGTAAAGAGGCGAGGGAAAACGTCAACCTGCGAGAGGCTAGCGGAGTGTCCAAAACCAGGCAGAGGTGGCCGCGCGATTGTCAAACCGATGGGTTATCGCATGGGTTTGAGCAACAGCAGAGCCTTATTGTATGGCGAGTTCACTCACTCTTCGGCTAATCTCACAATGGTATTTTCTGGTCTATTAGTTTAGCTTCCGGAGAATAAAGAGTGTTATTCCGCTCAATTCCTGGTTTCGCTGTCTCCAATACCCTTGGGGTTATTTGAACGGTTATACCCATAGGACTTACGCATTTTGTCGATTTTGTGGCCGCGGCGCGGCCACAAAATCGACGAATTCCTTCAGGATTACGCAAGCTTTGCGTAATCCTGACCCATTCACTCAGAACCCACGATCGATGCTTTTTTGCATCCCTCACAGTTCGATAGGGACAAAAAAGAATCAATGGATGTCAGGAGACGAGGTTTGGAAATGGACGATTTGTAGGCGGTATCCGATGCTGGCGAGCATGCGCCGACCCCGTAGCCCGAGTCGCAGGAATTTCAATTGTAAATTCTGTTGGCTGCAGGGGGGTGGAATGAAAGGATAATCGGCCATGGTGCTGGTGCACAATCGTTTGATAGGCCACCGCCAAGCCCAATCCGCTCCCCTGCCCAATCGCTTTGGTCGTAAAGAAGGGATCGAAGACTTTGTCTTGAATGGCATCGGGGATTCCACACCCGTTGTCGGCGATCGCAATCCGTACCCAGGTCACGCCTGTCGCCGGAACCTCAAACGCTTCGGTTGTGATCGAAATCTGCTTGTCGGAATGGCTGACCGATTCCAGCGCTTCCATTGCATTTCGCAGCAGGCTGATAAACACCTGATTCAGCGCCGCCGGGTAACATTCCACCTCAGGTAAGTCGCCATAGTGCTCATGAATGGTAATGGCATCATCAGCCTGAGTCCGCAGCACGGCCAAGGTACTCCGCAAACCCTCATGCAGATCCGCCGCCTTGTAGGAGGCTTCATCCAGGCGTGCAAAGCTCCGCAGCAAGTTCACAATCTCTCGAATTCGGGCAGAACCATCACGCATCGACTGCAAAATCTGAGGCAAGTCTTGCTGAAGAAACGACAACTCAATGGTCGATTCCAACGCCTGCAAGTCTTCTGTCGTTTCAATATGGGTCTGATACGCATCAATCAGCGTCAGCAAGTCCCGCATGTAGCGTTCAACATAGGGCACATTCCCATAAATGAAGCTAACGGGGTTGTTGATCTCATGGGCAACGCCCGCCACCATCTGGCCCAAACTCGACATCTTCTCGGTTTGAATGAGTTGCATTTGGGCTTGTTTGAGCTCTTCCAGGGCATCTTCTAGGATTTTTGCCTGGGTTGCGCTCTCCTCTGCCTGCTGGTGCATCTGTTGATAGAGATGCGCCTGCTGAATTGATATGGCCAATTGGTCAGCAACGGCTTGAGCCAGGTTGCGATCGTCCTGCGACCAGTAACGGATGTGGGAGCACTGGTTGAGATAAAGGATAGCGTGTAGTTGCCGATTGGCCTGCACGGGGACAACCAGTGAAGACTTAATCTGCGCGAGTTGATACTCACGATTGCCTTCTCCTATACGGGGATCGCAGGTGACATCAGAAATGACCACCTGTTGGCGATTGGCAATCACCCAACGGGTCATAGGCCCATTGATATCAAAGTCTTCGATGGATGGACAGAAGGGGTGGCGGCAAGACTCAAACAAGTGCTTGCGCCGAAAGATATCAGAGCTCGTTGACAGGTAGTCCCCGTCCGACCCACCTTCCGCGGTGAGCGGTTCCACCAAATGCACCAAACACCGATCAATATCCAGAGCCTCTCGCAGATGGGCGATCGCATCTGGCAAAATCGTTTTGACATCCAGACTCTGGCGCGTTTGGGTCGTAATCTGGTTAACCAGACGCTCTCGTTGCGCCTGTTTCTGCGTACATTCGTAGAGCTGAGCCTGGCGGATGGCAATTTCTAATTGCTGCCCGATCGTCTCGATGAACTCTAGATCATCCGCTGACCAAGCACGGGGTTGTCGCTCCAGACACGCAATAAAGCCAATAGAATCGCCTTGCCCCTGCACCGGAACCAACAGCGTCACGACCCGACCAAACAATGTAATCAGTGACTGGCGACCATTATTACCCTGCGCCAACCACCGGGCAATGGAACGCAACCCCTGAGCGGCGGAGTGTTTTCCCATGTTGGCAACGACTCTTCGCTGGCGAATGAGGGGTGCGATCGCGCCCACCTCCTCCAGCGAATAATGCCCCATCACTGGATTTGGTGAGTTTCTTGCATAGTCGCAAACCACTTGAATGCGTTCGATATCCGGGTAATACCAGAAATACAGACACCCATCAATGGCCAGGGAATCGCCCATTTCATCCACTGCCGTTTGCAATACCACGTCAAGCTGGAGTGAATCGCGAATCCGATCCACAATACAGCGCAACGATGCAGCACGACGCGGTATTGCCTTCAAAGGCCGATTGGAGGGGATCACCCACAAATCTTGTAAGTGGGAAAACAGGGACAACACAGAGATAGTTTTACCTTGCTTGCTGCGAGACACTATAAACCGGGAGCGGATAGAAACAACAGGAACCTTGCTAAGGCTCGCGATCCGACCATGCCGATGGTGTTGCTATCGACTGACAATCTATCGCGTAACAACATTGACACCTAACTGTCGTAGAAGATCCTCTGAATCCGCTTCCTTAAAAAACTCTGTAAATGTCACCCGAAACTATCGTACCTGAAGTGGTCAACGACTACTTAATGATTGAAACGGATTGATGAATTTTATTGTGTGCCCTAGAAAACACAAGGGATAGATTATCGACTCAATTTTGGCCCCCTCGGGTCAACGGGCCTTGCATTCCCTATCTTTATAGGAATTCCGTTACGAATCCGTTGGCACCCTGACAGACTTGACAAGAAATTTACAGAAGGAGAGGTAATGGAAAGTTTTGCATAGATTCACTGAAATTAAAGCGTCATTTTCTGCTCAAATGATCGGCTCTTTTCCAGTTTGCAAGGACTCTTCCATAAGTAAATTCCCTAGATAAGCATCAACAAAAATCTGGGGTTAAGGGCTTAATTAATCGACATCCTTTGTTGCTTGGAAATGACAAGGGGAAAACCCTGACAGCCTGAGCAAAGGCTGCAAAAAAGGGATATGGCTCAAGCCTCTATACAAGCATCCACGAGGCAAAAACGATACTGAATCGTCTGTTGTGATTTTTCTAAGGGTGAGACTGCGATCACTCGGCTGTAAGACGAAGATCACGGGGCTATCAGGAGCGAATCACGCTTGCTTTACGAATAAGACGCGATAGTAAAGGTGTTGCAAGCCCCTATAAGCATCATGCCTTTACAAGTCACACGCCCAAATCTTTGCATCCGCGATATCGCCCAACAAATCTTGCTGACTCGGAAAATTACGCGGGCAGACCAGTCCTACTTCATGCAATTGACCTCATCCGTGAACGATTTAGATGAGGAAGATCGGACATTCGTGAATCAGTTATTTGATGCGCTGCAGGATGGGCGAGTACGGGTTGTCGACTAATCCACTCGATTCAGCGGTGCCCAACACTCTCCAAAACCTTGCTGCTTCCGACACACCACCAGCAGAACCCAACCAGTACAGTGGAAGGCAGTTTTGCAACGCGTTGGGTAGCGACATGAGTGTTGAATCGGTAGATATGGTGTTGCGTCAGGGACGGGTGCTTCCACCAGCAGGAATGCGTGAAGCGGCGCAAGATTGCGTGCAAGCTTCCCTGATGGATATCGCAATCGATGCGGGTCGAATTGTGGCGATCGCCCCCTGCCTATCCTTATCTGGCACAGCAGAAATTGATCTCGATGGCCGATTAGTCAGTCCTCCCTTTGTGGAATCGCACATTCACCTCGACTCGTCGATGACCGCTGGAGAACCCCGTTGGAACCAGAGCGGCACCCTGTTTGAGGGCATCGAAATTTGGCGCGATCGCAAGCAATCCCTCACCCTGGAAGATGTACAGCAACGGGCGATCGCCACTCTAAAACAGCAGGCCATGCAGGGCGTTCTGTTTGTTCGTACCCATGCCGATGTGAGTGAAGCCACCCTCACAGCGTTGAAAGGATTGCTGGCCGTTCGAGATGCCGTGAAAGACTGGATCACGGTACAGGTTGTCGCGTTTCCCCAGGATGGCCTGTATGGCAGTCCCAAGAATGAGGCGTTATTGGAAGAGGCTCTGCGGTTAGGCGCCGATGTTGTGGGTGGGATCCCCCACTACGAGCTGACTCGCGAAGATGGCGTGCGATCGCTCTACCGCATCTTTGAGTTGGCCGACCGCTATGACCGCCTGATCGATGTCCACTGTGACGAAATTGACGATGACCAATCGCGCTTTTTGGAAGTGATAGCGGCCTGCGCCATTCGGTCGGGCATGGGCTCCCGCGTCACCGCCAGCCACACCACGGCCTTCCATTCCTACAACAATGCCTACGCCTTCAAGCTCATGGGCTTTTTGCAGCGTACCGCCATTAATTTCATCGCCAATCCACTCATCAACATCACCTTGCAAGGACGTGCCGACACCTACCCCAAGCGGCGCGGCGTCACACGGGTCAAAGAACTCTGGCAAATGGGGCAGAACGTCAGCCTAGGGCACGATTGCATCCAGGATCCCTGGTACTCCCTGGGAACCGGCAACATGCTAGATGTGGCCAGCATGGCCGTGCATGTGTGCCAGATGACAGGCCGCGCCGAAATCGATGCCTGCTACGACATGGTGACCTGGAATGGGGCAAAAACCCTCCAGTTGGAGGCTGATTACGGCATCGCGGTGGATAAACCGGCCAACCTGATCGTGCTAGATGCCACCGATCGGTATGATGCGATTCGGCGGCGATCGCCCATTTCCTATGTGATTTCGCGCGGCCAGTTGCTGGCAGAAACCGTAACGCCAAGCGCTCAGTGGCATGGTAAGGAAACTGCCTTTGCACAACCTAGTTTGCAGGTTTAGCGCGTAGCACAGAAATCAAGTGCCGTTCGTGACATCCAATGTCTAGTAAGTACCTCGGTATAGTTAAAAACCAAATCCTAAAACTCTGCGCCGCCCGCTGCGCGGGCGGCGCAGAGTTTTAGGATTTTAGGTCTAATTGCACCTACCGACTTAGCAGAGACAATGGTAGAGGTTGTTTGTGATTCGAGTGTCTCCATGAATCCCCCTCGTGCTGGCTATACCTTGCCTGTGTTTGCTTGTGCCTCGGCGATCGCCGCCTTCCAGTGCCTCCGAGAAACGGCTGCCCCCAGCGACGTGACGGTCAATCTGGTGAAGCCGCCGGAAACGGCTGTGATCCCTGTTGAACAGGCGGCGCGGCTCAGCCCCACAACGGCGCTTGCCATTACCCGCAGCGATCCCGGTGACAACCTAGATCTCACACGGGATGCGGCCATGTGGGCCATGGTGGAACGCCACCATCGTGAGGCCGAGCGATCGCCGCTGGAGCTGCGGGGTGGCGAAGGTATTGGGCGCAACGAGGCGGCTGACCATCAGCCCGCGATCTATGCCTATGCTCGTAAAATCCTGGAGGCCAATCTTCTGCCTCAGCTCGAACCGAATGAGCGGCTAGTTATCACGTTCATCATGCCGGAGGGGCGATCGCTGGCTGCGCGCACCTCAAATGCCGCCTTTGGCATTGTGGAAGGGCTGTCGTTGCTTGGAACCTCGGGCATCGCCCAACCGCTCAGCGCTCCGGGGCAACTGGAGGTCTTTCGCGAGGAATTGATTGCCCGTCGCACCGTGCATGAGGGTCTGGTGTTTTGTATTGGGGAAAACGGCATCCACTTCGCACAGCAAATGGGCATTCCTCCGTTGCGCATCATCAAAACGGCAAACTGGCTGGGCTCCTTGCTGGCGGAAGCCGGGCGGCAAAAGGTTCACTCAATTTTGCTGTTTGGGTATCACGGCAAGTTGATGAAGCTAGCGGCAGGTATTTTCCACACCCATCACCATGTAGCCGATGGGCGACGAGAGGTGTTGACAGCGTTCTGTGCCGCAGTAGGTTTACCCAAAGCCGATGTGCGCCATATTTTTGACAGCGAAACCGCAGAAGCAGGGCTGACCTATCTGCGAAAACTGGATGACAGAACCGGGAGCCAGTGGGTGCCCCAAGTCTATGGGGCGATCGCCCAGGAAATCGACCATCGCGCCGCCGACTACATTCGCACCCATAGCGATCGCACCGTCGCAGTCGGTTCCCTACTGTTCGATCGCCAGCGTCAGATCATCGTCCGCAGCCAGATTGGCAAATCGATTCTGACCGAGTTTTGTTAATGTAATTTAATACCTAAATTTCACTGACTTCCATCCACTCGGTTTATACCTTATAGTCAACGCCCTGTTTAAGCGTTTCGCCTGCTTATTATTCGCAAGTCGTCTCCTCGATGGAGTTGATGCTCCACTCGCTCAAGATAGCTTTCTGTTCACGAAGCTCACGGCATAGACAGAAACCCTTGCAACGGCATCCCTAATCCAAGCGAATCGTCAAACTTAACCGCTCAGCGTCAAGTCTGAACTTGATAGCTGTTCCTACCCCCCTTCCCACAGTCGTTAGGCTACGCTGGCAGCTCCTGAACCATGGCTGCCGTTCACCTTTGTAATTTAATTTTTTCTACGTTTTTCACGTTCACCCTTACTCGACATTCCAGGAATGTATTGAATCGTGACAACTCAAATCAACACTTCTTCTTCCGATGCCCAGGAGAGGAGCAACACCCTTAACCGGCAGATGATCATTATTCTGGACTTTGGCTCGCAATACTCGGAACTGATTGCCCGTCGTGTTCGAGAGACCCAAGTCTACTCCGAAGTTTTGCCGTACTACACCTCTGTGGAGCAACTGGCAAAGCTCAATCCAGCAGGTATTATTCTCTCCGGTGGCCCCAATTCCGTTTATGACGATGGTGCTCCTATCTGTGAGGCAGATATCTGGGATCTGGGTATTCCGGTGCTAGGTGTTTGTTACGGCATGCAGTTAATGGTCAAGCAGCTCGGCGGTGGCGTCGAGCGGGCAGAGCGCGGAGAGTATGGCAAAGCCTCTTTGTTCATTGATGACCCCACGGATTTGTTGACCAATGTGGAAGATGGCACCACCATGTGGATGAGCCATGGAGATTCTGTAACGCAGATGCCCGAAGGCTTTGAGCTGTTGGCGCATACGGAGAATACCCCAGCAGCGGCGATCGCCCACCATGAAAAGCACTTTTACGGCGTCCAGTTCCATCCCGAAGTGGTACATTCCGTCGGTGGTTTGGCCTTGATTCGGAATTTCGTCTATCACATCTGCGACTGCCAGCCCACCTGGACAACCGAAGCCTTTGTGGAAGAAGCTGTTCGCGAAGTGCGGGCACGAATTGGCGACAAGCGTGTGCTGCTAGCGCTGTCCGGCGGGGTTGACTCCTCCACGCTGGCCTTCCTGATGCACCGAGCCATTGGCGATCAACTCACCTGTATGTTCATCGATCAGGGGTTCATGCGGAAGTATGAGCCGGAGCGCTTGCTCAAGCTATTTGACCAAGAGTTCCATATCCCAGTCCATTATGTGAATGCCCGCGAACGCTTCCTAGAGCAAATTTCAGGCGTTACCGATCCCGAAGAAAAGCGCAAACGCATCGGCCATGAGTTCATTCGAGTCTTCGAAGAAGAATCGAAAAGCCTTGGCCCCTTCGACTATCTGGCCCAGGGCACCCTTTACCCCGATGTCATTGAATCCGCCGATACCAATATCGACCCCAAAACCGGGGAGCGGGTCGCCGTCAAAATTAAGAGCCACCACAACGTTGGGGGTCTACCCAAAGATCTGCGCTTCAAACTGGTGGAACCCCTCCGCAAACTGTTTAAGGATGAAGTTCGGAATGTGGGACGCTCCATTGGTTTGCCCGAGGAAATCGTCAACCGCCATCCTTTCCCTGGGCCTGGCTTGGCTATTCGGATTTTGGGTGAAGTGAGCGCAGAGAAGCTCAATATCCTGCGGGATGCGGATCTGATCGTGCGCCAGGAAATCAACCGACACAATGTTTACAGTGAATTCTGGCAAGCCTTTGCGGTTTTACTTCCCATTCGCTCGGTTGGGGTGATGGGCGACCAGCGCACCTATGCCTACCCCATCGTGCTGCGCTTTGTCACCAGCGAAGACGGCATGACAGCCGATTGGGCTCGCGTTCCATATGATCTGCTGGAGCTAATTTCAAACCGCATCGTCAATGAGGTACGCGGCGTGAATCGCGTCGTCTACGATGTCACCTCGAAGCCCCCTGGCACAATCGAGTGGGAATAGCACAGGACTTACGCAAGTTTTGCGTAAGTCTGAGTAAATTCGTTGATTTTGTGGCCGCGACGCGGCCACAAAATCAACAAAATGCGTCAGTCCCATAGCATTCCGACAACGCTTGGGCGATGGAAGGTGCGGCGATGCAAGCCACAGCCGCCTGTACAGATGGGGAATTTTCATCATTTGAGAACGAACATGCGACGGCAGGTTGTGTTCCTCTGTTCGTGGAGCTAACTCCCCCACAGTTCTTCCTCATTTTCCACGATACAGATGATCTAGTTTTCCACAAAACCCTGTGGAAAACTGTGGAAAACCTGGCCTGAACTGTGGAAAACTTATGCAGACTGTGGAAAAGGTATCGCAGATCACATTTTTGAGCCGCTGCTTTTTAGTCTCGCAACCGATTTCCGATCGCCCCAGGTGAATAATGCCGATAAGATTCTCTCAGGCTTTGTATGGGGAGTGATGGGGAGGGTATGCAAGATTTTTGGCGACAACTGCGATCGCTCGTTTGCGATGAGAACTTTCTCCACATGTTGAGGCAGATGGAAACGCTTGTCTCAAAAGTGTTGTCGCTGGCCATGGTGATTGTGCTGGTTGTCGCTATCGTCGACCTCTGGCGTGTCCTGTTTCAAGAACTGGCAACCGAACCCTATGGCTTCTTTTCCACAACATTGATCGAGATTTTTGGGCTATTTCTCAATGTCCTCATTGCCCTGGAGGTGCTGGAGAATATCTCGGCCTATCTCAAAAAGCATGTTGTTCAGCTTGAGCTGGTCATCATTACCTCTCTCACTGCTGTCGCCCGAAAAATCATCATTTTTGACTCGAAGGACGCCAGCAGCATGGATCTCGTCGGCTTGGGTGTGGCTGTGATTGCCCTCGCGGGTAGCTATTGGATCGTGAAGCGCACGCGATTGTGGGAAAAGAATTCAGACGAGGAAGACGAAGACCAAACGGACTTGTAATGCAAGACATCAGGTTTTGAGCGTGCCTCAGGGCTGCAAGCTGAGAGTTTCATCGGTATAGTGATTTTTAGGAATAGTTGCGCCAGAGCTGAGTAACAGTTCGTGATGGCGATCGCACCCGAGCGTCTTGAAGATTTGCAAGGAGGGGACAGATGACAGCGGCTGTGTTGATTCAAAATCTACGCAAGAGCTATGGCAATGTCGAAGCGGTCAAAGATGTGACCCTACGGGTTGAGCCCGGAGAAATCTTTGGGCTGCTGGGGCCAAACGGTGCAGGTAAAACTACTACACTACGCTGTCTCTGCACCCTCGCCACACCCGATGCCGGCACGATTGAGATGTCAGGCATTTCGGTGCTGGAAAATCCCCGATTGGCGCGGCAGCGCTTGGGATATGTGGCGCAGGAAGTGGCGCTGGATAAAGTACTAACGGGGCGCGAGTTGCTGCAATTGCAGGCCGCGTTGTATCACTTGCCAAAAGCGATCGCCACCCAGCGGATTGAGCAGGTCACGGCACTCCTGGGGATGGGCGACTGGCTGGATCAGCGCACAGGCACCTACTCCGGTGGGATGCGGAAGCGCATGGATTTGTCCGCAGGGTTGCTGCACCAACCGGACGTGCTGGTTTTAGACGAACCGACAGTGGGGCTCGATATTGAAAGCCGCTCCGCCATCTGGAGTTTTTTGCGGCAGCTACGGGCGGCGGGCACTACCGTGTTGATTACTAGCCACTATCTGGAAGAGGTCGATGCATTGGCAGATCGGGTCGCCATCATTGACAAAGGATTGGTGATCGACGCGGGCACCCCGTCGGAACTGAAAGACAAGGTAGGGGGCGATCGCATCACCCTCCGTATCCGCGAGTTCACTCAAGTCGACGAAGCGGTACAGGCAAAGACCATGCTGCAAACCTTTCCCTTTGTCCAGGAAGTGATCATCAACGAAGCCCAGGGCAACTCTTTGAATCTGGTGGTCGATACCCAGAGTGAGGCGTTGCTGACCATCCAACAGGCACTCAAGGAAAAGGGACTGCCAACTTTTGGCATCTCCCAGGCACGACCCAGCCTGGATGACGTGTATCTCGCCGCCACCGGACAGACGTTACTGGATGCCGAAATGGCAGCGGCGGCGACTCGCGATCCGAAGAAAGAACGCAAGCAGGCCATGAAGCAAAAGTAAGGCCATACATTTGCGTTGTATAGCCTTACGCATTTAGCTTAGGAAAAGCCAACCATTTTTTGAGAGCCCCGCGCTGCGGGGCTCTCAAAAAATGTTGACTTTTCCTAAGCGTATAGCGCTATATCCATCTATGACTCTGTAGCGGATGCGAGGTGTTGCCGCACCTTGCCTTTGCTCTTGTAGAGCTTGCGTGTAGGATTGACAGCCCATTGGAGCGTTAGCAGGGCTCCATTGAAGGCAAAGGCAAGGACAGAGACCGTGATTGCCCCGGCCCAGATCTTGTCATAGCGACCAGCCTGGGCAATCCCATCAAACAGCAGCGTGCCCAAACCGCCTGCACCAAATTTTGCGCCGATGGTGGCGATGGCGATCGCCACGACCGCCGATAACCGCAAACCGGCAAGGAAGACAGGGAGAATCAACGGCACCTGCACCTGCCACCAGCGTTGCCAGGAGGTCATGCCCATACCTCGTGCAGCTTCCATGACGGCTGGCGGAATGGCTTGCAAGCCTACCACCAGGTTCCGCACCAGAATGACCTGGGTATAGAGCACCATTGCGGCAATGACGGACTGGGCATTCAAGCCCAGCAGGGGAACAAACAGGATGATGAGCGCCAGGCTGGGAATGGTGTAAAACACACCCAGCGCTCCCAGAATCGGTACATTGAGCCAGCGATAACGATAGATCAGCAGGGATAGCGGTAACGCCAGCAGCACCGCGATCGCCAGGGTGATCAAGGTCATTTGCATGTGCTGGAGCAACAACTCCCACACCTCGTCGAGATTGTTGAAAATGTAGCCCATTATGCACCCACACCTACGCTGGCCGAATCGCGAATATGCTCCAGGGTCAGGATTCCGACCGCAATATCATTCTCTAGCACGGTCAGTTGCCGCGCTCCAGTTCGCAGGATCAACGATAAGGCTTCGCGCAGGCTGTCGTGGCGGGCAATGGTGGGTTCCGCCTCCGTATGGCGGTAATCCGGAGGCGCATCGGTCATCGCCGTCTCGACCCGCAGCAAACCCAACTGCCGCACCATGTCATCGGCTCCCATCAGCTCGTAAACAAAGGGATTAGCGGGACGGGTAAGGATATTGAAGGGGGTGTCGTACTGCACCACCTGCCCTGCTCGCAGGATGAGGATGCGGTCGGCCAAGCGCAGGGCTTCTTCAACATCATGGGAAACAAACAGGATGGTCTTTTGCAATTGCTGCTGGAGCCGCAGAATTTCATCCTGCAAGGCGGTACGGGTAATGGCATCGATGGCCCCAAAGGGCTCATCCATCAAAATTACCTGCGGGTCACCCGCCAGCGCCCGCGCCACCCCAACCCGCTGTTGTTGTCCGCCAGAAAGCTGAGCGGGGTAGCGATCGCGAAAATCCTCGGGCGGCAAGGCAACCAAGTTCAGCAATTCATCTACCCGTGCTTGGGTGCGAGGTTTTTCCCAACCCAACAGCCGGGGCACAACCCCAATATTCTGCGCCACGGTCATGTGAGGAAACAGACCAGATTGCTGAATCACATATCCGATTTGCTGTCGCAGTTCGGTCGCTTTTACCCGGCGAATATCCTGCCCATTCACAAGAATCGTGCCAGCTGACGGTTCATAGAGGCGATTGACCATCTTGAGCAGGGTGGTTTTGCCACATCCGCTGGGTCCCAGGATGACAACCAGTTTCCCTCGCTCGATTTCACAATTGACTTGGTCGACTGCCCAGCGAGAACTGCCAGGAAATTTTAATGAAGCATCGCTAAACTCGATTGCGGTCATGACGTCCTCGGGGTGATTTGAATGGGACATGTTATGTAGGCAGTCAATGTCTTCAGACTCGTGAAACTGTTGATGGAAAGGCAGATGCTTTCCATCGCAAGGAGAGGGGCGATCGCCAAACTATCGCGCCCCAACCGTTCAGGATTCAATCAGTCCCTCTTCAACTAAAAACTCGCGCGCAACCTCGTCAGGTTCTCGCTGATTGCCACTAACCTCGTAGTTCAGCCGCTGCATGGTTTCATCGGTTAGCAACGGTGCCAAAGCATTGAGCGCGTCGGCAACGCCAGGGTTTGACTCCAACACATCCTGTCGGACAACGGGAGCTACTTGATACGGGGGAAATAGCTGCTGGTCATCTTCCAATAACACCAGATCAAAGGCGCTAATTTCGCCGTCCGTTCCAAAGGCCACGGCCACGTCGGCTTCGGCTTCTATCAACGCTTGGTACCGCAAGCCAGGATCCACCGCTTTATACTCTTGCAACTGGAAGTCACCGTAGGCAGCCTGGATACCGGGCAACCCATCTTCCCGTGCCTGAAACTCAGGCGGCCCTACCATCACCAGATCACCGGCCTGCGCCGCCATGTCAGAGATCGTCACAATGCCCAGCTCTGTGGCGCGCTCCTGCGTCATGGCCAGTGCTTGAGTGTTGTTCATCGGGGCGGGGTCTAACCAGGCCAGGCCAAATTGCTCGGCATATGCATCGGCAACCGCGCTGTAAACCGCTTGCTGGTCGCTGCTGACAGGCAATTTGAGTACGGTTAAAAGTCCGGTTCCGGTATATTCGGGGTACACATCCACTTCGTCATTGAGCAGACCTTCGTGCGCCACAGGAGTGCCACCCAGATTTAGCCTGCGCTCGACGTCAAAGCCAGCGTCCTCAAGCACCAAGGCATACATCTCACCAATGATGAACTGCTCAGTGAAATCTTTGGACCCTACACGAATAGAACTGGAGGCTGCATCTTCACCCGTATCTCCGCCGCCTGCACAGGCAACGACGAGGGTTGCAGTCAGCAACGTCAGCAGGGGCACGAAAAGTTGTCGGCGGAAAAACTTCATGATGATGAAATAGCAGATTAATAAAGGAGCAAAGTAAACCGTTTTACATTGGCCTTCTACACTGGCCTAATCTAAGGTTGTGAAAGAAAAAACTTTGGATGTGAGGCTGTTCCGGTTGGCAGTCCATGCATGTCACAACACGATCGCCTTTCAGCCTGTCAACCCGAAGAGCCAACTATGCAATCCTTGTGCACATTGGGCATGTCAATCATCACACATCCGGCACAAGTCTTAACCATAATACGGAGATCTCGCAAATTAGGGCAACTAACCCGCGAAATGCATCCCAAGTTGCATGGACGATCTTGCATGTTGTTAGCCAACTCCATTCCATACCAATTCTCTAAGAACCCACTACAGATCTTTTTTGAAACCCTCGCAGTGCGAGGGTTTCAAAAAAGATCTGTAGTGGGTTTTCATAGGGATAAATCAGGGGAGCCATTGGGGTCGCAAACCACTAAGCGGTAACGATTCGGGGTCAACTGGGAGAGGATTGTCATCATCGTCCAGCACTAGCGGGAAAAACCAGAGGCGGCTGGTGGCGATCGCCCGTCCATCTAGCCCCGTCACTGGCCCCGAGTCAGTGGGCGAATCGGACGCGATGGTTTGATCAAACAACAGCCCTAGACCATCCGGGGCGAGGCTCATCTGAATATCGCGCTGCGCCGGAAGCCTGAGCAAGTCGGTGCGGGTTTCGGTTTCCAAATTGATCGCCGTCAGAATCGGCTGCTCAATATAGTCATCGCCAGGGAGCAGTTCGGTAAACAGGCAGTAAACCAACGTGCTTCTGGGGTCAAACATTGCATTCAGAATCGCACCGTCGGTCTGTAGCAGCTCTTGCTCGGTGCCCTGGTTGGTCACCAGATACAGCGATTCGGTGGGGGTTTCAGGGTCGGGGGTAAACTGCACCATCGTGGCCGCAGAGCCATCTTGGGTAAAGCCCAGCACCATACCAAACCGGGCTAAAAAGTCGAGGGGATCTCCCCCAGACTCCAGCGGCAAAATGGCCATCCCCTGTCCCTGCGCCATGGCAACGGAGGTGCTATCGGGTGCAACCAGAAAATCGCCCCCCGGCTCGGTGTCAATGCGGTAAGGCTCTTGTCCTGTTTCTACAACCCATAGTCCCGCATCGGCTGGATCTTGGCGGCTAGCGCGTTGCACCACCAACCGCTCGCCATTGGGCGACAGATCAAACTGGAAGTTTTGGTAGTCCTGGTTATCAAGAATCAGATCAACAACCCCTGGTTCCTGGGGCTCCGCATCGCGGCGATCGCGCCGTTCCTCCCCAGGCCCACTAGCAGGAGCTGTGATGTGAATCCCTGTGGATACCGTGTAGAGCCGCTGATCAAGTCCTGCTCCATCTTCCGCATCCCGATCGATCGCCGAAAAGAGAATGCGATCGCCCTCCGGGTAGGGTTCGTACGCCATCACCACTAGGTTGTCGGGTGTCAGCACACGCTCTTCTTCGCGGGTCAGGTTATTGAGGATTAATCGCCCCGCCTGATCGCCCTCGACACCGAGATAGACGAACGCGCGATCGCGGCTCTGGAAGGAGGCTTCAAACAACGACATATCCCGGTCATCCCCAGGCTCGCTAAAGCGATCGCGCGCCCCCCGGAGCCGCATCGAAAACGCGGTGCCATAGGGGGCGGGAGCATCCAGGGTGTAGGCCATGCGTCGCCCAGCCCAGCTAAATTTTCCAGGCAAGGCCGGTTCAATTTGCAGATTACGCTCCACACTTTCGCGGTTCATGGGTCGACTGAAGGTGAGCAGAAATGCTCTATCTTCGGATCCAATCTGGCGTTCTTGCCAGCTAAAGTCGCGGATGCGGGGGGCCGTGTGATCGCCCGATAGCGCCAACCCCACCATGAGTACGGTCAGAATTGCGGCGAATATCAGCGCAACCTTATCAATCGGCTGCCAGCCGCGTCGCGTTTCTCCAGTTTTGTCTGGTGAATTAAAAGAAGGAGTGGTCATGCAAGAAAGCGGCGTTAGAAACCTATGGGAGTCGTAAGGGTGGAAGCAGATGGGACGCAATCGGGCGATCGCCACTTCAGGAAACCTGAAAGGCACAATCCGGATCAGCCTCGTCTACTCTAGCCATTTCCGATGAAAATCGACAGTTCCGGGCAAACCCCAGTTGCGGAGCTACCTTGGAGAAATAAGATAGCGTGGAGTGGCTGATCGAGTCGAGCGAAGACTACCTTTGCCAACGCATTCAGTCGGTTCGCGTCAGCTTATTCAAGACAAGACTCTTCAGGTTGATTATCGGAGTTTTCCTGAATCTATGGCTACCCCGTCTCTGACATCATTGGGCCACGAAATCTATCTCGTCCGCAACCTATTGGCTCCAGCGGTATGCGACCACATCATGCAGGTGGCAAATTCCCAGAAGTTTGAGCCCGCGGGTATTTTGGTCGATGGCGTCGATCGGGATGTGCGGAGCAACGACCTGTGGCGGCTCGACCAGAGCGAACCCCTGGCCAAGTCCACCAATGAGCTACTGATGAGCACCGTGGTCGTGGTACAGCGACTGTTACATCAGCATTATGGAGTGCAATTCCCAATCGCCGAAAACTTTTCAATTTTGCGGTATCGGGTCGGGCAATTTTACGAACGCCATGTCGACAATATTTTGCTGCAAAGTCGCTTCCAGGAGGTGCAAAAGGGCATTCCCACTCGCGACATTAGTGTTGTGGGCTATCTAAATGAAGGATTTGAGGGAGGGGAAACCTACTTCGATCGCCAGGACATCAAGGTAAAACCCGAAGCCGGGGCAGCGGTCGTCTTTCCGTCATACTTCACCCATCCCCATCAGTCACTTCCAGTGACAAACGGTGAGAAGTACGCCTTTACAACCTGGCTCTTCCACTAAAGTCAGCTTTGTTCACAATCCTTAGAGTCAGCGCACGGTGAACTGTGGGCGTGGATACGTGTAGGCCCGCTGTGCCAGTCCTAACATGAACAGAACTCGACCCCATGTTGCTGGTGTCGTGTTTGATGAAAAGAAAACACGGAATCGCTGCAACGAAAGCGTACTTCGATTTTTTTGGATTTCCATGGTTACACGGTTATGTCAAGATTCCACTAACCCGTCTCATTCCGTGAATCATCTGTGCTTTGTCATGCTGATTTGTGGGATAGTTGCCACTAAATTCATTGCGCCAAGGAGTGGTATTTGGAATGGTTTTGATGTCTAATGCCGCGCAGCGAGCGATCGCTTATCTCCAATCACCAAAAGCCATTCGCGATCGCTGCGGTCAACTTTACTCCCTGGCTCAACAGGGGAAGTTAAGCCACTTTCGCCTTAACGCGGAGCGACTCGCTCCCACCGCTGACTATGTGTTGGCCGTCATGCGCGAAAACTACCCCGCCTTAGACATTCCGATTCATAGCCGTTGGCGACATTTCAGTGCCGGAAATATCGATCGCGTGGCCGAGCTCGATCAAGCGCTAGCATCCTTAGACCCGCGCGATCGCACCCGAGCCAAAGTCGATTTAGCCATTATCAGCGTTTTGCTAGACGCGGGAGCGGGTACGACTTGGCGTTATCAAGAAGTGGCGACAGGACAGACCTTTGATCGGTCTGAGGGGCTGGCTGTCGCCAGTTTTCGGATGTTTTGTGAAGGCTATTTCTCCAGTGATCCGACCCAACCCCTGCAAGCGGATGCAGAGGCGTTGGAGCACCTGACGGAAGTGGCTCTGGCAGACGGGTTTCAAGTGTCCGAAGACAATCCACTGGTGGGGCTGGAAGGGCGACTATCACTGATGCAGGCGTTAGGGCGATCGCTCCGACAACATTCCGACATTTTTGGCACAGGCCCCGCGCGTCCCGGAAACTTGGTGGATTACTGCCTGCAGCAAGCGCAGGGGAATACCCTTCCGGCTCCTCTGATTCTGCGCACAATTTTGCTGGGAATGGGTTCCATCTGGCCCGGACGCATCGAGATGTTGGGGGTGAACCTGGGGGATGTATGGGTTCACTCTGCTCTGACGGGAGATCAGCTAGCCGATGGGGGTCTGGTTCCCTTCCACAAGTTGTCTCAGTGGCTCACTTACTCCTTGATGGAGCCCTTGCAAGAGCTAGGCGTCACGGTTTCTGAGGTCGATCAATTGACGGGGCTGGCTGAGTACCGAAACGGTGGTTTGTGCCTTGACCTGGGCTTGCTGGAGCTGAGAGATCCGACGATCGCCCAAAGTCCTCAGCCTCCAGGTTCAGAAGTCATCGTCGAATGGCGCGCCCTGACGGTGAGTGCGCTGGATGCGATCGCCAACGAAATTCGCAAAACCCTTGGCTATACCCCCACGGAATTCCCCTTAGCCAATGTGCTCGAAGGCGGTACCTGGGCAGCAGGCCGCAAGATCGCCAAGGAAAAACGCCCCAATGGTGCACCGCCGCTGCAAATTGCCAGCGACGGAACCGTATTTTGATCAGCATCTCCAACGATCGGTGGATACAACCCATCTACTCCGTCAGATCTATTTCCCCGCTTTATTTACAGGTCTGTTCCCATCACATCCAGACCATGGCGGGCATAGTGTAGTCGCAGCTTCAGCCCCAGCGTAATCTGTTTCATAATCCAGTAGAAAATCGTCAGAATTACGAAGGTGACGAAGATGACGAACAGTGGACGCCGCTCGGTTAGGGTGTTGAGCGTGATGACCACGACACTGCTCGGATCGGCTACTAGATCCCAACTATTGAACCGGATGAAGCGCCCCAAATAGATGCCGATCGCATTCAATCCATGCATGGCAAGTTCGGCAGGCAAGATCCACAGTGCCCAGCCTTGCTGCTTCAGAAAGTAATTTTGGTTCAGTAGGGAGAGGACATAAGCCTCAAAACCCATCAAAATGGCAACAACATGCAGCGGAATGAAGACCAACGCTACAATCCAGGTTTCCACCACCCCGGAACTGGTGCCGCGAATCAAATGAATAATATCTGTGAGTAAATAGGGCGCGTTGGGCAGAAAGGCAACATAGGTCACAAAGCCAATCCACCAAAACATCGGTTGTAGCCGCTTGCGCAGGGCTGGAGGTTGTTGTAACAGCCATGCACCTGCTCCGATCGCAATCAGGCTCAATGTCCCTAGTGCCAGCAGCGCCAGCAGCGCTATTCCATCCCCAGCCAAAGCAGCGCGCACCCACCCTTTGCCCGCTTCAATGTAATGGCGATAGCGCGGCACAAAGCCCAAAACACCGATAAATCCTACGGCCCCGCAAGCCCACCAGAGCCAGCGTTGGGCGATCGCCCCTTTGCGAAACAGGACAAAACTCAAAACCAGCGGGATAAATGCGAGGAATAAATTCCACCAAATCCAACCGCTGTAGACCGTATCTAAAGCTGCCAAGATATCTAGCAAGCGCGATCGCATAGTCCGTACCTACCGTTCATCGATGTAGATGCCAAAAATCCTCTACTACAGCGGTGCTTCTAGGTCACGCTTGCCGTGAAGCCACGCCCGAGGATTTGTTTGCAATTGTCCTATTTGTTTTCTAGCTTACTTACTGTTTTTTGGGATGGGAGGATTGTGTAGTCCCGATGAAGGAACACTGGGTTTCGGTATGAGACTGGGCGAGCATTCCGCCTAATCGCTTTGCAGGCAAGGCTTAGGCGTGAATTTCTGATTTGGCTTGGGTGACGCTACCTTCGCCATCTCCCTAGCCAGATCAAGGGATGAGAAACCAGTCATGGAGCGGCATTGAACGATTCATTTAAGATTTCCGTACATTCACTGGGGCGTTGGCGGTTAGCAAATCTTTCATGAGGCTTGAGAAAATTTTCCGTACTCAGCAGAAATAACTCAAGACGCCAGAGGCGGATGGATCAAAAACCGCTGGGCGTTGAGGATTTTGCCTAAATTCACATCCGTTTCTAGCAAGCAGGCATGTCCACTCTCAGGCAAAATCACGCGACGGGCATTCGGCAAGCGTTGCAGTAACCGTTCAGATTCTTCGACGGAGGGCAAGAGGCGATCGCCCGTCGACGCCAGCACTAGCGTGGGTTGGGTGATGCGGTGCACCGGAATCGTATCCAGGTCAAATTGTCCGGCCAGGGACAACCGCCATGCGGCACTGCGCTGGGTCACCGATTGCATGGCGTGGAGCAAGGCCGTCCGGTTTTCGTTTGATACACGCTCCATATTCGTTAGCAGGGGCACAAGGGCGATCGCCGACAGGCTGTAGAGCGGGGCTGGAATAGACCGCGCCATCTCCGCACCCCACCATTGCCACGGTTGGCGACGAAACGAGGTGGCTGGATTCACCAGAATCAAGTAATCAAAACTATCGGGCGCATAGCGGGCCAGCATGAGCGCCAAGCAGCCACCAAAGGACTCGCCACAAACGTAAACCGGACGTCGAGGCGCAGCCACCTTCTCCAGCCGAATGAGGTCTGCGGTCGCACAAGCCAAATCTTTCCAGGGCGTGGTGTCATCCGACGGAATGGAAAGGCACCGCACATCCATCTCATGCTGCAAGCCCCCCAACTGATTCTCAAACAGCTCCCCTGTGCCATCCATCCCAGGCAAAAACACAAAGAGCGGCGTATCCAAACGGGAAGGATGCGACTGTTTCAAGAAACAAACACGGTTCGAGGACATGAGTCAGCGATTAGGTGAAAGGGAATAAGCAATGACACCACGATGATGGAAACCCGGCATCAGGCATGCAGGAGTTGTGCCACCGAGTCAGAGCAAGTTTGGGTCAAATCATGAGCTAGGCGACGACCCTGTTTGCCACGGTACTGTTCCCGCAGTGCCTCGGTGACAGGAATTGGCGTTCCTACACGGACTTCGACCCGGTGATAGACCACGGCAGGGTGCCACCCCGACTGCTTGAACAATGGCTCGCTGGGATCAAACCACTGAAACAGTTGCAGCGGCGCAACAGGCCCCTGGCTCTCGTCAGATGAGACGATCGCCATCGGCAGAATCGTCAAATTTTCGATGGGGGCACGTAATGCCAGGTGTGCAAACCCACGATGGAAGCTGCGAAACTCATCTGGGTTCGGCACATCGATCATGGACTGTGTGCCTTCGGGGAAAATGCCAACAATTTCCTGAGACTGCAATAGCCGGGTTGCCCGATCGAAAAAGGTATGATGTCGCTGATCCGGGCTGTCTAACGGAAAGCAGCCTAGTGCTGTGACAAACTCTCGCAAGCCTGGAACCTGACTCATGTAGTGATGACAGGCAAACCGCACCGAGTGGTTGAGCGTGGTGATCAACAATGGCGCATCTAGGAAGCTGCGATGATTGCTCACCACTAACAAGGGCACCTGACGTGGCACGGGTGCCTCAAACTGCACGGACACTTCTACACCTAGCATCGTCAGCAGCGTGTGTGACAACGCCAGAGAACTATCAAAAAACATGGGTGATCGCATTGATACCTGCAAAGCTGCAATGGCAAAGTCGTGAAACCCTCTTACTTCCACGGCTTGACCAGGGATTTCCTCATCATACGCTTCCGTCAACCCCAGAGGCTGTCTATCCTTGGACAGGAAACCCAACCGTTAGGCTGACTTGCCGCTCTGGCAAAAGCCAATCCATTCGGACAAGCAAACAGGCTCAAAAAAAGGAACGGAGAGGGATACGCATTAATATTATGCTCATAATGTAACAAAATATAAAGAAGAGTTGCAATATGAGCTTTTATGCTTACTTCAATTCTCGGAGAGCCGACTACGATCATTTTTTGAATCCCCTACGATGCGATGCGGGGGATTCAAAAAAAGGTGTTGCTGAAAGGCAGTATGAATCGAAACGACGTTTCGGTTCATACTGCGCCTATTTCATATCCAGAACCAGCCATGCCAAAAAAATGTCGGGGTTTGGTTTTCGTGGGATGGATATCACCTCCACGCATGCTGTGTCACACCCCAGGGCTCTCTTAGTCTGCCCAATGCTGGCGGTTCCGGGAACACAAAGGGTGTCGGTATCGGCACAAAGTCGTAGCCAAAGCCGGAAACAAAGCCCGGCTGTACTCTCACCAGTTGGATACCCTGGTTGCGATCGCCCGTTGGCAAAAACCGGACAATGCCCGTTCCCCCCTGGGCAAAAAAGTCGGGGTGTTGGAGGGTTTGGTGAATTCCCTGGCGGGTCGGCCCCTGCTCCATCGCCACAATGAATGCTTGCATCGCATCGTAGGTGAGGGCGGTGCGCCAGTTAACCTCGCCATTCCAGAGGTCGCGGGAGCGACGTACGAAGGGTGTCTCTGCGTCGATATGGGCATGCCAGGGAATAGCGAGCGTCATTCCTACGGCTTCGGGGCCAGCCATCTCCAAGGTCTTGGCAGTGTAGAGATGAGCACTGGCCAACAGGTGCAGACGGTTCTGGTTGGCTCGAATCACCTGAAGGGCGCGATCGCGCTGAGCCAGATCGGGGAGCACAACTAAGGCGGTGGCTCCCTGCATCGCTGCCTGATTCACCTGTTCACTAGGGTCAAAATCTGGATGGGCTAGGTCATAGTCCTGCACAATTTTGCCGCCATTGAGGGAGAGAGCGGTGGCCAGTTCATCTCGAAGGGATCGGCTGTCGTCACTATTGTCGGCGTAAAAAACAGCGGCGGCGGATTGGTGCAGCCGATTCAGCAAATGATCTGCCAGTGCCCGTGCAGTCACAAAGTCGCTGGGAATGGTGCGGAACTGAGGGGAGGTCGAGTGGGATGGCGCGATCGCCGAGTCAAAGGGCGAGATGGCGACCAGCCCTGCCGCTCCATAGCGATCGCGAGCCGCCGCCGTAGCGGTATGGGTGGTATGCCCAACCACGCCCAGCACAGAGGGATCGCGAATGAGATGGTCGGCCAGTTGGGCGGCGATCGCCCCATCTTCCCCATCATCGACTAACAAAATACGGAGCGACCTGCCGTTAATGCCATCGCGCTGGTTCACTTCCTGCTGGGCTTGGGCTGCACCCCGCAAGATTTCCAGGGCCCGGTCGAGGTCGGTGCGGATGGGAGCAATGACGGCGAGGGTATAGGTGGGTCGCCCTTGTAAGCGGGCATTGTTGAGGTAAATCAGCGCTTCGGGATCATTGGGATTGGTGGCGATCGCCGTTTCCAGGTATGGGATAGCCGCGTTGATGTTACCCTGGGCGATCGCCTGTACCCCAGCATATTTTTCTGGGGTGGCTCCGGTTGCAATCAGCAAGCGATGGCCATCGCTCAGCCGTTCCTGCAGGACAGCGGAGGACAGTGGCGTAGCTCCTCCCGGCAGACCGCTGCCAATACTCAGCAGATGGCCCATCTGCAAACGCTCCGCTGACCACCAGACCCCACCCATTAGCAAGGTCAAAGCGAGCAGCAGCGTTGCCAACAGCGTTGGTGTTTCGCTTTGGGTAGACATAGCCCCCAGACGTAGCCTCTCAGAGCGTGGTGTCGACTCGTTTAGGCCCCATGCCTAAAGCAATTTCGACACCAATAAATAAATTAATCTGAAGAGTATTCCGACGACGATCGCGACCAGTCCGGTCAAAATGGCCAAAATTGGGATAATTGCCCAGGGATTTCCGGTAATTGCGGTGTTGAACCAGGGCATAAACATTACCACCAGGAAGGTAATGATAGCCAGCAGCAAAATGTCTTTCCAGTCGAGCCAGCGGCGGGACTGCGCAAACAGCAGGGCACCGACAATCCCGAGCCAGGGGATCCAGAAGACTGGATTGACCATCGTTGTACCAAACAGGCTGATAAGGGCGATCGCCAACAGTCCACCCTCAGCTCCTGTGAAAGCAGCACTGGTCAGGTACTCCATCAAGGGCATGGGTGGAGCCGCCGGTTTTGCTTGCGCTGCCTTTGCGGGAGCTAAGGATTGAGCTTGAGCCTGAGCCGCAATCGGTTGAGCGGGCACCGCCTGAGCGGGAGGGGGTGAGGTATTGGGCGCCGAGGATGAGGATTGCAGCGACGTGGAGGTCGGGCTAGGTGCGGGCATCGCCGCTGCTCCTCCGGACGTTGCAGGAGACGCAGGCGATCGCCCCGGTGCGCCTCCCTGGTTGAGGGCATCCACCACCTCATCAGCGGACTGAAAGCGCTGGCTAGGGGTTGGCTGAAGCAGCTTGTCGAGAATCTGGCGGAGGCGATCACCGACGGTCGTATGAGACTGCCAGTCCCAGGTGTTGCGATAGGCGTCGTACAGCTCGTTGGGCTGCTTCCCCGTCAGCAACGTCACACAGGTCACCCCCAGCGCGTACAAGTCCGTGGCGGGATACACCACATCCCCCCGCATCTGCTCCGGTGGCGCAAAGCCCATCGAGTAGATACCTGTCGAGCCCTTGCTGGCAGACATTCCGGCGGTGGCTGTCACCTGCTTGACGGCACCAAAATCCAGTAGGAATAGCCGTCCATCTCGCCGCCGCATGATGTTAGACGGTTTGATATCCCGGTGAATGGACTGATTGTCGTGCACAAACTGGAGAACGGGCAGGATGGCTTGCAGTACCTCGCGAATTTCGGCTTCCGAAAAAGGCCCCCGCCGCTCCATCTCTTCTTCCAGGTTCTCCCCATCAATCAACTCCTGCACAAGATAGAAAAAGCTGCTGGCTTTGCCTGCGGCTGGACTGGGCACATTGATCTCAAAAAAGGCCAGGAGGTCGGGAATTTGAGGATGCTTATTTCCTAGCGACTCCAGCACCAGGGCTTCGCGCTCAAATAACCCCTGCGCCACCTCAAGTTGCTGAGGATTCAGATCGCCAGAGGGCTGAAACTGCTTGACCACACAGGAGCGCATGGTGGGCGTGTAGCGATCGCGAGCCAAAAAGGCCGCTCCAAAGCCACCTTGCCCCAGCAGCTTGCTAGGCAAATAGCGCCCTGCCAGAAGCAGCGGCATGCCACAGGTGGTACAAAACTTTTGCTGAACGGTGCGCAGCGTTGCTGTGTTGTCGAGGTCGGTAAAGATATTGAGGGGACGGGGACATCCCGGACGGGTGCAATGGACTTCCATGCGTCTAGGGGCGATCGCCTACTACTATGCCGTCAGTATGCCATTACCTGCCGCGACATGCTGTGCATGCTTCACCGCATACCCCATAGATACAGGCGAGAAATGGATACAGACGAGAAAAAATTCAGCCTCAGTCCAGTCAGAACCGGATAGATTGCCGCTGACTGGACTGATTTACCTTGTTAGGGAATGGTGAAAGCGTACCCAGATTTATGCCATAGCCCTCACCCTAAGTTTGGATGCAGGACTTATGCATTTTGTTGCTGTGAGAGTCGCGTCGCAGCTACAACAGCAACACATTACATTCAGGATGATGCAAGGCTTGCACCAGTCCTGAGCTTGAATTAAGCCCGAGAAGCCCCCAGGGTCGCCGATTGTTCCGCCATTTCCATCAAAATGCGTTGTGCCCGTTGCTCCGAGCAGCGATAGCCGGGATGCCGTTGGATATAGTGTCCATCGGGCTGCAACTCCCATGCCTGACGGTTATCGGCTAGCAATATTCCCAAAATTTCCTTGAGTTCTCCGGTCAGCTCAGGCGATTCGACGGGCGCCATGGCTTCGACTCGCCGATTCAGGTTGCGGGGCATCCAATCAGCACTGCCAATGTACATCCGTTCGTCGCCACCATTGTGGAAATAGAGGATGCGGGAATGTTCGAGCAACTGCCCGATGATGCTGAGCACGCGAATGTTTTCACTCAGCCCCGGTACGCCCGGACGCAGGCAACAAATGCCCCGGACGATCAAATCCACCCTCACCCCGGCTTGCGACGCCTGGTACAGAGCTACAATCATCTCAGGATCCACTAGGGAATTCATTTGAGCAACGATGCGGGCGTGGCGTCCCTGCTTTGCATGGTCAATTTCCTGTTGGATGGAGTAGAGGAGGCGATCGCGCAAATTGGCGGGAGCCACCAATAACTTGCGATAGGCATTTTGCCGGGAATAGCCCGTCAGATAGTTGAACAAATCGGCCACATCCGCTCCCAGATCATCGTTGCAGGTGAATAAACCCACATCCGTGTAAATCTGAGCCGTTTTGGGATTGTAGTTACCCGTTCCGACATGCACATAGCGGCGCAATCCATCCGCTTCGCGGCGCACCACCATGACCAGCTTGGTGTGGGTTTTCAGCCCCACCAGGCCATAGACCACATGCACTCCAACATTCTCTAGGATCCGCGCCCAGTTAATGTTATTTTCCTCGTCAAACCGGGCTTTCAGCTCTACAACTGTTGCCACTTGCTTGCCATTTTCTGCCGCTGCAATCAGCGATTCGATAATGGGCGAATCTCCCGAGGTGCGATAAAGCGTCATCTTGATCGCCAGCACATCCGGATCCTGTGCGGCCTGTGCAATGAATGCTTGCACCGAATCGTCAAACGATTGATAGGGATGATGCACCAGCACATCGCGCTCCCGCAGCACCGTAAAAAAGTCTTGGGTCGCCAGCGGCGAGGCTTTGGGCAAAGACAGTTCGGCCCATTTGCGGCGCTTGCGGTGCACAGGACGCAAGTCAGGATGGGGGACAGATTTGAGGCGCTGGGCTTTCAGCTCGGGTAGCGGAATATCCATTAAGACCATGGCATCCCGCAAGCAAAGGAGACCCTCCATGGGATAGACATCCTCCGGCATGATCTCCATCTCATGCATCAGGATCTTGCGGATGGCCTCTGGCATGGAGGCATGAACCTCCAGGCGCACGACAGACCCTCCCGTGCGACGAATGCGGAGCTTTTGCTCGATCGCCAACAACAGATCCTCCGCTTCGTCCTCTTCTAAGGTCAAATCGGCATCCCGCGTAATTCGGAAGGGATAATATTCTGCCACCTGCATCCCGGGGAACAGGGCTTCTAGGTTATAGGCAATCACCTGCTCCAGCGGCACCGCACACCAAACCGCATCCTGCCGTCCATTCACCATCGGCAGGTCTGTCGGAATAGCGGTAAAGCGGGGTAGCGTTTCGGGCACTTTCACCCGCGCCAGCAAACGCTCGTCCGTCGCTGGATTGTGCAACTGCACCACGAGGTTGAGCGACAGGTTTGCAATATAGGGAAAGGGTTGACGGGGATCGATCGCTAGCGGCGTGAGGATCGGCGCAATATGCGATTGAAAATATTGATGTAAAAAATCTTTTTGATCCAGCGACAGATCGCGATAGTCCATTAGATGAATGCCATGGGCCATCAGTTGTGGTCGCAGCGCGCGCTGGAAATGGCGTTGATGGCGATAGACCAGTGGCAGGAGGCGATCGCGAATGGCATCCAACTGTTCCTGGGGGGTGCGTCCGTCGGGCGATCGCTTGGTGACTTCCGCTTCCACCTGCTGCTTCAACCCTGACACCCTTACCATGAAGTATTCGTCGAGATTACCGCTAAAAATTGCGGTAAACTTAATCCGTTCTAGTAATGGATTGCGTGGATCGAGCGCCTCTTGCAAAACGCGATTGTTAAACTCCAACCAGCTAAGTTCTCGGTTGAAAAAGAGTTGGGGGTTTGTCACGGTCACCTCATTGATTGGGGGCTGGCTGAAATCGGCATGAAGTGAGCCTGCCGGATCTGGCAGCGCGGACAAAACCTGAAGATGATCAAATTCTCGATGCATTATCCCTGATAGACTCTCGTAGAGCCTCAACTAACAACTTCTTCTTCTGTGGCGCCTGAAAAGGGAAACACTACGGGGGAATCATGGGGAATGTTTGATAATACTACGCTCTCCACAATATTGGCGTCCACCGAAAACATCATTGGCATCCACCGAAAACATCGGGATCATTAAACGAAGAATCCGTACTTCCCAGGTTGCGTTGTTCTAGGTTGCTTAGAGGCGTATGGTTCGGGGCAAATCCAGCTATCATAGCGAATGTCGTATGAGCTACAGACATGGCTAGACAGCGCTCTCTTCTCTTGCTCGTTTTGATCCTGGCGATCGCCGCCATCATCACTCTCATCAACCTTCCTATCCGGCTTGGCTTGGATTTGCAGGGAGGTAGCCAATTAACCCTGCAAGCCCAAACTACCGAGGCGGTTCCGCAAATTACCCCCGACAAACTGGAGGCGGTGCGAAACGTAGTGGAACGGCGGGTCAATGCCTTGGGTGTGGCAGAGTCGGTGGTGCAAACCGTGGGCAGCAACCAACTTTTGGTGCAGTTGCCAGGGGTGAGTGATCCGGCGCAGGCAGAACGTGTCTTGGGCGGTACCGCGCAACTCGATTTCCGCGAACAAAACCCCGGCACCGAAGAGCAGCTTGCCATTGAGTTTCAGGTACAGCAAGAGTTGCTGATTGAGCAGGCGCAACTAGAACTGGCTGGGGATGCAGCGGACGAAGATGCGATCGCCGCGAATCAGGCAGCTCTGGAACGGAGTCGGCAGGCGATCGCCGAACTCTTCATTCGGACAGAACTCACCGGAGAGAAGCTGAGTAACGCCTTTGCCGCCCCCAGCCAAACTGGAGGCGGCTGGGAAGTGGGGTTGGAGTTCAACAACCAGGGCGCTGAAGAATTTGCTGCCCTGACCCGAAACATCGCTGGAACCGGACGTCGGTTGGGCATTTTCCTGGACAATGAACTGGTGAGCGGCCCCATTGTGGATGTGCGCTACGCCGAAACGGGCATCACGGGCGGAATAGCCAGCATCTCCGGTAACTTTGTGGCCGAAACCGCCAACGACCTCGCCCTACAATTGCGCAGCGGTGCGCTCCCCGTTCCCGTCGAAATCCTCGAAAACCGCACCGTTGGAGCCACCCTCGGGCGAGACAGCATTGAGCGCAGCATCATTGCCGGACTTTCGGGGTTAGCGCTGGTGTTGGTGTTCATGGTGCTGTACTATCGCCTGCCAGGTTTCGTGGCGGACATTGCCTTGGTCGTTTATGCGCTGCTCACCCTGGCGGTCTTCGCCCTGCTTGAAGTCACCTTGACGCTGCCAGGAATTGCCGGATTCATCCTCAGTATCGGCATGGCCGTGGATGCCAACGTGCTGATCTTCGAGCGCACTCGCGAAGAACTGCGCACCGGAAAAACCCTCTACCGTTCGGTGGAATCAGGATTTTACCGCGCCTTTTCCAGCATTCTAGACAGTAACGTCACCACCCTCATTGCCTGCGCTGCCCTGTTCTGGCTGGGCACTGGCCTGGTAAAAGGCTTTGCGCTGACGCTAGCGGTCGGCGTTGGGGTCAGCATGTTCACCGCCCTCACTTGCAGCCGCACCCTACTGCTCACCGTCCTTAGTATTACACCCCTCCGCAAGCCCGAATATTTCTGCCCCAACCTCTCCTCGTCGAACCCTCAAGCCAAAGCAACCTCATGAAGCTCAATATCATCAAACAGCGCACCCTCTGGTGGGGTGTTTCCGTTGCCACAATCATCATTGGTTTTCTGGCGATGCTGCTCTCCTGGCAGCAGTTTGGCGCACCCCTCCGCCCCAGCCTTGACTTTGTGGGAGGCACAAGGCTGCAACTAGAACTGGTTTGCGCCCGCACGGAAAGTTGCGATGGCCCCATCGACCCGGCGCAGGTACGGGAGATTCTGGCAACGGAGGGACTGGAAGGCAGCAGCCTTCAGGTCGTGGGCGATCAGCAAAATGCCCTCTCCATCCGCACGACCACCCTCGATGTAGAACAGCGGGAAGCCCTGCTGCAAACCCTGGAAGCCGAGCTGGGCGACATTGACCCCACCCTCATTCAAATCGACACCGTCGGCCCTACCCTCGGACGCCAAATCTTCATCTCTGGGTTAACGGCTCTGGGAGCGGCGTTTCTGGGCATCATGCTCTATCTCAGCTTCCGCTTCCAGACTGACTATGCCGCCTTTGCCATCATTGCGATATTACACGATGTGCTGATTACCCTCGGCTTCTTTGCCATTATGGGGCTCGCCTTTGGGGTCGAAGCCGACAGCCTGTTCATCGTGGCGCTCCTCACCATCGCTGGCTTCTCGGTCAACGACACGGTCGTCATCTACGATCGCGTCCGAGAAACCATCCGCACCAACCCCGGTGACCACATCAACGACATTATCGATGCTGCCGTCAACCAAACCCTGACGCGCTCCATCAACACCACCTTCACCACCGTCCTCTCCCTCGTCGCTATCTTCCTCTTCGGCGGCGAAACCCTCAAATACTTCGCCCTCGCCCTCATCGTCGGCTTCATCGCCGGAGCCTACTCCAGCATCTTCGTCGCCAGTACCCTCCTCGCCTTCTGGCGCGAACGCACCGGAAATGCCTATGTCAAAGCAGCACCCCCAGAGGATGCAGAACCACCCACCGATCCCTCCGTTCCGACCATTTGATAGGGTCAGTTCAAGCCTGTAGGTTGGTGTTGAATAAAGTGAAACCCAGACAACAGCAGAGGTTTTGTTGGGTTTCGCGTATGCTCAACTCAACCTGCTGGTTGCTGCGATCACCCCCTAAGACCTAAAACAAACTTTGCCGAAACCCCTTTAAAACAAAACTCTGGTATGAAAGTGATTCATATAGCGTTTCCTATTCTAGTGAGGTACACTTAGAATAGAATGTTTATTTCCTAGGGGACGACTTGAGGTGCAACCCTATTCGCTTGACTTCCGTAAAAAGATTATCGATATCTACGTTAAAGA
>JADEXA010000062.1 GCA_015207365.1 Vacuolonema iberomarrocanum LEGE 07170
GTTTCACCCATCCCAAAAGCTGTGCCCTTGCAAAGACTCTCAAAAGTCGGCCTGACCCTCTGTGTTGAAGCACTCTACGCCTGCGTTCTCAACACAGGCACGACTCTGTTTGTCCAAAATCAAATCAGGTTGAGTAAACACTATTTACCCAGCCTTTTTAAGGTTTGATGAAATTGTAGGATGAGCACTATTTCACCTGGGTAACGCGCCAATTGAGTTTCAAGTTGACCCAGAAATTCCACAACGTAACTGCTGCGATCGCCAACAAGTTAGCCAGATAGGCATTCATTCCAAACAGATTAAACAATAAGTTGAGCAGTAAGACTTTCAGAACAAGTCCGGCTAAACAGATCAAATTGAATTTTAGAAAGCGCTTAAACACCCGTTGCCGATCCCGCTGCTGTCGCGATAAATCGCTAAACGTCCAGATATCATTCCAAATAAAATTGCTGATAATCGCAACTTCGGCAGCGGCGATCGCACTGCGGGTTAAACCCAAACCGACTACGCCATGCAGCATATAGAGAATGGTCATATCAACCACTACGCCGCTGCCGCCGACAAGGCCAAATTTTAAGAACCGTTTGACAGGAAAGTTAAGCCGTCTCACAAATACCCCCAGGCGATCGCGATCTAACCGCAGCCGTAAGAGATGGTGCAGATAGTCCAGATAGTGCTGCCAGGTCACTTTGCTTTCGCCATCTTGGCGCTCTTGAAAAACATAGCCGACCTCAGCAATCGTTTTGATTGCGCCGCGCCCGAGCACCTCGATCAAGATCTTGTACCCTAAAGGGTTGAGTGTGCGCTCGGCGATCGCCGCTCGGCGCACCAAAAAATAGCCACTCATGGGGTCCGAAACCCGACTCACCACCGAGGGAAGCAATAGCAATCCTAGCATCTGCGCCCCTCGCGACAGAAACCGTCGCACCACACTCCAGGTACTGACACCGCCCTCGCCAATATGCCGACTGGCAACCGCCAGATCCACTCCTTGCTCCATCTGCTCCAGCAAGTCCAGCAGTGTCTCGGGAGGATGCTGCAAATCTCCATCGATGACACCTAAGATTTTCCCACGGGCGACTTGCCATCCTCGGATAACGGCTGTCGAGAGCCCCTTCTCAATTTGTCGTCGGACAACGCGCAGTTGAGGATAGGTTTCAGTCAAATTCAGCGCGATCGCCCAGGTGCCATCTGGGCTGTCATCATCCACAACGATCAACTCGTACTGCCCGATCCATTTTTGGTTCAGCCGTTCTGTCAGCACCGCGACCAACGCCTCAATACTCTGCCCTTCGTTAAACGTCGGAACGATCAGCGAAAAGAGCGGAGCATCTGAAGCAAATGACGTTCGGCCATCTGGATTTTCTATTGGGCGGGGAGAAGGAGCGATCGCTGGAATAACCAGCTCTCCTGTGGGAACACTGAACAATGGGATGCAACCGTAAACGTGAAACGTCCCCTAATGTAGCATTTCCACATAAAAGCGTCCTTATTGTTCCGATTTCAAGTAAGCTGGCACAGCCGCTCGCAACGCCTAGGCATAGACCTTCTGGTAATATGCCTGGTACTCCTCTGACAGCAAAGGTTGCCACCAGTTTTCATGGCTCAAATACCACTGCACCGTTTTTCTTAGACCGGTTTCTAGGGTTTCTTGAGGCACCCAACCCAGCTCGGTCGAAATCTTTGTGGCATCAATGGCATAGCGGCGATCGTGGCCAGGGCGATCCTTAACAAAGGTAATTAGATCGCGGGCAGGATGAACGGGCAAATCTTTAGCCAACTCATCCATCAAGTCGCAAAGCATATTCACTAGGTCAATGTTTTTGACCTCATTGTTTCCCCCAACGTTGTAGGTTTCCCCCGGATTTGCTTGGTTTAGAACGCAATCCAATGCTCGGCAATGATCGCGCACAAAGAGCCAATCGCGAATATTTTGCCCATCTCCATACACGGGTAAAGGCTTGCCAAGCAAAATGTTGATACACATCAGCGGAATCAATTTTTCAGGGAAGTGAAACGGTCCATAATTGTTCGAGCAATTTGTGATCAGCGTGGGCATCCCATAGGTGTGAAAATAGGCGCGTGCAAGGTGATCACTTCCGGCTTTGGAAGCAGAATAAGGGCTGTTGGGCGAATAGGATGTTGTTTCGCTAAACGCCGGATCATCCGCATCCAAGCTGCCATAAACCTCATCAGTCGAAACATGGAGAAATCGGAAATGTTCTGGCTTATCCTGCGCCAGCCAATGCTGCCGAAAGGCTTCGAGCAAGGTAAATGTTCCAACAACATTGGTCTGCACAAAGGCATCCGGTCCCAAGATAGAGCGATCGACATGGGATTCTGCTGCAAAGTGAGCCACTGTCGTGATGGTCTCTTCCTGCAACAATCGATCAATTAAGGGGCGATCGCAAATATCCCCTTGCACAAACCGCAGGTTAGCGGTTTCTTCCAGCGGATTCAGAGTCGCTCGGTTACCTGCATAGGTCAGCGCATCCAAAACAATAACGCGATCGCCTGGGTAGGTCTCACACCAGTGATAGACAAAATTAGAACCAATAAACCCGGCTCCACCTGTGATCAAAATCGTTCGAGCGTTCATGGCATCCTCAGAGATCAGTAATTCGTTGCTATTGGTCGAATGAAGCATACCCTTTGGATTGGAAGGGCACACGGTTAAATCAAAACAAGGTGAGCAAGACGGGTCTACAACACCAAATGTCAATATCTTGATTACATGTTTAACTAACAGTTCTGTTGCCACAAATATTCGAACTTGTGGCGGTAGGCGCTAATAGGTGCACGATATTTCGAGTGGATCATCACACCGATATGGTTCTCATCCACCGTGCTAAAGAACTGGTTAACATTCTCCTGGTTGTTTAGGGGGAAAGACCAGGCAGATCTAACCAATTCTGGCGAAGAAACAAAATGTCCTGAATTTTCTATACCCAATACATGGTCAACCATCATTCCATACAGCATGTACTCCGATATATTCCAATACTTACAAATAGCTTGAATCCAAGACATTCCATTTACATCTTCAATCTGCTGATGCATTTTGAAGATATTCTCTCTCCGCCAAGCAATAAGATTGCCCACGTAGTTATAGATTGGCAAATCTTCTTTTTCGATTCCCAGTAGTTGCTTTGATGCCTCTGTCCAACTAATAACGTCTTCGCTTTGAAATTCAACCCTTAATAAAGCAACTTGATCGGCATGCAGAAAAACTGAGGCCAGATCAAAGGGGCGAATAAAGGTCACATCTGAATCGCAGAACACCAACACATCCTCTTGGATTGAATTGACAACGGATAGCTTGACAAGCTGTTGCAAAATCCAATTTCGAATTGGAGGTGTACGCAAACTAATCCAGCCCTTACTAAAAAAAGGAACTCGAAAGATCCACCAAGGTAAGAGATCTTCTACAACAAGAACCTCTACCTTTGATGATTTCAACGTTGCAAATAATTTAGCGTCCTTACGATCGACAACAACGTAATGCTTGGTATCGCCGAGCAAGCATTTCTCTGTTGATTCTGTAAGCAACCGACAACGCTCAAAATCTGGAGCATAGCTCACTGTCACAATGGCAAAGCGTTTCGTTGGGTGAGTCATTTCTGCCAAAACCTATAGTTGCGTCTTGATTGGCACAATTTTATGAGGCAGCCTGCACAAAATACGCTCAAGCAATTTCTACTTTTGAATCATCTCCAACCATAAATCGCAGAGCTTTGGGCTTGCGAGGAGCCTCGACAATCTTAGCCCGCTGACCCACCAAGCTATCAACGATCCGTTGATGCACATCCGTAATCTTTGCACCCTGTAGTAAGACACTATGCTCCAAATCAACATTGAGGAGTTCAACATCACTGGCAATGCTGCTGTAAGGACCAATGAAGCTGTTTTCAATCACGCAATCATCACCAATGATGACGGGGCCACGAATCGTACTATTGATGATGCGCGATCGCGCTCCAATTCTGACCCGACCAATGACCTGGCTACTCTCATCGATTTCACCTTTCATGTCCGTATCGGCACAAGTATCAAGAATGACGCGATTGGCTTCCAGCAGGTCATCCTTTTTCCCAGTGTCTAGCCACCACCCTTCAATCTGACGGGCTTCCACATTTTTCTGAGCGTTGATCAAGTATTGGATAGCATCTGTGATTTCGAGTTCTCCCCGTGCCGACGGTTGAATATTTGCAATGGCGTCGTGGATGAGGGGGGCAAACATGTAAATTCCAACTAATGCCAAGTTGGAAGGGGGCACTTTGGGCTTTTCAACCAAGCGCGTGACACGACCAGATTCATCAACTTCGGCAACACCAAACGCAGTGGGGTTCGGAACAGGACAGAGAAGTGTTAAGGCATCCAAATGATTGGACTTGAAGTCGTCTAGGAACAAATTGAGGTCGCTTTGTACCAGGTTATCCCCCAGATACATAACAAATGGATCATTCCCTAAAAAGGGCTGGGCAATTTTAACCGCATGGGCAAGACCCAAGGGCTGATCCTGCAAAATGTAGGAGATATTCGCACCAAAGCGATCGCCATTACCCGTTTTCGTTCTCACTTCATCACCCGTTTCGGGGCTAATGATGATACCAATATCCGTAATGCCTGCTCTAACAATGGATTCAATTCCGTACCAAAGAATGGGTTTGTTCGCGACAGGAACCAGTTGCTTTGCCCCCGTATAGGTTAATGGACGAAGACGGGTTCCCTTACCACCGGAGAGGATGATTGCTTTCATGGGTCTTTCCAAATAAATAAATAAAAACCTAAAGTCGCACCTTGAAGTCCAGAAAGCCTAAGCTATTAGGTAAAACACAATTAACGCGTCACATATTGACCTGATGCGAGAGAATACTCTGCAAGTACAGTAGAGCCACTTCCCAACTGCTTCAGCCACTGACAAACTAATACATCCCATTTCAATGGTATTTGTAACGATTGCCAGGCCTGAGCAGAAGCCTGAGATAACTTCAAGTAGAGATCAGGGTGATCCACAAGCTCCAAAATGCAGTTTGCTAAATCGACTGAATTAGCTGACTCAAAAATCATGGCATTTTGCTTATGTTGCAAGCTCTGGCGCAAGACCGGATGATCGGAAGCAACGAGCGGGGTTCGTGCACACAATGCCTCATTGACAGTTTTTGGAAATCCTTCTGGATACTCGCGACGGCTAGGGACTAAGACAAAGTCTGAATCTCGCATTCTAGAGGCAACTTTGTGGGTCGGAATCAAGCCAAGAAATTCAACATTTTCTTCTATACCCAGCTGCTGAATTAGATCTTGGAATGCATTCGTTTCACGCCGGCCCGCCAAACTCAGCTTGACCAATAAGCCTTTTCCCTTTAAGTGAGCCACGGCTCGGATAGCATCACCAACTCCCTTCAATTCAGAAATTAGACCGGCATAGAATAGCGTCAGCACCCGCCCATCTTGACGAATACCTACAAGTTGTTTTGGAGCGACCTGATCAGGGGTCTTCAATGCAGGCCAATCCCAAGGAAGAATTTTGTTGGGTGAAACACCAATCGCTCTTAAGGATTCACTGGATGCAACATTGTGATTAGCGATCCACTCAATGGTTGGCGAATTGAGCAATCGAGCAAAGAAGAAATTCTTGATTTTATCGCGCAGAGAAGAATTAGGAATCACATCTGCTAACACACAGAGCGTAGGAATTTTGCTCTTCACAGCCCAACGAAGGAGGGGACGGAGGGGGGTTCGAATGACTAATACATCAGGAGCCAGTGAAGCAATGCGCTCAATCACTTTTTGAACATCCACGTCATCCTGAAAACCCATACCAATTGCTTGTACTTGATTGCTCAGAGTTTCACAGTATTCTTCAGCCGTCAAACCGCACAAAACAGATATCTTGGAAACGTTGTCTACTTTTTCTAGTAGGTTAGCCACAACATTTACAGAATACTTCTGATAACCATAGGTTTCTTCTCCACCTGCATCAAAGCGTTGTACAGCTTCTCGATAATCTCCTCCATATTGCACAAACAGTACATGCATAATTTCTACCTTTACAAATCACTGATACTTGATGGTCTGATTGAATGGAATTTAGGGCTGACAGTTTGCTGTGAACAGGCTGCTCAGAGCTGGCATGTCAATTATGTTGCGTGTAGGCTTTCAACATTTGCCGTAAATCTTTTCTCCAATGGGGGGGCGGCGCATCAAGTAAGCTCGTTATTTTTTGATGAGACAGGACGGAATAAGCTGGGCGCTTTGTAGGTGTTGGATACTCTGCCGTTGTGATGGGCACAACTCGCTTGATTTTCAAGGGAACGTTAAGACATTCAGCCTCTTCAAAAATAGCGATCGCAAAGTCATACCAACTGATTGCGCCACTATTGGTGACGTGATACGTCCCAAACGGAAATTGTGCTTTATCCGTCGGTGCATTGAGCTTGGAGATAATTTGGGCGATCGCATCAGCCAGATGTCCGGTCCATGTAGGTGTACCGACTTGGTCGACGACGACCCGCAGTTCGTCGCGATCGCTTCCCAGTCGCAACATGGTTTTGACAAAGTTTCCTTTCCCACCTGCACCATAGACCCAGGCGGTTCTTAAGATAAGATGGCGATCGCATCGTTCTCGCACCCCCTGTTCACCCAGCAGTTTGGATTGGCCATAAGCCCCAAGAGGATTCGTTGGGTCATCCTCCAGGTAAGGCGTATTTTTCGTCCCATCGAACACATAATCCGTAGAGACATGGATTAGCGTCGCGCCACAGGATTGAGCCGCTTCAGCCATCACAGTTGGGGCAGTACCGTTAATCGTGTTAGCCCGTTCAATATCTGTTTCTGCTTTATCGACAGCGGTATAAGCGGCTGCATTGACAATAACACTCGGTTGCAACTCGTGAATGATCTGACGGATCTGATCCGTTGCTGAAAGGTCTAGGGTTTCTCGCCCAACCGCTTTGATATCTTTAGACTCGGATAGATGGGTCTGAAGCTCGTGCCCTAATTGTCCATCTTTTCCGATCAGCAAAATCGTCATGCAAATACCTCTGCAGTTTTGAAGGGCTGTCCGTCTTTGTCTTTCTTGGAGAGAGCCGGTTGTTCACCATTCAGAGGCCACGCGATCGCCAGATCTGGATCATTCCACAGAATACTGCGCTCATGCTGAGGCGCGTAGTAGTCTGTCGTTTTATAAAGAACTTCTGCACTATCAGAGACCACGAGAAAACCATGGGCAAACCCTGCAGGCACCCATAGCTGGCGCTTGTTCGCGGCACTCAGAGAACAACCGACCCATTGCCCGAATGTTGGAGAGGCGCGTCGAATATCAACCGCAACATCAAAAACTTCTCCAACCACAGCTCGAACCAGTTTTCCTTGGGTTTGTTGAATTTGGTAGTGCAAGCCTCGCAGCACATTCCGCACCGAGCGAGAGTGATTATCCTGAACAAATTGAGTCTTGATTCCTGCTTTCTCTTGAAATTTTTGTTCGTTGTAACTCTCAAAGAAAAAACCGCGATCATCTCCAAAAACTTTCGGTTCAATCATTACAACATCAGGAATTTCTGTCGGAATAATATTCATATAGATCTCTGGTCAGATTTCAGTGCGCGCTGACTGTTTATACTTTGTGCTCAGATAATCGGCACCAATATGGAGAGGGTTACAACTTGCTAGCAATGATTAGCAAAGAGGATCTGGAACGTACCAAACTCCAACAACAATAGGTACTCCTCAATTTCCGTAAAGTGTGTTAGCGATCGCACAATGCCTCCATTTCTGGAAAACCTTGTGTTACGTCTAACCCCCAACAGCACCCTACCCTACGGCTTATTCACAACCCCTTATCCATTTTTGGTCTAACCGATAGCAGCTATAGAATGCCCACAAACACCCTAGGAATAACACTCCTCCTGGTCATCTCGGCAAAAGGAGAGTGAAGTAACGATAATGCAAAGATGAAGAAGAAGTAGTAGGAGATAGAAGGAAGACAGAGCAATTTCTCAGCCACCCACTAGAGTGCGTCAAAGCCTGTATTTTTTAACGCCAGTCCTTGAATTTACAAATGTGTCTTAAAACACATTAAAAACACTGAAAAATTGTGTCTTTGAGTTGCATGAAACAGCTCTGATAATCTGTGCAGAAAGATTTGAAGAAAGAGCAGGATTCATACAACGACATGCCATCATCGCCACTTATAGCGCTGTGCGCATTAGGTAAGTACGGTTGTGTAGGGGCGCGGCGCGCCCCTACACAACCGTCTCTGTGCTTGATGTGGTTGCACACCGCTATATCTTTACGGAGAGTTTCAACAAGCAAGCTGTCAATTTTGTTACAGGCGAAGACTTACACATTTGATGCATGGCGTTGTTGAAGAATAAAGTCGGCGATCGCCAAATCGACTGGCGTGGTCACTTTCAGATTGGTCTCTTCTCCTTCAACGATTTGTACCGGAAGCCCACATTTTTCAAACAGCGCCGCATCATCCGTAACAGCCCATCTCTGGCGCCGAGCTTCTTCGTGGCACTTTCGTAAGGTGGTAACGTCAAACCCTTGGGGTGTCTGGGCAGCCCAGAGAAACTGACGATCGGGGGTGTGCTGGATCTGGCGGGTGTTGGGGAGAACCTGTTTGATGGTGTCCTTGACAGGAATTGCCGCAATCAAGCCGGGATATTGGTGAACCGCTGAGGCGCAGCGATCAATTAACGCCGGAGAAACCAAGCACCGTGCCCCATCGTGAATGAGCACCTGCTCGGCAGTGTCGGGCAATCCATTCAGGCCATTATGAACCGATTCTTGGCGGGTTTTGCCGCCGGGGATAAAGTGCACTGCTCGATTTAGCCCCAAATCAGAAACGATCGCCTTCAATTCTTCCCACTCATCAGGTTGGGCAATCACGCCGACCCATTGGATGGATTGAGCTGCATTGGCTGCAAGCAATGTCCAGGCCAGCAAAGGTTTTTCCCGCAAAGACAGGAGGAGTTTGTTGCGATCGCCCCCCATCCGTTTGCCCGAACCCGCCGCTGGAATCAATAAATGCAAGGTTCCTCTCCTTTTTCTGGCTAACTGCACTGCCCAGTCATCACACCTTTACCCAAGTCGAGCGTATCGCCTTTTTGGGTGCCGTCATGATAGGCCGCCAGTAAAACATCACTGGTTTTGCCCCAAGCAATGATGCCCCGAGCATCAATGCCGATCGCCCCAAAGTCTCGCTTGCGACTTGCCGCCTCGGCGAAGGATCGCGCAAAGGCATCGACCAAAGACAGGCCATCTCCAACTCGCACAACCACGCGGGGCGCAAAACATTCATCAATAATGTCTTCCCCAATGCCAGTGCAGCTAATCGCAGCATGGGCATCGGCATAATTGCCAGCAGGCATTGCGGCATCACTAACCCGCCCAACCCGCTCAAATCCTTTACCCCCCGTTGAGGTTCCTGCAGCCAGGTGCCCCTTCTGGTCAAAGGCCACCACCCCAATCGTTCCGCGTCCTGCCTCTGCGCTAGCTTCCGTTTCGGCCACAACCCCCGCCATATCCTGCGCGAAGTTATTCTCGCGTTCTTTTACCCATTCCTTCAGACGCTTGTCGGTGATGGGGTTGTGGGGAGGAAGGCCCAGCTCTCGTGCCAGCTCAGCAGCACCCCAGTCAGACAAGACGCGATCGCGCTCAGATTGCAAAAACTGGGCCAAGTCAACGGGATTCTTTACCCTCGAAACATTGATAACCCCACTGAAGCTTTGAGTCGCTCCCCGCATCAACGACGCACTCATGCGGATCTGCCCATCGGATTGCAAGACGGAGCCTGTGCCTGCATTGAATCGAGGGGCATTTTCCAATAGCCGACAACCTAGAACCACAGCCTCTTCCGCTGTCGCTCCGGCTTGCAGTTGTGCATAAACCTGATCGACAATTTCAGATAAGAGCGATCGCACAGCTTCGATCCCCCCTTTGCTGCGCAGAGAACTTCCAGCCCCCCCATGAATAATCAATTTGGGCTGTGTGGGAGTAGCATTCATGGGTGTGCAAGATCAGCGAGTTGAACGGTACGTTGAAGGAGAGATTATCAGCGCTAGAACCTAAGAATGAACTACATCCGGGTCATGCCTGATGTCCTAACCCTGCGGCGCATAGCTATTATCCAATCAAATGGTGCATTGCTGACGGCGCGATCCAGGGTATTGAACCCCTACAAATTATTCTGGGATTGCAGAATCCAATGATTATTCCTTCTGAGAAGGTGCGTTGGCCGTACCTTCTCAGAAAGAATCATTTCCTCGATCGGCCATACCACTAGTCTCCGTGCTTCTCAGAATTGGCTGTGTTGCGGCGGCGGCGACAACGCTCAGAGCAATATTTCACCTCATCCCAGCAGTCTTCCCATTTTTTTCGCCAGGTGAATGGACGTTGGCAAACAGGACAAAGTTTGGATGGAAGGTCGGATTTTGATCGGGTACGCGCCATGATGAGTTGTCGAAGAAGCCTTACTTTGAAGTGTAATGAATCAGGAAAGAGCCGATCGAGAAGGAGCCTTTCAGGTGACGAGGGTGGAACGGATGGAGCGGTTGCAGCAGGTGCGGGTGGTTTTGGTGGAACCGGCAGGACCACTGAATGTAGGGGCGATCGCTCGTATCCTAAAAAATATGGGTCTACACCAGCTATTTCTAGTCAATCCCCAATGCGATCCCCACGGTGCCCACGCCCGACAAATGGCCGTTCATGCCCAGGATGTTTTGCACGGCGCACAAATTGTTCCCACTCTGGCAGACGCCCTAAGAAATTGCCGTCGCGTCATTGCCACAACTGGACGAGAGCAAACAACCTTAAATGTAACCCTAGAACCGCCTTCTCAGTGTTTGCCCTGGCTGTTGATGGATGACACTCCGGGAGCTCTTGTTTTTGGGCGAGAAGATCGGGGCTTGGCAAATGAAGAGTTGAATCAGGCGCAGCGCTGCCTCTACATTCCTAGCGATCCGATTTATCCCTCGCTGAACTTAGCGCAAGCCGTTGCGATATGCGCCTATGAGTTGAGAATGGGGGCATTAGGAACGAGAGTACCTGACCAGGCACCTTCTGTGATAGCTGATTTGCCTTCGACAGCTTCGCCAGCGCCCCACGAACAACTGGAAGGATACTTGCAAGATTTAGAGGCGTTGTTGTTGACGGTTGGCTATTTGCACCCCCATACCCGTGGCAGTCGGATGGAGAAAATTCGGCAAATTTATCAGCGATCGCTTCCCTCCGATAATGACATTGCGCTGTTGCGGGGCATGATTCGGCAGATGCGCTGGGCCTTACGCAAGACAGAGTGATCGCCCAAGCGGTTTAGCGATTACCATTACAGGGACAAGTCCGGCAAGGGTAGGCAAACAAAATTTGATGCAGATATTGCTATGCTCGGATAAAGTTTGCTATGATTATGAACTGCCGAATGACTAGAGTTGATTCTCCAGAGAGCTGCTGTGGCAAATATTAAGTCTGCAATTAAGCGTGTTCAGATCGCGGAACGCAATCGTCTCCGCAATAAGTCCTACAAAACCGCTGTAAAAACCTTGAGCAAGAAGTTCTTGGCGTCTGTCGATCAATACGCGACAGAACCGACTCCTGAGAAAGAGCAGGAAGTGAAAGAACGGATGAGCGCGGTTTACAGCAAAATTGACAAGGCCGTGAAGCGTGGGGTTTACCATCCCAACAACGGTGCTCGCAAGAAGTCTCGCCTTGCAAAGGTTTACAAAAAGAAAACAGAACCGACTATTTCCTCCGCTAGCTAAGCTGTGTTGCTTTAAGATTTGACAGCACAGAAATCGATCAAATTGGCAGAATGGTAAAGAGCGGCTTGACGTAGATTTCCAGATTCGATCCAGAATTTAACGAAAATTAACCTCGTTGCCTGTTTCTGGCTCGTTACCCTCTGGTTTCTTGCAGCGCTCCTCGTTCAAGGGCTCGATGGCGCTAGCGGTAGATTTCTATGCATCTGATTGATACCCACGTCCACCTCAACTTTGACAGCTTCCAGGACGATTTGGATGCTGTAGCACAGGCGTGGAGACAGGCAGGAATCGTTCGGCTGGTGCATTCCTGTGTGGAACCGGAAGAGTTCGATGCGATTCAAGCGATCGCCGATCGCTTTCCCGAGCTTTCCTTTGCGGTTGGGCTACATCCGCTTGATGCCGACAAATGGACAGAGGGATTCGCCGAGCAAATTCGGGATCTGGCACAGTCAGATGCCCGAGTTGTTGCGATTGGGGAAATGGGGCTGGATTTCTACAAAGCCGACAACCGAGAGCATCAGATTCATGTCTTTGAAGCACAACTAGCGATCGCCCAACACCTCGATCTCCCGATTATTGTTCACTGTCGGGATGCGGCAGAGGCCATGGCGGAACTGTTGCGGGAACGATGGAAAAAGGGCGATCGGGTGCGTGGGGTCATGCATTGCTGGAGTGGGACGCCTGAAGAAACTCAATGGTTTGTGGATTTGGGCTTCTACATCAGTTTTAGTGGTATCGTTACATTCAAAAATGCGCGCACGGTGCATGAATCGGCACAGATTGTGCCCAACGATCGGTTGTTGGTTGAAACAGACTGTCCTTTCTTGGCTCCGGTTCCCTATCGTGGCAAAGGTCGTAATCAACCGGCCTATGTTCGCTATGTTGCTGAGCGGGTGGCCGAGCTCCGGAACCAATCTTTAGAGGCGATCGCTGAGCAGACCACTGCCAATGCGATTCGCTTGTTCCATCTACCCAGGCTTGATGAGGAAATCGTTGATCGATCCCGACCTCGGGAAATCTTGAATGCAGGAACTTAGTTTAGAGAACTGGTTTTGTCAAGCACTTTAGCTACAATGACTATGAATAAGCCAACTGTTCGACTTCCCTGGACTTTCCAAGCCTCTCTGGGTGGGATGGAGCGATCGCTCATCCCGATAGGTAGGTTTCCAAGTCGTCGATAGGTTGATTATAGCCGTCATCCATTTGGCTTTTTATTGGAAGCGTTTACGCGGTAACGACTCCTTTCGCCTTCTCCGCAATCCCTTCCATCGATTCTACCCACCCGTTGCATCGCTATGTACGAGTTGTTTGTTCCCCCCTTGCACCGGAGAACCTCTCTGATTTCTCAGTTCATGCCCTTACTCAATCTTCTTGCCTTTGTGTGCTTTTTATCACTCGCTATTCCTAATTTTTCTAAGCTTCCATTGACCGATTTTCTTAAATAGCGACGATCTGCCTCCAGTCCACCAAGGGATTGGAGGCTTGTATGCCGTTGCATTGTCCCGGTACTGCCAACTCACGATCCGTTCTTAGGAAGACGCATGACTACTTCAATCCAAACCGCTATCAACTTTACCTTGCCCGATCTCGTGGAAATTCAGCGGTCGAGCTTTCGCTGGTTTCTAGAAGAGGGACTGATTGAAGAATTAGACAGTTTCTCCCCCATCACCGACTACACCGGAAAATTAGAACTCCATTTCCTCGGCAAAGACTACAAGCTGAAACGTCCAAAATACGGAGTGGATGAAGCGAAGCGGCGGGATGCGACCTATGCCGTTCAGATGTATGTGCCGACCCGTCTGATTAACAAGGAAACGGGAGAAATTAAAGAACAGGAAGTCTTCATTGGTGACCTGCCCCTGATGACGGATCGGGGAACCTTCATCATCAATGGCGCGGAGCGTGTCATTGTCAACCAAATCGTCCGTAGCCCCGGTGTCTATTACAAAGCCGAAACGGATAAGAACGGTCGTCGTACCTACAATGCCAGCCTTATCCCTAACCGGGGTGCATGGCTCAAATTTGAAACGGACAAAAACGACCTCGTCTGGGTACGGATCGACAAAACCCGCAAACTTTCGGCTCAGGTGTTGCTCAAGGCACTGGGTTTGAGTGATGGCGAAATTTTTGACGCCCTTCGTCACCCCGAATATGTGGAAAAGACCATTGAGAAGGAAGGCCAGTTCTCCGAAGAAGAAGCTCTGATGGAGCTGTATCGGAAGCTGCGCCCCGGTGAACCGCCAACGGTTTCGGGGGGTCAGCAACTGCTCGACTCTCGCTTTTTCGATCCCAAGCGCTACGACCTGGGACGCGTCGGTCGCTACAAGCTCAACAAGAAGCTGAACCTCAGCATTCCCGACGCAACACGGGTGTTAACCGCTCAAGATATTCTGGCGGCGATCGACTATCTGATTAACCTGGAGTTTGATTTGGGTAGCGTGGATGACATCGATCACTTGGGCAACCGCCGGGTACGCTCTGTCGGTGAATTGCTACAGAACCAAGTGCGGGTTGGGCTAAACCGTCTAGAACGGATTATTCGGGAACGGATGACGGTTTCTGATGCCGACTCTCTGACGCCGGCCTCTTTGGTCAACCCCAAGCCCCTGGTGGCAGCCATCAAAGAATTCTTCGGCTCATCTCAGCTCTCGCAGTTTATGGATCAGACCAATCCATTGGCAGAACTGACTCACAAGCGGCGGATCAGCGCCCTTGGGCCTGGCGGTCTAACACGAGAACGGGCAGGCTTCGCCGTGCGCGACATTCACCCCTCTCACTACGGCCGCATTTGTCCGATTGAGACACCAGAAGGCCCCAACGCTGGATTGATTGGCTCTCTAGCAACCCACGCCCGTGTCAACGCCTACGGCTTCATCGAAACCCCTTACTACCCCGTTGAAAGCGGGCGGGTATTGCGGGATGTTTCTCCCATCTATATGACGGCAGATGAGGAAGATGACCTGCGGGTCGCTCCGGGTGATGTTTCGACAGACGAGGAAGGCTACATTCTCGGCGAACAGGTACCTGTGCGCTATCGTCAGGACTTCACCACTACCACACCAAAAGAGGTGGATTATGTGGCGATTTCTCCCGTACAGATTATTTCGGTCGCAACGTCGCTCATTCCATTCCTGGAACATGATGATGCGAACCGAGCCCTGATGGGTTCGAACATGCAGCGGCAGGCTGTTCCCTTGCTCCGTCCCGAGCGTCCGCTTGTGGGCACAGGGCTGGAAGGTCAGGCAGCCCGAGATTCTGGGATGGTGATCGTTAACCGTATCGCCGGGGAAGTGACCTACGTGGATGCCGATCGCATCCAAGTCACCAGTCCGGAGGGTCAGGTCGCCTCTTACACATTGCAAAAGTATCAGCGCTCGAACCAGGATACTTGTCTCAACCAACGACCCATCGTGTCGCGGGGCGATCAAGTCGTCGCCGGACAAATCCTTGCCGACGGCTCTGCCACTGAGGGCGGTGAGTTGGCACTGGGGCAAAACATCCTTGTTGCTTACATGCCTTGGGAAGGCTACAACTACGAAGACGCCATTCTGATTAGCGAGCGTCTGGTCTACGACGATGTCTACACCTCGATTCACGTTGAGAAGTACGAAATTGAAGCACGGCAAACCAAGTTGGGGCCCGAAGAAATTACCCGTGAAATTCCCAACGTTGGGGAAGATGCGCTGCGTCAACTTGATGAGGGCGGCATCATCCGCATTGGAGCCTGGGTAGAAGCCGGAGACATTTTGGTGGGTAAGGTAACCCCCAAAGGCGAATCCGACCAACCCCCTGAAGAAAAGCTCCTGCGAGCCATTTTCGGGGAAAAAGCCCGAGACGTACGCGATAACTCTTTGCGGGTACCCAACGGAGAAAAAGGCCGGGTTGTGGATGTGCGGGTGTTTACCCGCGAACAAGGGGACGAACTACCCCCTGGCGCCAACATGGTGGTGCGGGTGTATGTTGCTCAGAAGCGCAAGATCCAGGTCGGCGACAAGATGGCTGGACGCCACGGCAACAAAGGGATTATTTCGCGAATCCTGCCGATCGAAGATATGCCTTACCTACCCGATGGCACACCCATGGACATTGTGCTCAATCCCCTAGGGGTGCCCTCCCGAATGAATGTGGGGCAGGTGTTCGAATGTTTGTTGGGGTGGGCGGCTGAGAACCTCAGCGTCCGCTTCAAGATGACACCGTTTGATGAAATGTATGGGGAAGAAGCCTCGCGCTTGACTACCCACGCCAAATTACAAAAAGCCAAAGAGTCCACTGGCAATGACTGGGTTTTCAATCCAGATAACCCTGGCAAGATTCAGGTTTACGACGGACGCACAGGCGAACCCTTCGATCGCGCGGTGACCGTGGGCAAAGCCTACATGCTGAAGCTGGTTCACTTGGTTGATGACAAGATCCACGCTCGCTCAACTGGACCCTACTCTCTGGTTACTCAACAGCCTCTGGGGGGGAAAGCGCAGCAGGGAGGACAGCGCTTTGGAGAGATGGAAGTTTGGGCGCTGGAAGCCTTTGGTGCCGCTTACATCTTGCAGGAACTGCTAACCGTCAAGTCGGACGATATGCAAGGACGGAATGAGGCGTTGAATGCGATCGTCAAAGGCAAACCGATTCCCCGTCCGGGCACGCCTGAATCCTTCAAGGTATTGATGCGCGAGTTACAGTCCCTCTGCCTCGACATTGCGGCTCATAAGTTGCAAACCCAGGAGGACGGCACCAGTCGCGATGTTGAAGTGGACTTGATGGCGGATGTTAGCAATCGCCGGACACCATCTCGTCCCACCTATGAATCGATTTCTCGCGAAGAGATAGAAGAAGTGGAAGAGTAAATCGTCCCTCTACGGAAGGCCGGGTGATGGAGGTTTTCGTTTTGCCTGACAGCCTTTGCCTTCCGCTATCCCTTCCAATATCCGTCCGCTTTTCACTAATCCTGAGGAATAAAGAGCGATGCCCAAGGTAGAACAGCGCTTTGATTACGTAAAAATTGGTTTGGCTTCTCCCGATCGCATTCGTCAGTGGGGAGAGAGAACCCTACCCAACGGTACGACGGTAGGGGAGGTGACCAAACCTGAAACCATCAACTACCGTACCCTCAAGCCCGAGATGGATGGGCTCTTCTGTGAGCGCATCTTTGGTCCGGCAAAAGATTGGGAATGCCACTGTGGGAAATATAAGCGTGTTCGGCATCGGGGCATTGTCTGCGAGCGCTGCGGGGTTGAAGTCACCGAGTCACGGGTTCGTCGCCACCGCATGGGCTATATTCGGCTCGCCGCTCCCGTAACCCATGTTTGGTATCTCAAAGGGATCCCTAGCTACATGGCCATTTTGCTCGATATGCCCCTGCGGGATGTTGAGCAAATTGTCTATTTCAACGCCTATGTCGTCCTGGATCCGGGTAATGCCGATAACCTCTCCTATAAGCAGCTGCTGACAGAAGATCAGTGGATGGAAATTGAGGATCAGCTTTATACCGAAGATTCTCAGTTGTCTGGGGTTGAAGTGGGCATTGGTGCAGAGGCATTGCAACAGTTGTTGCAAGACCTCCAACTAGAGCAAGAAGCCGAACGGTTGCGGGAAGAAATTGCCACGGCGAAGGGACAGAAACGGGCGAAGCTGATCAAACGCTTGCGGGTGATTGACAACTTCGTTGCCACGGGCTCGAAGCCTGATTGGATGGTGTTATCCTACATCCCCGTCATCCCGCCCGATCTACGCCCGATGGTGCAGCTGGATGGGGGGCGTTTCGCGACCTCTGACCTGAACGACCTCTATCGTCGTGTGATCAACCGAAACAATCGTCTGGCACGATTGCAGGAAATTCTGGCTCCCGAAATCATCGTCCGCAACGAAAAGCGGATGTTGCAAGAAGCTGTTGATGCGTTGATCGACAATGGCCGTCGAGGTCGCACGGTGGTGGGCGCAAACAACCGTCCGCTGAAGTCGCTGTCCGACATTATTGAAGGGAAACAGGGTCGATTCCGCCAAAACCTGTTGGGTAAGCGGGTTGATTACTCTGGACGTTCCGTGATTGTAGTCGGCCCCCGACTGAAAATTCACCAATGTGGTCTACCGAAGGAAATGGCGATCGAGCTATTCCAGCCCTTCGTAATTCATCGCTTGATCCGTCAGGGTTTGGTTAACAACATTAAGGCGGCGAAGAAGATGATCCAGCGCAACGATCCCCAGGTGTGGGATGTGCTGGAAGAGGTGATTGATGGTCACCCCGTGATGCTGAACCGAGCTCCAACTCTCCACCGTTTGGGAATTCAAGCGTTTGAGCCGATCCTGGTAGAAGGACGAGCTATTCAACTGCACCCACTGGTCTGTCCAGCGTTTAACGCTGACTTTGATGGGGATCAGATGGCAGTGCATGTTCCTTTGTCCTTAGAAGCGCAGTCTGAAGCACGCCTACTGATGCTGGCCTCAAATAACATTCTTTCCCCGGCGACAGGGCGTCCAATTGTAACGCCAAGCCAGGACATGGTACTGGGATGTTACTACCTAACGGCGGAGAATCCGGATGCAACGAAAGGCGTCGGACGGTTCTTTGCCAGCATGGATGATGCAGTCATTGCTTATGAGCAGGAACAAGTTGACCTCCACGCTTATGTCTGGGTGCGGTTTGACGGAGAGGTGGAAACGGCAGACAGCGATGACGAGGTACTGGAAGAAGCGATCGATCAGGATGCGTCGGGAAATGTGCGCAGCATTATGCGGCGCTATAAGTATCGCCGGGTGCGGACAGATGGTGACGGGAATTTGCTGTCTCAATATGTCTACACGACACCAGGACGCGTCATTCTCAACAAGGCTATCCATGATGTATTAGCGGTATAGCAGCGGTTTGACGGCTGGACTGGACAACGATTTGCGAACGATTGCGAACTAAGTAGTAAGGGCAGGACGAATAATGACGGAGCAGAACTCGACGCAAAATCCACAGCAATCCATGATCTTCCGCAACCGGGTGGTGGACAAGAAACAGTTGCGCAACCTAGTTGCCTGGGCGTTCACAAATTATGGAACGGCACGTACCGCACAGGTTGCCGATGGGCTCAAGGATCTAGGATTTCGCTTCGCGACCCGTGCTGGGGTCTCGATCAGCGTGGATGACTTGCAGGTACCTGAGAAAAAGCGGGAACTGTTGCAGGATGCAGAAGATGAAATCCGCAAGACAGAAGACCGCTACAGCCGGGGCGACATTACGGAAGTGGAACGCTTCCAAAAGGTGATTGACACCTGGAACGATACCAGCGAGGAACTCAAAGACGAAGTTGTGCGCAACTTCCGCAAGAACAACCCGCTCAATTCGGTTTATATGATGGCCTTCTCTGGGGCACGGGGAAACATCTCCCAAGTGCGTCAGTTGGTAGGAATGCGGGGTTTGATGGCGAATCCGCAGGGCGCGATCATCGACCTGCCGATTAAGACTAATTTCCGGGAGGGTCTGACCGTAACGGAATACATTATTTCGTCTTACGGGGCACGGAAAGGTCTGGTAGATACGGCGCTACGGACAGCAGACTCGGGTTACCTGACCCGTCGCCTGGTGGATGTATCGCAGGATGTGATTATTCGAGAGTTGGATTGTGGAACCGATCGTGGCATCACGCTGAAGAGCATGACGGATGGCGATCGCGTCCTTATTCCGCTCCAGGATCGCCTACTCGGACGGGCGGTTGCTGAGGATGTGCTGCATCCGGAGACGGGTGAGGTGCTGTTAGAGCGTAATCAGGCCATTTCTAACGAAACGGCGAAGATGCTGGCGAAAGCGAAAGTATCGTCTTTGAAAGTACGATCGCCGCTCACCTGCGAAGCCACGCGCTCGGTCTGTCAGGCTTGCTATGGCTGGAGTCTAGCCCATGCAGAAATGGTCGATTTGGGCGAAGCCGTAGGCATCATCGCCGCACAGTCGATCGGTGAACCGGGCACACAGCTCACCATGCGGACGTTCCACACTGGCGGAACCTTTACCGGAGAGCAGGTGCCCCAAATTCGGCCCAAGTTTGATGCAACGTTGCATTTGAATCCAAAGCAGGTACGATCCCGTGCCTTCCGGACTCGTCATGGGGACGATGCCTTCATCATCGAAGCGAGTGTTAAAGTAACCTTCGAGGCGGGCAGCAAGAAGGAAACCCATAACCTGCCACCAGGCTCGATTCTGTTTGCGCGGGATGGTGACCAGGTCACATATGGTCAGATGGTGGCCGAAATGCCCGCCACAGGCCGGGTGCGAAAGGTAACAGAAAAGGCGACCAAGGACGTTGCCTCTGACCTAGCCGGGGAAGTGAAGTTTGCCGACGTGATCCCCGAAGAAAAGAAAGACCGTCAGGGCAACACAACCCGGATTGCTCAGCGGGGCGGTTTGTTGTGGGTGCTGTCTGGGGAGGTCTACAACCTGCCGCCTGGGGCAGAGCCTGTCGTCAAGAATGGTGATCGCATTACCTCGGACGACAACCTGGCCGAGACTCGGTTGATCAACGAGAATGGTGGGATAGTACGAATTCCGCCCGATGCCGAAGGACGGAGTAACCGCGAGGTCGAAATCATCACGGCATCCGTACAACTCGACCAAGCGCGCGTTCGGGCCGAAAGTTCCCAAGGACGCGAGCATTATCTGATTGAAACGCAAAACAACCAACGGTTCTCCTTGATTGCTGCCCCCGGAACCAAGGTAGTCAGCGGTCAAGTCGTTGCTGAATTGATTGACGACCGCTACCACACCCAGATGGGTGGAATGGTTCGCTACTCCGGATTAGACGTTGCGAAAAAAGGAAAAGCCAAGCAGGGCTATGAAGTCATTAAAGGCGGAACCTTGCTATGGATTCCTGAAGAATGCCACGAAGTCAACAAAGACATCTCTTTGTTGATGGTGGAAGACGGACAGTATGTAGAGCCTGGAACGGAAGTTGTTAAGGATATTTTCTGCCAGAGTGGCGGGGTGATTGAGGTCACGCAGAAAAATGACATTCTGCGTGAAGTCGTTATCAAGCCGGGCGAATTGCACATGCTGGATAATCCTGACGCCTTCGCCGGTCGAGACGATAACATCGTCACACCTGGAGAAGAGGTGCTTCCAGGGGTAACCCCTTCCGAGTTGCGCTATCTGGAAACGGTGGAAACGCCAGAAGGCCCAGCGGCACTGTTGCGTCCGGTGATCGAGTATAGCGTTCCCGATGAGCCAGCGATTCCTAGTCAGGCTTCAGCGAATGAGGAATCGGGTCACTCCATCCAACTGCGAGCGCTGCAACGGGTGTTGTATAAGGATGGCGATCGCATCAAATCCGTTGAAGGGGTCGAGCTCCTACGCACCCAACTGGTTCTAGAAATTGAGGAAGATGCGCACCAACTGGCAGCCGACATTGAACTGATGCCAGATGAGGAGGAAGAAGGGGTCATGCGGCTACAACTAGTGATCCTCGAATCGCTGGTTATTCGCCGAGACATCATCGCTGATCAGACCCAGGGCAGCACCCATACCCACCTTTTGGTGAAAGATGGCGATCAAATCGCGCCGGGTGCAGGCATTGCCCGAACCGAAATCAAGGCCAAGGAAGGCGGCGAAGTTCGAGGCATCCGGGAAGGCGAATCGACGCGTCGTTTGCTCATCGTGCGCGACTCTGACTTGGTAACAGTTGACATTCAAGGGAAGACGCCGTCGGTCAAAGTTGGAGATTTGTTGGTTGCCCGCAGTGAAGTCGCCGACGGCATCACCATTCAAGAATCGGGGCAGGTTGTAGCCATCAACGATTCCAGTGTGGTATTGCGCTTGGCACGCCCTTACCGCGTATCGGCTGGTGCGGTCTTGCATATTGATGATAGCGACCTGGTACAGCGGGGAGACAACCTGGTGCTGCTGGTCTTCGAGCGAGCAAAAACTGGAGATATCATCCAAGGTTTGCCTCGAATCGAAGAACTGTTAGAAGCACGGAAACCGAAAGAAGCCTGTATTCTTTCGGCCCGTCCGGGAACCGCCCAGGTAGTATACGGCGACGATGAGACCGTCGAAGTGAAGGTTGTTGAGTCCGATGGCGTCATTACTGAATATGTGATTGGCCCCGGTCAAAACGTACTGGTTATCGATGGGCAAGAGGTGGAAGCCGCAGAACCGCTTACAGATGGCCCGGCCAATCCTCACGAAATCTTGGAAGTCTTCTTCCGGTACTATCGTGAAACCTCAGGGACTCACGAAGCGGCTCTACAAAGTCTAGAGAAGGTGCAAACCTTCCTAGTCAATGAAGTGCAGTCGGTATACCAATCTCAGGGCATTGATATTTCCGACAAGCATATCGAAGTAATTGTGCGGCAGATGACCTCTAAAGTGCGGGTCGAGGATGGTGGTGACACCACGATGCTGCCAGGGGAATTGGTAGAACTACGCCAGATTCAGCAAGTCAACGAAGCTATGTCTATCACGGGTGGTGCCCCGGCTGAATATACCCCTGTGCTATTGGGGATCACAAAAGCATCTCTCAACACAGATAGCTTCATTTCTGCGGCTAGCTTCCAGGAAACAACTCGGGTACTCACAGAAGCAGCGATCGAAGGAAAGTCTGACTGGCTGCGTGGTTTGAAGGAAAACGTTATTATTGGGCGATTGATCCCCGCAGGTACGGGCTTCAATGCCTATGAAGACCAGAGCAACAATGTGGATGTGGATCTCAGCTACGAGGGCGGCGTTCTAGACAACGACATGACCCTAGGGGATGTGGTGCTAGATGATCGCATTGCTCGCAGCTACGACCTGGACGGTGGGCTGGATGTTTTCCCAGTCGATCGCGCCCGCAACGTCTCAGACTTTAGCCGTCCGTTCAATCCATCAATCCTGAACGATGGGGATGATACCAACGAACTGATTGGCAATTTTTCTCCGAACAATGAGGAAAATGACACCCCCAGTCAAGATAGTGATAGTGAACCCAATGACCTGATCAATGACGATGAGTAGAGCGCAATCTGTGGCGTCAACCAAGGTACCCTGTCTTGGTTCATCCCAGGCTCATCATCTTTAGATTCAGTCATCCAATAGAGCAATCTTGATATCTAAACTCCTCTGCAATCGCAGAGGAGTTTTTTATGCTTGTAGATTGAGCGCCAGCGCCTAATCCTCATTCGCTCAAAACCCACTCCTGATCGTTTCTTATATCAAATCCGGTTGAAAAACCCACCTATCGTTTGCGCCCGCTGCATTGCAGCGGGCGCAAACGATAGATGGGTTCTACGGCTGTTTAACTGGATTGGATATTAAAACCCGCTCACTGAGAAGGTTTCAAAAAATGATCAGATTTTAGTTTGCATAGAATTGGGATAAAATTTTGGCAACCCTACAGGTATAAACTCTCGATATTGAGTTGCTTGACATAACTTAACTTACCGTACTTTGCCGGATGGCATTTCTACGGTTAAAGCGCATGATCAAGCAAGATTGCTTCCATCTGAACTTCCCTAACCTCTACGCCAAATTACCTATCCTCTACCAATGATGCAAACTGTGACTGAAGCCCGTTCCCAAAACTCTTCCGACATGCCTCATGTGCTGGAGTCGCGCGATCGCTACCGTCCCTGTCATGTTGTGCTGAGCGATACAGGGGAACGGATGCCTGCAATCCAGTTTGACGGCAACTACTACAGTTTTTTTCGCTCCGTTGCCGAGAAGCAACGCGCACTTGAGTTGGGCTACAAACTTCAGAGTCGAGGGCATTCGGCTGTTGTAACAAAGACGCCTAAAGGGTTTGTAGTTTGGGTATTTGAAGCAACTGCAATTCTCGCAAAGCCGCGAGCCAATGTCACCAAAAGCGCGAAGCCTGATACTCCCTACCGTATTTTGACTTCGCCTAGTGACTATCAGCCTTGTCAAATCATGGTTCCAGATTTAGACAAGCGGCTTTCGGCAGTGCAGTATAACAGCAAGCTCTATAGCCTTTTCAAAACGGTAGATACATTGCAACAGGCTAGCCAAATCATTAAGCGACTCAGCTATCGGGGCGACGAAACCATTATCCTTCAGACAAAGGATGGCTTTAGCCTGTTCATTTTAGAACCCGAAGCCGTGCGGGCCGATTGATGAGATACAGACGGTCTGCGACTTTGCTTCGGCCACAACGGCGAGCTTGGTCTTAATGACCAGGCTATTAGTCATTAAGGTTTTCCCAAACAAACAGATTCATCCATCTCATATAAGCCAAAGGCGGGAAAGGATGCCTTTTCCCGCCTTTGGCTTAATTAGTCTTGCTAGTGGGTTAAAGAGAATGGCGTGTCTCTAAGATACGCATGCCCTATGCACCAGAGCCATCAAAATGCTAGACGCTCTGCTCACTCAGCTCTTGAGTCATATGATCGAAGGGTTGATCGATGAAAGCGGTGGAGGTGATCCCAGCCTCTGCAACTTTATCCTTCACCATTTCTTTCATGATTTGAATACCCCGCACTGTAGGCGCGATGGGTACACCTAGAGAGTTGTAGGTTTCTCGGAGACCTTGCAGTACCCGTTCATCGAGCACGTCCATACTGCCTGCGATAATGGCATAGCTCGCATAACGCAAGTAGTAATCCATATCGCGCAAACAAGCCGCATAGCGACGCGTGGTGTAAGCGTTTCCACCGGGACGGATCAGCTCGGGAACTTTCTCGAAAAGCGTCGAACCCGCTTGCCGAACGATCGCCGCTGCATCGCCGTTGATGATAGCGGCTGCCTGTACCCTTTCCATACCAGTAGTGAAGTAGGATTGCAGGACATCCATGGCATCCCGATCCAGGTAGCGACCTTTAGTGTCGTAGTTGTCAATCAGCTTGGTTACGGCGTCCCGCATAAAAAACGTCTCCCAACACAGGTTGTTATACTTCAAAAATCTTACAAAAATCTTAACGGCTCTTCCTCTGGCTATTCCTAAAACTCAAAGTGAAACAGCGATCGCCGCAATAGAGCTAAGTCTATCACGAGGGACGTGACTGAGACCCGCTCCTGCCAAAGCAGGCATGGGTTTAGCGTATTAAATTTTGTTGCTATCCAAAATGGGGTCCCGTCTTCGATTCAAAGCTAATAGGAGTTAGGGATTATGTTGATTTTGTGTCCGTGTCGCAGCTACGAAATCAACACAATCCTTAACTCCTCGCTGAAAACGATGGCAAGGCCATAAACCCTAGGGTTTCTACTATGACCTCACAACATCAAATCCGGTCAAATAGCCGTAAAACCCAACTATCGTTTTAGCCCGCTGCTGTGCAGCGGGCTAAAACGATAGTTGGGTTCTTCAACCGGATTTGATATAACTGGCGATCGCTAGCAAACCTTAGACCGATCAAATTGTCATATAGCCTTACGCATTAGAGATTAGGCCAGATCATTAATCATTATCTGAAAGCCCCGCGCTGAATGGCTGTCAAATAATGAATGGTTTTACCTTAGTACGCAGCGCTATATCAGTCACAGCCGTCGATCAGAGGCTTGTCGAGAGAATAAAGCTAGAATTCAGCACCATTTACTCGAATTTTGTAAGAGTTTGATACCAGAATCAGACGATTTTGTTGTCCTTTATACAAATCACACCCATTGCAGTTCCTAGGATGATGCAGGTGCGTACATCCCCATTTCACATCCCCATAAAGGTGCGAACGCTGAAGACTTTTGGGGGTATCCCAAGTGTGGATCGATGGCAGTACCCGTAGTCTTTCAAGCGATTTCTTTCCACGGTGCCTTCAGCGGCACGGTGTTTTTGTTCAATGCACAGAACTAAAGGAGTAGTTCATGGCACAAACCCCCGGTGAGGTTCTTGGTTGGATTAAAGACCAAGACATTCAGATGATTGACCTGAAATTTATCGATATGCCAGGAACCTGGCAGCATTTGACGGTCTATCAGGATCAAATCGATGAGTCGAGTTTTACGGATGGCGTTCCATTTGATGGATCCAGTATTCGTGGCTGGAAAGCAATCAACGAATCAGACATGACAATGGTGCTCGATCCGACGACTGCGTGGATTGATCCGTTCATGGAAGAGCCTACACTCAGCGTTATCTGTAGCATTAAGGAACCGCGTACGGGTGAGTGGTACTCTCGCTGTCCTCGTGTTATTGCTCAAAAGGCCATTGACTACTTGAGTTCTACAGGCATCGGCGACACGGCTTTCTTCGGGCCTGAAGCCGAATTCTTCGTCTTTGAAGATGTACGCTTCGACCAAACAGAGAGCCAGGGCTTCTACTATGTAGACACAGCAGAAGGTCGCTGGAATTCCGGACGTGTTGAAGAGGGCGGCAACAAGGGCTACAAGCCTCGCTACAAAGAAGGCTATTTCCCTGTTTCTCCTACAGATACGCTGCAGGACATTCGGAGCGAAATGCTGCTCACCATGAAGAAGTGTGGTGTGCCCATCGAAAAGCATCACCATGAGGTGGCAACGGGTGGTCAGTGTGAGCTGGGTTTCCGCTTTGGCAAGCTTGTGGAAGCTGCGGATTGGCTGATGACCTACAAGTACTGCATCAAGAATGTAGGTAAAAAGCACGGCAAAACCGTCACCTTCATGCCCAAGCCTGTGTTCAACGACAACGGGTCTGGGATGCACACTCACCAGTCGGTCTGGAAAGATGGTCAGCCGTTGTTTGCTGGCGACCAATACGCTGGGCTCAGCCAAATGGCTCTGTGGTACATCGGCGGTATTCTGAAGCATGCCCCGGCCTTGTTGGCCTTCACAAACCCCACGACTAACTCCTACAAGCGTCTAGTCCCTGGATTCGAGGCTCCCGTGAACCTGGCCTACTCCCAAGGTAACCGCTCGGCATCCGTACGAATCCCACTGTCTGGGACAAACCCCAAGGCGAAGCGTCTGGAGTTCCGTTGCCCTGATGCAACCTCTAACCCTTACTTGGCATTTGCAGCAATGCTTTGCGCAGGTATCGACGGGATTAAGAACCAAATCGATCCGGGTGAGCCACTGGATGTAGACATCTATGACCTCAGCCCCGAAGAGTTGGCGAAGATTCCTTCCACACCGGGCTCCTTGGAAGATGCGCTGAGCAAACTGGAAACGGATCACGAGTTCTTGACAACAGGTGGCGTATTCACAGACGACTTCATTGGCAACTGGATCAACTACAAGCTGGATAATGAAGTGAACCCCATGCGTCTGCGTCCGCACCCCTACGAGTTCTCGCTCTACTACGACTGCTAAGTTTCGATAGGTTGGTTAATCAAACAATTCGATCTCCGGTTTCCAAAAGAAACCGGAGATTTTTTATAGCGGTGTGCAACCGCATTAAGCACAGCAACGGTTGTGTGGGGCGCGGCGCGCCCCACACAACCGTACTTAACTAACGTGCATAGCGCTATATTCTTTAGGGTACGCCCTTACGCATTGAGATTAGGACAAATCATTGTGTGCAAGCCCCGCAGCGCGGGGCTTGCACACAATGATTTAGTTTTACCTGAGCCGCACAGCACTATAGCAGGTGCAGGGGTTCTATTTTGTAGTCATGGTATGGACGCCATCCCAATCCGGTGGAGGTGGATTTTTCAGGTACTCATCAATGCGCTGGAGGTGGACGGCGATCGCCTGATCGTTCTCATCAACCTGTTGAGCCCGCTCAAACCACTGCTTTGCCTTGAGGAAATCGGCGCGGATATAAGCAGTACGGCCCTGATGGTAGAGCGATAGCAGATCTTGGGTGCGATCGCTCAGAGGAACCTGGCGCTCATTCATCAGTTGGTAAATACTAATGGGCTGGGTTTTCCCCTTCACTCGAATGCGATCCAACTCCCGTACCCAAACCGTATCCTTGCAGAGCTGGTAGGTATACTCACTGAGAATAATGTCGCAACCATATTGCTTCGTCACCCCTTCCAATCGAGAGCTAATATCGACCCCATTGCCAATCACGGTATAGTCCATCCGCTTTTGAGAACCGATGTTGCCTGAAACAACCTCCCCCGAACTAATGCCAATACCAAACCGGATCAATGGCTGGTTCCGGCGTTTGCGATAGTCATTGAAGTCTGACAGTCGCCGTCGCATATCCAGAGCAGACTTGACCGCCATTTCTGCATGGTTTTGTAGCGGTAGGGGAGCACCAAACACCGCCATCAGCGCATCCCCAATAAATTTGTCTAAGGTTCCTTCAAAGTTGAACACCGCTTCCACCATCGTCTCGAAGTAGTCGTTGAGCAAGGTAACGACATCAGCCGCTTCCATGTCTTCTGTCAAGCTGGTATAGCCTCGAATGTCGGAGAAAAGGATGGTGACATCCTTGCGCTCGCCGACCATCAGGGCATCTTCGCCCAGGGCCATGACCCGATCGGCAACACCGGGCGTCATGTAACGGTACATCGTTGCTTTCATCCGTTTTTCCTGGCTGATGTCTTCCAAGACAATGAGCCCCCCCTGCACTTTCCCGGCAGGGTTCGTCAGCGGGTTGACGGTGAGGTTGATGCTACGCTCAATAGGCTGGACATGGGCGGCGTCGATCCAGCCCTGGGTTTCTGCTGGCAAGTTCCAGGGGAGATAGCGCTGGGAATGGGTGGGCGATCGCACCACCAGCACCGTCGTCAAGCCCTGCTCAGCGCTAGCCTTAACCAGCGGAGCAGCCTCGGAGGGTTGCACGTTCATTTCGCTGGGCGCTTCCAACTCATCGTTTTTTTCAGGTTTTTCAGGGTGCTGCTGCAGGTACTCGAGGCTAGAAATGCCAAGGGTCAGGCTTTGTTCAGGAACATACTGGCGTGCCCCAGATTGGAGGCTATCTTGCAAGCGCGTCTTCAGCCTATCGATGGGCACAACCTCCCACACCTGCCGTCCAGTGAGTTGGCGAATCCAGTGGTTTTGCTGCACAACTCCATCTTGTTGTCCCCCCTCTCGTTTTGAGGAACAGCCCAACAACTCAAGTGCTGCATCATTAATCGTGACGATGCGCCCTTCCATATCCGTCGAAATCACCGCATCGGACAAGCTTTGCAGAATGTCTTTTTGATATTGCCGTTCTAGCAGCACACGCTCGAATAGCTGAGCATTTTCCAGTGCAATTCCCGCCTGGGTGTTGAAGGCTTGCATGAACTCCTCATCCGAGCGGTTGAAGGAGCCGTGGTGTTTATTAATGAGTTGGGTGACACCGATCAGATGCCCTTCAGAATTGAAGACGGGCATGCAAAGAATCGTGCGCGTCAGGTAGCCAGTAGAGCGATCGATGGTGGGATTGAAGCGGGGATCCTCATAAGCATTGGTAATGTTCAAGATTTCGCCTGTCGATGCAACGAAACCCGCAATCCCACGATTGGCTGGAATGCGAATATCGATGGTGGTTTTGCCATCTGCTTTGGCGATCCGAGACCAAAGTTCTCCCTTCTCCCGATCGAGCAGAAACAAGGTGCTGCGATCGGCCTGCATCAATTTGCGAGCCTCATCCATGACGGCCTGAAGCGTGCGTTCTAAATCTAGGCTCTGGGCCAAGAAGGTGGTGGCATTGAGCAGAGCTGCGGCTCCCCGCTGGTTTCGAGAGGCCATGTAGAAAGCGTTGCAGCTTTCGAGAATGACACCGATCGCCGCTGCAAATTCTTGAAACTGGTTCTGGTCGGTGTTGTTAAAGGGGCGATCGCCCTCCTTATTCAGCAGTTGTGCCACCGCAACAACCCGCTCCTGCCGATCCACAATCGGCATACACAGGATATTGCGCGTGTGATATCCCGTGTTCCGATCCACATCCGGGTTGAACATGGGATGGCTATAGGCATCGGGAATGTTGAGGGTTTCGCCAGTCGCCGCAACATGGCCAGCAATACCCGTGGTGCGGGGAATGCGAATTTCCTCACGCTGCCCATTTTTACCCGATGCGACCTTAGACCAAAGCTGGTCTTGCTCCTCGTCGACCAGAAAAATCGTGGTGCGATCGGCATGGAGAATTTGGCCAATCTTCAGGGTAAAGGCTTCCAAGAGCTGATCTAATACGCTCTCCAGCGCATCATCATTGATCATCTCAATGGCTCGCCGAGATTGCTCAAACTCTTGAGTAATCTGGTCAAGCAGCTGAATAAATTTGGACGCAGGTAGATCCTTGACAAGTGGAACGAGAGCACTCTGGCGATTCTCGGGTGACGTTGCTACACGACCTCCTTGGGTCAGCAGCGCCAGCATACTCCCATGAGATTCAGTCATAGTCCAAGACGGGTTAAAGAGGAGGAGTCAATGCGACGGATTTGCCCCACAAAGCAGTGGTAGGGTTAAGGACAAGTCCTGGTAGAGCACCCATTGCTGATGGACTTTTATCCATAAACTAACCTACTCTGGCCATTTCCAACCACTCCGGAAAGCACGAATCGATTGAAGGGGAACGGCAACTGCGACAGCGCTGGCGTCAAAGATTTCAAGTCACTATCAAAAGGCAAGTCACTATCAAAAGGATAAATATCATCCGCGATTAAGGGCTTTCAAGTAGGCCGACTGCAAACGCCTCTGGTAATTTTCTCTAGAAAATCGCTGAGCATTTTCGCGTCCCTTGTCAACCAGTTGAGCCCGCAGCGTACGATCGCTCAACAGTTTCTCGATTTTGTTGCGAATGTCATTTACATCATAGGGGCTGGCATACAACGCACCGGCCCCACAAATTTCTGGCAAGCAAGACAGATTGGATGTGATAACCGGGCAACCCAACGTCATCGCCTCCAAGGGAGGCAACCCAAACCCTTCATAGAGAGACGGGAAGACCAGGCAGTAGGCTCCTTGATAAAGGTACTTCAAACTTTCCATCGGCACATATTCCAACAGCTTCACTTCCTGCTTAGAGGTGCCATCAAACAAGTAATCGATGCGCCCCAACTCTCGTTCCCAAGACCACGCTTTTTTACCCACAATGACTAGCGGCATGTCGGTATCGAGGCTAGCGTAGGCTTCGATCAGCCGTCCCACATTTTTCTTCGGTTCGATCGCCCCGACAAACAGCAGGTAGTTCTGGTAATCCAAACCATAGCGTCGGAGGTAACGGGCAATCTCTCCTTCATCCGCTTGTAAAGGCCGTAAGGTTACAGGCTGATACGTCACAGCAATGCGATCGGGATCCGCATCGAAATACGTTAGCAAATCTTTTTTCGTATTTTCTGAAACGGTAATAATGACCTCAGAATCTTCGATCGCATTACGAATTTTGTTGTAGAAATCTTTTTTATTATCGAGGGTTGTATAGGGCAAGCGTAGCGGAATTAAATCATGCACCGTTGTAATTTTCTTTGTCCCTTTAATCCGAATCGGGAGGGGATAAGTTACATGCCAGATATCCATTTTTTCGGGCATATAAATATCTGTAATTCGGTTGGATAAGGAAAAGGAAAAATTGGCAATTTCGTAACATCGTGACAGGTTAAAAGACTGAGCATAGCGAATTAGATCGGCTCCAAATTCTCCTTCCTTGAATACCAAATCACCGAGGCTCGTGCGCCGCCACGCGCGATAGAAAGGTCCGCTATAGGACTTCAGCATTCCTTTTAGTAAGCCCACCAATTCTGTGATGATATTGCCCCGTCGAATTTGCTGATCAAAAAACAGAACCTCATCCAGTAATTTGTCCTGCTTGCTACTGTCGCGGCTGAGCAACACATCCACCTGCGCTCCCATGTCTTGCAGCGCCTTGACGAGAGTAGTGCTGTAGGTTTTAATGCCTGTGCCTCTGGGCAGTTCAAGGTTATAGCCATCCATCAAAATCTTGACGCCGGATAGGGCACTAGCCAAGTTGGCGTCGGGGGTTGGCATTGGCGGCGAGGAAAGGGGTGTAGGGGACGGAAGTTGGGCGATCGCCGCCTCATCCATCCGCTCTGCTCCTGCCAAAACCTGGTCGTTGTCTGCCTCCACCACATTCCGCCAGGTCGAGGCGGTTCCTGTCTGGTCAAACGTCCGCACTAGCCCTGGCACACAGATGGCGTACTTACCTTGCTTTGTGATGGATTGGGGCGACCAGGCCGTAATCCACCAATCCTCATCGGCCCCTTGTCCATGCTTGCGCCCGATAGGCTTGGGCGCACCCAGATAGGGCGTGGGAATCGGAAGCACAGCTCGCCAATAATCTCGATGGGCATGGAGATGTACCCCCGGCATCGAACGCTTGAGATGCACTTTGTAGCCACCGATACTCGCGACCTCATAGGTGCGATGCTCGACCGCATCCCGCCCCGTTAGTAGCGGACGATCTTGGGGATCCTGGATAGCAGCTAACACATTGAATAGGTCAGGATGAACATCAACATCATCCTGGAAGTAGGAAATCCAATCGATATCCGGATCTGCTAGCCAGTAGCCGATGCCAGCGTTGATAGCGTTGGGAAGGCCACGATTCTCTGGCAGGCGGAGCAAGGGAACGCCATGTTCAGCGGTGACTCGCTGGTTTTCCCGGTAGTTTTCCTCGCTGGAGGCATCGTCAACCACGACAACGGGGGCACCCAAGGACAGGATCTGGGGAAGCGATCGCACCAATCCTTGGGGACGATTGTAAGTGGTGATCACACAGGCATAGCGCGGAGCCTGTTGCTGCGCCCGGTACAGGGTTTCGATAGAGGAGAGCTGATCTAGCAATGCTCGCAGGTGAGCCGTTTCGACCGCTGGAGCAGGGTCGGGAATCTGCCGAGCGTATACGACAAATACGGAATTCGCAAAAATCGGCTGAAACTGTTGTAGGGTGGCGATCGCAAAGGGCGGCTCTACCTCATGCACCATACCCTTGTGAAAGACAACAAAATCAAAGCCATCCGGCGACAGGGTATAAGTCACGTTGTAATGATAGGTGCCTGGGAAGAACTCCATGAACTCGTTGGGCGCGAGAATGGCGTCGGTAGCACCCGCATGGTCTTTGAGGAAATCCCGCGTTTCAATCCAAAATTCATCGTCGATAGGAAAGGACATGGAAGGCAGAGGAGTAAACGTCTGGAGAAGAGGGAGGCTGCAATAGAGAGAGGGGCAAAACAAGCTATAAACCCTGCTTCTTTCTAAAAGCACTAGGTCGAGGTTATCGCTGCGCTTGATTACTTTGTCAGAGATTGCAGCCTCTATCAAGCCATTCTCATACGTCAAACGCCAAAAGCGGAGTACCCAGTGGAAGGATACTCCGCTTTTTTGCTGTGATACTCACTTTGGACAATGGATTCAAAGAACCCAACTTTCATTTTTTGGAAGTCTAGTGACGTTAGGCTGCCCAAAAAATAAGGCTTAGGTTAAATTAACTCTATCGTCCTGATGAGGTACTTGGGAGGTTAATCGCTCGAGAGACTCAATTCCTCCTTGTTGGAGCAGGGTCTTGTTTCGAGCCGGAAACTATCGAACAGAAGGTCGGAAAATAGAAAGATTTGGGAATCGAAGCTTTGAACGTTGATCAAACACAAATGACTGGATGGATGTTGAAGAGCGATGATTGCCCTGGACGATCGCCCACATTCATCGACGACTAGCTAACATCTAACCACGATTGCGGAAGTGCTCTTCGGGCAAAAAATTCTGACACCAGCACCGCTCTAAATACTTCACGCGATAGGTATACCAAAACCGTTGCGGATTGAGCGTAGCAGGTGATTGGCGACTGAACAACGGTTGGTTCATGTAACGCCAGAGAAGAACGAAGAAGTGGGTTTTAGCCATAATAGTAAGCGATGAAATCATCTGTGTGGGGTGAACTGAAGTCGCAAGAGACGTCTCATAACTCTCTGCGTTTCACAGGATCAGCATGCCCATTTGCCCAAATAAATGCACATGTCTTTACAGCCTGCTCACACTCCCTTTCTTCAAGTTTTGTTGTCGCATGTCGGCAAAATTGCAGAGAAATTTTCAAGTAATCGCCAAACTTTTCTCAGAAAGTTTTGTAAATTCTAGGAAGATTGAGTCGATGGGAACAAACAACATGCTGTTCACGTCTGAACATCTACCGAGAAAATCGGGAGAATTACGGAAAGGCGATCGCCTTATCTTTTTATCTATAAAAATTTCTAATTGTTAAAAACCTCGTGATCCTATGGACAAGCTTGGGGAGAAAAATTGCCATAAAACCATCGCGGCGTCCTGTAGCAAACATTGTTCCAAGAAGACGCTACAGCGTTTGTCCTTGAGAACCTGCGGAGAGCGAATACCGATTCTCTAAGAACCCCATAGGACTTACGCAAACCTTGCATAACCTTATGCATTTTGTTGATAGTGTGGCCGCGACGCGGCCACACTATCAACAAAATGCATAAGTCTTGCCCCAATAGTGTTTGTGCTCGCTGCAAAGCAGCGAGCACAAACACTATTGGAGTTTTATGGTCATTGAAGCGGAGTTGACATTAGAAATGAAGGGAGTTCTATCGAAATCGACCAAACCCGTTTGGATTTGGTCAAAGTGTAATCATAACGAACTGGGGTGCTAGGATTCGAACCTAGGAATGGCGGGACCAAAACCCGCTGCCTTACCACTTGGCGACACCCCACCAATGCAGCTTTCATATAGTAACAGTTTACTCAGTCACCGTGTCAAGAATTCTCACACCCCAATTTTTGCGCCAGAGCGGCACTGACTATCCGTTATAAGCTCTCCAACTTACCCCAGCGAAAGGCGATCGCCAGTCCCGAAAACACAATTCCCATGACCACCAGCGAAAACGCCGCACCGAGGGGCCAATTGTAGGACACTCCAAATTGGGACGAAATGACATTGCCCAACATGATGCCCGTGGGGCTACCCACAAGGCTGGGAGTAATGAAGTCGCCCATGGTTAGCGCGAACACCGTAATGGAGCCAGCCAAGATGCCCGGACGCACCAGCGGTAGGATAACGCGGAAGAAAGTGGTTAGCGGTGGTGCGTTCAGATCGGCAGAGGCTTCGAGAAGAGGGCGCGGCAATTTCTCAAACGCTGTAACGATCGGCAAGATCATGAACGGTAGCCATACCTGCACAAAGGTCAGCAGGGTCGAAAACTGGTTGTACAGAAAAATGGGACTCGGTTCTTGCAAAATGCCCAGCGCCATTAGCGTGGAATTTAGAATGCCGTTATAGCCCAGAATGATCTTCCAAGCGAAGATTCGCACCAGATAGCTCGACCACAGAGGCAGGATCACCAGAGTCGTCAGAATGCCTTGGTAGCGTCTACCCTGGTTCGCGATGAAATAACCAACAGGTAGCGCAATCACAATATCAATCAGCGTCACGCTTAGGGCTGTACCCACGGTGCGTAGGATAATCGTGCGGTAGGAGCTATTGGTGGCAATGGTCTGGAAATTGCCCAGGTTGAACTGACGCACGATGTCAAAGGATTCCAGCTTCCATACGCTGTAGGACATCAGCAAGACAATGGGGATGAAGTAAAGGGCTGTCATCCACAGCAATGGCGGCAGGAGCGAAGCATATAGACCTGTACGAGGCGATCGCCGGGGTCGCTGAACCGAAGCATCCACCGAAGTATTCATAGAACTCAGAGCAACCTTTCAGGGGAAAACCGGGGAAATCGAACGACACGAAACCAAGCCATTCTATGGCTCAATCGTACAATGGCCAGCCAATCGAAGCGGTTCGGGAGGTGCTTGACAGCATTGCCAAGATTACTGCGTGGAAGATGGAGCGCGATCGCCCCAATCGTTGGCTAGAGTAGGAGCAGGAAACACCATCCATGTTTTGACTATCATGTCCACCTGCCCTCGTTGCCAACAAGTGGTTGAGCCTCAAGCGATCGCCTGCCCATTTTGCAAAATGGAGCTGAAGGCTCACGGGCACCCCGGTATTGAGCTGCATCGCGCCACCAAAGATAGCTATCTCTGTGATACCTGCACCTATCATGCTGACGATAGCTGCAACTTTGACAAACGTCCCTACGCAAAGGATTGCACCCTCTACCGCCATGTAGACACGCCCATCGCGGCTACCCCGTCTTACAAACCCAGCTTTAACTTAAAAACCTGGTTCCGCCGCAACACGACCTGGCTTCTCCTTGGGTTGCTCATCGCTATCAGCATCTTTATTGCCCTTGGGCGCTAGCAGACATTCCACTCTGTGCTCTCTGTGCCTCTGTGGTTCATCCCAAATTCCGCCACCACCCATTCCATTACCCGCCATCGTGCTGCACATTCATCCATGCCATCCCTCCCCCCGCACCGAGAAAACGCGCTGCGCCAACTCATCCAAAAACTGGGGTTACCTGCAAATAGCTCCATCAACTGGCCGTTGTTGGATCAGGCATTGACCCATCCCAGCGCGGATACAGCACATAACTACGAGCGTCTAGAGTTTTATGGAGATGCGGTTTTGAAGCTGGCAGCGTCTCGGTTTCTGTATGAGCACTATCCCGACGCCAGCGAAGGAGACATGTCGGTGTTGCGGGATGTGTTGGTGAGCGATCGCATCTTGGCGGAGATTGGCGATCGCTACAACCTGGAGCGCTATCTGCTGCTCGGCAAATCTCTGATGCATGACCAAACTGGACGGCTGGATCGCATCGCAGAAGCAACTGAGGCATTGATTGCCGTGCTTTACCTCAGCGGTCCTCACTCGTTGCAATGGGTGCAGCCATGGCTGGAACCGCACTTGCAAACCGCTGCCCAGACCGCACAACAAGATCCTGCCCAGCACAACTACAAGGGAGCGCTGCAAGAACTAACACAGAAGCATGTTCAGACATTACCGGACTATCGCGTGTTTGAAGTTGGGGAACCCTCTGCGGGCAAGCAGGCGGCAACGGCAAACTTGCGCGATCGCTTTGTGGCAGAGGTTTGGCTTCAGGGTAAGCAATGGGGACAAGGGAGCGGCAATTCCAAGAAAGCCGCCGAGCAAGTTGCCGCCAAAGTGGCTTTTCTCGCATTAAGAGATGAGCTAGAGGAAAAACCTTAGAAATCGCCAACCCACCTTTTGTTCTGTTCCCACATAAAACGAATTTAGGAAACAAGCCTAAGTAGAGTTAGTTAGTCTTGCTATCAAAGTCCAATCATGCCTGAGATAATTGAGATTCCAGCTGAGCTGACTCATTTCCAGCTTCCACAAGCCGTTCAGAATCGTCTGCAATTTCTGCTCGATCACCAAGATGAAGGCATCACACTCTCTCAAGCGGAGCGCCAAGAAGCAGAAGGCTTAGTCGAACTGGCAGAATTTCTATCGTTGCTCCGTTTGCGTTCAAATCGAGCGACGAAAGACGCTTAGATGACTTCAATTCCAGCGTCTCTCCGTCGATTCACCACGAACAGAGCGAAGAATCGCTGTGAGTATTGCGGGATTTCCCAGTTAGGTCAGGTCGCTACATTTCACATCGATCACATTATTCCTGTCAATGCAGGTGGTGAAACAGTCGCAGACAATCTAGCGCTTGCCTGCGTGTCGTGTTCATTGCGCAAAGGCGCACGACAGCAATTCAAGGATGACGAAACAGGAGAAATGATTGCGATCTTTCATCCTCGCCAACAGGCTTGGAAACAGCATTTTGATTGGGATGGCCAACGTGCCGTTGGTTTGACAGCAACTGGCCGAGTAAGTAGCTCGGCATGATGAAAAACCAGACTCTAAAACCTGTGCCGCCCGCGCTGCGGGCGCACAGGTTTTTAGGGTTTTAGGTTTAATTGCACCTGCCAACTTAACAGTTTCTGCGCTTGATCTAAACCGGGCAACCATGCTAGCGATTCGAGCCGAAGAAAAACTGCTGGGGCGTCATCCACCCCCATAATGCTAGTTTTCATAGCTATGAAATCAAAGCTGAAACTTCAGTCGATTTGGCTCATGTCCTAATTCAATGCTTCCTGGGGCAACGGCGATCGCACTTCGGTGAAACGAATGATGTCTTGTTGTGGATCGACGTAGGTGGCTTGGATGTCGAGGCGATCGCCGGGATGCACATCCCGCTCGAACCGCATCGCCAACTCTAGCCCCAAATCCTCCAGCAACACCAACCCCAGGTTTTCATGTTCTCGCAACCAGCGCAGCATAAGAGCTGACCAGATTTCGCCGGAATGCCGTCGCAAAAACTCTAGCCCCCAGTAGCGGTTGCTCTGGCGCTCAACCATGACGGCCTCATAGGTCGTGCTACCGACGGACTGCAAGGTTTCCTTCAAATTCTCTTCAGAAAAGGGCAACTCGTCGCCCCGCAGATGCGCCTTGAGTTGAAAGTGGGCGAGCAAATCGGCATAGCGACGAATGGGGGACGTAACTTGGGTGTAGGTATCCAGCCCCAGACTGGCATGACGAATCGGTGCGATACTGGTTTCGCTCCGGGGCATACAGCGCCGGATGGCAGAGTAGCGCACTGGCCCCGAGGGTAGCGCCAGTAGCTCTTCTTCTGGCGGCAGCTCGGGTTGAGGCTGCCCCCGAAACGGCAAGGGAATGCCCTGCTCCTGCCCATAACGCCCCGCTGTCTCTCCTGCCAAGATCATCATCTCGGCCACGAGCTGTCGGGATGGTGCATCTTCTAGCACCTCAATGACAACCTCATCCTCTAGCACCTTGATCGATGATTCGGGCATGCGGATGTCGATCGCCCCTTGCAAGCGGCGAAACTGGAGACGGCGCTGCGCCCATTGTTCCAGCACCAGCAGCTCCTCTTCGGCTGTGACCCCTAACTGCAGCATCTCGTCTACATCTTCGTAGGTGAGGCGATAGGTTGGCTTGATCAGCGTCGGGTGAATTTCGTAGTCGCAAATGGCTCCATCTCCATCCAAGATGATCCCAAAGCTGAGGGCGTAACAGACCCGTCCTTGAATCAGGCTCATTGGCCCCGTTGCCAACTCCTGGGGAAACATGGGAATCATGCCCGTTGGCAGATAGACGGTCGTACAGCGACGGCGGGCTTCTTGCTCCAGCACATCTCCTGGGGTGACCCAACGGGTCGGATCGGCAATATGGATCCAAATACGCTGAATGCCATCTTCTTGAAACTCCAGGCTCAGGCCGTCATCAATCTCGCGGGTACTGGCATCGTCGATGGTGTAGACCTTGAGGTGAGTCAGGTCGAGGCGATCGGGCGAGGAGTCGGGTGGTGGCATGGTTTGGTATTGCTGGACAGCTTCAAGCACCGGACGGGAAAATTGCACTGGAAGCTGACTTCGACGCACAAACAGATTTTCGTGCGGGCTCCAGAGCTTCAGGTCGACCAAAAGTTGAAATGCCCCATCAGCAGTATTCGGGCGATCCAGCGCACCTAGCACATCAGCCGCATTGTTGCGAGTGCTGGCCGTGTCACCCAAGGCCGCAAACTTTTCCAGGGCTTCAATGCGAGTGCGATCGCCACTCTCCCAATCCACCGTTTCCCCAGCCAGAGCGGCTCGCATTTGCGCAAGAAACTGCTCCCATTCTTGCTGCCGTTGGGCCTGCATGGCTTGCTGATGGCGAATTTCGGATACCTGCGTCGCCGGACGCGGCTCGTAGCGATCGCCCTTCTGCTTAAAGAACAACTTGTCTTCAGAGAGCAAGCAATGCGCCGCATAACAAAGCGGCTCGCTCTGTTCTGAAAACAGCAACAGTGCCATGCCGGGAGCATCCGTTGCTTCGCCTTCTTCCACTAACAGCTCCCAAGCAACCTCAAGGCTCGTGGGATCGAGATAGGGAGAAATGTCATCCAAAAACTGAGGGATTTGGTCGGAGGTATAGTGTCGACCGCCAACCGTATAAGTAATGTCTCTGGGGTGGAGCTTGTGAGATTGTCCCCGTTGGTCAATGACAATCCAATCACGTTTACCTTCGGGACGATCCGCAACCGCAAGGTGGCGATCGCCATTCATCCGAAATTCGACGAGTGTACCCTTCTCCATCCGGGCGTCTCCGGGAGCTACTGTCTTGAACACGGACTTGATGTGCCACAGATGGGTAGAAACAGAATCTTCCACCAACGTGCAGCCCAGTCAACTGCAAACCATTTTGCCATTTCCTAGCCCTTGCTCGCGCCGCCCGAAAGCAGACTCACCTTTCTTCGGAAGGTTCTTAACGTCAAGTGGCTACTCAGCAAAAAACAGACCCAGGCATATCTTTATGGTATCCGGGTCTGATTCATTCGTCTGGGCAAATGTTAGCCCTCGCGGTTGATGAATGGCAACAACGCCAGGATGCGGGCCCGCTTAATGGCCGTGGTCAAATCCCGCTGCTGCTTTGCGGTCAGGCCAGTGATGCGCCGGGGCAAGATTTTACCCCGCTCAGTAATAAACTTCTTCAGCAAATCGACATCTTTGTAGTCGATGGGATCCGCAGGTTTGATGGGAGAAATACGACGACGATAGTAAGCCATAGGTCAAGTTCAGTATGCTTTCGTAAAAATCTTCGAAAAGTCGGTGGAAAAGAAAGTCAGTGGAAAAGAAAGTCTGGAAACAATGGGGAGGATAGACGTAAGAAACGATGTCTTCACCCAGCCGCTCACCCAAAACAATTTGTGCCTGTGCGATCGCCAGCAAACGAAACTTTAGCCAAAAGGAGTCATATCCTCCGTAGAACTCACCCTGGTAACAGGACTCATCCTGGCCGCAGAACCCATTCTGGGGAGCGTGAATCTAACTGCCCAATCACAGAACAGGCGATCGCCAGCGACCTACTTCGTTTCCTTATGAACGGTGTGCTTGTTGCAATGGGTACAGAACTTCTTCAGCTCCATTCGCCCCGTCGTATTCCGACGATTTTTGGTGGTGGTGTAGCGCGAAACCCCAGGCGTTCGCTTGTCTGGGTTGGTGCGACACTCTGTACATTCCAGGGTAATAATAATCCGGACGCCCTTTGCTGCCATGATGCTAACGGCTCATTTCTACATATAGACACAAACAACTATTGTTTCACACGAGAACGTATTTCTGCAACTAATTGTCGAATTTTCATATCCAAAGAATAGCCTCGACGACTTTCGACCACCCAGGTATGGCTGTAGCGATCGTGGAACGCCTGTCGGTAAGCCACATCGCTGTAGGCAAAACTCGCATCAATACCTAAGGGAATCAGTAGCAGCAATACCCAGGCCGCTATCGGGCTGAGACGCGCCAGGCCCCATACCGCCAGAAACGTTGCCGCACCCAGCAGTCCTTCGCGTCGAGTTAGGTCGAGCAACGTTGGCGTCCCGCCCCACTTCTGGTCGATCACACGCAGATCCATTGCCCAGCGTCCTAGGCTTTGGCCTTTATTGCCAGACACCAGCACGACCCGCATCAACAGCCAGCCGATCAAGAAAACAATGCCCTGCACCAGAAATGCCCCGCCCAGGAGACCGCTGATCAATCCCACGGCCAACCCATCGATGCCCAGGGCGATCGCCCGCCGCCAGAGCGGTGCAGGAGTCGGACGAACGAGGGGTAAGCGCGGGTTCATGGGGATTCCATATCGCTGGAAGGGTTTAACGCTAAACGGTTTGAGGCAGACAACGATCGCCACATTCTTATCTATTCCCATTTTCTCACGGACAACTCGTTCCTACCGAATGTTGAACGACGATATTTTCCTTCTACTGTGGGTTGGATGGGAGGCTTGTACCACTGGCGATCGCCACCCGCAAATGAATTGCGGGCTAATCATTAAAACCCATTGAAATGGGTTGAAGCCCTACATGGTTGTGTTGCAGGCTGGTTTCACAGACTTTCTCTACTAGCCCGCAATTTATTCGCGGGCGATCGCCAACGGCAAACGGTTTCGGTTCAATGATTTGAGGGATTCGGGAGGAAATGAATTCATTTGCGAGAACCCTTAACGATAGACTGAGAAAATGGCTCACTTACTGGCATTCTTAGAATCGACTCATGGCAACTATCAACGACAACTATCTCAAGCTCAAGGCTGGGTATTTGTTTCCCGAAATTGCACGGCGGGTTTCGGCATTTTCTGAGGCAAATCCTGAAGCTAGCATCATTAAACTGGGCATTGGGGATGTGACGGAGCCATTGCCTGCGGCCTGTTGTGAGGCGATGAAACAAGCGGTCGAAGAAATGAGCGATCGCGCCACCTTCAAGGGCTATGGCCCAGAGCAGGGCTACCTGTGGTTGCGAGAAAAGATTGCGACGCAAGACTTTCAGGCACGGGGCTGCGACATCGATGCATCCGAAATCTTCATCTCCGATGGGTCGAAATGCGACACCGGCAATATCCTCGACATTTTCGGCCATGACAACACCATCGCGGTGACAGACCCGGTCTATCCCGTGTATGTGGACACCAACGTGATGGCAGGAAACACCGGGTCTGCCCAGGATGGCGGTACCTACGAAGGGCTAGTCTATCTGCCTATTTCTGCCGACAACGACTTCACCGCCGCGCTGCCCCAGCAAAAGGTTGACCTAATCTACCTCTGCTTCCCAAACAACCCCACTGGAGCCGTCGCCACCCGCGATTATCTAAAGACTTGGGTCGACTATGCCCGCGCAAATGACGCCATCATCTTCTTTGATGCCGCTTATGAAGCGTTCATCACCGATCCCGATATTCCCCACTCCATCTACGAAATTGAGGGCGCGCGGGATTGTGCGATCGAGTTTCGCTCCTTCTCGAAAAACGCAGGATTCACCGGAACCCGCTGTGCGCTAACGGTCGTGCCCAAGTCACTCAAAGCGAAGGCCAACGACGGTTCCACGGTTGACCTGTGGCCGTTGTGGAATCGACGGCAGTCCACCAAGTTCAATGGCGTGTCCTATGTTGTGCAGCGCGGGGCGGAAGCGGTTTACTCCGACGCCGGACAAGCGCAGGTGAAGCAACTCATCAGCTTCTACCTAGAAAACGCCCGCATCATCCGCGAAAAACTGACGGCGGCAGGCTTCACGGTCTATGGCGGCGTCAACGCACCTTATATTTGGCTGAAAACCCCCGATAACCTCAGCAGTTGGGATTTCTTCGACAAGCTACTGCACAACTGCCATGTGGTTGGCACCCCCGGTGCAGGCTTTGGAGCCGCAGGCGAAGGCTATTTCCGCATTTCGGCCTTTAACAGCCGCGCCAATGTAGATGACGCCATGCGGCGGATTACCGAGAAGTTCAAAGCTTAGAGAATGAGGGGCGATCGCCCTTCCCTTTCCAATGCAATACAAAGGCATTTCACCAAGGACGAGCAACACCAGCTCGTCCTTTTTTGTATTAGGGATTTCTGGTTTCAAGGTTGTCCATATTTCATAAGGGCTAATTCAAAGCCCCAAGTTTCTCTAGGGATAGCTGCTTGTACCAATGGCGATCGCCACCCGCAATTTATTTGTGGGCGGGCGATCGGGTAATGCTCAAAACCGAAATCTCACAATATTTCAATTTCAAGATCCCCAAGAGGAAAAAACTATAATGGATGGACTCACAACGCTATTGGGTAACAGCTATGAGTCAACGCACGGATGCCGAGTCCATCATTCGCACGCATGTTCTGTGGGCTATGGGAGGTGGGCTCATTCCAATCCCTCTCGTCGATTTTGCGGCGGTTACGGCGATTCAACTGGAAATGCTGCAACAACTGGCACGACTGTATGGCGTGGACTATTCGCGCAGTAACGGCAAGGCATTTGTTTCAGCATTAACAGGCACAACCCTCGCACGACTAGGAGCCAGTTTCATCAAAGCTATCCCCGGCGTCGGCACAATAGTTGGCGGCGCATCCATGGCACTTACCTCCGGTGCTTCGACCTACGCCGTCGGGCAAGTCGCCATCAGCCATTTCTCCAACTCCGGCACTCTCGTCAACTTCGTAGAAGAGCAAGTAAAAACGGCCTACAACGAAGCTTTCGAGCGGGGCAAAGACTACGTGTCTGACCTCGAAAAGGAAAAAGGCAGCGATGCCGCCAATGTTTACGAAGCTCTAGAACAACTTGGAAAACTAAGAGACCAAGGCATTCTCACCGAGGAAGAGTTTCAAACCAAGAAGCAGGAGTTGCTGGCACGGTTGTAGTGATGGATAGGCGACTCTTGAACAAGCGGTACTACCTATAAATCCTCATTCAATGTCCTCCAAATTGTCATGATAGGCAAACTAAATCAGCTCATCTGACCCAAACAGGGTGATATAGCGTTTCCTATTCTAGTGAGGTACACTTAGAATAGAATGTTTATTTCCTAGGGGACGACTTGAGGTGCAACCCTATTCGCTTGACTTCCGTAAAAAGATTATCGATATCTACGTTAAAGAA
>JADEXA010000063.1 GCA_015207365.1 Vacuolonema iberomarrocanum LEGE 07170
TATCAAATCCGGTTGAAAAACCCAAATATCGTTTGTGCCCGCTGCAAAGCAGCGGGCACAAACGATATTTGGGTTTTTCAACCGGATTTGATAGAACAGAGGATATGGATTGATCATTGTGCCGAACTGCTGAACGGAACCCGTTTTAACGGGTTTGCTTTGTTAGCCCGCCATTCATTTGCGGGCGAGAGATGCCGCTGGATTCACCCTATTTGCCTTCGGCGCATATCGGCATCGGAAGGGGGCAGGCGATCGCCAGGAATCTTTCACAGTAAAGTTTTCAGCACTTTCTGCTAAATGGCATAGATCCTTAAAATGGCGCAGTCTGCAACGGTGAACGATACTCTCAGCCGTAACACTAACCCCCACCGCTCGACTCCACAGTCCGCAGATAGCGCTCGATCAGCAAAATGGCCACAATGTCATCAATAGGGCGCGAGATTGCCCGCAAGCTTTGGGGGACGAGCGCTTGCAATCCTTTGGCGGGATACAGTTGCCAGTAGCGATCGCGCGCTTCCAACGTACTATTCCGCTCATCGACCAAGACAATGGGCAGCATTTCTGGCAATACCGTCGCCAGCCTCTCGTGCCACTGGCGAGCCGTCGTCTGGTTGCCCATCACTACCAGGGAAACTCCATGGTCCTGACAAATCTGCGGTAGACGAGTCATTGCCTCCTCCGACCGGATTACCTCATGCCATGCCACATTGCCATCGCCATCTCGAATCGCCACCCCACACTTGTCGCGCCCCGGATCAAAGCCGAGAATAACCACCGGTTGGGTCGGGGATGATGGGCGATCGCTCATGAATCGGCTTGTCCTTTTTCGCGTTGGTGATACCCATTCTATGAAAACCCTACCACGGTCACAGGGCGGGTTTCGTCGAGAGATTGGGGAGCATCAACATGGCCACATCCGTCTCGGCAGGACATTCATTTGCAGCAACCAACCTATGTATGGAACAGCATGGAACAGCAGTGCAGGACAAAAAATCAAACCCCAGCTCAAACCCTTGATTTATAGCGCTGTGCGCGTTCATTAAGTACGGTTGTGTGGGGCGCGCCGCGCCCCACACAACCGTTGCTGTGCTTAATGTGGTTGCACACCGCTATATTTTGGGTTCTCTGGTTTTTATCCTGTGCTCAGGTGTGGAACAGTTCCTGCCCATCTTGAATCGCGACTAATTGCAATACAACCGGCGTCCGACTCGCTGCAAAGATCGGGTTGGTGGAGCGGAGCTGCACTTCCACCGGGCGATCGTAGGTTTGTAGCGTTTGCAGAAAGTCACCGACCGTTTCGGGGCGGCCATCCGCAACCTGAAGCTGAGTTTCCGTGACGACACCCACCTGTCGCAGACGGAACTGTGCCGTACGCACCAGCAAATAATACTGCTCGGTTAGACCTTCAACATCTAGCCGACTGGGGTTGACCGTCGTGCTAGCCAGAACCGTGTTGGGAGAAACCAGCACCTCGTTGGGCGTCGCACTCACAAACACATCAATGCAGCGCTCTCCTGCCAGAACGCAGGGTTCCCCGACTACATAGTTGCCCCCCGACAGGATTTGCACCACATATTCCTGTCCGTCTTCCAGTTGTTGAGCCAATTGCTCCAGTTGGTTCGCAGATACGTTTAGCACCTGCTGAGTTACAGTCCGGGTTCCTGGCAAAATCTGGTCTAAGGCCACTTGGTTGGCTTCCTGAAAGAGCTGCAAAACGAGTTGGGGGGCCAGATCAGGTTCGGTAACGCGTACCAGGTTGGATGCCAGTGGGCGATTGCGCAAGAGCGCCACATTACCCTGACGCAACCCTTGAAATTCTTGCTCTAATTCAACGATCGCCTGTTCGAAGAATCGTTGCTGGACTTCCAATTCTCGTAACTGGTCTTCGCGGCGGGCAATTTCGCGATCGCGCTCGGCAATTTCTTGCTCCCGCTCGGCAATCTGGGTTTCGCGATCGCGCTGCAGTTGAGCGATCTCGGAACGGAGTTGGTTGGCCTGGCGCGTCACATCGCCCAGCCGAGACCGCGCTTGCTGAAAGTTAGCGTCAATCTGGCGTAGCTGACCCTGGGTATTTTCTAGGCGCGTATTGGTTTCTCGCAGTTGCTCCTCGCGGGCACGGCTCTGGGCGATCGCCCCCTGCAATTCTTCGTTGATCTCACGCAACTGTCGCCGAGCTGCTTGTCGCTGCCGCAATGCCCGATCCCGTTGTCGCTGCACATCCTGCTGTTCCGCTTGCGCCGATTGCAAATCACTCCGCGCGTCCGCCAGGTCTTCCTGGATCTGTCCCAGTTCAAATACCCCAGTGCGGAGTTGATCGCTGATGGCAAACAAGATCCCAAAGGTGACGGCAGAAATTACAATGCCCGTCATGATGGTGATCAGGGTCGCCGTTTGGCGGGGGCGTAGCCGGAACAAGCTGAGGCGAGACTTTCCCACGCGCATGCCAAGGCGATCGCCTACCGTTGCAATCACCCCGCCCAATACTAAAATCGCCGCAATCAAAACCAGTCCTGTGGTCATCTTCGGCAATGCCCGATACAGCTACAGACTACTGCATTCCGCAGTGAGTTTGCTGTTGAATCACGAAAAGTGAAACAGGGCGTTGCAAAGCATTTGACCTTCCATCGACCCATCCTCCATTGACCCATGCAGGGGCTGTAAACTCCAAGGATGATTTTTTTGGACAAAGAGCGTATCAATCCTATTCGTGAAGAAATCATTTCCCCCATCAGCGGCACCCCCATGTAGAGGTGCCTAAGTGAACTGCTGGCTGAGGGCTACCGGGTTGTAAACCGTGATCTTCTTTTTGTGAATCGAAATCATCTTGTCCGTTCGCAGTTCGCCTAGCAACCGGGTAACGGTCACCCGAGTAGAGCCAATCGCTTCGGCGATCGCCTGGTGCGACAGCTTCAGGTCGATCATGATGCCCTCCGGCGTCGGCACCCCAAAATCTCGACAGAGAATCAGCAAAAAGCTCACCAACCGCGACCCCATATCCCGGTGGGCCAAGGTTTCGATCATCATTTCCGTTTGCAGGATCCGCGACGACAATCCCTTCAGCATCAGCATAGAGAGTTCGGGGTGTTCCTGAAGCGCCTTCTCAACCTGCTCAATCGGCACCGAGAGCAAGTCCGCTGGGGTAAAGGCGACAGCATGGTAAAAGCGATCGGCTCGCTGCCCAGTAATGAGGGACAAAACCCCAAAAACGCTGTTCTCTCGCAGCAAGGCAACCGTGATTTCTTCTCCTGCTTCATAGACCCGCGAAAGCTTCACCGCGCCTTTGAGCAAAAAGTAAACTCGCTCGGCTGGGTCTCCTGGGAAGAAAATTGTTTTGCCTCGATCAAATGACTCCACCATGGGCGGAAAGACGCCGCCGCTCAGTTGACGGAAGACATCTGCCAAAGGCTTATCCTGTGACACTACCATTCCCCTCGTCCCGCTTTTGCCTATGCGCTTGCCAGTCAACCAAAATATCTTGTGAAGGCGAAACCCTTACATGATGTTGACTTTAGACCACTTAAACTAACTTTAGAATGAGTTTTTGTATTGGAAATTACATTCTATCCTTCTACTCAATCCGACTTGATGGATTTTTGTTATCGGTTTCATCTCACAAAAGCCGGATTTCCTATTTCTGAGCCCCTCTGGCTCTAGCACCCAAGATTCACAATTAAACGGATTAATAATGTTGACTAAATTGACTAATTAATAAAGAGCAGTACAGCGATAAAGCTGTATACAGTCGCCTGTCCCTGTCTTTCCCTAGCTCCTTGCTTTTCGCTATGCATAATAGTGCACCTTCCGCAGAAAGGTGCAGCAATTTTTATGCGGGTGCAGCCTGAGCGATCGCCGATCGGCCATCCTCTCTTCTCCAGAACGCTACTATTCGCGATGCCCGCTTTCCTGTATTCTTGAGGGCGCTTGCCCATCCATTCTCCATTTGTTTCTATGCTGGATCTCACCGGAAAGAATGCCCTTGTGACGGGGATTGCCAACAATCGCTCCATTGCCTGGGGGATTGCCCAGCAACTCCACAAAGCTGGAGCTAACTTAGGCGTGACCTACCTCCCCGACGACCGGGGTCGCTTCAAGCAGAAAGTATCGGAACTGGTCGAACCCCTCAACCCTTCCATCTTTGTGCCCTGCAATGTGCAGAACGATGAACAGGTTGATGCCGCCTTTGAGACTGTAAAGGAGAAGTGGGGAAAGCTCGATATCCTGATCCATTGCCTTGCCTTTGCGAACAAAGATGATCTGGCTGGCGACTTCAGTACGGTGTCGCGGGAAGGCTATAACCTGGCCATGGAAGTGAGTGCCTATTCTCTGGTGCAACTATGCCGTGCCGCCAAACCATTGATGACGGATGGGGGATCCGTTGTCACCCTGACCTATGTGGGCGGTGTGCGGGTGATTCCTAATTACAATGTGATGGGGATTGCGAAAGCCGCACTAGAAATGAACGTGCGCTATCTGGCATCGGAAATGGGGCCGCAAAATATTCGGGTGAATGCGATTTCGGCAGGGCCTATCCGCACGCTGGCCTCTTCGGCGGTGGGCGGCATCCTCGATATGATTCGCCATGTGGAAGAGGTCGCACCGCTGCGCCGCACCGTTACGCAGGAAGAAGTGGGTAACACGGCAGCATTTCTGTGCAGTGACTTATCGAGTGGGGTAACCGGGCAGGTGCTCTATGTGGATGCGGGCTACGAAATCATGGGAATGTAGTCGAATAGCCTGGAAGGAGTGGCTTTGAGCGGTTGAGAAAATCCCTTAGAATCATATAGCACCTTTCCACGTCTAAGCATTATGCAAACGCGCGATCGCCAATCCACACCCTCTGAGCTGCCATTTCCCCAACGCACGGCCTCGGTTTCTCGTAAGACCAAGGAAACCGATGTGCAGGTAAGCGTCAATTTGGATGGCCAGGGTAATTGCCATGCCGAAACAGGGGTGCCGTTTTTAGATCACATGCTGGATCAGATTGCGTCCCACGGCTTGTTAGATCTGGATGTGCGAGCCGTGGGCGATGTGCAGATCGACGACCACCACACCAATGAAGATGTGGGAATTACGCTGGGCATGGCGCTGGCAAAGGCCGTGGGCGATCGCAAAGGTATCACCCGCTTTGGGCATTTCGTTGCCCCCTTGGATGAAGCCCTAGTACAGGTTGCGCTCGACTTTTCTGGACGCCCCCACCTCAGCTATGGCCTGGAGATTCCTACCCAGCGCGTCGGCACCTACGACACTCAACTGGTGCGCGAGTTCTTTGTGGCGATCGTGAACCATGGGCAAATTACGCTGCATATCCGTCAACTAGACGGCATCAACTCCCACCACATTATTGAAGCCACTTTCAAAGCGTTTGCGCGATCGCTCCGCATGGCTCTCGAAATCGATCCCCGCCGCGCCCACACCATTCCCAGCTCTAAGGGCGTTCTCTAAGGTTGTGCCCTTCGATTCCACTCATGGCAGCAGTCAAGTAGCCAAGTAGGGTGGGCACTGCCCACTTAAACCCTACAACGCAGACAGAGCCTACAGTACAGACAGAGCCAATGGTGGGCAGTGCCCACCCTACCGCTTAAGTGCTGATATGTTGAAAGCCCCGCAGCGCGGGGCTTTCAACATATCAGCAAAGCAACTTATGCCAAAGCTAAAAGCGCCTTGACTTTCTCGGCAGTGGCAGGTGCGAGCAACACACCGTTGCGGTAATGCCCCGTAGCGAGAACAACATTGGGGGTTCCGGTCAGGTAATCGATAACTGGAGCGGGACGGTTAGCAGGGCGGGGACGGCGACCCGACCAAGTTCGCAGGATAGTGGCCTCCTGCAAAGCGGGGCAAAGGGCGATCGCGCCTTGCCAAACTTGCTCCAGTGCCGCTTCGTCCGCACTTAACGCGCCCACACCGGGAGGAAACTCCACCGTTGCCCCCACCCAATATTCAGCGCCCCCCAACGGAACAATGTGGATGTCATCGCCAGTAATCACCGGCTGAAAGGCTGGATCGCCCATATTCTGTGGCAATCGCACCTGGAGCGCCTGCCCCAATACCGGAACAAGCTTCAGCGGCTCGGGTTGAGACTGGAACAGCGGTAAGGTGCCCAGCCCAGCCGACAAAATAACCCAATCGGCCTCCCAGCGCTGTTGGGAGGTTTGCACAGCCGTACAGCGGGTGCGATCGCCCTCTGTCGACCAATCTAGCGCCTGCACCGGTGCATCAAAGTGAAACGTGACGCCATTCTGCTGAGCGGCTTTGACAAGTGCGTAGGTGAGTTGTGTTGGATGCAGTTGCCGATCCTGTGGGGAGTAGATGGCCGGAACAACCGGAGCAAGTTGCGGGCAGCGGCCTTTCACCGTTGCGGCATCCCAGGCTTCGAGTTGCCAACCCTGCGACTGCCGCTGGTCAATGAGCGATCGCCACTTTGCCTCCTCCGTTTCATTAGCATCAAGACGCAATAGCAGAATGCCCTGGCGGTTGAAAGGAATCGCCTCCCCCGTCGCCGCTTCCAGTTCCGGAATTAGGGTTTCATAGCGGCGCAAGCTGATCTGCCGCATCGCCCAAGCCCGTCCCTTCGTTTTCTGGCTGATGATGCCCATCAACACCCCCAGCGCTGCCCCTGTGGAATCTTGAGCAGGCTGCTGACGATCCAGCACTGTGATCTGCAACGAAGGAAGTAGGGAAAGTTCGTAGGCGATCGCCGCTCCGACCACCCCACACCCCACAATCACCACGCGCATCTTCGTCATTCGGCCTAATCGAAAAATTGTTGTTGGAATTGGAAACAGCTGGGCGACACCGCGTCACCTAGCTGCCGCGTCACCAAGCTAGGTTCGATGAAGGTGATTCAATGAAACCTCAGGTTGACTCACCTTCCGGCTGAGGAATCAGCTCCAGGAAGGCATTAAAGTCGCGCTGCGCTTCATTGTAGTTTTTGAAAGCTTTGGCCGAGTCTCGATCTTTCGTTGCCTGATCAATCTCATTCAGATGACCAAAAACATCCCGTGCCACCTGTTGGGCGTCTCGTTGCAAACTCTCGGGTTTGAGCTGACGCGCCAGACGGCTCATGCGCTGACGCATTTCACCCAGAGGCTCTCGGATGTAGTTAGAGACATCATCCCAGTCTTGTTTTTGCACCAACGGTGGGATGCCCAACAGCCGATCCTGCATCTCTTCGACCGCAAGGGTTGCTTGCTCGATTTGTGCTAACTCCTCCGCTGAGTAGAGAGGCCCCTGGACTTTTGGCGCACTGCTACACCCCACGGTTAAAACGGCGATCGCCATCACCACAAGCATCAAAATTGATCGCAAAGCTTTCATAGTTCCTAATGTCTGTGATTATGCTTCCTTACCTATCAGGGTAATACCAATTTGCCCAGAATCCACGCCCGATCATTTTTTGAAACCCTCGCGCCGCGAGGGTTTCAAAAAATGATCGGATTTTGGTCTTCATCGCACTGATGTGAAGGATGACGGAGCAAAGTTGAAGCGGCGATCGCTAAACGTCCTCTTTTGGAAAATCTTTAGGACTTCCGCAAAACTTACATCAGTCCTCAGCGAATTCGTTGATGGTGTGCCTGCAACGCGGGCACACCATCAACAAAATGCGTGGGTTCTAGCTTTTTCCCTACTCCTGCCGTCGCAGAAACCGATTGAGCGCATCGCTGACCTTTTCGTGCCAATCTTCCTGGGGATAATGGCCCGTTTCTTCCAGACGCACAAGTTCTGCGCCAGAGAGGCTCTTGGCTAGGGCTTCGGCATCGGTGATGGGGAGCCAGGGGTCGCGATCGCCCCAAGCCAGCATCAGTGGGTTGTCCCATTGCGCCAGTCCGGCTTCGATTTCAGCCGCCACAGCCGGGACTTTGAGATTTTGCACAATGGTGAAGAGCGATCGCCCAGCATCGGAGCTTTTGAGAAAGGGACGCCGATACACATCCAGGTCTCCATCTTCCACACGGTAGCCACCACCGCCTTCCAGAGTGCGATCCACCAACAGCGGATCCTGTGTCATCATCTGCCCCATCAATGGCATACCCAGTTGTTTCATCTTCCAGGGCAATTTAGCCGTTTTGCTGACCGGGGCATTGAAGATGGCAAGGCGATCGACGCGATCGGGGTGGCGCAGGGCATATTGCACCCCGGCAGACCCAACGAAACCCTGCGCCACCATGGATACCAAGGAGAGTTGCAATTCATCCAGAAATGCCTCCAGCGCGGTGACATAGGCATCGGGGGTGTAGGCAAAGTCGCGGCGATCGGGTTTGTCAGAGTAACCAAAGCCCGGCCAGTCTGGAGCGATCGCCCGAAAGCCATTTTCTGCCAGTGTCTTCATCACATCGCGCCAACTGTAGCTCTGAGCAGGCAAGCCATGCAGCAATAGCACAGGAGGCTTCTCACGAGGATTGAGCGGCTCGGCCTCCCGGTAAAACCAGGTCAACTTGCCAATTGTCACCGTCTTTTCTTGCACCGCCACCTCAGAACCTCCCAAACCATCGATAGGTATCACCAATCCGAACGCTAAAATCCGAAATTGATTTGACGCTGAGCTTACTCTGTTGGCGAAACCCAAAGCAAGGGGAAAGCGGATTCAGTCGATTTTCAGAAGCAGCTCGACGAACGGATGTGACCAGAAGTCTCTAGCAGAAATGTTAAATTTCCTCGGAGTAGATGGAGTAAATCATTATTTTGTAGCTACTTATACAGAATTTTCTGTTATATTTAATGCGTAAAGCAGATTTGCTTTGCCGTGCTTATTCAGTTCATCAGCTCCTATCAGGTATCAAAGAGGTATCGTTCCTATGTCTACTCACGATCAAGCCCGTGCTTTGATGTCCCGGCATCACCACGCCATCAAGAACCGCCAACAGTCCATGCTCGGACGAGTTGCGCACGAAATCGGCGTTGATGACACGAATGACTACTGGGCCAGCATCCAAGGCAAGCCCCATCCCACCTTCAGCAAGAACTACGATCGCAGTTGCTCGACGATGAGCTAATGCTCTATCAAAGGTAGGTAAACGTGGATGTACCAACATCTGCGTTTGCTGCTTTTAGAGCCGTGCTTTAAGTACCACACTTTGAGTGCCGCGATCGCCATCATTTCCCTATCACGAGCCCTCGATTGACAAGCGTCTAAACGTTGTCTCGTGAGGGGGAATAAGAGAGTGAAGCGTGATAAGCGAGGTGTTGGAATCATCCAATCTCCCTCTATGCTTTTCACGTTTCGCATCTCCCATTCTTCACATGCGTTTTTCTTAAAACCTACCCATTTTGTTGATGGTGTGGCCACGACGCGACAACACCGTCAACAAAACCAAACAGGATTACGCAAGTTTTGCGTGGTCCTGTTTCTTGCGTAATCCTGTTTTCTGATCATCTGCGCTGGATGGATGGAACCCGACTCTCAAGCGGAGAGTTGGGTTCTACGTTTTGGACGTCTCATTGCTATGAAACCCAATCATTTTGTGGAATCCTCGCAGCGAAAGGGTTGCACAAAATGATTGGTGGTCGGTTCGTAGGACATTGCTCTAAAAATGCAAACTTTATCCTGCGGGGTGCGGATGTTGCAAACAGCACGTACAACATTGCATGAATGATTGGTATAAACTAGGCTTCACGTTTGGATGGTGAGCGTGCGTCTGGGATTAGGGGAATTCATGAGCGACTGGCAGAAAATCGAAGGTGGGGTGACAGCGCCCAAAGGGTTTAAGGCGGCAGGAGTTGTGGCGGGGTTGAAGCCCTCCGGTGCGCCGGATCTAGCCCTGATCTGGTCGGAGCGAGAGGCGATCGCCGCTGGCGTTTTTACAACCAGTCAGGTTCGGGCAGCCTGCGTCGACTATTGCCGTCAGCGCTTGCGCCAAAAGCCAACGGCCCATGCCATCCTGTGCAATGCAGGACAGGCCAATGCTGGAACCGGGGAGCAGGGTTGGCGCGATGCCATCGAAAGTGCAGAGTTGCTGGGGACGGCGCTCGGCGTGCCAGCCGCGTCGGTGCTTGTGGCGTCGACAGGGGTGATTGGGGAGCGCATCAAGATGGATGCGTTGCGGGGGGGCATTCCTAAATTGGTTGAAGCCGCTTCGACAACTGCGGGGGAAGACGCAGCGCGAGCTATTATCACCACCGATCTGGCCACCAAATCCATTGCGCTAGAGACGATGCTGGAGGGGCGTCCGGTACGGATTGGCGGAATCTCTAAGGGGTCGGGAATGATTCACCCGAACATGGCGACGATGCTAGGCTTTGTGACCTGCGATGCGGCGATTTCGCCGCCGCTCTGGCAGGAGATGGTGGCTCGTGCCGCCGATCGCAGCTTTAACCAGATCACCGTAGATGGCGATACCAGCACCAACGACACATTGCTAGCACTGGCGAATGGTGAATCCCGCACCGCCGCCATTACCGAGATGAGTCCGGCGGCAGAAAAGCTAGAAGCCATGTTGACGGAGGTATGCATTCATTTGGCTAAGGCGATCGCCCGTGATGGTGAAGGGGCAACTTGCCTCCTAGAAATTGCGGTGGATGGCGCGGCAGATGATGCCTCGGCACGGCAGGTCGCGCGAACGGTGGCTGGGTCTTCGTTACTCAAAGCAGCGGTGTATGGGCGCGATCCTAACTGGGGACGCATCGCTGCAGCCGCAGGGCGGGCAGGGATCCCCTTCGAGCAAACGGAGTTGCGGATTCAACTGGGCAATTTTTTGTTAATGGAACATGGGCAACCCCTACCGTTCGATCGCCCGGCGGCCAGCCAGTATCTGAAGCAAGCGGCTGAGGGTGCCTATTTGCAAGACGACACGGTGCGCATTGCCATCACCCTGGGGCTGGGTAGCGGGCAGGGAGCCGCTTGGGGCTGCGATTTGAGCTATGACTACGTGAAAATCAACGCGGAATATACCACCTGAGCATAAGGCGGAGCAATGGGCTGATCGGGCAGGACATGGATATGACCGGACTGACACTGTGGGCGATCGCCCAGAACACCATCACCTACCCGATTGTCAGCCTGCGGTACGATCCATCTTTGGTACAACCGCTTCAAATGGCGCTGAGGGGGTTGGGCTTTTTGCTGGGCCGTGCCGATGGCATCTGGGGGCCGATGACCACAGCGGCTTACTGTGCCTTTGCCCATCGGTTTCACCTGCCTCCCGATGCTCTGTCTCCCCGTGCTGCTGATTTGTTGCTCAAGGCTATTCCCAACAAACCCCCAGTGAGTGCCTTCGAGGATGCGCTAGACTTCACTCTGCGCTGGGAAAAAGGCTATGTGAAACGCCCCGCCGATCACGGTGGCGAGACCAATCAGGGCATCACAACCACGATCTACCAGGAATACCTCCGTCGCCAAGAGCTTCCCTTCCGCAGCGTACGCTCTATTACTGATGTAGAAGTTGCCGATCTCTACAAAATCCTTTACTGGCAGACGGCACATTGCGAGCAGATGCAACGCCCATTGGCGATCGCGCAGTTTGATACCGCTGTTAACTTTGGAGTGAAGGGAGCTATCCTGTTTCTCCAACAGTTGTTGGGGGTCACGGTCGATGGTGAGTTTGGGCCTGCAACGCAACAGGCCTTGCAGCAGATGGATCAGGGAGAATTGGCGTGCCGATACAGCGAGGTGCGGATTGAGTATCGCCACCGCCGGGTGAAACGAGATCCCTCACAAGCGATGTTTCTGCGTGATTGGGTGAAGCGGGATTACGATTTGTGCCGCTATGTGCTGGAACGGGTTTGAACCACAGAGGCACGGAGGGCACGGAGGGCACGGAGGGAGGACACATATCCTTAGGGGCGAGTTTGGCCAAGGGGTTGGGGTAAACCATCCGTTACGGACGACAAATTACGGTGATTCAGGATCCAAGTATGAATTTTTCCCGAGAAGGGGTGCAGCCGCACCCCTTCTCGGGAAAAATTCATACCCTCAACTAGCAACGCCCAAATTACCGGGTGGAGGTCAGGAGGGGGTAGGCGTTTTCAGTGGTGGTGCGGGAACGCGCCAGGATTTGCTTGAGCACCATGGCGGTCCAATCGATATCGGCGGCGGTTGTGGAGTGCCCTAGGGTTAGGCGGATGCCGCTTTGGGCGCGGCGATCGCTCAGTCCCATCGCCAGCAAAATGGGGCTGGGAACCGATTTTCCGCTGTGGCAGGCCGAGCCTGCACTGATTCCAATACCGGCTAGGTGCATTTGGCGCACCAGTGCCCGACCGTTGAACTGATGCTCGTCGAGGTCGCGCAGGCAAAAGCTGACATGGTGGGGCAGGCGGTGCTGGCGATCGCCCGTAGGTAGCAGCATCGGTTCGTTGGCCAGTTGGTCGAAGAGGCGATCGCGCAGGTGGATCAGCCGAGGGGTTTCGGTCGGCATCTGCTCTGCCGCCAGAGCAGCCGCGGTGCCAAAGCCAGCGATCGACGGAACGGCTTGGGTTCCGGAGCGCAGGCGAAACTCCTGTCCGCCGCCACCGAAGAGGGGCACAAGCTCCACACCCGAACGAACATACAACGCTCCGGCTCCCTGGGGGCCGTAGAGCTTGTGGCTGGAGAGCGAAACAAGATCCACAGGCAAGGCTGATACATCCAGGGGTAAGCGTCCTGCTACCTGCACTGCATCGGTATGGAACAGGGCCCCGTGCGATCGCACCAGTTGTCCCAATTCCTCGATGGGCTGGAGGGTGCCGACTTCGCTCTGGCCGTAGATGATCGATACCAGCACCGTATCTGGCTGCAGAGCGGCTTGCAAATCGGCTGGATTAACCTGCCCTTGGGCATCCACGGGAAGGCGCGTGACCTGCCAGCCCTGCGTTTCCAGCTTACGAGCTGGTTCGGATATAGCTGAGTGCTCGACGCTGGAAATAATCAGATGGCGGGGACGGGCATAGTGCTGCGTCACACCCAAAATAGCCAGGTTGTCGGACTCGGTGCCGCCAGAAGTAAAAAAGATTGCGTCTGGAGATGCATTGATTAGGCTAGCGACCTGCATCCGGGACTGCTCGACGACCATTGCCGAGCGCTCCCCCCAGGCATGTAGGCTGGAGGGATTCCCCCATTGCTCCGTCATCACTTGCTGCATCCGGGCGATCGCCGCCGGACAGGGAGGAGTTGTTGCGCTGTGATCCAGATAAATCTGCATGGTTCTGCTTGCTCAGCTTCTCTTTCAGCATACGGGGTGGCGATCGTCTTTGGTCAAATGCTCGTTTCCAAAGCCGATCTTCGTTTACCCAATCGGAACTTAATGCGGTTGCACACCGCTATAAGTCGACTGTACACATTCTTTAACAAAAGATTCTGATGATTTTTGTCATGTTCGGAAAATAGACCGACTAGACTAAATGTCTCAGGTCTATTTCAGACCTTTGCTCTTCGGCGCGATCGCGTCGAAGAGTTCAGCGTTTGAGGGGTCGCGCCTGTCTATCACTTCCGATTTCCTCTGATGCCTGCGATCGCCATCCAACCCATGCATCAATACATCGATTAAACCCTTAGACGCATTGAGTCTTATGCGTTATTTCCCCTTTCTCCCCCGACTCGTATATGGCATAGCATCGACGACTAACCCGAATCATTCCTTTCCTTGCCTGAATCGTTCATCTACTTCAAATTCAAAGGGGTGCTTAGATGGAGACAACACCTGGGAAACAGCTCCCAGAAACTGACAATGTTACTGGGCTTCGTGTGGCAGACATGCTGATGATGCCTGATGAGGTGCAGAGGCTTCTGTCCTGGGCAATGCGAAACCGACAATTTACCCTAGACCAGGCCGCCACCGACCTCAATCGCGATCCCAATGAGCTACGTGCCGTTCTCGATGACCTGGTCAGCCAGCGCCTAATCCGCCGTATCGAGGAGGATGGAGTGGCTCGCTACACCGTGCGGATGGCGCATTCATCTCACCGTCAGATGCCCAAAGATATCTGGAAGGTGCTAGATCAAGAAACGAATGCTGCCAATGTTTTCATCTCCTACTCTCGGCGCAACAAAGCCTTTGTCAAAACCCTCGCGCAAACCCTCAAAAAGCGAGGGCGCGAGGTTTGGGTCGATTGGGAAAGCATTCCCTTCGGCTCGGATTGGTGGGAAGAAATTAAGGTCGGTATTGAGATCGCCGATACCTTCATCTTTGTTCTCAGTCCCGATGCGGTTTCGTCTCGGGTCTGTGGCGAGGAGCTAGACCACGCCATTCAGCACAACAAACGTTTGGTTCCGGTTGTTTGCGAAGATGTGGATCCCAGCGATGTGCATGCGGCATTAGCTAAAATCAACTGGATCTTTCTCCGCCCGGAAGATGACTTCGATCGCGGCTTTCGTAATCTCGTCAATGTCCTCGATGCCGACTTGCCCTATGTCCGCGCCCACACCCGTCTGTTGATCCGAGCCAATCAATGGAAGAATGCGGGGTGCGATGAGAGCTTGCTGATTCGGGGAAGTGAATTGGAAGATGCCCGCCGCTGGTTGAGCCAGAGCGATCAGAAACATCCGCCTTGCTTGCAGTTGCAAAAGGAATTTATCTGGGCCTCCAACAACGCCGAATTGGGTCGCCAGTACGACGAGCTGGAGCGGAAAAAGCGGCTGGAGAAGCTGCAACGAGCGGTGCTGGTGCTGGTGGCGATCGCCGCTGTGCTGGGGGTTTCCTTTGGCATCGGTTCCTTTGTGCTCTATCGTCGAGCCGAAGCCAACCGTCGAGTCGCCGAGGCCAACCGCCAACAGGCAGAGACCTTGGAAGCTGTAGCCAGGGAGCAGCAGTTGGGAGCAATGACGGATGCTTCAGCCGCGCTCTACAGTTCTGAGCAATACTTCGATGCGCTGTTTCATGCGGTTGAAGCAGGGGTGGAGTTCCAAGCCTCGGAATTCGCTAACCCCGAATTGCGATCGCGCGTGATAACAGCCCTTCAGCAATCTCTCCTGGGAATTCAGGAGCGTAATCGGTTGGATGCCCACAGGGGCGGTGTGTGGGATGCGACCTTTAGCCCAGATGGTACCTGGCTCGCCTCTGCCAGTGCCGATACCACGGTCTGTATTTGGGATCGCAATGGCCATCCCCGCATGTCGGTCAGCGTGCCAGGGGTCGAAATTTTGAGTGTGGCGATCGCCCCCGACAGCGGACATCTGGCAACCGCTGGCGATGATGGGCGGATCTATCTCTGGGATCAAGAGGGCAACCAAACCGCTGTGCTGGAAGGGCATACCGGAGCTGTGCGGCAGGTGACGTTTTCACCCGATGGCGACTATCTCGCCTCCGGTAGTACCGATAACACCGTCCGACTGTGGCGACGCGATGGCACGTTGGTTCGCACCCTGACTGGCCATCGCGATGTGGTCAACGATGTGCAGTTTAGCCCCGACGGGCGGCAAATTGCTGCGGCTAGCAGTGATGGATCGGCCCGTGTTTGGTTGTTGAATGGGGTACCTCTCCGCAACCTACCCCACGATATTCCGCTGAATGCCATCCGCTTCAGCCATGATGGACGGCATTTGTTGACCGGGGGAAATGACGGCAGGCTGCGGGTGTGGACACAGCGGGGCAATCTTTGGCGCACCATCGACGCCCACAACACACCTATCTTCAGCATTGCCGTCAGCCCCGATGGCACCCAGCTAGCATCCGCCGGTTGGGATAAAACAATCCGCATCTGGAAGCGCGACGGAACGCTGGTTCGCACCCTACCCGCCCACCAGTCCCGGATTTATCAGATTGAGTTTAGCCCCGATGGCACAACCCTCGTTTCGGCAGGGGGCGATCGCAGCGTACGGCTGTGGCAGGTGCAACCCTCGCTGTTTACCTTCCTCCCGTCTCACGAAGCCCGCATCAACGTGGCCGAGTTTTCGCCCAACGGAGAGCGACTCATTACTGCTAGTAGTGATGACACTCTAAAACTCTGGCAGCGAGATGGCACACTGATCCGCTCCATGGATATTCATACGGCTTCCGTCACCGGAGCGGCCTTCAGCCCTGATGGCGAATTCATCATTTCGGCCGGATTCGATCGCCAAATTGTCCGCTACACGCCCAATGGTGCCGTTGTGTGGGCAGTGGGCACCGGAGCTCCCATCCATGCCGTCAGCATCAGCCCTGACAGCCAGCGAATTGCAACGGCCCATGCCGATGGCACTGTACATTTGTGGGATCCCGATGGCAATCCATTGCAAGTGCTAGATGAGCATGCCAAAGATGTGCTGGATGTCGCCTTTAGCCCTGACGGCACGCTCTTGGCTAGTGCTAGCGCTGATAAAACAGCCATCCTTTGGGATGCCCAGGGAGAGCCCCAGCAGATGCTGAGCGGGCACCATGGCGCGGTGCAAAGCGTTCGCTTTAGCCAAGACGGCGATCGCGTTGCGACAGGCGGCGCAGACACTAACGTCATCCTCTGGACACCAAGCGGAGAGGCGATCGCCACCCTCGCCGGGCACCAAGACGGCGTCAGCACTGTGGCGTTCACCCCCGACGGACAATATCTGGCGACGGGTAGTTTGGATAGCAGCTTTCAAATCTGGGACAGCCTGGATGGAACCTCTATTACCCGCTTACAAAGCCCCAGCGGGCGGATCCGTTCCCTCAACTTTAGTCCCGATGGCAACCAAATGGTGATGGGAGGGAGCAATCCCAATGCGCTAATCTTGCACATCGAGCGCCTTAATGATCTAGACCATTTGCTCACGCTCGGTTGCGATTGGCTCAGCGACTACCTCGCCAACAACTTGGACCTGGATGAAGACCAACGCAACCTGTGCGTCCGCCCAACGCAATAGACGACGACAAATCAATATAGGTAGGGCTACGCCCTGAGCTAGAAACCCGCGATGTTTTGAAAGCCCCGCAGCGGCTTTCAAAACATCATATGTTTAATCTGAATGCGTAAGGCTACATCAATACATGACAATCAAAACCCAATCATCTTTTGAGCACCGCGCCGTAAACGTTTCAAAAAATGGCCGAATGTTGTTGGGTTCTCATCGTATTGGCATAAATCTACTGATGTGAGCAGGCATGGCAAAATCTCTGCCACACAAGATCTCTGCCACACAATAAAGGGAGAGCCGTAAACGACTCTCCCTTTCAGTTCAGATGCCTCGAATCAACGAAGGATGGGTGATCTATGCAATCTGTGCCATTTTCACATCGCTAACGATGAGCAGCTCTTGCAACTCATCCGCATCCACGGTTTCCCGATCAATCAGCATTTGTGCCAATTGGTCGAGGATGGTGCGGTTTTCGACCAAAACAGTCTTGGCACGACGGTAGGCTTGCTCGACCAAGTTCCGTACCTCATCGTCGACAGCCGCGGCTGTTTCTTCAGAAAAGTCGCGCTCTGACATAATGTCGCGTCCCAAGAACATATTTCCTTGTTGCCGACCCAGCGCTACCTGTCCCAAGCGCTCACTCATGCCGAAGCGAGTCACCATTTGGCGCGCCACCCGCGCCACCTGTTGCAGGTCATTGGATGCGCCTGTGGTTACCTCTTCATCACCAAACACGATCTCTTCGGCAATGCGTCCGCCCAGGGCAACAGCCATCTGATTTTGCAAATAAGCCCGAGAGTACAGCCCAGAATCCATCCGATCTTCGCTGGGGGTGAACCAGGTCAAACCACCTGCTCGACCCCGAGGGATAATGCTGATTTTCTGCACCGGGTCATAATCGGGCATCAATGCACCGACCAGAGCATGTCCTGCTTCGTGGAAGGCCACCAGCTCCTTCCGCTTCTCGCTCATTACCCGATCTTTCTTCTCCGGTCCGGCAAGGACGCGATCAATCGCATCGTTCACCTCATCCATGGAAATTTCAGTCAGGTTGCGACGAGCCGCTAGAATAGCTGCTTCATTCAACAGGTTAGACAAATCGGCACCCGTGAAGCCCGGTGTCCGACGAGCAATTCGGTCGAGATCCACATCCTTCGAGAGGGTTTTGCCACGGGCGTGGACATTGAGGATTTCGAGACGCCCTTGGTAATCGGGACGATCGACCACCACCTGGCGATCGAAGCGTCCAGGACGCAGTAGAGCCGCGTCCAATACATCGGGACGGTTGGTCGCAGCGATAATGATGATGCCGGTATTACCTTCAAACCCATCCATCTCAGTTAACAACTGGTTCAGGGTTTGCTCCCGCTCATCGTTACCACCCCCCAGGCCAGCTCCACGCTGACGGCCGACAGCGTCAATTTCATCGATAAAGACGATGCAAGGCGCGTTAGATTTGGCTTGCTCAAACAGATCACGAACCCGCGAAGCCCCAACCCCAACGAACATCTCTACAAATTCGGAACCAGAGATGGAGAAGAAGGGAACGCCCGCTTCACCAGCAACAGCCCGGGCAAGCAGGGTTTTACCCGTTCCAGGAGGACCAACGAGCAATACCCCTTTGGGAATCTTTGCACCCACAGCGGTAAACCGCTCGGCATTTTTCAAGAAGTCTACGACCTCGGTGAGTTCTAGCTTGGCCTGCTCAATACCTGCCACATCCGAGAAGGTAACCTGCGTCTGGGGTTCCATCTGCACCCGCGCTTTGGACTTGCCAAAGTTCATTGCCTGGTTACCTGGCCCAGATTGAGCCCGACGCAGAATGAAAAACAAAACGGCAATGAGCAAAAAGGGAATAATGAGTGTGCTCAAAACCCGCGCCAATACATTGTCTTCAGCTTGTGGCGCAACAATAATATCGACGTTGTTTTCCCTCAGAATGTCGAGCAGTTCACTATCTTCCACTAAGTTGACGGTCGCGTGCTCACCATCCTGTGTTGTTACAATGCCGCGAGAGAGATCGGAACTGATCGTGATTTTCTCGACGTTTTGCTGTTCGACCTCCTCAATGAGCTGGTCATAACGCCAGGAACGAACATCTTCCGAAGGTTGTTGAAACAAAGTCGTTCCCAGGAAGACAACGACCACAATTAAGAGAGCATAAAGCCCAACATTTCTCCAACGTTTATTCACCGAGGTATCTCCTCCTGATAACTGAAGGGTGATTGCGGGGTAGTGAGAAGCTTCCTCTCATCAACTCACATTGCCCCAATTAATGTAAAAATCTCTGGTTTGAGTTGCCCGAGAAGCGTGTTATGGACATCCTGTCGCAAACCGCTTTCTCGTAACACAATCTAGTGTGGGCATTTTCAGAGGTTTTTCCAAAGCGTTTTCTATTGTTAACTTATATTAACCCATCTTTCATAATGTCGGGCGATCGCTTTCCTATTCTAGATGTTTCGCTCTCATCCATTCAGTGAGAGTCCTGAAGATGAGTCGAAAATCTGTACTCGAAAAAAGCGAGTCGCGTTCACGTTAAACCCAAATTATAGATCGCTGAACTCCCCAATATGGAAGTAAGGACATGGCGATCGCTATGTCCTTACCGTTGAGTTATGGTTGAATCGCTTAATCCTCAGGGGGTGCAACCAGTTGAAACGAACCGTCTGGGTTCTCCAAAACCTGACCACCGAGATCCACAATTGCCTCGAAAGCCAGTTGGCGGGTCAAGTCATCCGGTGCCGTTCGCAGAACCGTAGCCCATGAGGTGAACTGCGCATTTTTACTGTCGGGATTTTGCTCCAGAAAGTCTGCCGTTTGCTGAGAATTTTCGGCGAGCCGCTCTCGATTAGGCAGATTGGAAACAGCCGCCCATTCTGCAGCGGTGCTAAAAGATGCCTGCGAGGCCCCAGCATCTCCCAAAAACAGCAACTCTTCAATCCCCTTTTGCCGCCACACATGGGGAGACTCCAAAGGAATTGTGGGTGTCATATGTGTTAGCCCTTCTTCGATCAGCTCTACGGCCCTGTCGGGCATTCCTGCATATAGGCTGACGCTGTTGGTCAAAAAGATGTACGACACAAAGAAGTACGGATCTTTTTCGACAATGACCTCGAAGTATTCGGGACTCAGGCGGTAGTCGGTACGCTCGCGCACCTCCACATCTCCGAAATACTGCAAAAATTGAAGGAAAGCCCAATTTGCTACCAGGTTGCGGAAACCAAAGGAGGGGGTATTTTCCAGAAAATCGAGTTGTACCTGATCTGCTGCCAGGTCGCGACGGATGACCTCGATCGGTAAATCTTGCCCCCCTGCCTTGAGCCGCTGGAGCTGAGGATATTGCAACAGAGCGATCGCCCCGACACATCCCAAGACACAGGCAACTGTACTCAAAATTTGTCGCCACTCGAAAAAGCCTGTTTTTGGTTTTCGTTTCTTTTGTTGCATGGAAGTCCAGCCAGTTTCACGTGTACTTAGGTCAATTCCAGTCGAAGATTGCCCGTCGAGGTGAATGATGAAACCCTTCTCTATTCTCCTTATTACCCAATTTTTTGGCATCTGATGCAACCCTGTGGGAACTGTTTCAATGAGGAGGTTGTCCTTCAAACAAGGAGGTGTCAATAAATCGGTAAAAAACCTGACAGGTGCGATCGCCGTTTTGGGAAAGTTAGGGCTAGACCAACCCGTTTCAAAGCCAATGTCTGAACGATTTGTTTCTATCCCTGTGCATCGGTAACCCCACGACTCGGTATTTACGTCAGTATTCAAGCAGGAACACCCACTATGACCTCGGCACAGTCCACCAAAGCCAAAACTTCGGACATCATCAAACGTCTGTTTATGATAGGTTGCCTTGGAGCTTTCGCTGGTAGCTTCTTAGCTGGGCTTATTCCCCTTTACCTCAACCAATCCCAACCAGAAGCCGTCGAAACAACATCCGATGGCCTTGGCACTGAGGCGCATGTCGAGCTAAGACAGCGAGAGCGGGGCTACGAAATTGTTTTGGAACGCGAGCCTGATAACCAGATTGCCTTGGAAGGGTTAGCAAAAACTCGATTAGACCTAGGGGATCCCAACGGAGCGATCGCCCCTCTTGAAATGCTTGTGGCGGTCTACCCTGATCGGGCAGATTACCAAGAGCAACTCGCCACAGCAAAGCAGCAAGCAGCGAACGAGACAACACAACCCTAGCTTGTTCCCCGTACCATCGCCCGAGAAAGTAGCTGTTCGGTGCTTCCCTCACAGTGCGCTACAGGATCCAAGTATGATTTTTTTCTGAGAAGGAGTGCGCTGCACCCCTTCTCAGAAAAAAATCATACCCTCAAGCAGCGACGCCTCCCTTACAGTGCGCTGGACAGTGTGAGAATGAACGCCAAATTAGAGGTTGCTGACAGCGCATGAGGCGCATTGGCGGCCATGAAAATAAACTGACCTGGCTCTAGCGAAATGGTTTCCCCATTCAGGATCAGTACACCATTGCCCTCTATGACCTGTACGGTGGCGTTGCGGGTAGAGGTATGTTCGGAAATTTCAGTATTTGCGGCCAGACAAAACAGGCTGTACTGGCAGATATCGTCCTTCCAAATCACTCGGCTGAGCACGCCAGATTCGGGATAGTCGACGTGGCTTTTGAGCTGGATAAATGCTGTTGTGGAAGAAATAAGAGAAGTAGCCATAGTTTCATGAAGGGTAAAAATTCTCATCATTTGAACGATCGGCATTTCAACCATCAGGGAGTCGGATCTTGTCTTGATCCCTGCACCATTTATCCTTTTCTGGCACGAAGCACCATATAGCCCAGGTCATTGCTGTGGCGCACAAAGGTCTCTCGCATCGAGAGAATGCGTTGCCGAAGCACGGGGCGAGTCAGCACATTCCAGCCGATGGTGAGCAGTGTGGTTAGCCCTTCTTCCTGGGCAATGCGGCGTGGGTTGAGGAGATGCATTGGCCCTGAATCGTGCTGCTCGACGGCAAGACCTGCATCCTGACAAGCGGCGATCCACTCTTCAGCGGATAGGGGAGCTGCATTGACTCGAATAGTCGTAGACAAGTCCTGACGGATCATGTCGCTTTCGGATCCGCCTACCCTCAGTTCATGACTCAGGAATTGCCCCTTTGATTTGAGGCGATCGCAAATTCCAGCCAAAATCTTGGCTTTGCCAGGCTCTGACTGCATGGTCAAAATTGCTTCCGCCAACACATAGTCAAACTGTCCTGGAATTTGATCCAGATGAAAAATATCACCTTCAATGATTTGGATCTGGTCAGTTAAACCTACAGCTGCAATGTTGGCTTGGGCACGCGCAACGCTGTCGGGGTTTTTCTCGATCCCGACGACCTGCACCCCATAGCGTTGGGCTAATGCGATCGCACTGTAGCCAAAGCTGGAAGCCAGCTCTAGAACCGTTTCACCCGGCTGAAAATCGGCCCAGGCAAACAACTGTTCGGTTGCAGAAGATCCCCCTGGACGGAGTACTTTCTTGCCAGCCGCCGCTAGCACTTGGTGACCGGGGGCAGTTTTGAAGTTGGGCTGAGTGAGTGTCATGGCTTTTACCCGAAATAACTCACTCAAGCTTGACAGCCATTCGCAATAGGTTCTATGAGCTAGCTCATATTGAACGATGTCGATTCATCCGATTTGAACCAAAACTTCCCAAGCCACAATACTGTTACTTGACGGCTGCGTAATAATTGTTTGGAGCGATCGCAAAATTATGTAAGCTTTGTCATGCAAGAATTTGACCGTTTTATCTCCATGTCAAACTTGATTTCAGATCAGTCCTTTCAGAGCACGCTATAGTAAAATCACGCTGCAGAATGGGTGACGATTTAGAAATACTCATTCGCATTAACAAAGCATTTGTCAAAATAATATTTTCCCAAGTCGTGACTCAGCCAGTTGATATCGCTCAGCTACAGAACCTCTCACTGTTCGCGCATCTAGATCCCTCTTTGCTAGAGACCTTTGCGCAGCACAGTCAACTTACGTCATACGCAAAGGGTTCTGTTGTCTTCCATGAAGGAGAGGTTTTGCCAGCTTGCCTGCATGTATTAGTCTCGGGTCGTCTTCATATCGCCAGAATTGCAGCGTCTGGGAAAGAAACCATTCTGCGAATCTTGCCACCCGGAGAAGTATTTGCAGCCCCTTCGGTCTTTGGCAGTGGAAAAGCACCAGCCACAGTTACTGTGATTGATCCCGCTACTGTACTGCGGCTCGATCAACAGGTATTGTTAGACGGTTTCTCACGAACACCCGAGTTGGCGTTGCACTTGCTGGGGGTGCTAAACCAACGGCTACAGCAGCTCCATAATCAAGTGCATGGGCTGATTTCAGAACGAGCGATTGTGCGCCTAGTGAACTATTTGGAATATGTTGCTGACTCCGCTGGTGTTGAGCTCGTCGAGGATGGAGAACAGTTGCGATCGCGTCTCAACCACTACCAAATCGCCCGTAGCATTGGCATTACCTACGAAGAATGTGTGCGGTTGTTCAAACAACTGCAAGCTGTGGTGACCTATCAGCGAGGCGGCATCATTACCATTCGCGATCGCCAAAAGCTCAGCGCGATCAGCAAACCCGACTAACCTGCCAATTGCATCTATCGGTTAAGACGGACAAGCATTGAGAATCAATCTCACTCTTGCAATGCTCTTTCGAGGAGTGGGGATCACTCCGAATCCACAGGCTCGCTGGACGATGACACCGCTGGTGTTGGGGCTGCTGGAGCCGGAGCTGGAGCGCGGTTTTCTACGGGTGGAGGTGAAGCAGGGGCTTCTCGCACGGGCGGAGGCGGAGGTGTTTCTTGTGCAGGAGGCGATGCTTCGTTTACTGGACTGGGATTGGGAGTACTCGATGGGGACGGCGGAGGGCTCGACCTTGCAGGAGCCTCCGGCTCAGGTGATGAGGCTGGTTCAGGGTTAGGAGCTGGTGACGAGTCGTCGCTATCGGTGTCAGTTGAATTAGAGGGTTCGTCCCTGGGGGTAGGGGACGCTTCCGAAGCATCCTCATCTTCGTCGTCGGTCTCAGATCCTGTTTCAGTATCAGTGGATGTGTCAGGCGGGGAGTCATCAGCGTCCAAAGGATTATCCGATTCGGGAGATGCGTCAGGTTGTGGATTTTCTGTTTGTTCTTCTGAGGCCTGTTCTGTTTCAGGGGTTTGATCAGTAGCCGTCTCTTCCTCAGGATCCTGCACGGTAATGCTACGGCGATCGCCCCGGTCCCTGGCTCGTTGAGCGGCATCTGAGTCGGGTTGCACAAACTCAATGTCAATTGGGTGACTTTCTCCCGCCCGAGCGTTGTTCAACCGTACCCGTTCGCGAGCCTGGTCCATTGCAGCGCGATCCAAAGCTTCATTACCGCTAGAACGCGAAAGTATTACGCCAACTACATTCCCCTGCCCATCGGTTTCAACAACGACCTGCGCTATCCCTTCTGCACCATCTGCTTCATCGGGATAGTCGAAGTCGCAACCCTCACAGCTAATCTCGCGGGAACCTCCTCCCCGAGATGGGGCAGGATCATCCCCCTCTCCACTGCTCTCTGCGGGTGGGCCAGTTCCTACACCGGGAGAGGTCGGCCCCACAGCGGTTGTGTCTCCTTCCGTTGTGCCAGGGCGACTAAATTGGCCGGGATCAAAGCCCCGAGGCTCTGGCCTAGACCGTGGTGCCGTTCGCGATCGCCGCAAGTCATTGAGGAGATCGCGCATATCACGAGGGGTCGGCTCTGGTGCTGTAGCCGTTTCTGTCGGTTCTTCTAGATCGGCTTCGGGTGTTGTTTCCTCGACAATCTCCTCTTCCACAATCTCGTCTTCAACAGGAATATCTGCAACGGGAGAGGGTTCAGGTTCAGGCTCGTCAATCGGCTCTTCTGGTACAGGTTCTACGGGAACCTCAAAAGCTGTGGCAGCAGCAGGGGCCGTATTCGCAGCCGGAGCCGCTGCGACAGCCGGAGCTTCTGGATTAGGCGGAAGGTCAACGACCGTTTCCTCCGGCGGAATTTCCTCGGGTGGTTCTGTGACGACGATGGTAATTTCCTCAGGTGTAACCTCCTCACTGACCGTGAGTTGAGCCACCTTGAGGAACATCCCTAACCCGTGAATGGCAAGCGATCCCGCCAAACTACAAAACACAAATCGTTTGAGGCCAACGATCTGCCTCGCCCGTTGCTGGGCAACTGCGTTTGAGAACGTCATGCACTCCACCTACCTGCAATAACTTATTGCGAATGGCTTAACCAACTTGTTTATCCTAAATTTCAAAGGTTTGGGTGTCAATTTATCTGTTTGATGTTTAACCATCTTCAAGGTAAAGCATTGATTTTATTCAAGAGTCCCTTGTTTTCTTATACATTTTAGGCGCTGATTATTCCAACTTGACTTATTGAAGTTATTAGTGAAGATTGACATTAATTTTGCGACCTACTACCCTCCTTTTGAGAAGGAGTTTCAATAAAAATATAGTTATCCTTCTGGAAACCATTGATTCGCTCACCCTTTACTGAGAATTGCAATGTTGCTTGTTGACCTGTTCCTGGCTGGGGGAATTGTGATGTGGCCCCTGCTTGGTTTTTCTGTAGTGGCGATCGCTCTTATCGTTGAGCGGCTTGTCTTTTGGGTTCGGGTTAATCGCCGCCAGCGACGGGTCGTGCGGGATGTCTTGCGTACCTACCCCGAGGATTTTCAAACGTCGCTACTAAAGCTAAGGCAGAATATTGATCTACCCATTGCCCGCATTTTTTTGGAAGCCCTGGAAGTCGATCACTTCCCACCTCATGCCTTTCAGTTGACGCTGGAAGGGGCAACCCAGGCAGAGTTGCCCATCATGCGGCGATTCAATACTATTTTCGACACCATCACTACCACCGCTCCCTTGCTGGGTTTGTTGGGTACGGTCATAGGGCTGATTCGTTCATTCGCGACCCTCAATCTGGGCAATGTTGGAGCAGAAAGCGCTATCCAAGTCACTGGCGGGATTAGTGAAGCATTGGTATCAACAGCCGCAGGGTTAGTCGTTGCCGTTTTTACCCTGTTCTTTGCCAACATATTCCGAGGATTCTATCGACGGCAGATTGCCGCCATTCGAGAATATGGGAGTCAGCTAGAAGTGCTGCATCTCAGCCGCCACGAAGGATTTCGAGCCGTTCTGACAGCGGTGGAGTAAGCCATGAATATTCCAGATGAACTCGACGAATCCCCGTATATCAATATTGTCCCGATGATTGACGTCATCTTCGCGATTTTGACGTTTTTCATCATGGCATCACTATTCCTGACGCGCTCTGAAGGCTTGCCAGTTAACTTGCCAAACGCAGCAACGGCTCAATCCCAACAGCAGAGCAGAATTAACGTCACAATCGATGAAACCGGGCAAGTTTCTTTGAATCGTCAATCCATTGCTATTGAAGCGTTGGCCAACGAAATTGAAACCCTCATGGGTACACAAGACACAGCATTGGTCGTAATCAATGCAGATACTAGTGTTGAGCATGGTCAGGTCATTGCGGTGATGGATGCACTGCGAACGGTAGAAGGGGCACAGGTCGGCATTGCAACCCAGCGATCGCCCGCCCAAACAGATGAATAGCTGGGCTCCTCAATCGGCATCGACACTCAGCTCGTTGCGCCTAGCCATTTGATAGATGTCCCATTTGATAGATGTCTATGTTTCGATCATTGTTCTATACCTTTTCAGCATTTTCGCTTTGTTGTCTCGTGCTTATGGAGTTAGAGCAGAGTCGATGTCAATGAATTGGGGTGTTGCGATCGCTGTTGGCAGCGGAGCTAGCTTAGATTTTTTGGAAACAGCCGCGATTGCCTATGCGGTGGCGCGCTCGGGCTACCTTCGCGAAGCGATTTGGGGCAGTGTTGTGGGCTTGGGGACGGTGGCCATAGTTGCCGCTGTGTTTGGGAAAGGTCTACAAGCGATCCCTTTGTATGGATTGCAAATTGTAATTGGAGCCATCCTGCTCTGGTTCGGCAGCGGCTGGGTCAAGAAAGGGATCCGTCGACAGGTCGACGGTAAGCGCGCAGGTTGGTTAGCGGATGATCCGCTGACAGCTGAGGGCATTGATCTTGAAGTGCAAACTCAGCGTTTCAGCCGATTGAATTTTATTGTGATGGCCAAAAGCGCAGCGCTAGAAGCCTTTGAGGTAGCGGTGATTGTCATTACGGTAGGGTTGGCGTCGCAGGCTTGGACTGAAGCATTGGGTGCCACTCTGGTTGCTCTGCTGGGCTCGGCTACTCTAGTGCTGCTCCTGCATCGCTACTTGCGCCATTTGCCAGATGTGCTGATCAAACTGGGAACAGGAATTTTGCTCTGCACCCTCGGCACGTTTTGGCTGGGTGAAGGGTTAGGGCTTGAGTGGTGGTTGGGCGATGGGGCGATCGTAGCGATCGCCACACTCTATAGTTTGCTTGTTACCCTCACCATCGTTTTACTCAGACGCACCAACAACTCTCTTAATTCTCAAAACGATCAATCTTTAACTTGATGCATATCCTGTACTTTCTTCCTATAGCGATGTGCAACCGCGTCAAGCACAGAAATGGATGTGTGTGGGCGCGTTGCGCCCACACACATCCGTACTTAACTAACGCGCATAGCGCTATAAGTACAGGACAGAACCCAGAAAACCCTTGATTGTGTGTAACGCGGGCACCGCCCGCGCTACACACAATCAAGGGTTTTAGCCGGTGGGGCGTTTGCGCCCGCTGCATTGCATCGGCGCAAACGATAGTTGGGTTCTTCAACCGGATTTGATATTAGATTTAGGGACAGTCAGGACGTAGCACTTGACTTTACTCTGCGTAAGCGCTGTTTCAGCGATTTGGCTGCGAGGGTATAGCCACCATCGGCTCCATCGATGAAGTGAACCTGCCGTCCGCTACGCTCGAACACCAGACAGGTCATTAATGCACGGTCGGCAATGTGCATGCCATACACCAGTTGCCCAGCCTGACATTCCTGCTCCAAATATTGGGCCAGTTGCTGGGTTTGGGCGGGGGTGCTGGCGACCACCATGCGCAACATATCGTCGAATTTTCGGTAGTCTGTAGTGGCGACCAGTTCGGCCTTGTAGTTGCCCCAGGGAGCATTGGGAAACTGCATACTCACCATCATCAGCATCAAGCCCATTATGTTTTGAAGCCAGAGATTGGCAAGATACACAAAGCGGTTCAGCCAATGGGGCGATCGCACTTTCAAGAGAGTTTCAAGCATCAACCTATTCGGATCAAAACTGAGATCTAACATTTCAAGGCTGACGGGAGGCGTGCCAGAAGCACTACCATAGATGCGCTTCACAGCTTCCATCACCCCGGCATATACTTGCTGGTGACACTGCTCCGATGGGGTCGTGGTGGTAACAATCAAACTCACGGTTTGGCCAGATCGGTTGGGAACATCCTGCCACCGGCATTCCAATCCAGAAAAGTTTGGCTCCTGGAGATTTTGCCCTACTACCTGATAAGGGTTGTCGGGGATATCCGCTTTCACCAAATCTGTTGCATAGGTCAGACCATTCCCTAGAAAATTAGCCTGTGCATAGTTCTTCGACACACCGACCTTAGCAACCTTAACTTCATACCCTTGCGTCACCACATCAGCAACTGGTACCACTCCCACGCGCAAGTTCAGGCCAAATCGACTGTGCGCCAAGGATTGTAATCCCAACAGAGCATCCCGCGCAGCCCCCACCAATGACGGTGGTACCAGCAGGGTCATGCCATCTCCCCCAAACACAAAAGGCAGGTCGACTTTTCCCGCCACATTTAATACCACCACGATGGAGCTAGCGCCCAAAAAGGTAACGGTCTTGTATTGTCCATCTTCGACAGCCTGGGTGGAGTGGGTGACATCGGTAATGAGGATGTACCAATCCTCGGGCATGGAAACAAAGTGATCGGGATTCGCAATATCCCAAAAGTTGCTGAAAATCGGAAGTTGGTTGTAGAACAGGTCAGTATTCATAAACTGCGGGCCACTGTGCCCAAAAGTGGTGTGTCTAAACGGCCAAAATAAAGCGGTGCTGAATCCCTTGAAACAGGCAGAGCATTCTGCTCTCCAAGCCCCTTCCAAATGATCAGTTAAACCCGGTAGATGAAACCCGTCCCACTTTAACTACGAGCAATCCCAACCCTCTGGATGCACTTCCACTTTCCAAGCATTGGTTCAAGTTCTACAAAGCCCTTAAGAAAGGGCTTTTATCCAACATATGTCAGCAGGGAGACCTGTGAAAACTTCTGACGAGTCAGCCGCAACACTCCATCAGGACTGACGCAAAACTTGTGTAATCCTGAGTAAATTCGTTGATGTTGTGGGCTATCGCGGTCACAACATCAACAAAATGCGTAAGTCCAGTCCATGTTGACATTGACAATATTTATAGAATTGCTATCCTTAAGTTGACGACGTAAACATGTAAGAAGCATGGGCACAATCTGAGAGGTTTTAGTGATGGCAGAGCGGTACTCCGATGACCAGGTGCAACAGATTTTGGTTCATGCACTGGATCAAAGCACGCAGAAATCAGAAGGATTCTCGCGATCGCAACTGGAAGAAATGGCAACTGACCTTGGTATCTCATCTGAGGCATTGACCCGAGCAGAGCAAAACTACCAAGCGTTGCCTGTCCCTACACAGTCCGACCCTGTGCGAAAAGAAAAGCAGCAAGAATTCCGTCAACAACTGCGAACCTACGCTGTAGTCAATGCCTTTTTATTAGCGTTGAACTTCATCCTTAGCGGCACTATCACTTGGGCAATCTATCCTCTCCTAGGGTGGGGGATGGGTTTGCTGTTGCCTAAGGAGTCCTCCTCCTGCAAAAAACACCAACAACACAATACGGTCCCTCATGCCAGCGAAAATGGCCTAGAGTCCCAGTGAGCTGGTTCAGTAGTCTGAATTGTCAGTAGAGTGTGTCGGCAGTAGCACATCAAAGATTGCCCTGTTAGTGCGCTGCGTTCAATCCGCAACATATCCTAACTTGGGTTCGAGGCAAAGCCTAGGTAACTCAAGTCGCGGCCAGACAAATAACGTTTGCCATCACGACCCAAGGAAAATTCAAGGGTTTGAGAACCGCAAAGACGGATTTCGCGCATACGGCGAATTTCGTTGATGTAGTGATGTTTTCTATCTACCTATTTTCTTGCGTCAAGACAGATTAATCTCACAACGTCATTTATCTTTGGCCAGACATCTATTACGGTCGACTCAGCAAATGTTACCAAATATGAACTATCAGTTTGCCTCAAAAAATCTTGCTCTTGTGTCGTCAAAGTAATTCACATTTTACGAGTGTCGAGATTATGAGTGTCGAGATTATGAGTGTCGAGCCCATAGAGAAAATGAACAAATACTCAAACAGTACTCTAACAACCTTTCAGAAAAAAATAGCTGCTAAAGCACTTGGAGCCGCCTTTGTACAAGATGCTTTCATGACCTATTTGTTTCCCAATCCCATTACACGAGAACAAAATCTCACAACGCTTTTTCTTCCTGTAATTGAATGCTCCAGCCATTATGGCGATATTGAACTTGCCACAGAGGGGAAGGGCGCACTTGCTTGGATTTCCGGCAAATATCTCCCGCTCCCGCTGTTTCAACTACTCAGAAGTGGTTTCATCTGGATCCCTCTCAAAATAGGTTTTCCTGCCTTTAGACGGTTACAGAATCATGATGGATTTTGTGAACATGAAATTATCTCAAGAGCGCCAAAAGACTTTGCTTACTTATGGGTAGTCGGTGTTCATCCAGAAGCAGCCGGGCAAGGACTGGGTAAACACCTTATCCAATCGGCACTTAATACAATGCGAAGCCGTAGCCATTCAGCCTGTCTCCTCAGAACTGACAATGAAAAAAACGTTTCTCTCTATGAGCATCTTGGCTTTAAACTAGTCCACACCGACATAGCACCTAAAAGTAACTTGCAATATTGGGTACTATCGCAAGAGCTCGTGTAATATCTTTTTTTCCTTGTCAGGATCTACATAAGTAGCTTGGCATGATGAAAAACTAGACCCTAAAAACCTGTGCCGCCCGCAGCGCGGGCGGCACAGGTTTTTAGGGTCTAGTTTTTCATCATGCCAAGCTACTTATCTATGAATGCAATAAATCTCCAAGAAAAGTTAGCCGCCTTTTCTGAACATTGGTCTCCCAAAATTGTGTCTGGGTTCAATGGACATGACGTTATGGTTGTGAAAGTGAAAGGAGCGTTTAATTGGCACGCTCATCCAGACACCGATGATTTTTTCTTGGTACTTAGGGGAAAAATCACGATTAAACTACGTGACCGGGATGTGGAACTCAACGAAGGTGAGCTGTTCGTTGTTCCCAAAGGAATAGAGCATTGTCCAGTGGCAGAAAACGAAGCCGAACTCTTGCTAATAGAACCACAAGGTACCCCAAATACTGGCGATCCAACTACCGCCGCTCAAAAGGTCGCTATATAATTGCAGTCTCATCTGCGTTGCCAAGCATCCTCGTTAGGAGGTGTGGTCATGCTGCGGCTGAATTCAGGCGTGGATTTTACCGGACTGGACTGCTAGGCTCACGCTCCGCCCACTATACCTGGGTTCTGAACCCAGCAGTCCTCTAAATCCACGGATAGATTCAAAGGCATTGGCCTAAGTACAGGATAAAAAATCGAACCCCAACTCGAACTCTTGATTGTGTAGAGTGCAGGCACCGACCGCGCTATACACAATCAAGGGTTTTCTGGGTTGTGTCCTGTACTCAGGGCATTGGCGGATACAAACATGTTGCTGCTGAGCGTTACCTCGCTCAAGGCGTAGGGTATTGGCTTAGGTTTGGAAAAAATCTGATTTCTCGGATCAGTTCACGGCAAAATCAGAATCTTCGCCAAACATTCATGCTTTATCTGCATCCGAGTCATCCCAAAACTTTCTTCAACCGTTAGGATCTCATATCAAATCCGGTTAAATAACCGTAAAATCCAAATATCGTTTGTGCCCGCTGCAAAGCAGCGGGCACAAACGATATTTGGATTTTTCAACCGGATTTGATATTACCTATTAGTGCATCCAGTTGACGGATTTTGGCGTCCAAATTCTGGTTGCTCAAAATTGATCTGTTACATCAGCATAAATGTCTAGCGAGTTCTACTTAAAGGCTCTCCAATATTGCTCATCTCACCAGCTTGTGTGACAGATTGAGCAATTTCTTGCAATGCCTCACATCGCTTAGCAACTAACAGCCTTAATTTATAAAGAGCTGATGATTTTTTTCAGGGGCGGTTACCTAGACGTTATCATCAAACTACAAGTCACCTTTCTGCTGCATATTAACTAGTTGGCCACTATGGTTTTGCTTGTGAGTTCGCAGTTGGAGGAAAAGGAGTACTGTTGTCTTGCCAAAAGATGGCTTCTGCATCCGTGCGTTTGTCCAGCAATAGCGGTAGCACCAAGCGGAAAGCGTTCACTGCTGTGTCATGCAATTTCAGCCTTTTCAGCGGTTTCAGCTCTCTTTTGGCTCACTGAAAAATCTGGGTTTAATCAAACCTAAAACTCATTGTTGGAAACGTAGCGTCACTATGCTTCCAAGACGCAAAATTCTGTATCCTTTTAATCCACGCTCCTTAGGTAGCACTAGAGATATCAGTATCCTTAGTGTTGAAGCAATGTTTTATCAGAATGAGAATGCTAATTCTCAGCATTTGCTCTGAACTGAAATCCTGGTAACTTAGGGAACTCTAGTGTGATGGATTGACTCGTTTCCCTGTGGCTAAATAAGAGTTTTGAGAATGAACACTGCTATTGCAAAGATTCCCTTTATCCCTGGCTATACCATCATTGAAAAAATCTTCAGGAGCACTAGAACGGATGTATATCGAGCCTTATGGGGAGAACAGCAACAGCTAGTTGTGATTAAAGTGCTGCGCCACGAGCACCCAAACTTAAGTGAATTAGTCCATTTTCGCAATCAGTTTGCGATCGCCCGCCACCTAAATCATTCTGCTATTGCCCGTCCCATTGCCCTGGAGCGCTGCGGCAATGGCCACGCTTTAGTCATGCCTGATGAGGGGTTCATCGCGCTTTCGACCTACTGGCAGCAATGCGATCACATCGGTACTAATCTAGTCACCCGCATTCCTACGGTACTAGCGATCGCCATTCAACTTGCAGATACTCTGCATTATTTGGCTGGAGAACGCATTATTCACAAGGATATTAAGCCAGACAATATTCTCATTCATCCAGAAACGAAGCAGATTCAACTATCCGATTTCGGTATTGCCAGTCTTATTCCCAAAGAACGCCAGCAACTCTCTAATCCCAAGGTTCTCGAAGGTACGCTTGCTTACATGTCTCCTGAACAAACCGGGCGGATGAACCGGGGGATTGATTATCGGACAGATTTCTATTCATTGGGTGTCACACTCTTTGAGCTGCTGACCGGAGAACTGCCCTTTGTAACAACGGAGCCACTGGAGCTAGTGCATTGCCATATTGCTCGTCCCGTAATGTTTCCTGATGCCAGCCAAGCAACCATTCCAGAAATGGTGCGGGCGATCGTCGTAAAGTTGATGGCCAAAAACGCTGAAGACCGCTATCAGAGTGCGTTGGGACTCAAGTATGATCTAACTATCTGTCTGCAGCAGTGGAAGATAGCGGGCACAGTTGCGGCGTTTGAGTTGGGGCAGCATGATGTCTGCGATCGCTTTTTAATTCCCGAAGCGCTCTATGGTCGCGAAGGCGAAGTGCAAGTCTTATTGGATGCCTTTGGCCGCGTCGCAGTCGGTAATACTGAATTGGTTTTGGTCGCGGGTCCCTCGGGAATTGGAAAAACAGCCGTGGTCAATGAGGTTCACAAACCCATTACCCGTCAGCAGGGTTATTTTATCAAAGGTAAGTTTGATCAGTTCAATCGTAATATTCCTTTCCTAGCATTCGCCCAAGCGCTACAGGATCTGATGGGTCAACTGCTCGCAGAATCGGATGCTCAATTGGCAGAGTGGCGCACGAAGATTCTGTCTGTTGTTGGCGAGAACGGCCAAGTTTTGATTGATGTAGTGCCAATACTGGAGCGCGTGATTGGCACGCAGCCTTCGGCAGTAGAATTATCGGGACTAGCAGCACAGCAACGCTTTAACCGATTGTTTCAGCGGCTGATTGCACTATTTGCAACGGCTGAGCATCCACTTGTGATGTTTTTAGACGACTTACAGTGGGCTGACTCGGCTTCGCTACAACTCATCAAATTACTCATGAGCTATGAGGGGTATTTCCTCTTAATTGGAGCTTATCGAGATCACGAGGTTTTGCCAACTCATCCATTACATCTAGTCACAGAAGAGTTACAGAAAAATGAAAAAGCGGTTGATATTCTGACGCTTAAGGCACTTAGCCTTGCTGACACAAATCAAATCATTGCTGAAACATTCTGTTGCTCTCGCGAGCGATCGCACCTATTGGCTGAGCTTATCGATCGGAAAACCCAAGGCAATCCCTTCTTCATCATTCGGCTTCTCAAGACATTACATGAGGATGGATTTGTCCAATTTGATCGCTGGCATGGCCATTGGGTATGTAATATTTCTCAGTTGGATGCTTCTTATCTAACAGATGACGTGGTGGAATTTATCGCTCAGCAATTGCAACGGTTGTCACCTCAAACTCAGCGAGCTTTAAAGTTAGCCGCTTGCTTAGGTAATCAATTTGACTTGACGACGTTATCCCTTATTTCGGAGCAGTCAGAAACAGAAACGGCCACAGCCTTGTGGCAAGCCTTACAAGAAGAGTTCATCTTACCTGTTAGTGAAACCTACAAGCTCTTTCAAGACGCTGGCTCAACAGCCCTGACGGAAACCGTTTTAGTGCCCTACAAGTTTCTACATGATCAAGTCCAGCAAGCTGCTTATACGTTGATTCCTGAAGCTGAAAAACTATCGACTCATTTGAGGATCGGGAAACTGATGCTCGACCAACTCTCTGAGATCGAAATAGAGCAACGCTTGTTTGACATTGTCAATAATATAAGCTTAGGTCAATCTTTAATTACCGCTCCTGCAGAGCAATATCAGCTTAGTCGGCTCCTGTTGAGAGCCGCTCACAAAGCTAGAGCGACGACGGCTTATACCGTCGCCGCTCAATATTGCCAAACCGGAATTTACATGCTTGGGCAACAAGCCTGGCAAGAACAACGGACGTTGATTCGAGAATTATATGAAGTGGGTGCAGAGGTTGCCTACTTAAACAGCGATTTCGAGAAATCTGACGCATTAACGACATTTGTTTTAGAAAAAGCTGGTACCGTCCTAGAAAAAATTAGGAGTTATGAAATTAGAATTCTAGCTTTCATCATTCAGAACAGAACGCCAGAAGCCTTACAGGTAGGTTTCGAAATCTTATCTGAATTGAATATAAATTTCCCATCCAATCCTGGTTTAGTCTCTATTTTGTTAGGATTCCTTAAAACTAAACTTTTATTAGGAAGACGTTCCGTTAACTCATTAGAGGATTCTGTCGTCATGAAGGATCCTCTCGCAAAAGCGAGAAGTGCCATCCTCAAGACTATATTGCCAGCTGCTTACATTAGTGCTCCAAATCACTACCCATTGCTAATCTTCAAGCAGATCGAACTACTCTTAAAGCATGGGAATAATGATGCAGCTCCCTCAGCCTATTGTTCATATAGTGTGATTTTAAGCAGTTTTTTAGGAGATATTGAGACAGGTTACCAATTTGGGGAACTTGCTCTCAAGATAATGGAAAACCCTTCTATCGTACAGAAGGTTGAAGCAGGGGTCATTTTTACAGTTTATGCATTGATTCGTCCCTGGAAACATCACCTTCATGAGAGCCATTCTTTCTTATTTGAGAATTATCACCGAGCCCTAGACACTGGAGAAAATGAATATGCAGCTTGGTCAGTTTTAGCCTATCTACGCAATACGAGATCGACAGGGATAGAACTCAATGAGAATGCAAAGCAGCATGTTCTTTATATAAAAGCACTGGAAACGACGCAAAGGAGTGCTGTGATTGATTATGCCTATCCGAGCTATCGATTCACCCTGAAGTTGTTGGATCAAAATGAAGCTCTAGCAGATCTTGATAGCCAAGGGCTCAGCCGCTGCAGTCTGACGGCTTCTTTGATGGAGGCAGATGACCGCTCAGGGTTGTGTGCATTTTATCTATATGATTTGATGCTTGCTTATTGGTTGACTGACTTTGATCGTGCGCTTGAAGCACTGGTGCAGTGCCAGAAGTATGTAGACAGTATTATCGGCTTTTATGAAGTTCAACAATTTTGGTGGTTTGCTACGCTTACTTGGCTAGCCGTCTACCCACAGTCTTCTCAACGACAGTCATTGCTTAAAAAAGTTCAGCAAGGCCGAAAAAAGTTGAAGAAATGGGCATGCCATGCACCCATGAATGCATTGCATAAGTTTCATTTGGTTGAGGCAGAGCGTTATCGAATCTTGCAGCAACAGGCGATCGCTGCTGATTTTTACGACCGGGCTATCTGTGGAGCCAAAGATCATGGATACATTCAAGAAGAAGCACTGGCGAATGAACTCGCGGCAAAGTTTTATCTAGAATGGGGTAAAGAAAAAGCCGCCGCAGGCTACATGCAAGCCGCCTACTATTGCTACGCTCATTGGGGAGCTCGGGTCAAAACCAATGATTTAGAAACACGTTATCCTCATCTACTCCAGCCAATTCTCCAGCAGCCCACACTCAATCCACTGACAACTCTAGAAATTGTTGCTGCGCCCAACCTCTCTAACGATGCAGTTGTAGATTCAAGTCGGGTGTTTGATTATCAATCCAGCAAAGCGCTGGATTTTGCAACTGTCTTGAAAGCATCGCAAGCTCTATCCAAATCCGTCCAGCTGGATGAGCTACTGCACCAACTTACTCAAATGATTCTGCAAAGCTCTGGAGGCGATCGCTGCACCTTGATCCTTTCAAATGGTGATGGGCTTTGGCAAATTAGAGCGATCGCCACCCCTGAAACAATCGAGCTTTGCACGGCACCGCTGGAGGGCAACCCAAACCATCCGCTCAAGCTAATTCAATATGTCAAAAACACTCAGGAAGTTGTTGTCGTTGATGATCTCAAGACCGATTTACCAATCATTGATGAGTATTTGAGCCAAAATTGCCCCAAAAGCGTGTTGTGTCTTCCTATCCTCAATCAAAAGCGATTGATCGGGATTGTGCAGTTGAGCAATCAATCAACCAGCGGTGTGTTCACCTATGATCGTATCCTCACCCTCAACTTCCTATGCACCCAGGCGGCCATTTCCCTGGAGAATGCCCGACTCTACCATATCCTCGAAGACTACTCTCAAACCCTCGAAGGCAAAGTAGAAGAACGTACCATTGCCTTACAGGAAAAGGAAGAACGACTTCGGCTAGCACTGAGTGCGACCAATCAAGGCTTTTTTGATGTGAACCTACAAACGGGTGAGGCGGTGGTCAGTCCGGAATATGCCTTGATGTTGGGATACGACCCAGCCACGTTTCATGAAACCGATGCAGCTTGGCGAGCACGCTTGCATCCCGATGATTATGAACGAACAAGCCAAGCTTACCGAGCCTATGCGGCAGGTCAAATCCCTCAGTACAAAGTCGAATTTCGTCAACGAACTCGCCAAGGAACTTGGAAATGGATTCTGGCGATGGGGAAGTTCATTGCATGGGATGATGCTGGGAAGCCGATTCGGTTGCTGGGCACCCACAGGGATATTAGCGATCGCAAGTTTGCTGAAATCCAGTTAGAAGCGCAAAACACGCTCCTGGCCCAAATTGCCCAAGGCCATTCGTTATCAAGCGTGTTGAATACCTTGATTGAGACGGTAGAGCAAACCCTGGATGGGGTGCTCTGCTCCATTTTATTGGTCGACAACGATGATCGGCTCCGCTACTGCGCTGCACCCAGTTTGCCGGATGCGTATGGTCAGGCCGTCGATGGCTTATTGATTGGAGATGGCGTCGGATCCTGCGGTACAGCAGCCTTTCGCAACGAAACGATTATCGTAGCTGACATCGCTACTGATTCCTTGTGGTGTCCCTACAAAGACTTAGCCTTGAGCCATGGTTTAAGGGCTTGTTGGTCGAGTCCGATTACGGCCCGTGGTGGACAGGTTTTAGGGACATTCGCCATGTATTACAAGCAGGTGCGATCGCCCCAAGCTCATGAATTGAGCTGGATCAAGCAGATGGCTTATATTGCTGGGATTGCTATTGAACGCCAGGAGGCAGACACAAAGCTACGCCAGAGTGAGGCCAAGCTTCTAAAAGCACAACAGGTTGCCCATGTAGGGAATTGGGAGTTCGATGTTGCTAGCCAGAAAATTACTTGGTCACCCGAGATGTTCCGTATATATGAGCTAGAGCCCGCGCCACTTGCTCCCTCCTATGCAGAGTATTTGCAATTGCTCCCAATGAGCGATCGCCTGCGCTTGCAACAGTACATTGAGCAGGCGATCAACGAAGGCACCCCCTATACCATTGAATGTAGCCGGGTTCGATCGGATGGAATGCCCTGTCACTACGAATGCCGAGCCGAAGCCGAAAAGGATGAGCAAGGGCAAGTCATCCGGTTATTTGGCACAACCCTCGACATCACCGAGCGCAAACAAGCTGAGATCGCTCTGCAAAATCTGATAGCCGGAACCGCGACCACTACAGGGCAAGATTTTTTTCCAGCTCTGGTGCAGCACATTGCCCAAGCCCTAGGGGTCTCATATGCCATTGTTACTGAACAGGTGAACGAGCAGCTGCAAACGCTGGCCTTCTGGGCTAATGGTCGCCTCATGGCGCCTCATGCCTACCCACTGGCTCAAACACCCTGCGAACAGGTGCTGCACGCTGGAGAGTTTTATTGTGAGAGCAACGTCCAGCAGCGGTTTCCCAATGATCCAGACTTGGTTGCCCTGGAAGCTGACAGCTATCTGGGTATTGTCTTACGTAGCAATCAAGGGGAAGCAATCGGTCATTTATGTATTCTCCATCAACAGTCCATAGCAAATCTCCAACAAGCCAAACAAATCCTTCGTGTCTTTGCGGCTCGCGCTGCTGCAGAGCTTGAACGCCAACAAGCTGAAAGCGTCATTAAGAAGCAATTAGCCGCGATTGAGGCGGCGATCGATGGCATTGGTATTCTCAAGGGCGATACCTATCTGTATGTTAATCAGTCGCATCTTAGGTTATTTGGCTATGAGCAGATTGATGAGATGGTGGGGCACAGTTGGAAAAAGCTATATGCACCCGATGAGATCAAACGGTTTGAGCAAGAGGTATTGCCACAGCTTGAGCGCGATCGCGCCTGGCAGGGAGAAGCTGTGGCTACCCGTAAAGATGGTTCTACCTTTGCTCAAGGCGTCTCACTCACCCTAAGTGAGGATGGGTTGTTGATTTGTGTATGCCAAGACATTAGCGATCGCAAACAGGCGCAGGAACTCATCATCCACAACGCCTTACACGATCCACTGACCGATTTGCCCAACCGTACCCTACTCCTGGAGCGGCTTGACCTCGCCATTCAACGGGCGAAGCGAACAGACAACTACCGCTATGCGGTTTTGTTTCTCGATCTCGATCGTTTCAAAGTTATTAACGATAGCTTGGGCCATGTAGTAGGAGATCAACTATTGGTGGCGATCGCCCAGCGGTTGACAACCCATCTGCGCCAGATTGACCTGGTTGCTCGGCTGGGGGGTGATGAGTTCTTGATTCTGCTAGAAGACATCCGCAGTATCGACGAAGTGGCGCAAGTGGCTGAACGCATTCTGGCCGACTGCCAAACTCCGCTGACGATCCATGACCATCAAATCTTCACCAGCATGAGTATTGGTATCGTTCTCGGCAAACCCAACTACCATCAAGCCACCGACTTGATTCGTGATGCCGACATCGCCATGTACCAGGCCAAGTCCCACGCGAGCAATTCCTACAAGTTCTTCGATACGGCGATGCATACCGAAGCAATCCATCGTCTGACGCTCGAAACCGACCTCCGTCACGCACTCGATCAGCAGGCATTCACCCTTCGTTATCAACCAATTGTTGAGCTGTCGAGCCAACGGCTTGTTGGGTTTGAAGCCCTCGTGCGTTGGTCGCATCCGACGCGGGGTTTGATTGCTCCGGGTGCATTTATCCCAATAGCCGAAGAAACCGGGCTGATTTCCCGTATTGATAGCTGGGTGCTGCATCGTGCATGTCAGCAGCTCGCCTCCTGGCAACGGCAGTTCGCTGATGGCGCGACCCTCAAGGTGAGCATCAACCTTTCGGCACAAGATTTGCGCAACCCCAGCCTGATAGAGGATATTGACACCCTTCTGGCTGCAACAGGCTTAACTGGGCAAGCCATAACGCTTGAGATTACCGAAAGTATGCTGATTAAAGACATCGACCCCATCATTGAGTTGTTGATGCAGCTGACATCCAGGCAGATTCAGATCAGTATTGATGATTTTGGCACCGGCTACTCGTCACTCAACTATCTCCATCGTCTGCCAGTTCACAACCTGAAGATCGATCGCGCGTTTGTTCGTCAGATGCAGTCAGAGCACCGCAATCACCAGGTTGTCAGCACCATCATCACCCTGAGTCAGCAGCTCGGCTTAACCACCATTGCCGAAGGGATTGAGACGCCTCAGCAGCTAGAGCAGCTCCAGCAGCTTGGCTGTCAGCTAGGACAAGGCTATCTGTTTTCTCAGCCTCTAGCGGCCCACGAGATCGAGGCCCGTTTTTTCCACAGTGACGGTGCTCAAGAAAATTGGTAATGGGCGAACCCAAGGGGCAACTTAATCCTGTTATTATGTGACTCAGGCTCTTGGTTATGTAATGCGCGTCTACTGTATACTCACCTCGACTTTTGGGAATCTTAAGAAAAAGTAAACAGACTTTTCACCAAAAGCCATGACACTCCCAGTAGTTGCCTTCCCGAACTCACTGACTGAACTTGCTGGCTATACCTTGGCCGAGCAACTGTATCTGGGGTCTCGAACAGTTGTCTATCGAGGCGTGCAAACAGCAGAGCAACGTCCGGTGGTAATTAAGACTCTACGGCACGAGTATCCCAGTTTTAGTGAGTTGGTGCAGCTGCGCAATCAGTATGCGATCGCAAGGGATTTGCCTATTTCGGGGATTGTTCGCCCTCTGAGTCTAGAAGCACTAAGCAATGGTTATGCCTTAGTGATGGAAGATTGGGGGGGCGTGTCTTTAGCCACCTACATCCAGCAGAGACCATTGGAACTGACAGAAGTTCTAGAGATTGCGCTGCAACTAGCTGATATTCTCTATGAGCTAAGTCAGTATCGCGTGATCCACAAGGACATCAAACCCGCCAATATTCTGATTCATCCAGAATCTAAACAGGTCAAGCTGATTGACTTTAGTATTGCTTCACTACTGCCCAAAGAAACTCAAGAAATCAAAAGTCCAAATATTTTAGAAGGAACCCTTGCTTATCTCGCTCCTGAACAAACGGGGCGGATGAATCGGGGTGTTGACTATCGAGCAGACTACTACGCCCTCGGTGTTACCCTTTACCAGTTGCTAACGGGTCGCGTACCGTTTGTTGCAGACGATCCGTTGGAACTGGTGCATTGCCATATTGCGAAGGTGGCTCCGCCTGTGCATCAGGTGAACCCCGCTATCCCGGAGATGATGGGATCTATTGTCGCCAAACTGATGGCCAAGAATGCCGAAGATCGCTATCAGAGTGCACTAGGCTTGAAGCATGATCTGGAGC
>JADEXA010000064.1 GCA_015207365.1 Vacuolonema iberomarrocanum LEGE 07170
GCAATGAATCCTTGTAATTCTTCTACTGCAGTTTGGGAAGAGGTATTGACCACCGAAGTAACCTGGATACGACTCGACCTCTGTATTTTCCCTTACTCCCTTCAAAAATCAAAACGGATTGCTATAGCTCGGCATGATGAAAAACCAGATCTAAAAAACCTGCACCGCTCGCAGCGCGAGCGGTGCAGGTTTTTTTGGATCTTCGGTTTAATTGCACCTACCGACTTACACCGATAGCCTATCGACGGGCAGGGGGGAGCGCGAGTTGCTTGTCCGATTGAGACGGAGTAATGTCTCGCACTTCCACTGTGTTGGTCGCAGGGGGAACCTCCTCCGGCAGAAGAAACTCTCGGATAAAGCGAGCAGCAGCCCGTTGCGCTAAGCCACTAGCAATTTGCTGACCCATTTCTTGAGTTTCAGGCCGGGTCAGTAGATTTGGCAGCACAGGCAAAAGCTGCATGGGGTCGAACCCTGGGGTATCTCGCAGCAACGTGAGGACTCGCAAGAGATGCTCAGTTTGTGGTTTCTGCTCGGCAACCGGAGCGGCGTGACCATTCTTCAGACCCAGGCGATCGCGCACCACCGCCGTCACCCGACTCACCGCCATTTGACCCATGCCATCGACCCCTTCGACAATCTCATTGACCAGTTGCTCACGGATAAACTCTCCACGTTCTGAGAAGAGAAATTCGATTGCCTGATCGATGGCCTTATTCAGGTCATAGTCAGAGCTGTCTTTAGCATTGCGGAGCAGATTTTCAAGCCGATTCCAGCGGACCGTGCCCTCCTGGAAAAGCAACTCCTTCAGCGAAGTACGTAACTGCGGAGCCGGATCGGTGAGCAATCGCTTGGCAATGTAAGGATAGGCTTTGCTCAACACCTTAAAGTCCGGATCAACATGGATGGCAATCCCTTCCAGCGTGACCAGAGAGCGAATAATCAGCGCATAATAGGCCGGGATGCGGAAGGGATAGTCGTACATTACTTCCGACAATTGATCCGTGATGCTCTTGAAATTCATCTCGGCCACACTGGCTCCCAGCGCATTGCTAAAGACATTAGCCAGGGCAGGAATGATTGGCGTCAAATCGGTGTCGGGTGTCAGGAATTCCAGATTGACATAATCGTGAGCCAGTCCTGAAAAGTCACGATTGACCATATGAACCACCGCCTCGATCAGTCCGTAGCGCTGCGGCGGGCGGATCTCGCTCATCATGCCAAAATCGAGGTACGCCAGCTTACCATCACGGGTGGCCAGCAGGTTGCCGGGGTGTGGGTCGGCATGAAAGAAGCCATGTTCCAGCAGTTGCCGCAGCGAGCACTGCACCCCGACCTCAATCAAGTGAGCCGCGTCGATATTCTGAGCCCGAATCGCTTCAGGGTTGGTCAGCTTGGTTCCATCGATCCATTCCATCGTCAAAACGCGACGATTGGTGTAATCCCAATAGATGCGGGGTACATAGATTTCGGGCAGATGTCCGTAGAGTTTGGCGAAACGCTCGGCATTGTAGGCTTCGTGGGCATAGTCCATCTCTTCGAAGATGCGTGCCCCAAATTCATCCATGATGCCGACCAAGTCACTACGAACACGCTTGACAACCTTCGTCGCAAGGCTCGCAAGCTGACGCAGGATGAACAAATCCAGCGTAATCCGCTGAGCCAGGCCAGGACGCTGCACTTTGACCGCAACATCTTCTCCAGTCTTGAGCTTGCCGCGATAAACCTGCCCCAAGGATGCAGCTGCCAAGGGATCTGGAGAAAGCTCGGCATAGATACGTTCGGGGCGATCGCCCAATTCCTCTTCGATAAACTGAAACGCCACCTCGTTGGGAAAAGGGGGTAGCTGATCCTGTAACTTCGTCAGCTCCTCCAGATACAACGGCGGTACCAGGTCAGGACGGGTCGAGAGCGCTTGCCCCACCTTAATAAACGCAGGCCCCAAGTCCGTCAACATCTCACGCAGTTGCGTGGCTCGCCGCTGCTCATTCTTCTTGAGCTTCCCCGTTTGGCGATCCCACCACACTTGCAGCGCAAACCACAAGAACGGCCCAAAAATTGTCAGTAACCGCGCCCAAACCTGCAATGGGCGGGGATTGTAGTAAGCGGCGATCGCCTCTGGATCGTAGCGGATAGCACGATCGGTTGCCGAGGCATGCTCCGTACTGATAACAGCTTCGATCTCGTCACTCGTCCTTATAACATCGGAGACGCGAGACGGATCGGCAGATTGCAGGGGTTCGGTGCGGGTCATGATGTGCGTTTAGAAAGGACAGTTGAAAGAGTGCGATCGCGTAGAGGACGCAGAACTATCTATAAAGCGAGAACTAGAGCGGAACGTAGGGGTTTAGATAAATGCCTGTCTGCTTTTGTTAATTATTGTAACAGCGGAGTCACGAAGAGGGATCTACCAATAGACAGCTAAGCAAACAGCTGAACTCAGGTAATTTCTGCAAATTTCTGCAAATGAATGACTTGAAGGGGCAAAAGGCTGGGGTTCAAACCGACCAAATCTGACTCTGTTGCCTCGGGAGATGCTTGGCTAGAAATCGTCTAAATGGTCACGTAAAAATGCTGCCGTCTCCAGCATGGCACTTTGAGGTGGAGACGGCTTGTCGAAATTGGGCTAAATTTCCGAAGCATAGAGAAGGGATTACCGATAGAATCCGTTTCTTCTGAGACCAATTCTATGAAAGCCAAAACCAAACATTTTTTTGAAACCCTTGCGGCACAAGGATTTCAAAAAAATGTTTGGAGTAGGTTCTTCGCGAATTAGGATGAGCCGTTTTACCACCACTGAATATGGAGCGGGCCACCTAGAGGTGCGTCACAGCCTTCCCGCCACTCCACAGGTTTGTAAGTGCCAAAGACATGATCCCACCAATCAACCCCTAACCCAAAGTTGTGATGCCACTGGTTGTAGCGATGGTGGACGTAATGGACAGGCATCGACATCCAGAAGCACTGCGTCGGGTTATCGTGCTGAAGTTGGTGGGCATAGGCCGAGAAAACCGCATAGGTCAGCGCCCCCAAGAAAAAACACAGCGCAAATTGCCAGGAGAACCAAACAATGATGAGCGGCAGTGGAACCACGACTTTGAAATACTCTAAAAATTCCTTGAACACGCCTTGTCCCGTACCTTCCCGGTGATGTTCGACGTGGAACTCGCACTTTTCGGGAACCTTGTGCATCAAGCGGTGCAGCCAGTATTCGACGAAGCTGGCAAAGACAAAGGTCAGAACAAAGCAAAGGATGTAGAGCAATGGTAAGTAGCTATTCATCGGAATGGGCGAATACCTAATTAAAATTCCATCGATTAGTTATAGCGCGTTGCTGTCAGGAGACGCTACTCCTTCAACGCGATCGCCACCCATTCCAGACATAGGGGTTGAAAAATCATTCCCTCAATCAGCAATGCCCAGATACATACGGGCTACCGTTACTGGATATTGCACTCACGAAGGCGTCGCATTAGGTTGGAGAGCATCTTAATATCGGTACCACCAAAGCTCCGATTCGTTCCCACTGTCCCTGTACGCAACGCCGCCAACGGAGAGAGCTTCCAGAACCAAAGGGCCGGCAAATGTCCGGTCACCGCCGTGGTCGAATTGAAGTCCAGATCCTTGTACTGGCGGAACATCGGGTAGAAATTGGCCGCTTTCCACATCCACTTTAGCCGCAGGGTCACTTCAATCAGACGGCGATCGCTATTCATCTTAATATCGCGGAACTGGTCATAAATTCGTTCCTGCGCAACAAAGCCAAAATGCCCGCCACTGTACTTTTCCCAGAGTTGGCTGATGGTTTGCAAGTCAAGGCAGGGGAAATCGGCGATCGCCTCTGGGCTGAGCCAGTCCTCTTTGGTGCGATCGCTCGCCAGCAACATCACCCGCAGGGTTTCTCGATCAGCTTCCCGCCACAATCCATCCTGCAGCAACCCTTGCAGTACAGCGTAGTCAACATTGCGTTCGGATACCAGATCGTCGCTCAACAACCCTTGCAGCACAGCGTAGTCAGCATTCCGATCAGCCTCTAGAGCACCCCTGTCGGATGACGAGAGCGGTGGTGGCGGCGTATAACCAGAAACGTTGGCTACCCCAACACTGTGCGGCAATGGGTCTGGCGATGGGTTCGATGGGGGCGGGGCCGGTGGTTCATAAGGGTGTTCTCCTGGAGCCTCGGAAAACGGTTCCTCCGACAAGTTTAGATCGGCTGTCTTTTTGTCCCCCTCATTCACGTCCCCCCACTCTAAGAGGGCGTGAAGCGCATCGACCTCCGCATCGCTTTTGGCCGGATCATCGGCTGAGGGCGGATCAACCGCTGGAGCGTCAGATGAAGAGTTGAGCTGATCCGCTTGCTCCTCGACCAGATTGGCCGGAGGAGGGGGAACCAGGGAATCTATGGGCGATTCGGAAGCGGTTTCCTCCATCGATTCGGAGTCGGCTAGTTTTTGAATCACCTCGTTAATTTCCCCGCGCTCCAGTAGATCGTGAAGCGCATCGACCTCTGCATCAATCTTGGCCTGATCGTCCGCTGACAGTTGATCAAGCATTGGAATGTCCGGGTGGGAATCGGGTTGATCTGATCGCTCCTCAGCCAGGGTTGGGGGAGGCGAGGGACTGAGAGCATCCGCTAGCGGTTCGGAAGACGATTCCTCTGTCGATTCGGATGCCTCTAGCTTTTGAATCATCTCATTGATATCCCCCTGTTCCAGTAAGTCGTGAAGCGCATCAACCTCCGCCTCAATCTTGGCCTGATCATCCTCAAACATTGGGCCATTAGATGGGGAATCAGGTTGATCCAATTGCCCATTGGTCAGAGTTGGCGGTGGCAGGGGTACGGGAGAATCCGGCGGTGGTGCAGGAGAAGGAGATTCCGCTGATCCATTGCTGGACTGGAGAGAAGGCGTCACATTTAGCCGTTCCTCCAGTTGAAACACATCATCGGCATTGAGATTGAGGGCACGCCAAGTTGCATCTAAAGCATGGCGGGTCTCATCATCGGGGGGATTAGCCCGCGCCAGTGCTTCGCGATAGGTAATTTCATATTGCTGTAATGCTCGCTGGTAGGCACGACGCTGCTCCTTTGCTTGCGCCATCAGTTGCTCATGGATCTGAGCAACATCTTCATCTTGCAGTTGCAATTCGATCTGCAAGCGTTTCAGTTCATCCTGATTTGCCACGCTCAAGGGAAATTCCTCTTGCAAGAGTTGTTCACATGTCCGTCGATAGTACGCCAGATTTTGTTGATAGCGTTCCTGATAAAGGGTTGCGCTAACCCGATCTTCTGCCGCAACCACATCGGTATCGCTGAGATCGAGCGTCTGTTGCAGTTTGGCCAGACGATCGCGCGTCGGTTTACGCAATGTCCCATCCTGCTTCACCGCCTCCAGAAACGCTGTTTCATACTGGGCGCAATGGGCCTGGTGGGTGGCGCGTTCCGCTTCGATTTGCGATCGCACCCGCTGAAACACCACCCGAGCATGAGCTTCTTGCACACCCAAGGAATGCTGTAGCTTATGCATTCGATGGTGAATCATATCGGTGAGCGGATAGGTTGCTCGCATTTCGGTTTGCCAAGCTTGCTCAAACTGGCGCAGAGTTTGGTGGTACTGCTCCCGCTGAGCTTGCTCAACAGTGGAAAGGCGCGTTTCGATCGCGCACACCTCGTCATCAGAGAGATCGAGCGATCGCTGCACTTGCTGTAGTTTGTAGCGATCGCCAGGGGTCGGGGGGAAATGCTGGGCAATGGTGTCGCGGAACAACTGCTCATATTGCTGGCGATGTTGGCGTTGGGTCGCTGCCCGCTCGGCATAGGGCTGCATGACCGCTTGCTGAATCGGCTCCACCTCCTCATTCGACAGCTCTAGCAAGTGCTGAAATTCTTGCAATTCCTGCCGCACCGATTCTGGTAACGGATACGCCTGGCGCACTGCGGCTTGCAACGCCTGACGATAGCGCTGTAAATCTTTCTCCCGTTCCCGGTAAGGATGCAGAATTTCATCTTCAATCGCTTGGGCATCGGAAGGCCGCAACCCCAGCGTCATCCGTCGCTTGTCGAGGATGGCGCGACCGATGGGGGAGATCTGCCCATCCTGCACTCGCTGCTCGACCTGTGCCCGATACTGCTGGCGCGGGTCAAACACCGGAACGCGGGTCAGGGGAATGCTGCAATCTTCTTCCCGCCACGCAATGAGCTCTGGATGCCCCTCAACCAGCACCGCTTTCAGCTCATCCGAGATATAGGCATGCAGCTCGTCCACCGACACCAGCCGATCGTGGTTGCGATCGGCCTTCCCAGTACAAATCCCTTCTACCAATAGATGGGCGTAGGGCGAGAGCTCCTCGCTGTCGAACTGAGGAATATGATGGGCCGCCTCAGCCCCTAGCAGAATGACGCGTCCCTGCCCGCCCAATTGATGTTTTAAATTTAGCGATCCGTTATATGCCGCTTTGGGGTGAGGTTCCATGCCGCCGAAGCCGCAGTCGAGAATCATCACCTGCTGCTCAGCTCGACTGCCACTCATAATGTCTTGCACCGCATGGGCAGAGAGCGCTGTTGCCCGCACCAGCTCTCCATCTACATTGCGGCGGGTTGAGGCGGTCGTGAGGAAAGCATTGCCCTGGCGATCGCGCACCCCCTTTCCAGCAAACAACAGCACCGCCAGATCATCCCGCCCCAACTTGCGGAAAAAGTTCTCAATCTCCTCTTCCATCTGCATCCGATCGGGGTCGAGCAACGGTTTTGGCACTTCGGCAAACCCACCAATATCCGGACGCAATAAAACCTCTCTGATAGCTTCCACATCATTGCGAGCGGTCAGAGACGGTTGAATAACATCCTGATTCTGGTAGTTGCCAACCCCGATTAACAGGGCATATTTCGCCATGAGTAGTGCTCCTACACCTATCCTCAGCTCAGAGGGGAGGAGTCAGATCGGTGCGACACCCAAGCAGCCGATCTACGGACAAAAGGTATCAAATCGAACAAAAATTACGAAAAAAACGCGACCCTTAATTACAAGAGTAATACGCCTTTTCTAAAATTGAACTTTCCTTGGCAAAAAATCCGGACGGAGGAAGAGTTGCGCCTAATGTGTCAATGAGCGATCGCCCCTTTCCCACGCGCACAATTCGCCGTCCCCAACTATCCCCATCTGCTCCCATTCGTACCCACTCGGAAATTCACCACAGAGACACAGAGAGCACGGAGAAACCCTCTGTGTCCTCTGTGTCTCTGTGGTTTTTTACCTACATTTGACTTACGTTTACAGGACTAGACCGACGGATGGCATGAAAATTTTGGTTTTGGCTAGCGTCAAAATGCTCAGCTCTTTGGGGCTGAAATATCATCCAGGAAGCGATACATCACGTAGGCATCAACATAGCTCAACTGCTTGTTCCGAATAGCCTTGGGCAAGGTTCCGACAATTTCAAACCCCAGCTTTTTCCAGAGCCGCACCGCCGCTTCATTGGTGCTCACGACGATATTGAACTGCATAGCCAAAAAGCCCTCAGCCTTGGCTTGCTGCAAGCAATGCCAGCCCAACGCGGTGCCAATTCCCTTGCCGCCCCACTCGGGATGCACCATGAAGGAGGCGTTGGCTACATGGCTGCCCAAATCCCGCTGGTTCTTCACCATGCGATATAGCCCCACAATCTGCCCTTCGGCCTCCGCCACATAGGCCCACCCACCCTCCGGCAGCAAGTAGGCGATCGCCTCCTCCCGGCTTGTATCCGCCGCAAACACATAGGTATCCTCCGTGGCCACCACCCGCCGAAAGATCTCCCACATGCCCTCAGCATCGGCGATCGCAGCTGGCCGAATCTCCATTCCCACCCCTCCAAACATTGCGAAGCTATCTCTCAAAAGCTTACGTCTGAGTTCGTGCGGGCTTCTGAAAACTAGTGCAAAATAGCTGGAAGCGCTCTATTTTCTTCGGCACGCTAAACTTGTACAAGTAAACAGACAGTTTATGCAGGACATAGCGATGGAAATCGTTACGTTTAGTGAGGCGAGGAACAAGCTGAAAGCTATCTTAGATCGGGTTGCTGATGATGCCGACTACACCATCATCACTCGGCGGGATGCCGATGATGCTGTGGTGATGTCCTTGGAGTACTTCAATAGCCTGCTCGAAACCGTTCATTTACTAAAATCCTCCGCGAATGCGGCTCACTTAGATCGTTCGATCGCCCAATACAAGCAGGGCCAAGTCGTTCAAAACGAGCTGATTGAACCCGATGCATCGGATGAGTAATCGCAAATTAGCCTGGACGGATGAGGCTTGGCAAGACTATCTATATTGGCAAGGTCAGGACAAAAAGACGCTGAAACGAATTAACAAGTTAATCAACGAAACCAAGAAACGTCCATTTGAAGGCGTAGGGAAGCCGGAACCTTTGCGGGAAAATTTGTCTGGGTTCTGGTCACGCCGCATTGATGAGATGAATCGCTTGGTCTACGCGGTAGACGACGATTATTTAACAATTATTTCTTGCCGCTACCACTATTAACTGTCGAGTTTTGTGACCACCAAGTTTTGCCTGCAATCACCTAGCTCTGGGCGATTTGTCTCAACGGGTGTAGACTCATCGGTCGAGGACGAAGCGATCGCCGATCTGCCAGAATTTATGTAATGGCGTCACGTTGGATAGACCATGGGAGGACTTGAACACCGCAATGGAACCACTTCACTGTCGCCTGTGATCCAATTGGAGCAGGTGTCACGGGTGTATGGGCAGGGGGAGGCGTTGATTCGGGCGTGCGATCGCATCGACCTGAGCATTTACCCCGGTGAGTACTGCGCCATCATGGGGCAATCTGGTTCGGGGAAAAGCACCTTGATGAACCTGATCGGCTGCCTCGATCGCCCCACCTCCGGACGCTACTTGCTGGATGGCATGGATGTGTCGCGGCTGAGTAAGACTCGTCTAGCGCGGATTCGTAACCGCAAGCTGGGATTTGTGTTCCAGCGCTACGAGCTGTTGCCGAACCTGACGGCACTGGAGAATGTGATTGTGCCGATGATGTATGCCGGAGTGGGGCGATCGCGGCGACGGCGGCGGGCAGAATATGCATTACAGCGGGTGGGGTTGAGCGATCGCCTGCACAAGCGACCGGGGCAGCTTTCTGGCGGGCAGCAGCAACGGGTGGCCATTGCCCGGGCGATCGTCAACCGCCCGCTGGTTTTACTAGCAGATGAGCCGACCGGAGCCCTCGACACCCAATCCGCCAAAACCATCGTAGAAATTTTCGATCACCTGCATGCCAGCGGTATGACGGTGATCGTTGTTACCCATGCCCAGGAGGTTGCCTGCTACAGCAAGCGAACTATTATGATAAGCGACGGTCGCCTGCTATCAGATCACCTGACATCAGTCGCCATACCGCAACAGACGCCCATCTAATGCTCTGCAAATCATTTTGCAAACCGATCAAGATGGGGTAGTTTTGTGAGTTCGTGGTTGCATGCGGTATATCTAAAGTTTCTATCCATAACGTCCCAATTTGTGAACGTCTTAATTTGTGCATGTCCTGAGAGTTGTCCTGCAAGTGAAGGGGGAATCGGGTGCCACGAGAAACCCAAACAAATCTCGATCCAACGTCGGATTTTGAGTCAGAGAATTTGCCGTCCAATGTCTCAGAAGCTCAGCCTACTAAAGGGCTAGGGTTGTTAGAAGAAGACATTGTCGAGCGTAAGCGAACCGGAGTGCAGTGGATTATTGGTGCAGGGGCGGTGATGGCGATCGCCCTCGGCGGAGCCTTTGCTTACTACCAATGGTTTCGGCCAGAGCCAGAGTCAGTTAACGTAGCGCTGGTGCCTGTGCAGCAGGGAGATGTCCGCATCCTCGTCACCGCTGCGGGCACTGTGGAGTTGGGCGGACAGCGCACTCTCACAGCCCCAGAGGATGTAACCGTGCAGCGGGTATTCGTAGAAGAACGACAGCGGGTGGGCCAGGGCGAGATCCTGCTAGAGCTGCGGGCCCGCTCCGTGCAACAAGAATTGAGCGATTCGTCGGTGCAGGCGCAAATTGCAGAAAATACAGTGCAGCGCGATCGCGAGCGAATCCAAGAGCGGCAAGCGCGACTCGACCGTGCCCAGGAGCGGTTCCGGGAAGCACAGGAATTGTTTGATCGGGGGTTCATTTCCGAATTCGATTATCTCAACGACCAGGAAGCTGTAGAAAACGCCCAAAGTGAGCTACGCGATGCCGAAGTGCAACTGGCAAACTCCGAACTGGAACTGCAGAATAGGCAACTCCAAATCCAAAACCTCCGTACCCAATTGGCCGATACGCAAATCACCGCACCCTTCAATGCCATGATTTTGCGGCTCCATGCCAACCAGGGAAATGGGGTACAGCAGGGCGGCGAATTGCTGACCCTGGGTGACCCAAGCCAGGAAACGGTACGGCTGCAACTGTCAGATGTGGATGCCCAAAAGGTGAACGTCGGTCTCCCAGTCAACATTAGTGTGATGGGGCCTAATTCCCAAATATTTGATGGGCGCGTCGTTCGAATTGCGCCCCAAGCGCAAGCTGCGGAGGAAGGGCAACGTCAACAGGATCAGGCAACCGTAGAGGCAGAAGTGCGGCTCAATGAACCGAGCGAAACCTTGATTCCTGGCAGCCTGGTCAGCGTGGACATCATTGTGGAGGAAAGCCTAGACACTTTAAATGTGCCGACAACGGCCTTACAAATGGATGGGGGTGAACCGTTTGTGTGGGTTCGGGACAACGATGGAACAGCTCAAAGGCGTCCCGTCGTTGTTGGGCTTCAGAGTGTGGAGAGTGTCGAGATTGTATCAGGGTTGGAAGCTGGTGATGAGATAGTCGCCACCCTCCCCCCTGATCAACCCCTTACTCCGGGCACACCACTGAACACCCCCACAGTGCCCGATGGTGTTTCGCCCCCTGAAGAAGGCTAGGAGAGTGCCATGGCTCTATCGTTGCTGGATTTGCTGGCTGCAACCCTACGCGACATTCAAGGGAATTGGGTGCGATCGGGGTTAACGGCCTTGGGGATTTTTATGGGGGTTGCTGCGGTCAACGCCACCCTCAACATCGACGCCATTTCTACCGCGCAGTTGCAAGCTAAACTGGCTGAGCGCGATCGCCCCTTTGTTGTCCCCATAGCCTACGACCCTCAATGGATTCGTCCCCAGGTTGAGTTCACAGAGGCAGATTTACAAACGATTCAACGGGAAATTGAGGGCATTGCCAACTATAGCCTTGTGACAGAGGTTTTTGGACTTTCTGACGTGCGCTTCAGCGACAACAGCGCAACCTCTGTCGATGTTGTTGGTGTATCTCAGACCTTCCAAGAAACCACTGGGCGGCGGCTAATCGACGGGCGATTTTTCAATACCATCGACTTCGAACAGTTTTACCCAGTCGTCATCATTGATGAAGTTTTGGCGCAGCAGTTGTTCCAGGGTGAATCGGCAATTGGGCAGGGAATTTATCTTGGAACCACTCGATTTACGGTCATTGGCATTAGCGAAACAAAGCAGATGTGGGTTGGCTCAGAACCACAAGGGGAGCTGTGGATGACCCGTGCCTATGCAAAACTGCTGGCGGGTATCTTCAGCATGGATCGACCACAGCTATCCCTAACAACATTAGATAACTATCAAGCGGTTGAATCTACGTTACAACAATGGATGCAAACTCAATATCCAGGCTATACCGTGCATGTCTGGAGCAATGCCGACGACCTCTATCGAGAAGAACAGCAGCAACGGATTTCTTCACGCGTGTTCAAAAGCATGGGCGTTTTGGCACTGGTGATTGGGGGCGTTGGCATTGCCAATATTACGGTGGCGGCTGTTGTGGAGCGAACGCGGGAAATTGGTCTACGGCGGGCACTAGGAGCCACAGATTTTGAGGTGATGGCGCAGTTCGTGGTCGAGGCCGTCGTGCTGAGTCTGATTGGCGGGCTCGTGGCTGTGACAACCGTGCATTTTGCCACCAAGACCGCTGCGGTTCAAATTTTTGAAGCCCCCTATGAGTTTCGGATCCAAGATGCTCTGCTTTCGATGGGAGCCGCGTTTGCTGTAGGAGTCGGTTCTAGCTTTTTGCCAGCCATGCGGGTGACCCGGCTGGATGTGGTGGAAGCGTTACGAGGGGAGTAGGGAAATGCGCGTGTGGATGGGCTTCGTCGTGAGCGTTCAGCCGAACGGTGGTTGTGTAAATGGGTGGATGAGGAGGGCGATCGCGCTCCTTTGCATCAGCTTGGGCTGTATCAGCCTCTCTCCCGCATTGGCACAGACCTCGATTGAAACCACGGTAGAGCCAGCGGAAGATGGGTTGGAAGAGGCGTTGGAAGAAGGATTAGGAGAAGAGGATAGCGAAGAAATGACGGGCGATCGCACTCGCATTTCCCTGAGCTTGCCCCAGTTCATTGAGCAGGTGTTAGAGGATAACCGCGAGCTGCAAAATGCATTTCTGGAGCGCATCGTACAGGAACAAGAACTGGCTGAAGCCGAGAGCATCTTTCGCCCAAACTTGACCCCCCGATTGTCAGCAGGCGTCACGCAACGGCTCGATGACCAAGATGATGGGTTCCTGGGCGAGGATACAGATCGCACGACGACCGATGAGAGTTTAGGGTTAACGGCAGATGCGCTCACCCCCATCGGCACCGATATCACCGTCGAACTTGATCCGTTGGCGGATGAGGTATTTCAGGTAAATGTGCGTCAGCCTTTGCTCCGGGGGGCAGGGCGCGAGCGCAATAGAGCACCCATCACCCAAGCTCGGCTAGTCGAAGAGCAAAACCAACTGGCCCTTGAGGAACAAACCATTGAGACCCTCAACACCGCCATCACGGCCTACACCAACCTGATTCGCCAACAAGAAAGCGTTCGGATTCAGCAAGACGCCCTAGAACGTCGCCAAGCACAACTCACAATCATCACCGCCCTAGTCGAAGCCGGACGCCTCCCCCGGATTGATCTGGTGCAGGAAGAGGGCAATATCGCCACCGCCGAGCGCGACTTGCGCGATGCCCAAAACAACCTGGCCCAAGCCAATACCAACCTGCTCGATCTGCTCGGCAGCGACGCTTCAATCCAATTCGTAGCCTCCCTCGACGATCTCACCACCCTGTACCAGGATGCTTTGACTCAGATTCCCAATCTCAGCGCCGAGGAACTGCTAGACAGTGCTTACCAGCTCCGCCCCGACTATCAGAGTGCCCAACTAGAGATCGCCGTTGCCGAATCCCAGCTTCAGGTAACCGAGGATGAGCAACGCTGGCAACTCGACCTGGAAGGCAGCGGCAGTGTTGGTGATACCTCTGAGGTGCGCGTCGGTTTGCTGCTGACACGTACCTTCGAGGACGAAAGCCTGGAAACCGCTCGCCAGCGGAGCCAAATTGGTCTGGAGCAAAGCGAGAACAATCTGGATCAACTCACCACTTCTATCCGCAATGAGGTTGCTAATCGTCTTGATGATGTGCGCTCCAACCAACTCCGTCTTGAGGCTGCTCAACGAGCCACAGCCGCTGCGGAGCTCCAACTAGAGAGCGCCCGCGAACAATTTCGTCGAGGACGCGGCAATATCACGCTCCTCGATCTCAGCCAGCGCGAAGAATCTTTGGTGCAAACCCAAAACGCCGAACTCGAAGCCCAAATTGCGCTCTTCGACAGCCTGGTTGAACTAGAGCAGGCGATCGGGCAAACCCTAATCCTCTGGGGCGATCGCCTCACCCAAACAGCACCTCCCGACGAATAAGTGCCGCGTTACAATACCCATTCACAGAGAAACGACTAACGTCCTTTTTTGAAATCCTCGTGCTGCCAAGAGTTGGCTGGCACATCCCTTGGGCACTCAACAGAGCACTAGAATTACAGGAAAACCCACCTTACCATCACAATCATCGGGGAACGTTATGTCTAGCCCAGCCATTCCAACTGCTGATATTATTGCGCCCAACGAGCATTTGGCGGCTGAGAATATTCTGCCTATTCCTGCCACCCTGGCCGACCGGGTGCGGCGCTACACCGAGTTTCGCTCGGCAGGGCTAGCCAGTTGGCATCCTACCCGCCGAGAAATGCTTGTCTCCACGCGGTTTGCCGATACCGCCCAAGTGCATTGGGTGAAGTTTCCGCTAGGGGCACGGTACCAACTCACCTTTTATCCAGAGCGGGTCGGCGGCGCAACATTCCAGCCGACCGACGGCAACTACTTTGTCTTTGGTAAAGATGTTGGGGGCAACGAATTTCGGCAAAACTTTCGCTACGACCTGGATTCTGGTGAGGTAACACTGTTGACCGATGGCACCTCGCGCAACAGCCGGGGCATCTGGTCAAACGCAGGAACTCAGATGGTCTACACCTCGACCCGTCGCACCAAAGCCGACAATGATCTGTACCTGATTGACCCAGCCAAACCGGAGAGCGATCGCCTCTTTGCCGAAGTCGAGGGGGGTGGCTGGTTTCCGGTGGATTGGTCGGCGGATGACTCGCAAATTCTGGTGGCACAGTACATTTCCATCACCGAAATCTATCTCTGGTTGTTCGATGTAGCGTCGGGGAAGCGGATGCTGCTCACGCCCGCCGAAGGGGAGGAGACGATCGCCTATGGAGCCGCTCAGTTCAGCAAAGATGGGAAAGGATTGTATGTGGTGTGCGATCGCCAATCCGAATTCCTGCGCTTGTTCTACCTGGATTTAGCGACCCGTGAGTATACCTTGCTCACCGACGATATCCCCTGGGACATTGAGGGGCTGGAGCTTTCCCCTGACGGTCGCCTGCTTGCATTTACCGCCAATGAAAACGGGATGAGTGTGCTGTATGTTCTGGAAACAAGCACGGGCAACCGTTTTAACCTACCGCCCTTGCCTATTGGGCTAATTTTTAGCTTGGCGTGGCACAACAACAACCAAGACCTGGGATTTACTTTGACCTCTGCCCGTGCGAGCAGCGATGTGTATTCCTTGAACGTGACGACTGGTACGGTGGAACGCTGGACCGAAAGTGAAACCGGAGGCATCAACACCGCTACCTTCTCCGAACCAGAGCTGGTCGAGTGGCAAAGTTTCGACGATCGCCCTATCACCGGCTTTCTCTATCGTCCCCCGGCCTCATTCGCCGGAAAGCGCCCCGTCATCATCAACATCCACGGTGGCCCCGAAGGACAGTTTCGTCCCTATTTCTTGGCACGCAGCAATTTCTATCTGAATGAGCTGGGGGTAGCGCTGCTCTATCCCAATGTGCGCGGCTCCTCTGGCTATGGCAAAACCTTCTTGAAACTGGACAACGGCTACCTGCGGGAAGATTCGGTCAAAGATATCGGCGCATTACTCGATTGGATCACAACGCAGCCGGATCTAGATAGCGATCGCATCCTCGTCACTGGAGGCAGCTATGGCGGTTACATGTCTTTGGCCGTGGCGACAATGTATGGCGATCGCATCCGCGCCTCCATCGACATTGTGGGCATTTCCAACTTCGTCACGTTTCTCGAAAACACCGAAAGCTATCGTCGTGACCTACGCCGGGTTGAGTATGGTGACGAGCGTGACCCAGAAATGCGCCAGTTCCTACTAAAAATCTCCCCCATCAATAACGCTAAGTCGATTCAAAAATCCTTGTTTGTGGTGCATGGAGCCAACGACCCCCGCGTTCCCCTAGGCGAAGCCGAGCAAATCATCGCCACCGTTCGCAACAGCGATGTCCCCGTCTGGTCACTGGTCGCCGACAACGAAGGCCATGGCTTCTCTAAAAAGCCCAATATCGATTTCCTGTTCTATGCAACGGTTCAGTTTGTCGAAACCTTTTTGTTGGAATAACGGCTATTGCCCTATGCATCAGGGTGACGACGTTGCAGGAGCGTTTCGCTTCATGCGGTAGAGATAGGTAAATGCGCCGGGTTTCTCAAAGGCATCTAGGCCAGGGGCAAAGGGTTCCATCGTGGACAGGAAAGCGCGCTCTTCCTCCTTAGAGGTGCGGGCAAAGAGGAACCAAACGCGGTCATTGCCCCGGAGCTGCCGGATTTCTTGGCGTACCTGGCGGAGGCGTCTGGGGGAAATGGCGCGATCGCGCCCTCCACCTTCCACCATCGTTTGACTACCCATAACATAGTCGTCGGGTTCATAGCCAAAGCGGGGAGCGTAGTAAGCAAACTGGTTGCGTCCAGCGGCATAAACATAGAGGCGATCGCCCGGTTCTTGATGCGCTTTGATATAGGCCAGGACGGGCTTCATCTCCTCGATTTGTGTCGGTTGAAACACGAGGGAACCTGCGCGAAAAATTGGTAGCCCAAGTAAGGTGACGGCCATGAAAATACCCAGAACAAAGCCAATGTTTTTGGGAGATTTTGATTTTGCCAATAACGTCGAAATCCCTTCGGCCACAATCAAAATAAAGAAGGGGGTTAGGAATAAAACCAACCGTTCTCGAAAGGGATAGCTTTCTAAATACGCCGCAAGAAGTGTGACGAAAACAGGGGCAGAAACGATTAAAAGTAATTGGCGATTGTTACGCCAAATAGCCACACATCCAATGAGAAAGGCTACAATCGCAATCCCATCGGTACGTCCCTGAAAGCCCAGGGGATTGTAGAAAAATCGCCCCAACGCATCGAACAACCAGACAATATCCAAAAACGAATTGGGATAGCGATCGTCCCAGGAACCCGTGAGTATGTCGTTTTCTAGCGTACCGACAATGGTGAGGAAGTAGAGGCCAGCAAAGCTGAGCAACCATAGAGCATACATGGGCGATCGCTCTCCCAGCATCCTCCACCGTCGCGAGTGGGGAGCCCGCAGAAAGTTCGCCAGTTCAATACCCGCCAGAACAAAAATGGTGGGATGGGAAATCCAGATAAACACCGCCCCAAGGCCACCCAATCCCAGTTTCTCTAGCCAAGTGAGGGGGCGATCGCCCAGAGGAATGAGCAACCAACATAACAGCAGTGCGACCATCACATCACTGGAATATTGCTTGAGTTCCGTGGCGTAGTAGAGCAGATAGGGCAGGCTGGCAAAGAGAAAAATGGCGATCGCTGCTGCCCTATCCGCTAGGTAGCGCGTTGCCAGTTTATAGAACAAAAAAAGCGAAACCAGCCCTGCAATAAAGGGAAAGAGCCGCAGCGCATATTCGTTGTTTCCAAAAATTTGAATTGCAAACTTTTCAATAAACAAAAAGCCGGGTGGGGCAGCTTGGTTGTAATCCAGTGGTTGGAGCAATTCCAGGTAGTAGCGATCGACGATATTCAACGCCAGATTCACTTCATCTTCCCAGAGCGATCGGTTGCTGAGGTATTGGATGCTTCGCACCAAGCCACCAAAAACTACACCAGCAATGGCAAGGCGTCGGAAAGCCTTAGGTTGTGGGAGGGGAGAGGTGATCCTCTTCTGGACAACGGCTTGGGTCATGGCTCACGTTCTGGTAGATGGCTCTCAGAATAACGCGAGTGAGTCTCAAGCAACAGAGCTGTTAAACTCGCAGCCAGAATCCAGAATTCGGATGCATGGGTTCAATCGTTCGTTCGACGCAGGTATTCACAATAGTGAGTGTCATTGGAACAATCACAGGTTTGGAGCCAATTCACCCCCCTGACCAGTCTTCAAGAGATAAACTTACGACACGCTCAAAGTCTTTTCGATTACGTGTGATTAGAGTTGCTCTTTGGCTCAAAGTAATGGCTGCAATTTTCAAATCCTGTGTACCAATCCGAATCTTTTGTGTGAGAAAAGACTGAAACTGGGCTTCTGCTTGGGCATCGTAGCCCAGTATTGTGAAGTCGCGCAAAAACTCAAGTGTTCTCTCAAACCAGTAGTAAGCATAAACTCGTTCTTGAGGTTTAATGGCTTTCCGAATCTGCGCTAAGCGGCCTCGGACTAATTCCTCCACACTAATCACAGTAATAGCGATTTGATCGGGTTGAAGCATTAGCAGGCGCTGTCTCAGGGGCTCATGACCGCGTTGATAAAGGCTCAGATGGTCGCTGTCCAAAACATACAGGGCCATGTAGCTTAAAATGTCACTCCGTTGGGTACCCTATTTCTTGATCAATTGCTTGCCGATAGGTGGCAATCTCAGCTTGTAGATCATCGAAGGTTGGGTCGTTCTGAAACCAACCAAATTTATCGAGCCAAGGATTGCTTGGCTGTGTTGGTAGTTGAATGTTAACCTGAACCACTTCAACCTTGTTGGTGAGATAGTCAAGGAGTTGGATCTTAAGTTGGTCAATGGCGGCAGCACGACTCTTTTCGATAACTGCGACTTCAGGCCATTCTTTGGCTCGAGCTATATATTTATCGTCTTTTCTGCTCAGAATAATGTCGTAGAGCATCACCCAGCCTCTTACCTATTCTTAGTAGCTATCTTAACTGAATATCTGAGGCAAGCGACTTTTGCCGAGTGCGGTGAGAAAAGCTTTGAGCGTTGCAGCGATGAAACTAGCTTTCAGGCCGCACAACCCCTTGTTTAATTTGACTCCGCTTTGGGGAAAATGACATCTTCATAGATTTGTGCCAAAGAAATCTCTAGGCTCACGCTGTTGAGAATTAGATCTTCCTCAGCTAAGGACAACTCATGCGGCTCACTCATGGCACTCACGAGTTCCCAGTTGTCTCGCTCGTTGCGGCGATAGCATTCCACCATGAAGCGATCGGGGTTGATTAAAACATATTCTTGCAATGTTTCGATTTGGCGGTAGTGATGAAACTTGTGTCCGCGATCGCGAGCCTCTGTAGATTCCAACAATACCTCCACCACAAGACAAGGAAAACGGATATAGCTGCGGGCTGCGCGATCGCGCTCGTCACAAGTCACGGTAACGTCGGGATAAAAGAATGGGCCATCGTCAGATATGGCAACCTTTGCATCACCACTCAAAACCTTGCAGTTTCGTCCCCCGCAGATGGGGGCTTAACAATGCCACCAAGTTAACAGCAATTTGGTTGTGGGGAATGGTTCCCCCCGTCGTCGCCATAACCTTACCCTCAGCATATTCATACCGGATAGGCTGTGTGGCTTCCCAATCCAGATATTCAGAAGGTGTGAGTGTAGGTTGAGGTTGAGCGACCATTTCTTGTCTCCAAACAATTAGCGCAACCGTTTATTTAATTTGATTTTATCGATCTTTAGATAGGGTAAAACTGGCGTAGATGGCTTACTGGGAATTCTTGTGCGCGATCGCGCGTTCATTATGGTTACCGCCTGAAGGTCATCGCCCTGTGAAGTAGGATCTGAACAGAAAGTTTGATCAGCGATAGAGAGTTCAAGTCATGCGGACACTAACCAAATGGTCGGTTGCAGACTATCAGCGGATGCGAGATCTGGGCATTCTCGATCACCGTCGCTGCGAACTCATCCATGGAGAAATTTGGGATATGGCCCCAGAGGGAGAATTTCATCGATTTGTGAATCATCGGGGAGCTAAATACCTCCGCGACATCATGAAGGGTAAAGCAGAGATTTTTGAAGCGCATCCCATCACGCTTGCTGAGTCTGAGCCACAGCCCGATCTTGCCATCGTTCGCCTGCCCGATACGCGCTATCTGAAGCACCATCCCTATCCCGACGATATTTATTGGCTTATTGAGGTGGCAGACACAACCCTGACTTACGACATAGACACTAAACGAACGCTCTATGCTGAGGCGGGGATTCAAGAGTACTGGGTCATTGATATTGCTGGAAGGCAACTGATTGTGTTTAGAGACGTGCACAATGGCAATTTTCTAACTCAGGATATGGTTGACAGCGGCATCATTTACCCAATTGCATTTCCCGATGTGGCGATCGAGGTTCAGCAATTAGTCAGCATCCCAGCCTGATGACTGTGCGATCGCACCAGTCTTGGATTGACTTAGGATATTTGTCGGTTGATGTACACAGAACTTATGTCATCAGCCGCAACAAATCAAACTCTTTGCGGATATCCAAAAGAGACTGATCAAGCAACGGTTCAAACGTCAGAAACGGGAGTCGTTTCTCCCAATTGCGAGTCTTGAACCAAATGGGAATGAGGTCTATAACCACTCCAGGAAGTACCTTCAAGACGGCTCCATAGAGCCAGAACTTTCCCTTCTCTTTGACCATGTCTTCATACATCACGTCAACGGCAGGCGAGTTTTTCATTTTCAGGTAAGTTTGAAACGTGCATTCACTCGTCCACCAAAACAGGGGCAGAATTTTGAGCTCATCGTGCATCCCTGTATCGCAGCCATAAATCACATGGCCGACATCATGCGCGTGCAATATTTTCGCGAAATCTGAAGGTTGCGTTGCCGGATCGGTGACATGCGAATTAAGCGTGTAGTACTCTGCAAGCCCTTCACGCAGGGTTTGAGCACTGTGTTTGTCCATGTAGCGAGGTTTCTGGCTCATTATATTTCGATACGATACTGTATCGTAAATTATCATAGCACCCATGAATGATGCCAGAAAGAAATCACCAGGAAGACCTCGCAGCGCAGCGTCTCATCAGGCCATGCTGAAAGCCACGCTGGAGTTGTTGGCCGAAGCTGGCTTCGAGGCAATGAGCATTGAGGCGATCGCCACTCGTGCGGGTGTCGGGAAAACAACCATCTATCGTCGATATAAGGGCAAGGAGGAATTAGTCGCTGATGCCATTGAGAGTTTGCGAGAAGAGGTGATCATTCCCGATACGGGTAGCTTTTGGAGTGATATCGATGCGCTGATCGAAAATGCAGCTCAAATTACCCTCACCCCACTGGGTCGGCAAACGGTGGCCATGATTATTAGCAGTGCCGCCAGCAACCCTGCATTCGCTCAAATTTATTGGGAAAAATATCTACAGCCCCGACGACAAACCTTTGCCGTTGTAATCGACCGGGCGAAAGCAAGAAATGACGTTCAACAAGACCTGGACCCAGGGTTGGTTTTCGACACGATGAGTGGACTCATGCTCTATGCGTTGCTCTTTCCACCCATATCAGAGTCTTGGGAGGCTTACGTCCGCCGCGGCCTAGGCATGCTGTTTGAATAAGTTTGCGACAAATCCCAGCAGTCAACGCTGCGGCTATCAGAACAAGGTTTACTATTGAGGATCACCTCAAGGTGGGGCGATCGCCGTTGGCAATTGCAAAACCTGAGGTTGCAAAAGGTGGGGGCGCATCAGGTATAATCCATTCTCACATTTTGTAGATTTCTGTCTGGCCAATTAATAGCGCTATGCGCGTTGGTTAAGTCCGGTTGTGTGTGGGCGCGTCGCGCCCACACACAACCAACTCTTTACTTGATGCGGTTGCACACCGCTATAGGGGATAGGTAATGATGCATTTACCATCTGGCCAATTGGGGGATAGACCACTTTCTCCCGTTGGCCGCCATTGCATTCTTGAGTTATACGATTGCCCTGCGGGGCTGCTCAATGATGGAGCGCTCATCCGCTCGCTCTTACGAGAGTCTGCCGACCTTGCCAAGTCAACCTTTCTGGGGGATCTGATGCATAAATTTGACCCTCAAGGTATTACGGCGTTGGCACTGCTGGCAGAATCCCACATTTCCATTCACACCTGGCCTGAAAAAGGGTATGCGGCAGTCGATGTTTTTACCTGTGGCAACCACACCGAGCCGGAAGCGGCCTGCCACCATTTCATTCACAGACTCCAGGCGGGTCGTCATTCTCTCTGCACGTTGCCGCGCGAGACGCCGTTTTCTGTAACAGACGCCTTTGCTCGTCCGAAGACGGCTTGAGTTCTATCGGTGGAAGCAGATTGAGGCTGGGCGATCGCCCAGGTGCAGCCAACGCTTTGGCAATGGGGCTCACCCATCAAGCTTTCCAAAATCCACAATCTAAAATCCAAAATTGACATGGCTGGCACAACCTTGCAGGCTGACTTCTGGCTCAGCGAATACATTACGCCCTGGGATCTGTACGCCCACGGCATCACGCGCATCCTTGCTCACCGACAAACGCCATTTCAGGAAATGTATGTGGTGGAAACGGGAGCCTACGGCAAAGCACTGGTGCTGGATGGCAAGTGGCAGTCTTGCACGGGCGATGAGTTTTTGTATCACGAAGGCTTGGTGCATCCGGCGATGATTGCCCAGGGTGCGCCCCGGCGGGTGTTGGTGTTGGGGGGCGGCGAAGGGGCGACGGTGCGGGAAGTGCTGCGCTGGCGGTCCGTGGAGCGGGTGGTGATGGTGGATATCGACGGTGAGGTGGTGGCAGCCTGTCGAGAGTGGTTGCCCGAAATGCACCAGGGTGCGCTAGAGGATGCGCGGGTGGAGGTGGTGATTGGGGATGCGCTGGAGTTTATCGCTAACACTGAGGAGCGATGGGATGTGATTATTTCGGATCTGACAGACCCCATTGAGTCTGGGCCAGCCTTTCAGTTGTTTACCCAGGAGCATTATCGACAGGTGCAGTCGGTACTGGCTCCCGATGGATTTCTGGCGCTCCAGGCGGGGCCAACGGCTCCCGCCGAAATGCATCTCCACACCCGCCTGGTTAAAACGGTGGGTAGTGTGTTTCATCAGGCGCAGTCGTACCTATGCCATGCCATGAGCTTTGGCTCACCGCTGGGGTTCATCCTGGCATCGCCCCGCTCCTTTTCCACCCGTCCCGATCCGGTGGCAGTCGATCGCCTATTAGCTGAGCAAACCATAGGAGGGTTGCGGCTGGTGGATGGTGAAACGCTGCTGGGTATGCTGCAAACCCCAAAACATCTGCGGGAGGCGATCGCCCAAGAGACCCAAATCTACACCCTGAGTGCTCCACCAAAGCCCTTTGGGAAAGGGTCACTATCGTGATGTGGAATCAGCGGGAAAGCAGGTTCAGCTCTGCGATAGACTGTTTGACGTGAGCAATAGCCGTATTGAATGCGGTTGTAAACCATCGTTTTGAAGGGGTTGGGCGATCGCGTTATGGCGACATTCTTGCTAGAAGTGGGAACCGAAGAACTGCCAGCGAGCTTTGTGGCAAGTGCTATAGACCAGTGGCGATCGCGCATTCCCGCCGATTTAAAGGAGCAGTTCCTCGACCCCAGCGACATTCAGGTGTACGGTACGCCCCGTCGCTTGGCCGTTGTGATTGAGGGCTTGCCAGAGCGCCAAGCGGATCGCGAAGAAGAGGTTAAAGGCCCCTCGGTAAAAGCCGCTTTCAAAGAGGGTAAGCCAACGAAAGCGGCTGAAGGATTTGCCCGTTCCCGTGGCGTCTCGGTGGATGACTTTGAGACGCGGCAGACCGAGAAAGGCGAGTTCATCTTTGTCACCCTGAAGATTCCTGGTCGCCCCACCGCCGAATTGCTGACGGAGCTGATTCCCCCATGGATTTTTGGGCTAGAGGGCAAGCGGTTTATGCGCTGGGGCGATGGTGACCAGCGGTTTTCCCGTCCCGTGCGCTGGTTGGTGGCATTGCTCGATGCCGAAGTCCTGCCGCTGACGATGGAAAACGGTGCAGAAGCGGTGACGAGCGATCGCCGTTCCGAAGCCCATCGCGTCCTGCACCCTGACCCCATCTCCATTCCCACCGCTAGTGCCTATCTCGAAACCTTGCGATCGGCCTTTGTGGAACCCGATCCAGCGCAGCGGCGCGAAACTATCGAGTCCCAAGCCACAGCGGTTGCTGCCGAGGTGGGGGGTGTGGCCGTCATTGACCCCGACTTGCTGGAGGAGGTGACCGACCTAGTGGAATATCCCACTGCTGTTGTCGGTCGATTTGAGCCGGAATTTTTGGAAGTGCCCGCCGAAGTGCTGGTGATGGAAATGGAAAGCCATCAGCGCTATTTCCCCGTGGTCAAAGAAGCCGGATCAAAGGAACTGCTGCCCTACTTCATCACCGTGTCCAATGGCGACCCGGCCAAAGCAGATATCATTGCCGAGGGCAACGGACGGGTGATTCGGGCGCGGCTGTCCGATGGGCGATACTTTTTCGATGTGGATCGCAAAAAGCCTCTGGAAGACTACCTGCCCCAACTCGAAACCGTCACCTTCCAGGAAGACCTGGGTTCGATGCGGCAGAAGGTCGATCGCATTGTGCAAATTGCCGGACATATCGCGCGGCAATTGGAACTGGCAGAAGGCGATCGCGCTACCATCCAACGGGCAGCGCTCCTTTGCAAAGCGGATCTGGTCACCCAAATGGTGGGCGAGTTTCCCGAGTTGCAAGGGGTAATGGGGCAAAAGTATGCCCTTGCCAGCAACGAACCCTCCGCTGTTGCCGATGCCGTCTTCGAGCATTACCTCCCCCGTGGAGCTGCCGATGAGATGCCCCAAACCCTGGCAGGGCAAGTCGTGGGAATCAGCGATCGCCTCGACACCCTAGTTGGCATCTTCAGCCTGGGAATGCTGCCCACGGGTTCCTCCGACCCCTTCGCCCTGCGCCGCGCCGCCAACGCCATTGTCAGCATCACCTGGGACGCCAATTTGGGGCTGAACCTGGAGCAATTGCTGGAGCAGGTGATGGCAGACTTCGTTGCTGCGAACCTGCTGCTGGAAAGTAAGGTCGAAACCTTGCGTGACCAACTGCGCGCCTTCTTCCTACAACGGGTGCGTACCCTCCTGGAAGAACGCGGCATTGACTACGACCTGAACAACGCGGTGCTGGGCGAAGCCGATCGCGACTATGCCGAGCGAGCCTTGCAAGACTTGCTGGATGTGCGCGATCGCGCTCAGTTCCTCCAATCCATCCGCGAAAACGGTGCGCTCGATCGCATCTATGAAACCGTCAACCGCTCCGCCCGCCTCGCCAAGCAGGGCGACCTCGGCTTCGATGCCCTCGATCCCGCTCCTCTCATCCAACCCAAACTTTTCGAGAAAACGTCAGAGCAGGGTTTCTACGACTCCTTGGTCAAACTCTTGCCGCAAACCCAAGCGGCGCAAGCCGAGCGGGATTACCAAAAACTGATCGATGCCCTAGAAGCCATCACCCCTACCGTCAACAACTTCTTCGATGGCGAAGATAGCGTCCTGGTTATGGCCGACGACCCCGATGTGCGCCGCAACCGCCTCACCCTACTGGGGCTACTCCGCAACCACGCACGGGTACTGGCAGATTTTGGGGCAATTGTTAAAAGCTAACTTGGAAGGGTAATGCAAACTCTGAACCTGAACGAAACAACCACAGCCTGGACTAAGCTTTCCACTACGCTGTTTGTCCCCCACTCCGAGGTTGACTACGATCGTTTAGTTACACTCTTAGATCAACTGATCGATCAAGTAGGTGAAAATATAGACCATCCTCTTGCATCCATGATGGAAGTTATTGGTGTGCTCATCGAAAGCTATGAGACACAACATGTTCCTGAGTTGCAAGAAACAGCTTGACGGCAATAACTTTCATACTTGCAGGATAAATTCACATTAGCGTAATCCATCGAAGCTATGGGTCAAACCTTGATTTGTGCTGTTCGATTTCAACTATAGCGGTGTGCAACCGCATCAAGTACAGAAATGGTTGTGTGTGGGCGCGTCGCGCCCACACACAACCGTACTTACCTAACGCGCACAGCGCTATAGTTGAATTTTGTTCCTATATATTTGCTATAGGAAGCAATCTTTCGCACCTCGGATAAAGGAATAGGAATACCGAGGGTTTTATAGCTTGAGTTCTGTACCTCTTTGTCCACTATATTTTCTCGGCTTTGCCAGATAAGATTCCTCAACATTCCAGGCTTTACTACCAAAACTTCCATATCCGGAAGTAAGAAAATCCAGTAATCAGCTTGAGATTGCCAACCCCAACCAGGTAAGTTATTTCTGTCAATGGATACAGTCTCAAAGAAGAGATTGCCAGTCCTCGAAGAAGCAATATCAAACTTGTATTCCACATTCACTGTAGTGCTATCATGGCGCATTACAATGCGGTCAATTCCTATATCTTGATATTTTCTGACTTCTGAGACATCTAGAATTTTGTAATTCTTTTGAAGCCAATTATCAAGGATAATCTCACCCATTTTTCCCATAGAATTTTGAGTTCTAAAGCTATAAGGTTTACCGGGACTATTCAATCGTGTTTTCAGCATAAATCAGTGGTATTGGGAGTTGAATTCCGTCATCATAAAGGCGAACTGGGATTCCGGATTCTTTGGAAATCCACTTGATCCAGTTTTTGAGTGTTTGTGATCTGCGATCGCTTGTATTGGAGCTTCTTAAAACTTCTGGGAAAACTAGCTCTTTCACTAATTCATCAGTTAGAACTTTCTCTGCATTAATATTGTCACCAAGAGGCGTAACAGCAACAATGATTTTCCATAGAGGCAGATAGCTTAGCATTGCCTGAATCAGCAATCTATTCTTCAGACTTTCATTAGGTGCAGTTGCAATGCAGCGACCTCGTTGAGTCAATTCAACTTTGAAGCTTTTACCTTCTCGAATCCTTGTGATTAGCTTAAGCTGATCAAGAGTTTGCTTAGCGTAGTCTCCATGTCTAGCAACGTATTTTTCCTTCTTACCACAATGTCCCAAAGAATCGCCCAGTTGATAGGAATCAGTCATTCCCTGGTGGATTAGCTCAACGGCCTTTATGATTTTAGAAGGTTTATCATACTGAGGTAGTGAGTAAAGCACATCTTGATCATCCCAATCATCTGAGATCTGGAACCTTTGCTTGAACACATCTGCAGTTTTCATCTTCAAATCAATTATCAGAACCTCTTTTCTATTTCCTTCAAGTCCTCCTTTTACTACCTGAGGTCTGTAGAAAAAATAAAAAGTGTTAGCTGAAATACGGTGAGTATTTATGTCGTAAAAGTCAGTTCTCGCTAACTGTCCATGCTTTCTGAGAGAACTTAAGATGAAATCGAGTTCCTGGCAAACTTCAGGAGGATAAAATTCCTCAGGGTTTCTTAACTTTTTCTTCAGTTCAGCATCAGCACAGATAAGCTCAAACATTGTCTGTATTACCTCCTATTTTTCTAAGTCAATTAAGCTCTCTGTATCATTCAAGCTTTTTGCATCTATAAGTCCACTATCCAAGGCAAGCAACTTATGAGCAACTTCTGAAATTGGAATTGCTAGATAATTTGCAAGTCGGGGACTGACAAATGCAGCAGCTTTTCGATTGTGATAAGTCAGATAGATACAGTCCACTTCTATCTGCAAACGTTCCCAACACTCTGTCATTTGTGCTCGAAACTCAGACAAAGACATTTCTTCACTTGTCTGAATTGCATTGTCCTGCTCTGCAGTTTCTAGATCTTTTAGCGGAACTAGAAAGCCAACAACCTGACCATAGTATGTAGCAGCAATTCTTTTCATCCCTAACTGCACCTGCCTTTTGAACTTTGGCAAGTTAGTCCTAAGGTCTGACAGAGGAAGCTGTTTGAAGGAACTCACAAAACTAACCTCAAACTAATATAGTACTTTTGTACTTTATCATGTTTAACTCTTGAAATACGTTAATTACAGATTATACGCATAATACTTTATTGTCAATAATTACTTTTCTTTTTTTATATACTTGTTTTACATATATTGCCTGAAGCTATCTCTGTGTAAAGGTCTTAAGCTTTTTAGATTCTTGCTTACATTTCAATTTGAATAGGCAAAATACGGATACTGCCAATGAACTCTACAGCAGTCTTCTCGCTACGCATATCAAAAAGCGGTGTACAGGGCTCACCCCATACACCGCTTATATGCAAAACTCTGATTACCCTTAAACAAGAGCACTCAAGAATGAGCGACTAGCTCATCAGCGCTTTTGCCTTCGCGACGACGTTGTCGACGGTGAAGCCGTACTTCTCCATGCAGGTGCCGCCGGGAGCGGAAGCCCCGAATGTTTCGACGCTGAGGGTATCGCCTTCGGATCCGACGAACTTGCACCAGCCCATGCTGATGCCTGCTTCGACTGAGAGGCGCTTGGTTACCGCTTTGGGCAGTACGGATTCCTTGTAGGCGGCATCCTGCGCTTCAAACAGCTCCCAGGATGGCATTGAAACCACGCGCATCTTCTTGCCTTCGCTGGTGAGGGATTCGGCAGCTTCGACGCAGAGCCCCACTTCCGAACCAGTACCGATCAGGATGATGTCGGGTGTGCCCTCACAGTCGACGACTGGGTAAGCACCTTTTGCAACACCTTCGATGCTGGACTTCGCCAGGTTCGGCACGTTTTGCCGCGAGAAGGCCATCAGCGTCGGACGGTTTTGCACCGCGTTTTCGACGGCTACCTTGTAAGCACCAGCGGTTTCGTTGCCATCTGCCGGGCGAATCACTGTCAGGTTCGGGATAGCGCGGAGAGAGGCGATCGTTTCTACAGGCTGGTGGGTAGGACCATCTTCGCCCAGGGCAATGGAGTCGTGGGTCATCACCCAAATTGCGCCGACTTCAGCGAGCGCCGACAAACGAATCGCTGCCCGCATGTAGTCGGTGAACACCAAGAAGGTTGCGCCGTAGGGGATGAGCCCCGATTTGTGCAGGGCAATGCCATTGCAAATAGCACCCATGCCATGCTCTCGGACACCAAACCGCAGGTTGCGATTTTCGTAGGCTCCCTTTTGGAAGCTGCCGCTTACCTTCAGCTCGGTCAGGTTGGAGTGGGTCAGGTCAGCGGAACCGCCAATCAACTCAGGCAGCACTGGAGCTAGGGCATTCAGGCAAGCCTGGGAGTGCTTACGAGTAGCCATCACCTTGTCTTCAGGAGTGAGGGTTGGCAGTGCCTTATCCCAATCCGCAGGCAGGGTGCGGCTAACGAAGCGTTCGAATTCGGCGGCATCTTCGGGATACTTGGTCTTGTATTGGGCGAACAGCTCGTTCCATTCGGCTTCGTTGCTAGAACCCCGCTCGATGGCCTTGCGCATATGGCTCATGGCATCGTCGGGAACCTGGAAGGAATCGTAGGTCCAGCCCAGGTTCTCGCGGGTCAGATTAATCTCATCTCCACCCAAGGGTGAACCGTGAATGCCAGCGGTGTTGTTCTTGTTAGGCGAACCATAGCCGATGGTGGTCGTTACTTTGATCATCGAGGGCTTATCGGTTACCGCCTTTGCTGCTTCGATCGCCTTAGCAATGCCGTCCAAGTCAGCGTTGCCATCTGCCACATGCTGCACATGCCAGCCATAGGCTTCAAAGCGCTTGCTCACATCTTCGGTGAAGGAAATATCAGTGGAGCCATCAATGGAGATGTGGTTGTCGTCGTAAAACGCGATGAGCTTGCCCAAGCCCAAGTGTCCAGCCAGGGAACAGGCTTCACCCGACACCCCTTCCATGTTGCAACCATCGCCCAGGATGGCGTAGGTATAGTGGTCAACCAGTTCCAGGTCGTCCTTATTAAAGCGGGCGGCCATGTGCGCTTCTGCCATAGCCAAACCGACGGCATTGGCAATTCCTTGCCCCAGCGGCCCAGTCGTAACTTCCACCCCAGGGGTTTCAAAATTCTCGGGGTGTCCAGGGGTTTTGGAATCCCACTGGCGGAAGCTCTTGATGTCGTCGAGGGTGACGCTGTCATACCCCGTCAGATACATCAGAGCGTACTGCAACATGCACCCATGACCAGCGGACAGAACGAAGCGATCGCGGTTGAACCAATCTGGGTTCTTGGGGTTGAACCGCATGAACTGATCCCACAGAACAAAAGCCATCGGAGCCGCCCCCATGGGCAAGCCAGGGTGACCAGACTTGGCTTTCTCGACGGCATCAATTGCAAGAAATCGGATCGAGTTGACGCAGAGCGCTTCTAGCGTTTGGGTCGTTGCAACAGCCATGAGTTCCTCTTCATTATTGGCGTGGACAGAAGTGGTGTGGGCAATAGCGCGACGCTCCGGCGGAGGCGCTTTGCAAAGGTAGATTTACTGCTGACAACCGCTTGTTTGTAAATTTTTTGTTTGTAAGCGGTAAGCAACTATACCTATTACCCTTTCTTGTAGTGTATACCACAGCAGCAAACAATCTAATACTCCCATCAATCTGGGCGAGCGCACAGAGGGATTTGTCGTTGAAGTAGGCAATTTTGAAAATTTGCGTTTCATACGAATTAGGTTGTCTGCCAGCGCACGAGATGGTCGTTGCTATAGCATTTAAGCTACTTCAGAAGAATATAAACTCGCCCTCCATACAAGGATTTAGCGCGCCTGTGAGAATCTCAAGTAGACATTATTTGGGAAGGACTCTCTTACGCCTCATCACGTTTGAAATCCGCAGTTTCTGTGGATAGTGGATGCATCCCCTCTGGCACTTTCTTGCTGCGTTGAGCTGCTATCGCCGCTGCCTTTTAGGTTTCGCTAATTAGCACCTTTGTCATTCCCGACCGTGGTCATTAGGAATTCAGAAAGCCTGAGCCAAATGCTCGACAGGCAATTATGGGCAAGGTTTCGTGCGTCGTGTCGCAGGTTTATACCCATTCCTTCAGAACCTGCTCCCGATCACTTTTTGAAACCCTCGCAGCGCGAGGGTTTCAAAAAGTGATCGGGTTTTGATTTTCAGAGAATTGACATTAACCACGTGATAGAAACGTCAGCGATCGCCCGCCTCAAAAACAGCACTCAAAAACAGCGACCTTGCCGTTGCATACCTCTGAATTCGTCGGATTACGTAGAGCGGAGTGAGGCAAACGGGAACCCTTTGGAAAGGCGTCGAACGGCTTCTACCTTCAGGTAAGCCAGGCTTCGAACGTTCCCCAACCCCTATGCCTTTTTCTGATCACTGTTACTTAAGGACAATCTCGACAGGTTATGACGTTATCTCTACGGGAAAAATTTGCACTAGGCTTGGGTGCAACCTGCACCATCTTTCCCTCCATGATTGTGGCGGGTTTTATGCCGCTTTGGGATGTATTGCCATTTGCGGGATGGCTGACGATCGCCACCCTGGGTTCTGGTGTAGCTGGAGCGATCGGCATACCCCGCGCCGCACGAGGGGCGATCGCAGGGGGCTTGATCGGTGGCGGTGCATTGCTCGGTTTGGTCCTCTACACCATCGTTCGCTATGCCATCATCCCGGTCGACAGCTTTCTTCATTTGGAGTTAGCGATTGGGGCTTGTTTGGGGGCAATCCCAGGGTGGCTTCTCTATGACCAATGGGCACGCCATCAATAGGTCGTACCAAATCCGAGTGATAAACTCCCGACGCTTCATGAAATGCTTGCTGAGTAAGCATTTCATGAAAAAATAAGCTGATTAAAGGGATGATTTTGCAATCCCCAGTAGACTCTACAGGGCAGCGGCGATCGCCCCAACAGGTTTGACCACAGGCAAGTGATGGTGATGAATCCAGGTGTTGAGGTCGGCAAGGCTGCGATCGCGGTACTGCCCATACCGTTGCCGCTTATCCCGAACTTTCTTGGGGAGGGCGGGTAGGATGCCGAAGTTGGGGGGCATCGGCTGAAAATGCTTCGGCTCTGCCGAGCTAATGAAGTCGAACATCGCCCCCATCATCGTGGTGACGGGAAGAGTCAGCGGTTCCTGTTCCAACGCCACCCGTACCGCATTGGTTCCCGCTAGCCAACCGCCTGCTGCCGCTGCCGTATAGCCTTCGGTGCCCACCAGTTGCCCCGCCGCCAACAGCGTGGGGCGCGTGTGGAACTGGAGCGATGTCCCCAACAACTCCGGTGAATTAATAAAGGTGTTGCGGTGCATCACGCCCATGCGAACGAACTCCGCATGTTCCAGGCCAGGAATCAGGCGAAAAACGCGCTTCTGTTCGCCCCAGCGCAGGTTAGTCTGGAAGCCCACCATATTCCACAGTTGGCCTGCTTTGTCTTCCTGGCGCAACTGCACCACAGCGTAGGGTTTCTTCTCCCGATTCGCCGGGTCGCGGAAGTCGCCCAACCGCGCATCGAACAACCCCACAGGCTTGAGGGGGCCATAGCGCATGGTGTCTTCCCCCCGCTTCCCCATTTCCTCAATGGGCAGACAGCCCTCAAAGAATTTGGCCGTCTCCCGCTCAAAGTCCTTTAACTCCGCTTGCTCTGCGGCGCACAGCTCTTGCCAGAAGTACAAATACTGCTCCCGATTCATGGGGCAGTTGAGATACGCCGCTTCGCCCCGGTCGTAGCGGGAGGCCATAAACGCAATGTCCTGGTTGATGCTCTCGCCCACCACAATCGGGCTGGCCGCATCAAAAAAGCTCATATACTCCTGCCCGGTAAACCGTTGTAGCTCCGCAGACAACCCCTCGCTGGTAAGAGGTCCCGTAGTCAGCACCACCACACCCTCCGCCGGAATCGCGGTCACTTCATCTCGCCGCAACTCAACCAGGGGATGCTGCGCCAGGGTCTCCGTCAAGTCGGCGCTGAACACCGCCCGATCCACCGCCAATGCACCCCCCGCAGGCACTTGATGCTCATCGGCTTTGCCAATCACCACGGAACCCAGGTGGCGCAATTCCTCATGCAACAGCCCCGACGCCCGATCGCTCGACTGTGCCCCAAAGGAGTTGCTGCACACTAGCTCGGCTAGATGCTCGGTATGGTGGGCGGGCGATCGCCGCTCCGGTCGCATCTCATGCAACACCACCGGAACCCCCGCCCGCGCAATCTGCCACGCCGCCTCGGTTCCCGCCAATCCGCCGCCAATCACATGAATCGGTTGCATCCGTTTCTCTCGTCCCTGTTCCATCAAAACTGTCCGTTTCCAGGATAACGGCTCGGGCGAACCTGCCCACGGTTGAGATTAGAGCGGTTAGATCTTCGACTTCTCCGTCTGTGGTCAAAGAAGATGCATTGCGTTTGAGAAAGAAGTCGAAGATCTTATCCCGTTAGGCGATCGCCCCATCCCTCGCTGTTACTCAAAAACCGATTGAACAAGGCACTGAAAGTCTGGCAGGAGAGGGCTGGTTAATGTATCCGTAGCAAAAAGCGTTCGGGTTTTCCGCAAAATTCCGGCGTCCCGTTCGTAGATTTCTATTGTTTGGGACTGGCGATCGCAAATCCAGTATTCGATGACGCCTTCAACCGAATAGAGCTTGAGCTTGGTTTCGCGATCGCGCTTCTTATCCTTTTCCGATTGGGACAAAACTTCAACCACCAGTTCCGGTGCCCCGGTCAAATGTCCCGCCGCATCCAAAAGCGGCTCCAATTTCGCATTGCTGACCCACACCCCATCGGGAATCACACTGTCGGATTCTGAGAAGACGATTCCGGGGGTAATGTAAGGCTTTCCCAATTTTGATCGCTGCGACCAGCTCAGCAATGCCGCATAGAGCAACCCCGCAACATCCTGATGCTGCAAATGTGGCGCACGGGTTACAAAAAGCTCTCCATCAATAATTTCATAGCGGGTGCCGTTTTCCGGCAAGCCATCTAAGTCTGAGAGGGTCCATCGAACTCGTTTGGTTGAGGAAAGCGTCATGGCTTCAGCGTCACTGTCCTTAGACCTGTACGCTCATCAATTGTATCGGCATCCGCTTTCAGCTACGTTTCAGACATCATTTTGGAAATTGATTCTGACCACAAGGGGGTTCAGTACACTAAAGCTAATTTCTATGCCGTGAGCAAACTGCCCGATCGCCTATGCCACTGCCGCCCGATCGCGCCAAAACATTGAAAGAAGCGTTTCAAGCGTGCGATGTTGGCTCTCTCTACGGAGAGGCAAACCGTTATTACGTTGACCTGAAGACCGTTCGCAGTATGGAAGCGGTACAGAACGTGAGTACGCGGCTGGATTTTCTAGAGATAGGGCAGTTCGATACCCTTCTGTTTACGGGGCATCGGGGTTGTGGCAAGAGCACAGAACTCCGACGCATTCAGCGGAAATGGGAAACCGAGTACCGCATCATTTACCTGGAAGCGAATGAAGAGGTGGATTTGAATGATGCCGACTACACCGATTTATATTTGGTGCTAATCAAACGGGTTGCGGATGACTTGACGCTGTTAGGCTTGCGGTTCGACCCAGCGTTGCTGGCGCGGTTTGAGGCATGGTTCAAAGAAATTATGGAAGAAAGTGAGGAAACCGTGGAAAAATCGGTGAGCCTCGAAACCCGTGCAGAAGCAGGCGTACAACTACCATTTATCTCCAAGCTGCTGGCCAAGTTGCTGGCACAAATCAAAGGCTCGAACACGCAGCGCGTGACAATCCGCGAGAAGCTGCAACGGGATGTAGGACGGCTCAAGGCAGACATCAACGCCCTATTGCGGGATGCCTTCAAGCGGATACGAGCACACTACCGCAAAGGCTTTTTGGTTATCTTCGATAACCTGGATCGGGTGCCGCCAATGGTGGGCGATCGCCTCTACTTCGACTATGCCGCCCAACTGCAAGAGCTTAACTGCACCGTCATCTACACCGTTCCCATCTCGGTGATTTACTCCGACAAAAACCTGAACAATGCCTTTGGCCGTCCCAACATTGTGCCAATGGTCAACCTCTACCAGTTCGATCCCAAGCAGCCTCAACTACAATACAAAGACGCGGTAATCAAAGCATTGGCGGGTGTCATTGCCCAGCGGATTGATTGGAAATCGGTGTTCGCATCCGGTTCGCTTCTGGTTCAGCTTGTCAAAGCCAGCGGTGGTCATATGCGCCAGCTGATGCAAATGACGGCGACCGCCTGCCTCACCGCCGCAACCCGAGGCCATTCCAAGGTTCTGCCAGAGGATGTTGTATACGCCATCAAGCAAGAGCAGTTTAACTTCGAGCGGGTGATTCCCGACCATCACTATCTGCTGTTGATACAGGTGTGCCGTACTAAGCGCATTGTGCAAAATGCCGATGGACAGAAGATGTTGTTCAATACCTCGGTGCTGGAATACAACGGCGATCGCCGTTGGAACTATATCAACCCCGTCGTGAAGGGTAGCGATGCCTTTAAACAAGCCCTCGCCCATGCCAACCCCCCTCCAACCGCCTGAACTCGCCCCCACGGCGGATCCGTTTCTAGCGCTCAACCAAGAAGCGTTTGAGCAGTTGGTGACCTTTGTGGATTTTGTGGCGGATCGCTTCACCCTGGGCTTTGTTTCGGTCAACTTCGCAAACGATCGCGATCATCTGATCAACCACCTCCGCCACCATCCCCGCTGTCAGGACATCCAGTTCGAGGTGTTCCACGTTCCAGACCCCAACCTCACCTTTTTGCGCGATGCCTTGCTGGAAGAAATCCCTCGCCGCGCCTGGAATGCTGAGAAAAAGCCAGTGCTGGTAGTGACGGGGCTGGAATATGCGATCGGCATGATTGGCGACTATCCTATAGTCTTGCAAGACCTGAACTATGTGCGCGATGCCTTCATCACCAGCATCCCCCACCCCATGCTAGTCTGTCTCCCTGACAGCGCCCTCACCCGCCTCGCCCGCTATGCTCCCGATTTTTGGGCATGGCGCTTGGCCGTCTTCCGCTTCCGCACCCTACCCGCAACCGCTGAGCAAGCCATGGGGCAAACGCTACAGTCCAATCAACTTCGCGAAAGTTTAGATGCACCCTCAAAGCAAAATCGCATCGATCTGCTATTGCGGTTATTAGTTGAGCAGGAACAGACTCCCTCTTCTATCGACACGCTCAAAACCCGCCTGGAAATTATCAATGAACTAGGTATTTGCTACTTCGATTTGGGCGAAACTCATAAAGCCAAAGATATTTTGACTCAGGGACTCAACTCAAATATCCAAGATGAAGCATTAAATTCAATCAAATCCTCACTTCTCAACAACATGGCCGGGGTAATCGCCCAGCAGGGAGAGGTCGATCACGCCCTCAGCTTGTGGCAGCAATCTCTCGACTTCTATGAGCGGATTGATGATGTCAGAGGCAAAGCCATCACCCTTTCCCAAATGGCTGGGGTAATCGCTCAGCAGGGGGAGGTCGATCGCTCTCTCAGCCTATGGCAGCAATCCCTCGACATCCTAGAGCGGATTGGCGATGTAAGAGGCAAAGCTGCCACCCTCAATAACATGGCCGGGATAATCGCTCAGCAGGGAGAGGTCGATCGTGCCCTCAGCTTATGGCAGCAATCCCTCGATATCCTAGAACGGATTGGCGACGTCAAAGGTAAAGCCACCACCCTGGCAAATGTAGCGGGAGAAACGGGAGACAAGGTTCGTCAACTTGAGCTGAATCTCCAGGCTGCACAGGCGCTTAGCCAGGTACGAGCTTACAGAAAGCTGTTCGCCGTGTTAAGTAACTTGGGGGCGACCGCTGAAACCCATACCCTCAGCTATCGGGCACAAGCTGTGTGGCTCTCCCTGCGGATTCAAGTCCCCTTGCCACAAGCAATTCAGCAAATCACAGATTTATTCAATGCCGTGTCCCAGAGCGATGAATTGAAGGGTTTGTTGGCCGCTTACGCTCTGTTCCTCTGCACCCAGCGAGGCCAAGGGCATCCGCAGCTTGAGCAATTGCAGCAACTAAGCCGCCAGATGTTAGAACAGGCAGCGGGGGCGCAGGGCATTGAATCTCCAGAGGCGATTGAAGCTTGGTTTACCCAGCAGCAGTTGAATGACCCCAACGTTTTTCTACCCCAGCTCAAGGCACAGCTAGAGGCATTGATTGGCGACCAGTGGGCGTTTGAGCGATTTTAGATTTTTGATTGTGGGATGGGACAGGGGCAGGATGATCTGATGTAGGCAGTGGCCTACTGTCGATTCCCGCAATTTATTCGCGGGCGGGTCAGGGTCAAGATTCTAAAAAGTCGATGTTTTCGTAGAGATCGGCAATTTGAACTTGAAACTCAAACGTATGGAATGAAAGCGTAACCGTTGGATCGTCATACTCTGAAAACAACCACTGATTCACTGCCGTTCTGACATGGTGCTCAACGTGAATTTCGTACTGATCGATGAGGAGATATTCCTGAAACGTAGGAATTGACCGATAGGCAACAAATTTTTTGCCACGATCGTAGTTTTGCGTTGACAGCGACAGGACTTCAGCAATGAAGCAAGGATTCACAACCGTGTCTTTTCGACCCATTTGCAGTTCGATTGGCTTTGGAAGCACCATCACATCGGGATAGGCGTAGGACTCAGTCGCTGGAATCCACAAGCGTTGATCCACATGAAACGTCTCATAGGGTTCACGTTTTAGAGAAAGACTCAAAGCAATGTAGAGATTGCCGCTGATACGGTTGTGATTCGGGGTGCCACCCGTCATTGGAATAATTTCCCCATTGTTGTACTCATGGCGGATGTCTGAATCAATCTCAAATTCGAGATATTCTTCCGGCGTATATAAGGTTTTGGTTTCTGCTTGCGTAACCATGCGATCGCTCCCTCAAACGTTCCAAGTGGCTGCCGCATCCAGCGATCGCCTTCTCCTCATCCTACCAATCCCCTCCCTGACTCCAGCACCACCCCTTTTCTGGAGATACAAACACAAATGACGCTTTGTGTCTTCGTGCCTTTGTGGTTTACGAACCAGCCATCAGGTAATCGATGACATCCTGGGCGATCGCCTCATTCCCATTACACGCTACAGACCCCGGATTGCGGGGTGGTTGCGGGTCTTCCCGGAGAAACTCCCAATTGCAGCTGTAGAACTCGTCTGGCTCCAGCACTTGATGGGGCACGACATCGCAGACTCCATTAATGAGCACTTGGGCTTCAGCAAAGTCGCGTCGCGTCAGGGTAACGAGGGGGGTGTTGGTGCGACAGACCTCCGAGAATGTGCCATAGCCCGGTTTTGAAATCACCCGTCCGCACAGGCCAAAGATATCGACGGGGCGCAACCGACGGTTCTTGATCTTGATGATGTTGGGCAGATCAGGCGCGGTGTCACCGAAAGTAATGAACTGCCAGTCGGGGAATTGCGCTAGCCCATCGTAGGGAATTTCAGCCAGCCCCAAGCCCCCAAAGGTAATCATCACCGTCTTTTCGCGCGGTGCAGTGACGTTGAGCATGGCGCGCATCTCGTCGGGGGTGTGGCGCGGGTTGCCGCCCGTGAGTCCGGTATCAACGATGGTGGGAAAGGCGCTCATGGGTTCGTGGAAGGGGAGGCGATAGAGGCGATCGCACTGCCCGAAGCACTCAGCAATCCAGTCGGCGATTTCGATAAAGTCGTTGCCCCAGTCGTGTTCGCCCCCCCAGTCGCGATAGATAAAGTCCCAGCCAAAGTTGCTCATCATCCAGCAGGGGATGCCTGCCGCTCGGGCGATCGGAGCCATCAGCGGTGGAATGTCGGCGAGGATCAGCCCGACCCGGTTTTGCTTAAGGAAAGCGACTTCAGAGGCGATCGTGGCATTGGCCCGTTGCCGAATATCTTGCAGCTTCTCCAAGGTAGCGGGCTTATCCATTTGGATGCTGTCGCTCTGCATCACCCCAATATCAAAGGCACGGGGGCGATGGATGAAATCGCCATCCACATAAGCTTCCAGCAACCAACGGGGAGCGGTGGTGGTCAGGATGACGCGAATGTCTGGGCATCGTTGCTGAATCTCGGCAACAACAGACGCCGTGCGGGTGGCATGGCCAAACCCATGGTTGGTGACGGCAACATAAAGAATTGGCTCTGACATGATGGCAACGGGGAGAGGTTCCGCCTAAGACCCTAGCTCAAAATTGAACAATGTTAAGGGCGATCGCGCCAGGAAGGATAGACTCTTTGGTGTTTTCGCTGCTTTTTGACGTTCTCTTGAAGTCGTTTACGGCGACCTCGATTGCTATGACCTTACTTGTTTGTCCAGGGGTGCATTCTGCGGAATTGACCCAGCAGTTCCTTGCCGCGATCGCTCTCCCCGAACCCGTCCATCTTTTTCCTGCCGATCAAAAAGCGCCCTACTCGCCGCTGGAGGTATTGGACTTCATTCAATCCACTGTGCAGGCTGTCGCGCAGCGCCGTGAATCGCAAACGCAGCCTGAGGGATTAGAGATTGTGGCGTTCAGTGCAGGCGTGGTAGGGGCGATCGCCGCCGCCCATCTCTGGCAACTCCAGGGCGGGACAGTGCGTGGCGTGATTGCGGTGGATGGCTGGGGTATGCCGGGTTGGGCGAACTTTCCGGTGTATAGGGTGAGCCACGATCGCTTTACCCACTGGAGTTCGGCCACTCTGGGTGGTGCATCAGCGGGATTCTACTGCGATCCAGACGTGCCGCATCTGGAGTTGTGGCGATCGCCCGATCAGGCAACGGGCTGGTGGACGACGGGATTGGGTGGCGTGGTGTTGACCCGGCGACGAGCGATCGCCACCGAGTTCATCCATCATCACCTGCAAGTCCTGGCATGAGTAATATCAAATCCGATTAATCACAATCCTCCGTAAAACCCAAATATCGTTTGCACCCGCTGTAGCGCAGCGGGTGCAAACGATATTTGGGTTCTTCAAGCGGATTTGATAAGTAGCTCGGCATGATGAAAAAACAGACCCTAAAAACCTGTGCCGCCCGCGCTGCGGGCGGCACAGGTTTTTAGAGTTTTAGGTTTAATTGCACCTGCTAACTCATAGCGCTATGCGCGTTAGTTAAGTACGGTTGTGTGGGGCGCGGCGCGCCGTATTTGTTTAGCGTCGGGTCTTCGTTTTCTAACGCGAGAAGGATGCGCAAACAGATAGTGGGCTTATAGGGTTTAG
>JADEXA010000065.1 GCA_015207365.1 Vacuolonema iberomarrocanum LEGE 07170
ACAAGGGGACAACACGGTATCAATCGGTGGATGGGGTAACGTTCCGCCTAAACCCTATAAGCCCACTATCTGTTTGCGCATCCTTCTCGCGTTAGAAAACGAAGACCCGACGCTAAACAAATACGGCCGCGTCGCGGCCACACCATCAACAAATTGTGTAAGTTCTGTCAGTGTCAAGCGGTTCCTTGACGTTTAGCTGATTGAATCCAGGATGGCATCACGGAAGGGTTTCAGCGTTCAGCTTATGACCAGTGGGGATCTTCCCAATGCTCGGCTTCTTGCCGTTCCGTTTCCAGCAGATCTTGGTGAATAGATGGCCAATCTACGTCTTTTGCGGACATGTCCGAAGCGATTTGTCCCTGCTTGAGATAGAGCATGCGACTACAAAACAGCTCTGCCAAATCTAGTTGATGTGTCACCATCAGCACTGTTGTGGGATGGGGCAGTGCAGTGTCATGGAGCAGGTGGATGAGGGCTTCGCCCCGCCCAACATCCAGGGCTGCGGTTGGTTCATCTAGCAGCAAAATGTCGGGTTCCATCATCAAGCAGCGGGCGATCGCCACCCATTGCCGCTGACCTACCGATAGCTCTCCCTCCTGTGCTGACATCCATTCCATCGGAAAGTGTAGCCGTTCCAGCCAGGTCATCATCCGATGCTGAATGGCATCTTTGGAAAATCCCTGTAGTTCGAGGGGGTAAGAGAGCGTTTCCTGTACGGTCAGCCCCAGTAAGCGCGACTCCTGCAAAACCAGTGTCACCTTTTGCCGCAGTTGTCGTACGGGCATCGTGGCGATCGCTTGCCCGCGATAGAGGACAGAACCGGCACTTGCTTCACTCAATCGATTGAGCAACCGCAACAGGTGCGTTTTACCACTACCAGAAGGGCCAACAATTGCGATGCGATCGCCTTCATTCACCATCAGCGAAAGGTCTTGGAGGATAGGTTCTCCGCTGCCCTGCGCCCGTAAGTTCACCTGTTCAAGTTGCAAGACTGGGTTCAAAGCGTCATGCCTCCTGCCATTCCGCCATCAAATGTGAAGACGGTCCAAATCGTCCAAGTATCTACCATTAAAAGGAGTAGCGTAAAGCCTAACAGGATGAAGTACATCCATGGTTGTGCCAGAGGGCGAACATCTTGGGTATCGATGCCCGTTTTGGCCTGAACGCTTTGTACCAAGCGGTTGAATCCAGCGACACGCATCGGCAAGAGGCGAGCTTCCCCAGACTGGGTTAGAAAGTAGTAGACCAAGCCCCCTTGCCCAGTGGTGCGAGGTTTGAGGGCTTTGATGTCGGCCCAGGGCAGGCTCCACCCTTTGCGCCAGAACCGAGGAACCCAGGCTGGATACGTGACCACAATGGCTGTGTCGCTCAGGACGACGCGCTCACTGAGCACGGCATAGAGGGCGATCGCACCTAGGCTAAGGGCGATCGCTAATCCCCAGCCTGGAACTGGAGCCTGCGTCATTTCGGCTAGAAACGGTAGCGGCACCGTTAGGGCGATGTACAACAGCAGTAGCGTGATGCGAACTAGGGGAGAAAGACGAAAAACTTGGGGTAGTTCTGTCGAAGAAGCCGGAGGAGGCATTGCAGAAGACATAAATGGTTCCAAGCGGACGGTCAAAAAAGATGTTCCTAAAAAGAGTCTGGCTGTACTCCAAGCGCAAGTTAAGAAACTTCACAAAGAAGGCCAATCAAATTGTATCGCTAAGGCGATCGCTCGAAATAGTTGTGACTCAGACGTGATGAACAAAATGGTTCGTTATGCTCCGCTAACGGCACCCTACGATAGGTCTATGTGGTGTCAGAAATTTCCTAAGGCAAGTATTTCTGCACCACCTGCCAGCCCGTTGCCAGCACGCCTAAAAAGCCTACGAAAAGAACTGCATTCGTTCCCAAGTGGAGCGATCGTGCCCAGGGTCGGGCTGGGCTAATGCGGCTGGCGCTCCAGGCCGAAAACAATGTCAGTGCCGATACGGTAAGCCCAATGGGCAAATGAGCCGAATGCCCCAACGTCCCGTAATGTCCCAACGTGCCGACAAGGCCAATCCCTAGGAGCAACACTACCAAGCTGACCAAACTAACGCCCAGCCCAATATGTAAAGGACGCAGCCAGTTGGGATAGGGTTTGTCGACACGCCGTTGCCCTCGAATGCTCAGACCTGAAATAGCCAACAGTAGGTAGGTGAATAAAGACAACCCCATCGACCAAGCCGCAATGCGCCAGAGCCACAAAAAAGATGGGAGATTCATAACCACCCTCCGAACGACACATCCTCATTATGCCGAGCAATGGGCTAGATCGAAACATGTCGTGTTCCTTCACAACAAACGGGCAACCCTCAACCGATGAGAAGATTGCCCGTTCAATGTTTGAGTTTGCTCTGAACGCTTTCCGTGGAGGCGATAGAACAGAGACTGAAAAGAATTGCTAGCTGTTTTGAAGATACAACGCTCTTAAGAAAAGAACGCATTAACGCTCAAGACTCATTAGGTTTAATCTTCTCGGGTCAGAAGCAACGTAAGGGATTAGTGAAAGCGAAAGCGAGAAATTTAGAGACGTTTTAAGAGCATCTCTTATTGAGAATCAACAGCCGGGTAAAACAGGAAAAGTTATCTAATTTGCGGTTTTTCAAAAAAGTATCCAAACAAACTTAATCTTTATTGAGCAGATCTATTCACTCAGGGATCTAATCAGCAGTAGATGTTGCAGGGACGGGCTTACGAGCTAGAGCAGGCTCATCCGGAACAACTTCATCGCTATTCAAAGAGGCATCTAGTTCTGCTTCGATTCGGAGGCGATCGCAGGGGATTGTATCAGAGAGAATTGCACTGGCCATCATTCCACAATGAATTTCCAGCAGAGCTTCAGGAACGGCCTCAAAAAGTAGCCGTTGACCTGGAAAAACAACTCGCTCGAAGTACCAATTCGGAATGTTGGTTACGCGCGCAACCTGAATTTTGCTAGTCGCATTGACATAGCAGCAAAGGATTGCATCACTATTTCCCTGCGGTAGGGGATCAATGATTTGAGCCATAACTCTAGAGGAGTGTATCCATAATGAACGTCAATCTAACGCTAACACCCACCCTACCCAGACTCTGTAAAGTCGACTACCATCAACTGGCTATTTCGTAAAGCTCGGGATCACAGTTGCTCAGGCAATCCTGAGGAGTCAGCTTTACAGTTCTTGGCAAATAGGGGTATTCGCTTAGTGAAAAGCTATCGATATATATCGATCCTTTATACAAGTGTAACAATTCAAAAAAAGATAGGCGCTCATAAATAGATAAAAAGTGGCGTGCAGAGCTGATTTCTGCAAATATTTATATGGTCTTAAAAAGGAAATAGAATAAAGTTATATGAATTTTTGTTTCAAAGTAGGTGGTTTTACCAACCTTCCTGTCGATGTTCATATGTTCATGTTTTTAAGAATACTTAGCTGAATCAGTCTGAATGGAGGTATCGCTTTGCGATGCGTTTATAGGTTCTGGGTGTATTGCTGCGTATTGCTAGAGACGTTTTTTTAATGAATAACATGGCATGGCATGGCAAGAACCTTAGAACTCAGGCCGTACGTATTTTGTTGATGGTGTGGCCATATCGCGACCCCACCATCAACAAATTCAATTAGAATGCCGCTGTTTGTCCTGTGCTTAGGAAAACAATAAACGATAGGTAGTTTTTTATTGTCAATATTGAGACTTTAACGGTAGGTAGGACTGCGGAGTTGTCGGTGTCGCATGTCGGAGGAAATGCCCAATGAGATACAGCGAACCGCACAAAACAAGTGTGCCTGTTGCATTTTCGCGATCGGCTGCTGTAATTGCTTGCCGTTCGTCTGGGTAGTCAGCGACAGAGGCAAGCTGGGGGCAAAGGTCGTGGGCAAGGTTCGTTAGAGTCTCTATGTTCGCCGTAAGGTGGCCAGGGACAGGCACCAAATAAAGCCGATCGCCTTTCCGCAATAAAGCCCGCAGTAAATCAGCATGATCTTTGTTACCCATCATGCCGATGACCCAGGAAATGGGCGAGGGCGTACGATTGCTCTCATCTACATATTGCCGGAGCATCTCTGCCCCAGCTGGATTGTGGGCACCATCAATTAACAACGGTCGATCTTGCCAGGTGAGCCACTGCATTCGCCCTGGCCAGCGTGTTTTGGCAATACCCTCAACAATGATTTGATTGCTTAGAGGCCAACCCTGGGCTTGCAGAATGCGGAGGGTGGCGATCGCTACTGCCGAGTTAATTCGTTGGTGCGCTCCACCTAGAGGCAAGTGATATTTCAGCGGTTCCGACTGTTCCGACTGTGCGGGGGACGAGGCCATCGGTTTGGTATGGGACGGCGTTGCTGTTACAGGAGGGATATCCCAAAACTCGGCCCAACCCTCCCCCGCCGCTAGGGCTGGCTGTACCCAAGTAACGGGACAATTTAGCCTTGCCAGTTGATGTTGCAGCACAGCTTGCGCTGCTTCGGGTTGAGGCGCAATGACGGCTGGGCATCCTGGCTTCAAGATACCGGCCTTCTCGCGGGTAATGTCTGCCAGTGTGGGGCCTAGCCGTTGCCAGTGTTCCATGCTAAGGGAAGTAATCACGCTAACGAGGGGGCGATCGCACACATTGGTGGCATCCAAACGTCCTCCCAAGCCGACTTCCATAATGGCTACATCAACCTGCTGTTGGGCGAAGTAGAGCCAGGCTGCAGCCGTGACGACCTCAAATTGTGTGGGAGAGGGAAAATTGCGATCGATGGCGGCTATGACTGTTTGCAACGCGTGATAAAACGCTTCAGGGGTAATCGCTGTTTCATTAATGCTGATACGCTCCGTCCAATCTACCAAATGGGGAGAAATGTAGCGGCCAACCCGATAACCTGCATGGGTCAATACGGCTGAAAGATAGGCACAGACAGAGCCTTTACCATTACTGCCAGCTACATGAATGACCGGAAGCTGAGTATGCGGATTGCCAAGCGCCTGCAATAGCCGCTGAATTCGCTCCAAGCCCAATTCCACCCCGAAATGGGCAAAGCGATCGAGCAGGGCATCTACTGGGGAGTCGATGGGTGTTTCTGGTAACGATTGCAGGTCAGGCAACGCAAAATTGGCACCTGAGATTTCAGAAGATTGGCTCATGTGAGAGGGACTTGTTTGTTCAGTTCTCATGCGACAGATTAATGATCGAGAAAGCTCAAATGGCGCTGGACTGCGGATCGATCGAAAATCCCTGAAAGAATTTGTACGGTCAAACTCCAACAGAAATTTTGGATAGATGGGTCAACTGCGGGTCAACAGTTCAACTGCATCGCGCCCATCGATATCCTGCAAGTAGACTTTGACATTTTCTTCTCGGGCTGTTGGTAGACGCTTGCCGACAAAATCAGGATGAATCGGCACGTTGCGATGCCCCCGATCAATAAGCACGGCCAGCCAGATGGCTTCTGGGCGTCCATACTCATTAACAGCATTGAGGGCTGCACGAACGGTGCGCCCCTGATAGATGACATCGTCGACCAAGACAATGATGCGCCCAGAGGGATCGAAGGGGATCTCTGTTTTCTCGGGAGTGCGCAGGTTAATCTGATCCAGATCGTCTCGATAAAACGTGATGTCGAGATGACCAACAGGGAGATGGATGGATTCGAGCGCTTCGATTTGTCGTGCCAGCCGATCGGCTAGGGGAACACCACGGGTAAAAATACCCATCAGTGCTAAGTCTGAAAGGCGATCGCCCGCTCGTTCTACAATCTCTGATGCCAATCTTGTCACGGTTCGACGGACTTCATCGGCGGAAAAAATTTCGACGACATCAGCAGGCACAGCGCGACTCCCAGAAACCAACGAGAGGGGACGAGGAATAGTTGACTTGACGGCAAACGATAGGAGTGGAGGTAATGCGATCGCCGCCCCCCACCGCTTCCATTGTCATGCAAGTTACTAGCTTTCGGGGCAGGCATTTTTACCATGCTAGAGCCATTATCCTAACGCACCCCCTGCGGTGTGCATCGATTTGAGTGGTGCTAAATTCCACCGTACCGAGTCAAAAATTTTCGTCGTCTTCATCACTCAATGTTTCAATCAGCACATCCATCTGCTGTTGTTGCTGATTCAAAAATGTCTCGCACTGGTTGAGCTGTTGCATAGCTTGGGTGAACTGATTGAATACCTCTGCCAGAGGTAAATCTCCGGCTTCGATGCGTTCAATGATTTGTTCAACCTGAGCCACAGAGTCTTCGTAAACCCAGCTTGTGGAGACACTGCTGTCAGAAGGCGTGCTTGCTTCAACGTTTGATTTAGATTTGGATATAGGCATAATAAGAAACCGTTCAAAAACACCAAGCTAATCCGAGGTGGGGGTTTTGGGGTCAATGACTTGCACCTGCACCTCCCCATCTGCCAGTTGCAGTCGCAGGCGATCGCCAGGTTGCACCTCGGTGGGCGATCGCACGATGCCCCCTTGCTCTTGCCGCACCACCGCATAGCCCCGCTGGAGTACCGCCGCTGGGTCAAGGCTTTGCAGGGTCTGCCGGAGCGCTTGACACCGTTGCTGTTCGCGCTGCATCCGCATCGATGCTGTTTGGAGCAATCGCTGCCGCCGCCAGCCGAGTAGCTGGTGGTGGTGCTCCAGTTGCTGCTCTAGGCGCAAGCGTTGGAGGCGATCGCGCAACCCATCTAACTGTTGGCAATGCTGTTGGAAGCAGGCATCAAATGTCTGCCGAATTCGGGTGACACGGCGGGTGTGGTCGGCGACCAGATCCACAAGCTGGGGAACAACTTGCTCCGCCGCTGCGGTTGGGGTGTGGGCTGCAACATCTGCCGCCAAATCGGCTAGCGACTCGTCTCTTTGATGCCCAATGCCAGTTACTAGAGGCAAGGGGCAATCGGCTATGGCTCGCACAACCCGCTCATCGTTGAAGCACTCCAAATCCTCGGTTGCGCCCCCGCCTCGCGCCAGAATGATCACCTCGGCTCGTCCATCCCGCTCCACGCGCCGGATAGCTCGGGCAATGGAGTTGGGAGCCTGATCCCCCTGAACGATCGCGGGTGAAAGCAATACGGCTAAGCCCGGATAGCGTTGCCGCAGGGTGCGCTGAATATCCCCCCAAGCGGCAGCCTGTGCTGATGTGACAACGGCAAGGGTCTGGGGATGGGGCGGCAGCGATCGCTTCAACTCTAGGGCAAACAACCCCTCTGCCTGGAGGCGATCGCGCAACTGCCGATAGCGTAGGGCTCGCAGCCCTTCCCCTGCGGGCAACACCTGCCAAGCCGTGAGTTGATAGGTGCCTCGTGCTGGGTAGAGCCGCACGCGTCCCAATACCATCAGCTGTGCACCAGCCTGGGGCCGTTCTATAAGCTGGTCGAGCTGACTCTTCCACACCACACATTGAATCGCAGCGGATTCATCGGGATCCTGTAGGGTGAAAAAGGTGCCACTGCGGTGAGCATTGCAGCTTGATACTTCTCCTGTAACCCATACTTGTTGCAGTTGCGGATCCTGCTCTAGTACAGCTTGGAGGTAAGTGGTTAGCCCCGCTACGCTCAGGACCAAATCCGGGGTCGTTTCTGTATCGAAATTAAACAATTGCATTCAATAGCTCAGTTTTAATAATCACAGTTCATTTGTATTGTCGATCGGTGTCTGTACTAATATATAGAATCCCGTTGCGAGGATCTGTCAAAAGTCATTGGCTGTTCTAGCGGAGAGGGATCGACCTCAACTGCGTTTTTGGCGGTGTCGATGGAGTGTTGGTGATCGACCCGCAGAGATCGACCCGCAACTTTTCTAAGGGATTAGAAGATATCGGCAGAATCGCATGATTTTGGCCTTAATTCTAACCTTAAACACCTCAATTTTTAGTACACTTGTATTTTATGGCCATCTTCTGTAATCTAGTGCATGGAAATTTACGGCGAGTGAATGGCGAGTTTATAAACTCCACTCTCGCGATGTCGCCTAAAGTCTGAGTGCAGGTTGTGGGGCTGGCAAACGGTTTGCCCTTACCCTTGTCACCGTCAAAATTTATCGGACAAACGTTGTTTGATTTTTTAGAATTGCTCAGGGTCTCGGCTATTCCTTGTTGGGAAATTTAGCAAAGATTTCCTTGTAATCTGCGGGGATTTCTTTAGAGTGATAGGAAGCTCTCACATTGTTTTCTATCCCGCTTGTCTGTCTCGATAGTTACGGTTGTGACTGAGCTGTTGGCGATCGCCCCACCCTCTTTCCAATCCAAGTATTTCTGCCTATTCAGGCACCTCGGCTGGAGGGCTCGCGTATTTTGGCTGTTATCTCCGTTCAATAATTTGTTTGTAACATCTACTCATCTCGCATCTGTCCTGGTTTGAGGCACTCATGGCAAAAGCAACTGATCCGTCCACAGAAAAAGCAAAAGCGCTCAGCATGGTGATGAACCAGATCGAGCGAAATTTTGGCAAAGGCACCATTATGCGTTTAGGTGATGCTTCTCGCATGAAGGTGGAAACGGTTTCCACTGGCGCGCTCACCCTTGACCTGGCTTTGGGTGGTGGATTGCCCAAAGGGCGGGTCATTGAGATTTATGGCCCCGAGAGTTCGGGTAAAACAACCCTGGCCCTACATGCGATCGCCGAGGTACAAAAGGCTGGAGGCATTGCGGCCTTCGTCGATGCAGAACATGCCCTTGACCCCGCCTATGCAGGCGCTTTGGGCGTCGATATCGAAAACTTGCTGGTTTCCCAGCCCGATACAGGGGAAGCGGCTTTGGAAATCGTGGATCAACTGGTGCGATCGACTGCTGTGGATATTGTGGTGGTTGACTCCGTTGCCGCCCTTGTTCCCCGGGCTGAGATTGAAGGGGAAATGGGCGATACCCATGTCGGTCTACAAGCCCGTCTCATGAGCCAGGCTCTACGGAAAATCACGGGCAACATCGGCAGAACGGGATGCAGCGTCATTTTCCTCAACCAGTTGCGCCTCAAAATTGGTGTCACCTACGGTAACCCTGAGACGACCACTGGCGGCAATGCTCTCAAGTTTTATGCCTCGGTGCGTTTGGACATTCGCCGAATTCAAACGCTCAAAAAAGGGTCGGAAGAATTTGGTATTCGAGCCAAGGTCAAAGTAGCTAAAAACAAGGTTGCGCCTCCATTCCGCATTGCTGAGTTCGACATTATCTTCGGACAAGGAATTTCATCTCTTGGCTGTATGTTGGATCTTGCCGAAGAAACAGGAATCGTCATCCGCAAGGGCGCGTGGTATAGCTACCAGGGCGAGAACATTAGCCAGGGTCGCGACAATGCCATTAAGTATATGAAGGAAAATCCTAAGGTTGCTGTAGAAGTCGAGGCGCAGGTGCGCGAGAAGCTGGAAATGGGAGCTGTCGTATCCGCGATGTCGGTTGCACCCAATGAGGTTGCTGACGACGATGATGAAGCGTACGACGACGAGTAATCACTCCCTCTCTAGGTGATTTATCGCTAAGAACCGTTCATGCCTCGAAGAGGCAGATTTGCCGAGAGTTTGGGGTTCAATCTGTCAGGCTTGCGTAAGGTCTACTTCTTTGTCGTTGAGCTGGGTCGCAAACGCGCATGGAATATCTGAGCACAGAGGTGCTGGTCGTTGGGGGTGGAACCGGCGGGACGGCAGCGGCTATTCAGGCTGCCCGTCGTGGTGCGCGAACTCTTTTGGTCAGCGAATTTTCTTGGCTGGGCGGCATGCTCACAGCAGCGGGGGTTAGCGCGCCTGACGGCAACGAGCTATTGTCCTTACAAACGGGGCTGTGGGGTGCGTTTCTGCGCGAACTTGAGCAGCGTCAGCCTGGAGGGTTGGATCATGCTTGGGTCAGCTTCTTTACCTATGAACCCCGAATCGGAGCCGAAATCTTTGCCGATTGGGTTGCGGCACTGCCCAATTTACAGTGGATTGCGGGACAGGTTCCGCTGGCAGCGAAGATGCAGGGCGATCGCCTGACTACTGTTGAATTTGCCGACTACCACATTACTGCCGATGTCATCCTCGATGGCACCGAACTTGGGGATCTGCTCGCCTTGGCAGAGGTTCCGCATCGCTGGGGTTGGGAACTGCAGTCGGATCTGGGAGAGGCCAGTGCTCCTAAGGTTTTAGAGGGCTGGATGCAGCACTATCCGGTGCAAGCTCCAACCTGGGTGGTGGTTATGCAGGATGTTGGCGGTAGCGCGGCACCCTCTATCCCATTGCCCGATCGCCCATCTGCTGACCATCCCTTTGTCGGAGCCTGGGATGGTTACGGGGTTGAAGCATTTTTGAATTACGGTCGCTTACCGGGCGATCGCTTCATGATCAATTGGCCGCAAAACGGCAATGACTATGGAGAAAACCTGAACCGATTACTTGGATCTGACGCAGAGCGACAGGCATTCTTTCAGGACGCCCGGGACTATAGTCAGCATTTTGCCCATGTCATCCAGAGAGAATTGGGCGATCGCTATGGCCTCGCGGCTGACACCTTCCCTCAAGATGCTCGATCGATGGGTGACGGTGCCTTTGCTCTGCATCCTTATTTTCGAGAGAGCCGTCGCGTCGTCGGGCTAAAAACTGTATGCGAAGCAGATTTACTGCCATTGCCAGACGCATCGGTCGCGCCGCTACCCTTGTTACCCGATGGCACGGTAGAGGCGATCGCTATTGGCAACTATCCTAACGATCATCACTATCCAGGCCACAGTTTGCCACTGCAATCTCGCTCCTTGCATTGGGGTGGGCGCTGGACAGGCGTTCCGTTCGCCCTTCCCTATCGCTGCCTCGTTCCGCAAACGGTGGATGGCTTGCTGGTGTGCGAGAAAAATATTTCAGTGTCTCATATCGCAAATGGGGCAACGCGCTTGCAACCGACGGTGATGGGGCTGGGGCAGGCAGCAGGGATGGCCGCCGCGCTTTGTGTAGAGCAACAGTGTTCGCCGCGATCGCTGGCTGTTCGGACGTTGCAACAGGCTTTGCTCACGGATGCGATCGCCCCTGCCGCTGTGATTCCAAGCTTAATCAATCAACCCATAGCATCGACCTGGCAGACTGTGCAAGAGACCGTTCTGAATCATCCAGAATGCTACCCGACCGAGCCATTGCCCCCGCCCAAGGAAACGCGCATTGCCGTACCGAAGCAGTCAACCTATTTGTCGAGTTTGTCGAGCTACATCGGTGTTTTCCACCGGGAAGTGAACGGAGCACAACAACTGGAAACTTACTGGTTGCAGTGCCAACAACCCAAAGCGGAACAGGGTAAAGCGATCAAGCTTGTTGCACTCAGCCACGTTATTTATGAGCGGTTGAAAAAAATTGAGAACGGTCAAAACGTAAGTATTCAGGGACATCTGAATGCTTATGGCAACTGGTTGCGCGTGGAGAATCTACAGAAAACTGAATGAAGATGCTGCGAATTTCCTGACGAAGCACAGCAACAGGCGTAACAAGTAATAGAAAACTGAACACGGAACGCCTTCCATGCTTATCTCAATTTTGACTCTTTCTGCCGCCTCTCTATTGTCCGTTCTAGGCGGCTTTGAACTCACAGTTTCGGCTAATAACGTTAGTCTACCACTCAATGCGTTTGCAGAAAAGGAGCAAATCGCTGATTCTTTTCGTCCAGAGGCAGAGTTCTTCCACCGTGGAAGTGGACGCTGCGAACTACCAAACTGTGCGTAGTTTCTTTGGTATCCAATGATCGACTGAATTCGCCATGATCGTTTTTCCTTGCAACCAACCTGTCGGAGCGAGAGTCCAGCATTATTTGCTGTGCAGCTCTCTGCTATCCAGACAGGTTTTTTTATTACCCTGCTAGATTTACGGATTGTTGGGGCATTATAAGTAAAGGCGCAATTTCCTCGAATAGTTGATTGTGAAAGCAAATGTCGAGACACCGCATCCTACCTATCGAAGATAGAATGGCTGACGCGAAATGCATTAAACTAACGTTATTCAAAGCATTATTGCGTTAACTCGCCTCTACCTCCGTGCCGCTCTGTTTATTAAGGGTGAGCCGGAATATCTTTTATAGAATCATATATCTTGAAGTTGATTGAGTTTTGTTGACATGAGCCGAGATTTAGATCTGATCAAACGCCTTGGACCCAGCGCCATGGATCAGATCATGCTCTATTTAGCTTTTAGTGCCATGCGGACAGGTGGACACCGCCATGGTGCCTTCCTGGATGCAGCTGCTACGGCTGCAAAATGCGCTATTTATATGACTTATTTGGAGCAGGATCAAAACCTGCGGATGACCGGCCACCTGCACCATATCGAACCGAAGCGGGTCAAGGTCATTGTTGAAGAGGTGCGACAAGCTCTTACTGAAGGAAAGCTGCTGAAAATGCTGGGTTCGCAGGAACCTAGCTATCTGATCCAATTTCCTCATGTGTGGTTGGAGCAGTTCCCTTGGCAACCCGGGCGATCGCGCATCTCGGGTTCTAGCCTTACCCTGACCGAAAAACGCCAGTTGGAAGAAAAGCTGCCTCCCAATATCCCTGATGGGCAGATGATCACGTCCTTCCAGCTAATGGACATTATTGAATTTTTGCATACCCGTTCTCAAGAAAACTTGCCGGAAGAACGGCGGTTGCCCATGAGCGAAGCCCTTGCCGAGCATATCAAGCGGCGGTTGCTTTACTCGGCGACTATCGTTCGTATTGATTCCCCCTGGGGTATGCCCTTCTATGCGCTCACCCAGCCCTATTACTCCTCGGAGGATAAGGAAGAGCGCACCTATACGATGATTGAAGATACGGCTCGCTATTTCCGCTTGATGCGAGATTGGGCTGAAGGCCAAATCCATGTTGTGCGGATGCTGGAGACGTTGGACATCCCTCCCGAGCGTATCGACGATGCCCTGTCGGAGTTGGATGAGGTGCTGCGTCAATGGGCCGATCGTTATCACCAGTCTGGTAGTCAAAATCCGACCTTCGTGGTGCAAATGGCCGTCGGGCCTAAAGACGACGAAGATGCCGAGCTTTGATCAAAAACTCAAGGTATTTCTAAGCAATTATAGATTTACTGGAAAGTGCCTGTGGCGAAGTGTAATGCTCTCTTTGTTAGTAAGCGCGATCGCTTAAACCTCAAAAGATTCCATTGTGTTATTGATGGTTCTCTCTGATCGTAAGTTTCACGTACTTCAACCCAATGAGGACTTATGCGTTTTGTTGATGGTGTGTTTGCGACGCGGCTGCACCATCGACAAAGTCGCTCAGGATGACGCAAGTTTTGCGGAAGTTCTGCCAATGCTTGATGAAAAAACTCGGCGGAGTACAGTTCCCCATCAAGGAATTTTGGCTGATTGTCGAGACAATTGTTGAAATCAGGAAGTTTCAAAAGTTTAAGGTTGCCACGATCGCCCAAGTCCTGTGGCACGATCCAGGTGAGAGTCTGCATGGATAAGCCCTTAGGTCATGGGATGTTGTGAGAAAACCTGTTGGATATCCTGGCGTTGGTCGAGAACTGCTGGGATGCTTGCGGGAATGTTGATGGGTCTGGGAGCAGCAGGGGTAGACCCTGCGATGGCGAATTCTTCAATATCGCCCTCGACCGTTGCGATGGCTGAAACGCAAGTTCTTCCTACTGATCCAGGGTCATTCCTGCCAGACTTTCCAACCTTTAATAGCGAACTGCTCGATCAGCAGCTTGCATTTTACAGCAATTACCTGCTTTCCAATGGGCCACCTGATGTGTTGATCGTGGGGAGTTCACGAGCATTGCAGGGCGTTGATCCTACGGTGCTGCAAGAGGCATTGGCTCAGCGGGGGCTGCCCTCTGTGACGGCTTATAACTTCAGCATTAACGGTGCAACGGCTCAGGTCGTGGATTTTAAGCTGCGACAGTTGTTGGCCAGTGAACAGCTGCCCCGGCTGGTGCTGTGGGCCGATGGTTCTAGGGCGTTCAACAGCGGGCGAGCCGATGTGACCTATGACGGGATCGTGACATCTCCCGGTTATCAGCAATTGATGGCGGGCGATCGCCCGCTTCCTCTTCCCTTGGCAATCTATGACATTGAATCGTTTTGTGTGGATGCGACGCATCTAGCAGGAACATTGTTTGGTCGCTTACCCTGCTTGCCACCACCAGAACTGCCCCAATCTGCGACTTCCGCTGCCCCTGTCCTGACTGCCATACCCCAGCGTTCCAATATTTTTGATCTGGATGAGAGCGGGTTTCGTGCAATAACTGACCAATACAATCCCGCTACCTACTATCGTCAGTTTCCCCGTGTGGCTGGGCGGTACGACAGCAACTATGCCACGTTTCAGCTTGGAGGCGTGCAGGCGGAGGCAACCTTGCAGGTGGCGCGGTATCTAGACGATCGCCAAATCCCCCTCATCTTCGTCAGTTTGCCCCTTAACCGCGACTATATGGATCGCTTTCGGCAAACCCGCGAGCAACAGTTCCAGCAATACATGCAGCGCCTTGCTAATCAGGGGGACTTTGGCTTTCGAAATTTGCGACAACAATGGACAACTCAGCATAGCTACTTTGCGGATCCCAGCCATCTAAACCAGAACGGCGCACGGGCGGTTGCCGAATACTTGGCACGGGATTCAGGGATTCCCTGGGAATCTTTGATTGGTGCTGACGCCTCTCCTTAAGGCGCGATCGCCCCTCGGAGCAAATGACAGCCTCTCGCAAGATCTGCCTGAAATCTATCGGTTGTGCCTGCTGCAACGCAACGAGCACAACCGATAGTTGGGTTCTATGGCTACTTAACCGGATTTGATTGGATAGGAGTGATGGGTGTGCCGCAAGGATAAGTAGCAACGGAGGGTTGGGGAACCACTTCTGTTGGTTGTTGGAGGGATTTCTGGCTGCTGGAGGGTTGCGATCGCGCTGCCCTTGCATCATTCCGCAATGTTTCCATCAAAGCGTCCCGGCGATCGTACAGCCGCTTGAGGGAACGAGGTGCACACTGATTCATCACATAGGCACCCATCAGAGGGAGGGCGATCGTGCTGTCGGTATAGCAGACGATCGTGCTGGGCAGCTCTTCTGGAGAAACCTTGCCCCAGCTCACGGCTTCACTTGGGGTTGCACCCGACAAGCCACCCGTGTCTGGACGAGCATCGGTGATTTGCACAAAGAAGTCATGCCCTCTTTCTTCCAGACCCAATACTTCATGAAGGTGGGGCTGGGTTTGGAGCAGGAAGTTCTTGGGACTGCCGCCACCCAGAATAATGGCAGCACTCTTTCCCTCATTGTTGGAACCCTCCAGCGTTCTTGCGCCATAGACAATTGCGGCGGTTTCATTCACATCGATAGAGGGATCGATGACCAGCGCTGAGTCTTCGAGTGCTAGGGCCGCCACATTCATGCCAATCGAGCTGTCGCCCGGCGATGAGGTGTAGATGGGAATGCCGCACTGGTAAGCGGTCGACAGCAAACAGGAGTGAGGTGCTCCCAGTTTTTGCTCCACGCCATAGATGTATTTGCCCAGGAGGTAATGGAACTCGGCGGTTCCCATCCGCTTTTGGAACGGTTCTGCCAGCAGCAGTTCTCGAATGAAGGCATCGGTTTCTAACAGTACGTCATATCCAAACACGATGTCGTAGATGCGAATACGTCCTTCCTGCCGCAGTTTCACATCATCCATAAACGGATTGCTGGCGTAGAGGTCAAATCCTAGACCATAGTGCAGGTCGTGATAGAGGTTGGCTCCTGTGCTGATGATCCAGTCGATGAACCCGGCACGCATCAGTGGTGCCAAAACCGATACCCCAAACCCCGCAGGGGTAAGGGCTCCAGACAAGCTCAGTCCCACGGTAACGTCGGGCTGCATTACATCTCGGCTCAGCAGTTGGCATACTTCCCGCAACCGAGCGGAGTTATAGGCGGTGAAGTAGTTGTTAACCAGGTCGACAACGCTAACGTCTGAGGAAACGGGGGTCGGAGAAATTTTGCGGCTAATTCGATTAATCATTCAGATGACCTCTTCGGGGTTATGGACGGATGAAGACTGAACATGGGACTTATGAATGGATACGAAGCCAGAGAGCGACGGATAAGGTGTAGCGCGGAAATTTACGGTCACAAAATGTTGGGAGACGTATGGAAGGGAGGAAGGACTACGGGTGGTGGCGATCGCCTGCCCTACTAAAGCCACCAAACGATTCCAGTTCTTCGAACTAGCACACGACTCAGGTGAAGGAGGGTTCCTTTGAGCAATGAACAGGATGAAGCAAGTCAAAAGTGGCAGACTTGTTATGTGGTTTTTGTCCTGGTTGCTGAGCTCGAATACCCGATATCGCTTGAATAACGAATGCCAAACAGCTCATTCCAAACCGTAAAAGCTGAGTCATCTCCACATCTAGCTGAACCAGACAATGCTTTGTCTGATACCAACATTCGGTTATCAGGAACACCAAGCTGTTGGGGATAGAGTGGGAGATTTGTTTTATAAAAATCTTGATTCAACCGATCGATCAGCCATCGCGAGCTTACAGATATGAGTTTGCCCAGAATGGGTCAGCAAAAATCATTCTTAAAGCGCTTCGAATCCTGACTCAATCTGTGGATCTGGAGCAAAGCTGCAAAAATCTATCTGCAAGCAAGCGTCAGGACGCTGAGCGATCAGCACATACTCGGGCCTTCGCATCTATCCGCCCAAGAGAGTGCGGGATCTGAGAGCCGTCTGCGCTGCAATTTCATTTCTAGATACCATCTCGGGAGCCAGGAGCGCCCCGTTAGAGAATCCAGTCTCAATGCGCGTCAACCTCAATGTTTTGCTACTGCACCAGCGTAACATTTCTACGATGGTAAATTTTAAGTAAGATTACAGAGACACAAGGTTACGGAATGGTGAGGTGTCATCCACCAGTGTGCGTTCAGCGCCAAGTTTCTGTAACACGCCACTGAGTACAGGGCAAAACTCAGAAAACCCTTAATTTTGTGTAGCGCGGGCACCGCCCGCGCTACACAAAATTAAGGGTTTTAGCCGGGGGGGCGATTTTTTGTCCCGTGCTTAGAACACTCCAGTAACGTTGCGGCACTGGTTCATATTTCTAGATTTTTGGCATGTTGGAAAACCATGCCTAGCTTCAGATCCCATCTCAGGGGAGAATGAATAGGCTGCATTTCCGCTCATCTTGCGGAATGCTGTCTACTGCTCTAATCCTTAGCTGAGGAAGGCTCTGTGTACTATTACTATTCCCCGCCCATTATCCTGCTGGTGGCAGGTTTGCTAGCGAGCCTGACCTCTGGTTTGGCGTTTGATGCCACTTTGAAAATGTCAGTTCGAGAATGGTCGAAAAACAAGTCGACCCGCACCCTGGCTCAGGCCAGAGGGCTAGCGCTGTTGTTGCCGTTTTTGGGTATTTGCGGCGGTATTTGCTTTTTCCTGGCAGCAGGGTTACAAATTTTTGGGTTTCCCGCAACCTTGTCGCTTGGGATCGCCCTACCTCTAACGCTGCTGAGCGGTGGATTGGTCTGGTTCCAACTGGGACGGGTGTTGCAACAAATTGAGGAGGGTGGCTCTGCAGCGCTCGACCTGGATTCGTTTACCTAGACTGCAAAAGCAGGCATCCAGAAACGCTTAATGGGATGACCGCTCGGCTATTTATGGCTTGTGGTGGGTTTAACCGACGGATTGGTTTGACCCAGACGCAGATTAAATCAGGATGCATCGACGCTTTCTGACACGCTGGCTTGATTGACCGCGGTAAGGACATGCTGGCATTCTTCTACGGATTTGCGATCGCGCATGGCATCCAGGAGTGCCGTGTAAGCAGCCTCATTGGTTTGCAAGAGTGTCTTAGCTTGCAGGATGGCCCAGCGTTCCTTTTGTTGGGCCGCGTCGGGAGATTGGCGAATCAGTTGATAAAGGGTACGGATTTGTTGGCGATCGCCCATGCCCCCTTCGGCTTGGTTATAGGTCAACAGTTCCGCTGCGATCCCGGCCATCCACACGATACAGTAGCGATCGACAACCGTGGCGGGTAAGTTGCCCTGGTTTAGTGAATTCTCCAAATTTTGGGTATTGAAGCGGACGCCACCATTGCCGGGTTGCCCTTGCCGAAAGGCTTCCCAGGCATTGAGACTGTAGCCAGTGATAGGGATATCTAGCGTATGGGCGACGAGGAAATGCCCAGCTTCGTGGTGCAGGATGCGATCGCGATGTTCTGGAGAAAATTGGGCGATCGCATCTACCAACAGCGTGCTGCCCCGGTTCTGCCAGCCCAGGGTATCCACAGTTGCCAGTACTAATAAGCCACCCGCCAGAGTTGCTGGGATAGCGGGGGATAGGTCCACCAGCGGCCCGACTAGGCTTGCTAGCACAAAGGCAAATATGGTGATGGCGATCAGGTTGAGGGAAACGTCGTTAGAGTTCACGGTCTTTCGGATGGAGGGACGAGTGGACGGTCAGGCAATTCGGGGCGGATGTTGCGAGATTTGTAGAAAGTTTCGAGGCTATGGCGATCGCCCACAAAGCGCCAGTGCCAAGGTTCGTAGCTCACCCCTTGAGGGTTGTTGCGGGGAAAGGATAGCTCGAAGCCAAAGCGGGCGGCATTTTCTTCCATCCATTCAAAGGCATCGGTATCTTCAAATGCTTCGATGAGGTGTGTATCCGGTTCCCGTGCATCCCCCACATCAATGGCATAGCCCGTGTGGTGTTCGCTATACCCTGGCGGTGCGCTGACGGACGCGCGCTCAACGGCTCGCTGGCGGCGCTCGGCTTTGCGATCGAAGAAAATCGTAGTCTGATCCTCGACAGAACGAAACCCCGATAGGAGTTCGAGTTGGATGTTGTCGCGACGGGCGGCTTCTAGCAACTCGATCATACGCTCGGCTGCAGACTCTCGCAGGCGGATCGAGCCATCAGCCGTTAACGGCTCCAGCGTACTATCGAGTGCTTCATCGTAGGGGAAGTGACCCAACAGCACATCGTCGGGTAAGGCGGGATCATCGGCATCGGTTTCAGCGCCGGAAGCTTCTATCGTGGAGGAGGCCGAATCGACGATAGAGCTGTCACCCGTGAGGCGGGGCAGTAGCATGGTGGTAATGCCACCTAGAAGGAGCGCCAACAAGACTCCGACGACCATCCAAAGCCCAAAGCGCGCCATGCGGCGGGGAGGTTGGATGGCGATCGCGGCTCCTTTCGCATCGGGCTGACTTTCTCGCTGGGCGACCGGAATATCGTCTGCCTGGATGTCGTTGTTTGCGTTCCCCACTTGTTCCACTCAACTCCTCTCCTTCTCGCGATCACACCGATTTGGCACTGTCCTGTACCTTACACCCAAATACTCATAGCCAGACCCGGACATATCTTGCAAATAAGTTCTTACAAATAATGTCTGTGCTGCCGCATCAGACTGTTGGTTGCAACCCACAGATAATCTAGTGCGATTGTAAACTGAGCCTGTCGAAACCCGCTTTTTTCCTCTCGAATTCTACCCAGCCATGGGTGGGTTTGAAAAACCTCTCTCGACCTGAATGAGCAGGTTTAATAGCTCTTCGATTCTTTCTGTTTCCCCCTGCCCTTGTCATTCCTCTCAATTCTCTCTATGAATTTGGCGACTCGCCTACTCACGCTCTACCTTCCACTAATTGCCTGGATTACGCTGGGATGGTTTTGGGGACGCCGCCTGCCGCCCTCGGTACCCGCTTATTTGGGAAAGTTTCTCTTCTGGATTGGCATTCCCATCAGCATCATTGGCTTTTTGCTCGATACGGATTTATCTGGGCCGATTTGGATCGCCCCCATCATGGCATGGGGTGGCATTCTCGTTGGCAGTAGCCTGGTTTGGGGTTGGATGCAGTGGAAGCTGCACCGGAATCCTCGGCCATCTTCAATCGAGTCAGACGCTGCGACGGCGGGTTCCCCCTCACCGCTTGCCCACAATCCTACCCAAGGCAGCTTACTCCTGGCATCTATGGTGGGAAACACTGGCTACCTGGGCTACCCGATTGTGCTGACGCTGGTAGGCGCTCCCTATTTCGGCTGGGCGGTGTTTTACGACACGTTGGGTTCCATGTTAGGGGCCTATGGCTTGGGCGTGTTGCTGGCGAGCCGACTAGGACGGGGTGCCCGTACGGTCAGGCAGATGCTGGCCGCGTTGGTCATGAATCCCACGCTGTGGAGCTTTCCGACTGGGCTGCTGCTGCGCCAACTGGCTCTACCTAACCCGCTCAGCTTGGTTTTGAAGGGGGGTGCCTGGACCAGCCTGGTGCTGTCGTTGTTGCTGATTGGGATGCGTCTGGGGCAGTTGCAACGGTGGAAGAACGTTCGCTTGGTCAGTGTCAGTTTGGGCGTCAAAATGCTGTTGATGCCGCTGGTATTTGGTGGGCTATTAACGCTATTGGGGATCCAAGGTCCCCCGCGACTGGTGATTGTGTTGCAGATGGCCATGCCCCCGGCGTTTGCCACCCTGGTGCTGGCAGAAACCTTTGATCTGGATCGGGATGTGACGGTGACAGCGATCGCCGTTGGTTCCACAGGGTTACTCGTAACGCTGCCGCTTTGGGTCTGGCTGTTTTCGGCGGGATGATCCCAGAAACTTTAGCGCTTAGACTTTTGAGCCACATCACCTCATAATTTTAAAAGTGAGAACCGTCAGACTTGAACAAGCTGTGAGTCAAACGCATGGAGCTGGGTGTGATCAAATCGATGGGCTTGCACGCAGCCTGGAGACCGTTACCCATATCCATGCACTGTGAGCAGGGGATAAAGAGACAAACGCTATGAACTACGTGGTTGCTGTATTAGCCGATCGCATGCGAGCCGAAGCGGCCTATTCCAAGCTGGAAGCAGAGGGATTGCCTACTGAAACTGTCAGCATTGTCGGCCAGGGTTACAAGGATATTGAAGCTTTTAGCTTTCTTGATCCGAAGAAAGGGGCTCGGCGACAAGCCTGGCTAATGTCATTTTGGCTTGTGCCCTTTGGCTTTGTTGGCGGTTATGCATTTAACCTGTCGACGCAATTTGAGTTGTTTCCCTGGGCTGGAACCCTGGGAAACCATTTGATTGGGGCATTATTTGGGGCGATCGCCGGAGCAATGGGCAGCTTTTTTGTGGGCGGCGGCACGGGCTTGCTGTTTGGTGGAGAGAATGCTTCGGTGGCCTATCCGCGTCAACTCAAACAAGGAAAATATGTAATTGTGGTGCAGGGAGCCCCTAATGTTACAAATCGGGCGAACCGCCTGCTCAAGGAATTAAAACCCGAAGACATTGAGAGCTTTATCGATCCACAAACGTAAGGTAGGGTAGTGCTTCCACTCCGGCTTAAATGTTGATTTCTGTTTTTTGATTCTTCTTTTTTTGATGTTTGCAAAATGGTTTTAACGAATTGAACGATGACACAACTACCTCAGAACTTGGATGAGGCGATCGCTCAGGCTTGCAACGCAACCCATGCGGCTTTGGAAGATGGCTTGACCCGCGTGCAAGTGGAATTGGCGTTTCCCGAACTCAAAATTATGCCCCTGGCTCAGCAGTTTGTGGAATCCTTTGCCGAGATGGGCAGTGAGCTGCGTATCTTCTTTCCCGATGCTGGGTCTGCGGCGCTGGCTCGCCGCGATTGGGGCGATGTTCCCTACCCAATGCGGGGAATTGGGGAATTGAAAGCTGCCATTCAGCCAGAAGAGAAGCTCTTCATTTTTATCGAACCCTCCTCGGTAGAGGTGCAGCAGGTCGAAGCCCTGTGTGATGAAGCTGGGGAACGGCCTGTGATTTTTCTCAACCCCAAGCTAGAGGATGTGGCAACCATTGGCATTGGTTATGCAGGGCGACAATTGCGCGATCGCTTCCTCAACAAACTGGAATCTTGCTATTACCTACGTCCGATGGAAGGAGCTGCGTTGTTGCGAGATTATCCGGCTTCCTGGCAGGTATGGTTTGAGCAGGAAGGAGCATACAAATTGGTTGCAGAACAACCGCAAAAACCCGTAGGTGAGGAGCTGGATGAAATTTTGATGCGCGCTCAGGGAAAAGATCCCGCCGCAGATACTTCAAAACCTGTCCGGCGTAGTTTTCTAGCAGGGCTACAAGATTTTCTTCGAGCTCTGAGTCAATGATTCTTTATGATTCCTTGCAGGAGAATTCATACAAATCATGCAGGTTTCTCCTAGGGAAAAAGGGCATAATGATTAGTATTACTGGTAACACTTGGAGTGATCCATTTGTGCATTACCAAGACATCTGCCCATCCTAGCTTTGTTCTTTCGTACACTTTCCTTGTCGCGATTTGTATTTCGCAGCCGTTTCAGCAAAGCTATCTGCGCTACTTGTTTCTAGCTCTTTATCTGTAGGTTTCTGAGCTTTTGTAGTAGCATGTTGGTTTTGCTGATTCTTTTGACGAACCGTACTGACGTTGTATTTTTGTTTGTCAGGCTTTCATTGGAAGTAAAACGAAAGATTCTGGGTGCGGTGACATTTTGTCTTTATTATTGCGTCTAAGACATTTGTCTACCGTAAGCAGCCGGATTGTTAGTGTTTGGGTTGAATTTTATTGATGGCATCAAGTTCGAGGGGTTGTCTGTGAACAATAGTCGTCGCATTTTCGTTGGAGATGTGCATGGTCACTATCGGGGTCTATTGACCTTGTTGGATGCGATCGCCCTCAACTCCGACGACCAGATCTATTTCTTGGGAGACTTGATTGACCGGGGACCCAACAGCGCAGCCGTGGTCAAATTCGTCAGCGAAAACCAGTTTCCCTGTTTGATGGGAAACCATGAACAAATGCTGCTGGATGCCTTTCCGGGTACCTTTATCGACCAGGCTGCGCTCCAAGCATGGCTCTACAGCGGGGGGCAAACCACGGTCGCTAGCTATCAGACGGGAGCCGATCATCTGTTGCCTCGGCACCTTGATTGGATTCGTTCCCTCCCAACCTTTTTGGATTTGGGCGATATCTGGTTGGTTCATGCCGGGGTTAATCCCGAACTAACACTGGAGCAGCAAACCCCCCACGAATGTTGCTGGATTCGTGACGAGTTTCACAGCATGAAGCGGCCCTACTTCGATGACAAACTGATCATCACCGGACATACGATTACGTTTACATTGCCAGATGTACCACCAGGGGCGATCGCCAAAGGTGAAGGCTGGATTGGCATTGACACGGGTGCCTATCACCCCCGTAGCGGTTGGTTGACGGCTTATGACCATACGAATCAGATGGTCTATCAGGTCAATGTTTTCAAAGACAATGCGGTTCGCATTCAACCCTTTGACCAGATATCAGTCACGATTAATCCATCGCAAATTATCCCACGACGGCGGCGGGCAGCGATTTCCCAAGATGTCCCTGCGGCTGGCTCTGGCATTCTTGCTTGATTGGATGGGATCGATATCGCCTTACGCATTGAGATGAGCACAGATCCTTTTTTGAAAGTCAAACCCTACTTGGCTTTCAGAAACATGATTGGTTTTCACTTAAGCGCGTAGTACTGTAGAGGTTGACCCCCGTTGCTTAGGGTTAGGCAGGGACGTCGATGCGGGTGTTTCCGGCCAATCCAAAAACGTCGTGAACCGCTTGCAGGGCAGATACCCCATCGGCTTCAGCAACCAGGCAACTGACTTTGATTTCGGAGGTGGCGATCATCTGGATGTTAATCCCTCGCTGGGCGATCGCTTCGAACATCTGGGCTGCTACACCAGGGCGATGCACCATGCCAATGCCAACGATGCTCACCTTAGCGATCGCCGTATCCACCAGTACGTCTTCGCAGCCCCATTCCATAATGGCTTTGTTGAGGAGCTCGTAGGCAACTTCAACATCGGAGCGAGCGATGGTGAACGCAATATCTCGGGTGACGGTGCCTTCAATCCAGCGGCAACGCTGGGATTGGATGATCATATCGACGCTGACGGTGTGTTCGGCTAGGAGGGCAAAGATGCGAGCGGCCATGCCGGGGCGATCGGGAACTTGGCGAATGGCGATGCGAGCTTGATTGTGGTCGAGGGCGGCACCACGTACAGGTGGTGTGTCAGCGTCTTTTACCAGGTGGACATTGCCCAGGTTCGAGGGGGAGGTCGTTACCTTGAAGGTTTCGCAGAGGGCAGCGATCGCGCGATCGCAGTCAGCTTCGGTAATAGCACAGCTGACCTGCACCTCGGAGGTGGAGATCATCTCAATGTTCACCCCGGCACTGGCCAGGGTCGAGAACATTTGTGCGGCTACCCCCGGACGCCCAATCATGCCAGCCCCAGATATGCTGACCTTGGCCATGTTGCGTTCCACCATCACCTCGGCTTCACTAGAGTTCGGATCGGGGTCATGGCGCAGGGCTGGGGCGATCGCCGCTGCCACCGCTTCCGCTCGATTCAACGATGGCTTGGTGACGGTAAAGGCAATGTCGTTTAAATTGCCTTCGTGAACTGATTGGATAATCAAGTCGACATTCAACGCTTGCTGGGCAATTTCGCGGAACAGGCGGGCGGCAATGCCGGGGTGGTCGGGCACACGCAGCATGGCAACTTTGGCCTGATCGGTGTCGAAGGCCACACCATCAACGGGTTGTGCAATTTCTAACCCTTCGAGCGATCGCGGTTGGGGTATGGGCGACACGACACGGGTTCCCGGTGCATCTGACCAGCTCGATCGCACTACCAGTGTGACGCCATAGTTGCGGGCGATTTCCACGGCTCGGGGATGCAGCACCTTGGCTCCCAGGCTCGCCAGCTCCAGCATTTCATCGGCTGTAATTTCTTTCATCAGACGGGCATCGGGCACAATGCGCGGATCCGCGGTCAAGATACCAGGAACATCGGTATAAATTTCGCAGGCGTCTGCTTTCAGGGAGGCGGCCAGAGCAACGGCTGAGGTATCTGAGCCTCCTCGGCCCAGGGTGGTAATTTCTAGATCGGCCAGGCTACTGATGCCCTGGAAACCAGCGACCACAACCACTTCGCCGTTGTTGAGATGGCGGTGGAGGCGATCGGTTTCGATGCTGAGGATGCGGGCACGGGTATGGGTTGCTTCGGTCACGATACCAACCTGTGCGCCCGTGAGAGAGACGGCGGGTTGCCCCAGCTCTTGCAGCGCCATACTCAGGAGCGCGATGGAGACCTGCTCTCCGGTCGAAAGCAACATATCCAGTTCCCGACGACTGGGATTACTCGACACCTCATTCGCAAGCTTGACCAGGGTATCGGTGGTTTTGCCCATGGCCGACACAACAACAACGACCGAGTGCCCTGCGGCGGCGGTCTTGGCGATCCGCCGTGCTACGACTTGAATTCGTTCTGCGCTCCCAACGGAGGTTCCACCATACTTCTGAACAATGAGTGCCATGTCGCCTGACTATTCTTAAAACGCTTGGAATTTGGAATCGTATTGGAAAAATCCTGATGCTTGCGATACACGGTATCAGATCCCAGTAACTTTGAGCGTCAGAATTTAGACTGTGTAATAACTACGTCTTTTTGTTGGGAGGGCAGAATCCAAGAATGATTTATTGAGGATCGTAGGCAACACAATGGATGAGGAGTAGAACGACTGCAAAATATCCTAAAAAGTTCAATACTTAAGTTACATTGCAAATCTCGGTGAAGCATTCTGCGGGATAGCTGGAACGATGCAGATTACAATTGACCTTCCTGACACGCTACAACTCAGCGAAGCGGATCTCCGCACTGAACTGGCGATCGCACTATTTCAACAAGAACGCATTACTCTGGGCACAGCCAGTCAATTAGCTGGGTTACACCAGCTTGAGTTCCAACAGTTAATTGCCAGTCGTGGTATTTCTATTCATTACGATCTCGAAGATCTAGAAGAGGATCTAAAGAGCCTGCGAGAGGACGGTTGGTAGTGGTCATCGTGAGCAATACGTCACCCCTGAGTAATTTAGTCATTATTGGTGAAGTCGCTCTATTGCAGGAAATCTATCCCAAAATCCTTATTCCCCCCGCAGTACAGGCTGAGCTGGTGCGTTTACCTGTACTGCGAGCGACTATTTTATCTTTAATTAATACAGACTGGCTGCAAGTTCACTCGCCGACTCCATCAGATCTTCTCTACTCGCTCAATCAGACTCTTGATCCAGGGGAGGCTGAGGCGATTACACTCGCTGTCGAACTCCGGGCAAGTCGTTTGCTGATTGACGAACGCCTTGGTAGGAAGGTTGCGGCACAGTATGGATTGAAGCTCAGGGGACTGGTTGGCCTTCTCATTTATGCCAAACAACAGGGGGTGATTCCTGCGCTCAAACCAATACTTGATCGGTTAATTGAGCAAGCAGGTTTTCGTGTAAGCCAAACGCTTTATAAGCAAGCGTTGCAAGAGGTAGGAGAGTAAACTGATTTTCCGGTATTTGATAGCGTCTTGAGGAAAAGTGAGAGATAGCGATGCTTTGAGGGAAGTGGACGTTGTGAGGAAAAATGAAGCACCTGGGGATGCAGGATCCAAGTATGAATTTCTTCCGAGAAGGGAGGCAGCGCCCCTTCTTGGAAAAAATTCATACCCTAAACCAGCAACGCCAAATAAGTACATACTTAGGATCTGTGATTCAGTTCTAGGGTTTACCAGTCGAGCCGTAAGCCTTGTTCGGTGAGGTAGGTTTGTAGGGCTGGCATGGAGCCACTGGGGATGACTTCGGCAGGGGTGTTTGGGGTTGTGGGTTGGGTGAGGTAGGCGGCGATCGCCCCGGCTGCGGCACCGACGTTCCACTCGCCGTAGTGGATTCGGGTGGCAGCGTTGACGATGTGGGAGACGGCGAAGCCTTTGCCGCCAACGAGGACATTATCTACGCCCTGGGGAATCAGGCTTTCCAGGGGGATTTCGATAGGGCGGATATTGGCTTCGAGGGTAGGGGCGCTGCTCGCTTCTCCGGTAGGCTCCCCGTTGCGGTATTTGCAGCCATGGAAGTCGACGGGGTAATGGGTGAAGGTAACTTTGGTGGGGCTGAAGTCTCGCCCCCCCGGCATGTCGTTGCGGATATCGGGTTCGAGCATCATGAACTCTGCTTGGTCGTAGGCGGGTTGGGCTAGGATGCGACGGCCTTCGCGGATGTAGGGCACTAGGCTTAGCCCAGACTCGGTGCCCATGGGGCTGTTCGCGCCGGCCAGGTAAGCAAAGGGAAATTCGGGCGTGGCATGGTTTTCCAACAACCACTCGGCGAACAGAAGGGCATGGTCTTCGCCATGGCGGAGGGCGATCGCCGACAATCCACCCATCCAGTTCTGGCGCTGTCCGGAGGCATCAAGTTCTTCCTCTGTGAGGATCAGGGGCGGGTTCATCCAACTCCAGTCATTGCCCGGATTCCAGTTCACCGCTGTCATGTCTCCCGGTGCGGGGGTGGCCGCAAAGGGATCGTTGCGGGTGGTGCTGACGATGCGGCGATAGTTGAAAAAGCTACGTCCCGCGAGTAGGGGAATGCCAGAAATGTCGAAGCGGCTGCGATGTTCTTCCCGCGAGTATTCCGGTTCAACCTGACGGAGGGTAGCAAGGCTCGTACCACCATCGTTGTGCAGCGCCACCACGAAGGGATATGTAAAGGCTTGGGTGCAGTCGGGATTGTCGAAGTCGCCCGCATGGACTTCCTGTGTGGTAGCCCGAGACTCTGAACCCAAGCGATGGGGGAGACCTGCCCAGCCCACCAGTTCCCCGGTATCAGTGGCATCAATGACGAGCATCCGTTGGCCGGGGGGCGGCTCCAGTCGCAGAGGGGTTTTAGTGAAAGTATCGTCGGCTGACCAGGAGTACCACTGGGCCAATTCACGGGAGAAACGCCCCGCTGGAAGGTAGTTGGGGTTGCGTGGGGTGCGGCGGACAGCATGGATGGCGGTGAGGGTTTGCCCACTTTCATCGAAGGTTGCGCCTTTGAAGGCGATCGCCGTTCCCCACCGACTTTCGGGGGCTTGCTGGGCAGCAGTCTCTAGCAGGGCTTGGGAAGCGATTGCCCCGGCTCTTGGTGGAAAACAAAGCTTGCCGACCCAGCAACTATTCACATCGGCCACAGTGGTGAGGTCAGGTTGTGCAGCCCAGTCGGGCAAATCGATGGGTTGTTCGGCAATCAAGCGCTTGAAGTTGGCCCAGGTGGGGGAATAGTTCTCTAGTCGCCGCATTGCCAGGGATTCGTCGATGGCGGAGACGCCTTGGGCGCTGATTTGCCCCCCTAGCCAGGGGGTAAGTTCGATCAGGCAGGTGGTGGCTCCGGCTTGCATGGCATGGGCGGCGGCGGCAACCCCACCGAGACTGCCGCCAATGACCGCCACATCACAGGTCCAGGTTTCTTCGGGTGCTGGCAGGGGAGAGAGCTGGGGTCTCCCATTGGGGGCGATCGCTTCTACCACGTCGACCGCTGCTGATTCATCGGGGGATGCCTGCTGGGAGTTGGGCGATCGCGCTGGATCTCCCATCCACACCATCATCCCGGTGGCGGCTCCTAGTCCTACCCCCAACATTGCTAGCAGCGCTAGCCGCAAGCCCTTGCGCCAGCGCCCTCGAACTGAATTCTGCCGTCTCACCATGACCCGCCTCGTGCGACAAGATTGTTTGCGACAACATTGCTTTATAGCAGCTTTTCTGGCTGGCGATGGCGCAAATCTGGACGGATTTTTTTAGAAATTTGGATTGGCGAGCAGTTGGAACCCCAGAGGCACAGAGGGCACGGAGAAGACGTTGTATCAAATCCGGTTGAAGAACCCAACTATCGGTTGTGGCTTACGGCGATTGAACCGGATTTGATATGACTTTGTGCTGTGGTTCAACTATCAAGATTCGAGGGCGAGGAAGCGACCCAGAGCCTCTACCAGAGCTGGGGGCCAGCGCCGCACGTTGGCGACCCAATCCAGATCTTTGTAGCGAGAATCGAGTCCTACAGCGGCAAACCAGTTGCTTTCGGCTTCACCGCGATTGCCCTGCACCCACAGCACAGCGGTGAGGGCAGCGCGCATATCAGCGAACTGTGGATACCGACGGATTAGGTTCCGCATTTGACGGATGGATTCGTCAATATCGCCGACCTGATAGAGCGCGGCGGCATAATTCGCCCGAGCGATCGCAAAGTCAGACGCCAAATCCGCTGCTTGTTTGTAGTCGGCGATCGCCTTCTCCCACTCCTCTTGACCGGCCTCGGCATTGCCACGGTTGTTGTACGCCGCTGGATCTTGGGGGTCGAGTTCCAGCACATGGTTATAATCGGCGATCGCTTTTTTCCATTCCTGTAACCCTTCCCAGGCGGCACCTCGGTTGAGGTAGGGGTCGGGTGCTTCGGGCATGAGGCGAATGGCTTCGTTGTAGTCGGCGATCGCCAGATCCAGCTTGTTCTGGCTCACGCGCGAATTGCCCCGATTGCTCAGCACCGCTGCATTGTCCGGCAGCACCTCCAGGATCTCAGTCCAGTAGCCTTCTGCCTCAGCGAACTGCCCTGTATTCGTGGCGGCGAACGCTTTTTGGCGCAACGCTCCTAGCGCTTCCATATCGACAGCAAGCCCTTCCGACTGCTCGGCGGCCAATGTCGGCAGGGGCATGGCAATCCCCACACCAACACTCAGTCCCAGACACAGCCCCAGCACAATTAAAACGTGAGTCAGGTGTTTGAAAATCTTCATACTTTGCATCATGCCAGGTTTCGGTCGTAGCGACCAGTTTGTAGATCACGCTTTATTCTCGCTCAAATTGCCCTTGTCCGTGATGGTGAATGGTGCTCTGATAGCCGCGCCAAGGCGTGATCTGTTGCCACTCAATCGTTCTTCCTGCTAAGGTTTTGCTCCAGACCATTGGCGCTCAATGCTAACCTGCTGGCGATCGCCCTCAACCCGCCGCAAGCATGGGAAAATAGCCGCAGTCTGATTCCATTTCCGCGTTTATCAGCATTCTTTTTCACTCATCGCCATGTCCGTTCTTGTTTTTGGCAGCATCAATATGGATCTCGTGGCCCGCACGCCACATTTGCCCAAACCGGGGGAAACGCTAACGGGACATTCGTTTGAGACGGTTCCGGGTGGGAAGGGAGCAAACCAAGCCGTCGCGGTAGCTCGGCTGGGCGTTCCGGTGCAGATGGTGGGACGGGTGGGTGCTGATGCATTTGGCACAACGTTGCTGACGGGGCTGCAGCAGGATGGTGTGGGATGCGATCGCCTCCGGGTTGACGACAGTACCCATTCTGGCGTTGCTATCATCGCCGTTGAAGATGCCGGAGAAAACCACATCATTGTCATTCCTGGAGCCAATGGCAACGTCGATCAGACGGATGTGGCACGGCTACAAGAGAGCTTTGCCCAACACCAGCTTTTACTATTGCAACTAGAGATTCCCCTAGAGCGAGTGGTGGCAGCAGCCCAGGCGGCACAACAAGCTGGGCTGACGGTGATCCTCGATCCGGCTCCGGCGCGATCGGACTTGCCCGATGCCCTCTATCCGGCTGTGGATATTCTCACGCCCAACCAGGTGGAAGCGGGGCAACTGGTGGGTTTTCCGGTCACCGATCTGGACAGTGCTGCAAAGGCTGCAGCGGTGTTGCAAGACCGGGGCGTTCGCATTGTCATCATCAAGTTGGGCAAACAGGGTGCCTTTTGTGCCACCCCCGATGCCACATTCCACGTCCCTCCCTTTCCGGTCGAAGCCGTGGATACCGTCGCGGCAGGAGATGCGTTCAATGGCGGCTTAGCAGCGGCTCTAGCAGAGGGCCTAGATATCCCCGCTGCGACCCAGCAGGCGGCTGCCGTCGCTGCCCTCTCTGTTACCAAAGCGGGTGCACAACCATCCTTGCCAACCCGCGATCAACTCGAAGATTTTTTGTAATGTAGCGCCGCGCGCTTGAGTGAAACCAGATCATGTTTTGAGAGCACCGCAGCGCGGTGCTCTCAAAACATGATCTGGTCTTGGTTTACGATGGGTCGAGGCGGTTGGCGAAGATCGCGAGCGGCACCATAGGCACCATTGGAATCAGACAAATGAGCCACTGTGTCCAGTTGAGGGGAGCCGTTTCAAACAGCACATTCATTAGACCCCATTGGCTAAACAGGATTTGTAAGGCGATCGCCACCACAATTCCGATGATCAAAAACGGCGCATTGGTAACAGAGCCATACCGATTGCGTAAGCAACTCGCCAGACTTCTCCCGAGCTGGCTGATACTGAGCAGATAAATGATCCGGGCGGCGACCAATGCTTGAATCGCCATCGTACGGGCAACGGCAATATCGCCTGTGGTGAATTCAGCCCATTCAAAGATGCCAAAAATCAAAATCCAGTTGAACAGCGAGACGGCCAAAATTCGGCGCAATAGCGGTGGAGTAATGAGGGGTTCGTTGGGATTGCGAGGGGGCGACTGCATAATCCCTGGAGATTTGGCTTCAAACGAAAGGGGCACCGTCATGGTGATGGAGTTGATCATGTTGAGCCAGAGGATTTGTATCGAGAGGATGGGCAATTCTCGTGACAGCAAAACGCTGAGCAGGATCGTCATGGATTCCCCACCATTCACTGGCAAGAGAAAGGCGATCGCCTTCCGCAAGTTTTGATAGACCGTACGCCCTTCTTCAACTGCCGCTTCGATGGAGGCGAAGTTGTCGTCGGTGAGCAGCATATCTGCAGATTCACGAGCGACTTCGGTTCCCCCCTTGCCCATGGCAATACCAATGTCGGCTTGCTTGAGAGCCGGGGCATCGTTCACCCCATCGCCTGTCATTGCAACCACATGGCCCTTCGACTGCAGTGCTTCGACCAGTTGCAGTTTTTGCGCCGGGGCGACTCGGGCAAAGACCGAAGCGTCTTCTGTGGCTTGAACCAACTGCAGTGGCTTCATGTCGGTCAAGTCTCGCCCCTCAAATGCCGCCGTTTCGCCCTGGGTTTGGATCCCCATGCGATGGGCGATCGCCTGTGCAGTGGCAATGTGATCGCCTGTGATCATCTTCACGCGAATACCCGCCGCTTGACAGGCATGGACAGCGGCGATCGCCTCGGGGCGGGGGGGATCAATCATCCCCTGCAAGCCAAGGAAGACCAAGCCCGTTTCAATATCCTCATGGTCGATCGAATGCTGATGGGCACCCACCTCTTTTTTGGCAAAGGCGAGGACGCGTAACCCCTGAGCCGCCATGTTGTTGACGACCTGCCCAATAGCCTTGGCATCCAGCGCTGTCGGTTGTCCCTGATGGTTCGCTATCTGCGAACATCGCCGGAGGAGGGCTTCAACGGATCCTTTGACATAAATCGTGCGAGGTTCCCCATCATGGAGGGTGGCCATGTACTGGTATTCCGATTCAAATGGAATCGCATCTAAACGGGACTTTGTCGCCGTGAGTCTCGTCCGACTAAAGCCCGCTTTAGAAGCTGAAGTAATCAATGCCCCTTCGGTGGGATCTCCGACGACCGACCAATCGTCTCCTTCTTGTTTGAGCTGCGAATCGTTACACAGCAACCCAACCACTAGGCACTCTTCCAATGCAGGGGGCAAATCATCATCGTCTTCAAATGGGCTAGCGGAGCCATCGTTGGTTGTGAGGCTGATTTCGCCTTTGGAACTGTAACCGCCACCACTAACGGTATAGTGCTCTTCACCTGCGTAAATGGCCTGTACCGTCATTTGGTTTTCAGTCAAGGTTCCCGTCTTATCTGAGCAAACAACGGTGGCGCTTCCCAACGCCTCTACAGCAGGCAGTTTACGGATAATGGCATGGCGGCTGGCCATACGATTGACGCCGATCGCCAGGGTCACCGTAACAACCGCCGGAAGCCCCTCTGGAATCGCACTGACGGCCAGGGCAATGGCCGCTTCAAACATGTGAAACCAAGACTCTCCCTGTCCCAAACCAATGGCAAAGGTCAGGGTCGCCAGGGTCAAAATGGCGTAGAGCAGAACCCGACTAAATTTGGCAAACTTACGGGTGAGCGGAGTGGTCAGGGGAATTTGCCGTTCCATTGATTGGGAGATTTGTCCCATTTCGGTTGCATTGGCCGTTGCCACTACAATGCCCTTGCCTTGACCAAACGTGATAAAGCTTCCGGCATAGGCCATATTGTTGCGCTCGGCTAAGGGCGTGTCTGATGGCAGGGGTTGGATGGATTTCTCTACCGGAACCGCCTCCCCCGTTAAGGCCGATTCATCCACTTGCAGGTTGCGAACTTGCAGGAGTCGCATATCTGCTGGCACCTTGTCTCCCGATGCCAGCAAAACAACATCTCCGGGGACAAGTTCTTGGGAGGGAAGTCGCAGGGGTTGCCCGTCGCGCAGCACCGTTGCTTCGGTGGTCACAGCTTTGGCTAGAGAGGCGATCGCCCCCTCCGCTTTCGCTTCCTGAATATAACCAATCACAGCATTGATGACAGTGACGCCCCAAATGACGCCTGCATTTGTCCAAGAGCCTAAAAATGCCTTGACCGCTCCGGCTAATAGCAGAATATAGAGCAAGGGTTGATGGAACTGCAGCAAAAATCTTAACCAAGCAGGTTTCCCTGGCTTGAAGGTCAGTTCATTCCACCCATATTTCTCGTAACGATTTGCAACTTCTTCTGCCGACAGTCCTTTGTCTATATCACCCATAAAGTAGTTCACCACTTCTTGCAGGGGAAGCGGGTGATATAACTGCCGTTGCTCATGTCCGGATTTCATAGTTTCTAGAGGCGTAGATAGACATCTCGTTCCTCATTATTATTGAGGAAATCCTGATAATTCGTGGAAAGGATAAACAAACGGATGAATCGCGATCGCCATAGAATCACATTCGCATAGCGTCACGTTTGATAAAGGATACCGCGTTTGATCAAGGACACTGATTTAGTAGCCTGAAGTTCTTTAGGGTGTTGGCGATCGCACAACCTATCTCAGCCAGACAAATGGTACTAGATGCCAGACTTATGGACATCTGCTGACGCATGGCTGATTCCCCAGAGTTGCCATAGTCCAAACAACAGAACAAGGGCAGCAATGCTACCAACGGTTAGCAGACCCGAATTCGATAATCGGCCTGGAAATAGGGCACCCCAACAGCGGTTGCGACAACCCACAGAAAATCGGCAATACTCGCGCAAAGTGCGCGCCAAGCCACCATCCTGGAACCCGTTGCCTGATAGATGAGATCCGCCGCAAAAATAACCAGACCCAGACCAACCGCCTGTAGTGCTAGGGGCATCTGTATGCCCAACAGATGGTCAACCCAGGCTGGGGCAAAAATCAAGGCCAGAGCGCAACTGATCGAAAAAGCCGCATTCGCTAGCAATGCTGTGCGGAGTAATCGTGTGCTTGGCATAAAAGGCTCCCCCTTCGCTGAGTTGAAATGTTAATTTTTCCTGCACGCTGCGCACAAGAATCCAGCACATCCTGAGGCATTTCAAACAGCTCCCGAAAAGCGAGAAAGAATAATTTCAACGCTTTATCCTGTAAACTGAGTAGACATAATGATAGAAGCCAAAACCTTCTTATGTCAACTTGGTTTACTGAGCGTGGCATTCCTATGGCCGATAGCCAATCCTTACGGTTGGTGCTTGGCACAGCAGGAGTTCATGACCATCTCACCCAGTACGTTGCCCAAATCCTGAACCATAAAGGGTATGACGATGTATCTCCGGCCATGTTGAACTTTCTAAGTACCCTGGACTGTGGCGTGAACTATGGCTCGGAAATTGCCCGGAGGCTAAACGTTTCACGGCAGATGGTCGCTAAAACGGTCAAGGAACTCTGCCAAGCGGGCTATCTAGAGCAGGTGCAGATCAAAGGGAATCAAAAGCAAATCTTGTTTACGACTTCAGGTGAACAACTAATGTCGGATGTTCGGACGCTGCTTGCTCAGTTAGACAAAGTGCTTTGCGAAGAGATTGGCGAGACGGCCCTCGATGAGGCCATTGCCATACTTGATGCTATTCAATTCGTCGTGAGTACAGAACTTCAAACCCGTTCAAAGTAGTCGCACTGTTCGATAAATGCCGAAAGGCGTTGATTATTCCTGTCAGTGCCACAGGAATAATCAACGCTTCAAACTTTCTTACAGGGCTGTTCGACCGCAAAGTGCGAGCGTAAACAGGGTGGCGGCTAAACAAGCCGCCACGGTTCGCACATGATTCCAGATCGTCCAATCGCTCAGATATCTGACCCAGAGCATTGTGCCTTCAGCACTATCTGAGCTGACCGCAGCAAGAGCGTCGTTGAGGGGAATATTACCGGCAATCGTGACGCCGATTGTGCCAATCAGGTAAAGTAAGCTTCCCGCTATCCAGTAAATGGCTCCGGGATTCTCCCAATGGCGCAGGGTCGAAATCGTTAGCAGGAGTCCCGCCGCTGCGGGGCCAAAGAAGGCGACCATGAACCAGGGATTGATCACGGTGATGTTGATGGATTGCATAGTGGCAATGCCAGGGGCAGAGGGCTGTTGCCCAAGTGCTTGCATCACAAAGGTGGAAAAGGCAAAGAAAATGCCTGCGGTCAACGCGCTGGCGATCGCCGCAAATAGAACCACGGGCACGCGCCAGCTATCAATCATTGTCATAAAATCTCCAATTGGTTTCTTCAGATCTGCAAAATGTTAGTACGACAAACTGGGAGTTTGGTGCAGGTAGGAATCGTTGTCCAGTTGCTTCAAGATGAAGTCGGCGATATCTGCTCGGGAGATTTTGAGTTGAGTGCTCTTGTCGGTTCCGGGGAAACCATGGCGATATTGCCCCGTGCGATCGCCATCTACAAACGCGCTGGGTCGAACGATTGTCCAGTCCAAGTGACTTTGCTTAACGACTTTCTCTTGGCGCTCATGATCGGCAAAGACGTTACGCAGAATAAAACCAAACATGATGGTTTTCCAGTAGAAATTGAGGTTGCCCCAGCTATCCCCCGCGCCCAATGTCGTCTGACAGATCAAGCGTCGGATACCCGATTGCTCCATGGCCTGAACGATGTGTCGTGTGCCCTCGGAGCGGATGGTTCCCGTTAGCTTTTGCCCCGAACCCAGGGTACATACAATGGCATCTTGCCCCTGTACCGCCTGGGCCACAGCAGAGAGATCCATGACATCGCCCGGAAACAGCTTGAGATTTGGATGCTGGAGATTGAGCTTGGCCGGATATCGGGCAAAGGCGGTGACGATGTGCCCTTGCTCCAGGGCTTGTTCAACAACCTGACGACCCACACTGCCCGTGGCTCCAACGATTAGCAATTTCATGATGGTTATTCCTGAAAGGTGACAGTTTCAGCCTATGGAAATGGCAAAGTGCTGACTATCTCGTTCTTGCGCTTCTGTTACGTTCTTGCGGTGAATTTTGTTACTGTGGAAGAAAACCTAAGCTTTACAATGGATAGGGCTGTCTAGCCGCAAATCTATGTCACCGTAGTCAATTTGCATTTGACGTCAAATAAATGAATGACGTTGGCAGCATGGCCTATCCAGATACCCACCCCACTCATGCCTCTGACCTGTCGCAATGGCGCGACCAACTTTTGCTGGCAGACGCAATTCAGATCCAGCACCTGAAATATCCTTCGGGTGAAGGGTTCTGCTACACCAAGGAAAGACACACCCTTTTCATGAATCTGACGGCGCGTCCGATTCATTATGTCCAGATGCAGGACGGCAAGACCCACACGGGGCTGTATCGCAAAGGCGACTTCACGATTACTCCGGCAGGCATGCAGTTCTCTGCACGGTGGCAGGGAGATGAAAATTGCTTACGGATTCAGCTCAGCGATCGCTTCATCCGTTCAGTCGCCCAGGAAACCCTGGCTGGAGATAGCGATCGCCTTGCCCTCTTGCCTACCTTCCAAAGTCGTGATCCGCAGATAGAAGCGATCGCCACGATGTTTCTCACGGAGCTGCAACAGGAACAGCCCGGTGGTGCGCTATACAGGGAGTCCTTAGCGAATCTCCTGACAGTGCATCTACTACGGCAGCATGGAATGACACAACCGCAGTTGCCTAGCTACGAAGGTGGCTTGCCTCCGCGCCAACTTAGCCAGGTTTTGGACTACATCGACACCTATTTACAGCAAGACATTAAACTGGCCGATTTAGCCGATTTGGTTGGCCTGAGTTCTTTCCACTTTGTACGTCTGTTTAAACAATCGATGGGCAGCTCTCCTCATCAATACCTGATTCAGCAACGGATCGAGCGGGCAAAACGACTTTTGCAGCAAACCGATCAATCCATTATGAATGTGGCGCTGGACTGTGGATTCAATAGCCATAGCCACCTCAGCAAACGGTTCCGTCAGCTTACAGGTATGACACCCAAGGCTTACAGAGCGAGTTGTTAATGTTTTTAGGACTGATGCAATTTGATAATTTTTGGAGCGTACTGCGGCCCAAAAATTATCAAATTGCGTCAGTCCTGGTTTTATAGCTTTGAGCGATCGCGCGCGCTCAGCTTGTTACTGTCGGCTCGCAGCGAAAGGACAAGCCCCACGGCTGATAACAGCACACCAATTACAACGGCGATCCAGGGTGGATTAGCGGGAGTGTTTTGCCGAACATAGGTTGTCGCGTAGAAGGCAGGCCCAGACACGAGCAGCCCTACAGCGGGAATCGTCCAGTATACCCACTTATACCCTCGCCTGAAGGGAATAAATAAGAGAACAATCATCGCTACGGCGATCGCCAGCCAAGCACCACCCGTTGCTCGCATCAGGGCCAGGATAAGAACCTGATAGGGACGCTCCACGGCGCTCCATTCTCTGTCTAGAGCAACGGCATGATAGGGCATGAACTCTGGGCGGAAGAGGTATACCAATCCGAATACAAGCAGGAGTAGCGCAGCGACCAGATGGCAACCGAAAGCCACTTTCATTAACCTACTCATCGGTTGTCTCCCTCCTCAATGCCAAACTTTGCACACCCATTGATTTTATATAGCGATGGTGCTCCAAACGTTGAAGTAGTCTTGTGGTAGCTCATTCGAGGCTATCTACTCAGGAAGGTTAAGGTTCGCTCCCAAGCCAGATCCGCTGCACTTTGGTTGAAGGCTTGTGGACGGTCGGGTTCAACGAACCAATGTCCAGTGCCACTGTAACGGTAAAAGCTGACTGAGCAGCCAGCTTTTTGTAAAGCTGTTTCTAGTGTATCGACGCTGGATTGGGGTTCAAATTCATCCGTTGCTGCGAAGTGACCGAGGTAGGCAGCTTTCGAATGGCTGTAGTCACCAGGTCGAGTTCCATAGAAGATGACAACGGAATGGATATAGCAATCCGTTTTGATTTTTGAAGGGAGTAAGGGAAAATACAGAGGTCGAGTCGTATCCAGGTTACTTCGGTGGTCAATACCTCTTCCCAAACTGCAGTAGAAGAATTACAAGGATTCATTGC
>JADEXA010000066.1 GCA_015207365.1 Vacuolonema iberomarrocanum LEGE 07170
CACAAGGGGACAACACGGTATCAATCGGTGGATGGGGTAACGTTCCGCCTAAACCCTATAAGCCCACTATCTGTTTGCGCATCCTTCTCGCGTTAGAAAACGAAGACCCGACGCTAAACAAATACCCCGCAACGCGGGCGGCACAGGTTTTTAGGGTTTTAGGTTTAATTGCACCTGCCAACTTAGAAGACTTACTGGAACTGTTTGTCAAGGCTGAATACAGGGCAAAAACCAAAGGTTTAAGCGAGGTTCTGTTTTTTCTTGTCCTTAGGGGTTAGTGGCAAATGTTCAGCAGGCTGCGAGCTGAATACGGATACCTATGGGTTATGCAGTGACAGATATCACAATGGCAGCGATCGCGAATCACCAAAACCATCACATCCAGACTCGGCTCGGAGTCGTATTACTAGTGAATCAACCCTGAGGTACCCTTCACACCTCAGACCTGACACTCCTCATATACAAGTAAAAAAGGACACGAATTATGACGATCGCAACAACAGCTCTTTCTCTCGTTATCGTTACCAGTGCGATGGCTCCGGTCACGGAAGCTCCGACAATTGCTGAAGCGCAACTGACGCCCTTCGAAGTTACTAGCTTGGCCTATCGCGGTAGCTTCGATGAAGCGGGGATTCCCGGCTATGGGGCACTGGAATCAGGCATCGCGACTGGAACTATTGTGGCCGAAGACGTGATTGAAGCAGCGATCGCCTCCGGTCGGCTCTCCGCTGAAGTTCTGGAAGATAGCTCCTTTGTCGGCTCTGTAGACAATCAGCTCGAAAACCTGGTAGACCGCAACTAAGTCTAACGAGGGGTATGTGCTCTTCCCTAAAAGAGCGCTGTATCTATTCAGAAATTCGAACTCAGAGCTAAAAGCCCTGAGTTCGAATTTTTGTAGTGTCGATGGGTTTGCTCTGCACAGGGTCTATACCACTTTGCGCACCGCAGATTTTCAAGGCCACGCTTTCATTTAAATTATTTCCGCACGAGAACTTTTATTCTGGCCGCTCATGCCCACTGATTGCCATAGCAAATTATCTAAGTTTTTGGGGAATGATATAGATGATAGACCCTACCCAATGTCCGAGCTTTATAGCACTATAGAAATACTTCTATACCTTCTTTTTGCATGCGCCTAAGATAATCAGCTTTATGCGAAATCAAAGATCGTCACTTCACTCAGCAGCTTTAGAACAGGCACAGGTTTTACAACAGAACTTAGCGCAGGCGGAAGCAGCTTGTCTGGCGCTCGATGCAGCCGATCAAACGCAAAAGGCTCAGTTGCATTGCGCACTACAGGAGGCTCAAGCAGCTCAAACCGCTCTCCAACAGCAACTCAACACTATTAATCAGTCAGCGAACTTCTCAACGCAGGCAATAGCAAATCCGAACGATAGGGATACGGGTTATCCATCGACTGAAATTACAAGTAGATCGTCTGAAACATGGTTCTGGCGACTGTTTGAAGAATCTCAAGATCCCACCTTCATACTGGAAGATGGCCGATTCATCGATTGCAATCAAGCCGCTGTTAAGGCGATGCAGTGTGCCAATAAAAGCGATTTGCTTTCGTTAAATCCTGGTCAACTATCGCCTGAATTTCAACCCGATGGGCGATCGTCTGCTGAGAAAGCCAACGAGATGATAAAAACAACCCTACGTCAGGGTGGTCATCGATTTGAGTGGTTGCATCGACGGTTGGATGGGGAAGATTTTTGGGTGGAAGTGCAATTGACGCCACTTGAAATGAATGGGCGACAGATTTTGTACGCCACCTGGCGGGACATTAGCGATCGCAAAGCCGCTGAAGCGGAACTGTACGAACAGGAACAACTACTGCGCAGCACCTACGAGGGCGTCGAGTACAACATCGTCATCATCGATGTGTCATCCGAGGGAGAATTTCGGTTTATTGGTTGGAATCCAGCGACTGAAAAGCATACAGGCATAACCTCTGAGTTTGCTCTCGGCAAAACACCTGAGCAACTCCTGGGTCGAGAGCAAGGGGCTATTCTCCGACAAAACTATCAGCGCTGTTTGAATCTAGGCAAATCCATCACCTACGAAGAGTATGTGCCGCTTCGCGGTCATGATAGGTGGTGGTTGACCACGCTCAATCCCCTTAAAAATGAAAAGGGGAAAATTTATCGGATTGTTCTCACAACCTTTGAAATCACTGACCGCAAGCTAGCCGAGGCCAAGCTACAGCAGAAGGAAGCCCAATACCGCAGTGTCTTTGAAGCCATGAATGATGGCATTTTGATCAGCGACTTGGAAACCGGCGAGCTCGTTACAGCCAATCCAGCCGCTTACAATCTATTTGGCTACACCTACGAAGAGTTTGTGCAGCTTCAGCCATCGGACTATGTCCATTCCGATTCGTTACCGCTCTTTGCCCAGTTTTTGGAAACTGTTAGAGCTGGAAAGCGGTTTTACTGTGAGGCCGTAGACATTCGTAAAGATGGCACCCTCATCGATGTTGAAGTGACGGGAGTTTCTCTCTTGTACGATGGAAAACCCCATGCTTTGAGCGTTGTTCGAGACATTAGCGATCGCAAAGCTGCCGAAAATGCCTTACAAGAAACCAATAGTCTGCTGAATTCTGTCCTAGAAACAATCCCCGGTTTCTTCTTCGCTAAAGATCTTGACGGGCGACATGTGGTTCTCAACTCCAATCTAGCCAACTTCTTCGGTAAGCCTATTGATGAGATTATCGGCAAAACCGATGCAGACTTGTTTTCTGAAGACAGAGCCACGACCATCATGCTCGAAGACCAGGAAGTCATGACTCAGGAGATTACTCAGCGCTTTGAGTCCGTCGTCCCAGTGGGAGGAGTTGACCACACCTACCTCATCGTCAAGACACCTTTGCATGATCCTGAGGGTAAGATTGTTGGCCTGATTGGGCTGGCACAGGATATCAGCGATCGCAAAGCCATGGAAATCTCGCTCCAGCAAAGCGAGCAACGCTTCCGTGATGTAACTGAGGCGGCTGGAGAATACATTTGGGAAATGTCGGCAGAGGGTCAATATACCTTTGTGACCGAGCGTGTTATCGAGGTAAAAGGTTACAGCCCGGCAGAGCTCTTGGGACATAGCCCGTTCGAATTTATGCCCAAAGCCGATGTTGTCCATGCAGCGTCAATGCTCCAAAAAGCTACCGTCAACAAATCGGCTTTCTCCTTGGAGCATCGCAATATTTTGCCCTCTGGCAACGTGATTTGGGAAGCGGTCAGTGGTGTTCCCATCCTAGATGACCAAGGCGGGATCATAGGTTTTCGCGGGACTGGCTTAAGCATTACAGAGCGCAAAGTTGCTGAAACGGCCCTCACGCAAAAAGCTGAGGAATTGGAGCAGACGCTGCAAGAACTCCAACGAGCCCAGCTCCGTATGATTCAAAACGAAAAGATGTCTTCGCTGGGACAGTTAGTGGCTGGGGTTGCCCATGAAATCAACAATCCTGTCAGCTTTATTTACAGCAACATCCCGCCCGCGAATCACTACACGCAGGATTTGCTCCGTCTGGTCAATCTTTATCAAACCCATTACCCCGATCCCCTGCCCAAGATTCGGGATGAGATCAAGGCGATCGACCTGGAGTTTGTCAAACAGGATTTGCCTAAAATTTTGGTTTCCATGAAGCTGGGAGCCGAGCGGATTCGCCAGATTATTGGCTCCCTACGCACCTTCTCTCGCTTGGATGAAGCGGATTGCAAAGAAGTCGATATCCACGCCGGGCTGGATAGCACCCTGGTCATCTTGGGACATCGGATCAAAGCCACATCTGAACGACCTGCGATCCAAATCATCAAAGACTATGGAGAGCTAGGGTTGGTAGAGTGCTACGCTGGACAGCTCAACCAGGTCTTTATGAATATTTTGGCCAACGCTTTGGATGCACTGGAAGAACGCGATCGCCACCGTAGCCATCAAGACATCCAGCAATTTCCCAGCACCATCACCATTCGTACCCATTCTGTCGGCTCAGACCGCATTGCCATCCACATTTTAGACAACGGTTCTGGCATGCCAAAAGCTATACAACAACGTGTCTTCGATCCTTTCTTCACAACCAAACCTGTGGGTCAAGGTACGGGGATGGGGATGTCGATTAGCCACCAAATCATCACTGAAAACCACGGGGGCACCATCCAATGTTTTTCTTCCCCTGGCCAGGAGACTGAATTCATCATTGAAATCCCTCGCAGCCAAGGCACATATTAAAATCCGCTGCCTAGGCCTACCTGATGCTGCATAAACCACAGTGCCACTTTAGTGTGACACCGATCACGGTAGTGCATGACGAGGTTCACTCATACCTATGCATCAGGGCACACAGGATGATGGGCAAACCTGGGACTATACGAGTACTCAAAGAAAAACGCCCGGCCAGAGGTTCGCCTCTGGCTTTTTTTTAGGATGATGATAGGCAATCACTAGCATTACCTCCACCCCCCTCTGGATTATCTACTGTACGATGGCGATCGTAGGCGCATTCAAAGGTCAATCCAGAGGTCATCCCATGTCTCCTGCCCTAAGGTTTGCCATTATTGCCGCACACTTCTTTACTTATCTGGCGATCGCCATCAATATCTGGATCTTTTCGCGACGGAGTGAGTTTTTTCGAACCGTCAATAAGGTGCGATCGCTGCCTCTGATCTACTGCGGCTTTGCTAGCTTTGCGATCGCGACCTCTTATGAGATTGCCGAACACATTGGCGATGATTGGTTCTACGAAAGCCGTATCTCTCCCCTCAATCATCTGTTCTACACCTTCATCATTGCCGGGATCTGTCTGATTGGCCTGGGTTTGCGAAAATCCAAAGTGTCGGATTTTCTGCTGATAACCAGCCTCATCGCGACGCCGTTGACTTATGGTTTCAATGACAGCAAGAACCTGATGCAAATGATTTTGCTCATCCCAGCATTCCTTTTTGTTTACAACTGGTATGCGGTCATGCGCGATTGGCGTGTGTTCCTATACCTGCTGTTTTCCAATGTATTGGCTGTGGCCGTTGGCATTGCGCTCATCGTGACCGATCAGCAGATCTTTCATGTCTTTATCGGACCGCTCGCTTCGACAGCACTCCTTATTTTGGGTTATGTGGCCTGGGTTAACCCAAAACGCAGAAATATGGCCTGAACCCAGAATACGGACAGTCAAACTGTGTCTCGAATGAACCTGAGTACAGGACAAAATCAAGGGGTTTCGCTGGGGTTCGGATTTTTGTTCTGTACTCAGCGAATGAACATTACAATCATGAACTAGAGCTACGACACTAGCAGAGTGCAGTCACATCGTGATTCCGATCACGCCATTACGTGACGAGATTCACCTGTGTCTATGCAGCAAAACACAAAGGGTTCTGGGTAAACCTGGGACTATAAAAGTACTCAAAGAAAAACGCCCCGCCAGAGGTTCGCCTCTGGCTTTTTGTTTGTAGAGGATAGCCGTTGGGGATGTCTTTATTCGGTTCGCACTGCTAACTATCCCACTCTTCCTGTTGGGAACATCACCTTACACGCATTTTGTTGATGGTGTGGCCGCGTCGCGGCCACACCATCAACAAAATGCGTACGTCCTGAATTTTTAGGCTTGCCAGAGAATCGGGTTCTACCCCAAATCGCATTACGCTCGAGCCGAGTTCAAAACCTAGCAGTACTTGGAAACATCTTCGCGGCATTCATCTGCCAAGAATGACAAGGCGCGAAAGCGCAGACCCACCAGTTGCTCATACAGAGGATTGATCTTGCACATGGCAGGGATATGAACCACTTTTTGCCCAAACACGACCACATCGCGCTCGAAGGGGCATTGGGGTGGAATCATCTTGCAGAGAAAGCGTGCGAGGCGCGGATCGTGAATCTCAAATCCATCCAGCCACTTTTGGACAGGCTTGAGCATGGGCTTGTACTGAGCATCCTCGTAAAAGCTAGCACTCCCTTCGGCACTTGAGCCTGCCGTAGCTTGCGACTGATTTTTCGGTAAGGTTGCTCGCAACGATTCCAAAATGGTGTTGTCCAAGTGCATCAACTCACAATATTGATGCAGCAGTTCGTCCTCTGGCTCCGAGTAAACGCCATCGGCAATAGCCACCATAACAGCCGTGCGCAGGAAGTTCTCGGCGGCAAAGGGATTTTTGTCAAGAACGGCAGCAACGTCTTGAGGGGAAAGATCGCTGGTCGAGTCCAGGCTGACGTTGGGTGCGGCTTCTAGTTCACTCAGGCTGGTAATCAGGTCTTTTTCTTCTTCATCAAAATGACCATCTGCCCAAGCGATCGCCAGTAGTCCTTGTAGCCACACCGACATTTCTTCGGAAGTATAAGGCGATTTGATCGTGCCAGTCATAACACCAAAACCAAGATTTTAGGGAAACAGCAAAGGTAGAAACGGAAATAGAGAGTGAAGGTTTATGCATGCACAGTGCATCCTGATGTAAACCTCAAACTATCGTTCCCAAATTTGGGAATTTGTCAGAACAATTTAAGGAATTTTGTAGCGGCATGGCAGGGCAATTCAGTTGACTCCAGACCCGTCAAGTCAGGCTGAAACAAGCCATGGCAATCCATACAGAGCAGTCTACCAGACCAATTTTAACGGGCAATTTTTCCATCGCCCTGTGCAAATCGACACATTGTAGACTGAGGATCTAGTTAGCAAAGAAAAGGAAAGCGCTGTGACCCCACAGGAATTTTCAATATTGCTGTCTTCCATCTTGATGGGGACGGCGGGACAGTTTTTCTTGAAGTTGGGGGCGCTGCGGCTGGGGCAAGCAAATGCGGCGAATTTTGTCAGTCAGATTTTGCGAATTGCGTTGACTCCGGAATTGGTAATCGGGCTGGCCTGTTATGGCATCGCAGCGATCGCTTACATTCTCATCCTAACGCGGGTGAACCTGAGTATTGTGGGGCCTAGCGTCGCATTGAGTTACGTATTTTCCGTACTCATGGGCTATTTTTTCTTTCAAGAGGCCATTCCTCTACTCCGGCTCTTGGGCCTGGGGCTGATTGTCGCTGGGGTGATTCTGGTTATCTCGCCCCGGTAGGGTGTGCTCCCAAGTCCAGATGATTTTTTGAACGTCTTACAGTGTCAGGACTTATATCAAAGCCGGTTAAACAGCCGTAAAACCCAACTATCGTTTGCGCCCACTGCCTGGCAGCGGGCGCAAACGATAGTTGGGTTCTTCAACCGGATTTGATACTGCGCAGAAATTGCGTAATCCTGAGTGAACTCATTGATTTTGTGCCCGCGACGCGGCCACATCATCAGCAAAACGCGTAAATCCTGAATATGATGGTTTCAAAGAATAATCGGTAGCGGATTCTAAGCAAATCGGGACTCCCCAGCGTAGAAGGGGTGGGGGCATCATTCATTCTTTGGGATCAGCCCAAACAGAGATGGAGCATTCTCCCTGCTACAAATTCAGGAACCGAAGACAAGAAATGTTGAAAAATTCTTCCCCAACGCATTCATTTTGGTGGTGAAATAGAAGCAGAGCAAGGGAAGCGTGGTAATCGGCAACTCTAATCGATCAGGTGAGGTCTTCTGATTCAGCGTCTGTTTCAGACCGCCTGAGACGAATTGATGCGCTTTTTTTGCCACGGACTCTGTACTGGATGTTCTTGAAGTTGAAGGCTTTAGGGCAGGTTCGGTATCGTTAGAGCCGTCCGAGGATACTGAAGGATCAGCGAGTAAGAATATGGCATTAACGCGACGGGCATTTTTAGAACGAACAGGTTGGGCGATCGCGGCCCTGGGAATAAGCGAGTCCAGTTTTTTCGCCTTTGCCGATCGCCATCAACAAGCCCTGGCCCAATCCACTCGCGGCCGTCTCGCCCTTCTCGTCGGCATCAACCAATATCCTGAATCGGTATGCGACTTTGCCCCAATTAAAGGCTCAGCCCTGGCCGGTTGTCTCACCGATGTGACGCTCCAAACCGAACTGTTGCTCTCGCGCTTTGGCTTTGCGCCCTCCGAAATTCTGACGCTGACCGATACCGAGGCAACCCGCGACGGCATCGTTACCGCGTTTCAGGAACACTTGGGCAAAGGAGCCCGATCGGGTGACAAGGTTCTCTTTCACTTCAGCGGGTTGGGGAGTCGGGTGCGATCGCTTCCTGTCGTCGCCGATGAAGCGGCGGATGAAACTACCGATGAACCAACCGTCGGTGAAGAACTCTCAACGCTGGTTCCCATCGATGGCACCCTGCCTACCGAAGACAATCCGATTATTCGCGACCTCAGCCTCAATGACTTGCGCACCCTGACCCAGGCTCTCCCCACATCCAACATCACAACGGTATTGGATGTGGCGTTTGCCAATCAGGGAACGACATTGCAGGGCAACTATCGCATTCGGTCGCGACCGAGCATCCCCATGGGACAGGTTCAGCCCCCCGCAGCGCTGACGGAGATGAACCGCCGATCGCCCGAGGGCAATGGCGGCTTGGCAGGGGTAACGTTGTTTGCCGCCGAACCTCATCAACCCGCTTTAGAAGGACATTGGAGCGGTTTTAGTGCTGGGTTCTTCACCTATGCCCTGACCCAATATTTGTGGGAAATGATGCCACCGCAAAAACTACAGGTGGTTTTCCCAAAGGCCGCCAATCGGGTGTATCAACTCGTGGGCGGAGCTCAAACCCCGGTTTTGGAACAGGCGCGCAACCCAGAAAGCCTGTATTCCCGTAAGCCAGAGCAGCCAGCCAGCGAAGGGGTCGTCAAGCAGGTAGAAGAGGATGGGTTGTTGCAGATATGGCTGGGAGGCTTGTCGGCTCAGGTTCTGGCCTGTTACGGCAATGGTGCCAAGCTGCGGACAAGTGTAGCCGGACAACCGGTCGAGTTGGAGGGGCGATCGCGCTCGGGGTTGACGGTCAAAGCCGCGATCGCCGCCAGTTTTGACATCACCGCCAATGTTCTGGTAGGCAAGCCCGTCTATGAATCAGTACGCCTCATCCCCAACAATCTCAACCTGACGATAGCCCTCGACCCTAACCTGGAGCGGATTGAGCGGGTAGATGCCACCAGTGCCTTTTCTGCAGCCAAAATCAATGTCGTTGCGGCAGGAGAACAATCGGCCGATCTGGTCTTCGGTAAAGCGAGTCTGGCCACGGTCACGGCGGCTCTAAATCAGGTGGGGTTGGCCGCTGGTTCCGCTCAAAATAGTTATGGCTTGTTCTATCCACCCTATGTAGCGGTTCCTGGCACCATTGCGGCGGGCGATGAAGCCGTGAAAACAGCCGTCAATCGGCTCATTTCTGAACTGCCGCGACTACTCGCCATCAAGTATCTTCAGCTCACCGAAAATGCCACTTCGTCGAAGTTAGCTCTGCGCGCCACGCTCAAAACGGCTGAGCCCAATCCGCAGGTCATCACCCGCATTGGTACCTATACAGCAATGCTTGGCAAGGACGCCAAACGCCTGGACTCGGAGGTTCCCGATGTAGCCACAGCCACATCCCTAGAGTGCCAGATCCAAAACCTAGGGGATGTGCCACTACATCTACTCTGGGTCTTGCTGCCCGAAGCCAATCGCCCCATTAGCGTATCCATGTTACCGGGTGAGAATCAAAATGCCTCCGAGGCAGCGATCTCCCCCGGAGCCACTTTCACCTTCCCCCAAGCGGCCTTTGGCAGTGGCCTCGTCGAAATTTTCTTGATTGCCAGCCCCAAACCATTCCAACAAACAGCCAGCCTCATCGCGAATCAGCAAGCCACAGGCCGCAACTCCGATCCGGTCGAGGTTTCCCTTCAGCGGGTGCAAACGATCTTGCAAGACCTGAGTGCACCCGATTCGACGACCGATGCCTATGTGCTGAACGTGCAGGACTGGGCGACCCTGCGACTCCGCTATCAAATCACGTAATGTAGCGCTACCGCAGCTGGACAATTTCTGCCACCACAGACAGACTTTCCTCAAACAACACATCTCGACCCCAACGCTGGAGCTGTTGCCCCATCAGGTATTCGGCCTTCTGGTCGGGCATGGCTGTTACTTGCTCCGTGCGGCTAAACTGCGCGCTGCCGCCCGATTCCATCCGCATACAGCCCGTTGTTTCTGAACAAAGGATGGTCGCGCAGTTGGCCTTGGAATTGCTGGAGGACAGTTGCACCCCAATCAAATCTCCAATAATCTCGCCTGGGTCACCAACCGGAATGGCCGCGAGTTCAGCCTCAACAATCCGATCATTCATCCCCTTGAAGCGGACATGCTTCAGGTCATAGTCTTGCTGGTCTTTTTCTTCGTAGGATACGGGCTGCCAATCCAAACGACTGGCCAACCATCCCAAGAACAAAAGGGCCTGGGCGGCGTTGCCCTTCTCGTAGTCAATCGTGATGCGATCGACCTCGCTGAGGGAGTCTCGGCGCTCTGGGGGATCGTAGGCGGCAGCGGTTAGTTCCTGCCAGATCGACAGGCGATGCCAGTTCAAGTCTGCCACATAGGTTTCAGCATCAATCAAATTCTGCATTTTCGGGAATTCTTGTTCAGGAGCGCTGAAGTAGCTAGAATCCATGATCACGCAATGGGCGTTTTGAGCCAGAACCTGGAAGAGCGTTTGCTCGGGGTTAGGGGTGGCTTTCCACCAAACAAAGCGGGGCAAATCGGGAATCATCAGCTTGGCAACCAGCTCACCCGTTCGGTGTATCGCTTCTTTAGAACCCCGCAGAGTGATGTATTCGCAGCACACCATCCCCGACATCCCACTTTTCTGAATCGGGCAGTAGGCAGACACTTGGGCTGTGACGTTCTCCGTTCCACCCAACTCGGGGCAAAGGGTAATGATGCGGCAGGGGTTTTGGGAGGCGATCGCATCACTCACACTAAAGCCCCGCTGGTTGAAGTTCGAGACTTCGAGCCGTTGCTCGGGCAGCTTGTTGGCCTCTTCCCGCAACCGTTGCAAGGTTTCTGTATCAACGCGACCCGTCATGACCAGCTTGTAGCTTTTCTGAGCTTGGAGTACAGCTTGTTTGGTTTTGTCGCCATGTACGCCATCAATCGGCCCATCATAAAAGCCCAGAACGGCTAATAATTGCTGAAATTCCTCTGGCTCGTAGATCACCATGCTGAAGGTGGTCGCACGGGTCGCCACAGGAGACAGGTTGTCGCCTCCCTGGTTCAGCCAAATCTGAGAGAGTTCCGCTTCAATTTCCTGAATAGAAATGTCTTTCGGCTTTTGTAATGCAACAAGGGGTGTAGCCATAGTGATGGGTTCAATGGATAGGGTTTACGTGAATGGGTCTTGGTGTTGGAGTAAGGATAGGAAATGGGGTCGGGGGCGATCGCTCAACCCCGCTCGACAGACATCCCATCCCAAAATCTGACCTGCAAGCCAGGGAGAACGTAAAACAATAAAGGGGAAACGGACTACAATCGCCGCCACTTTCGATTATCGCGATTTAATAGCAACTCGGCTTCCACCGGCCCCCAGCTACCCGCCTCGTAAAAAGGAATCGCATCGGGGCGGGCAGGCGCATCCCACACCTCCAGTAGTGGGGTGAGAATGCGCCAGGCCGCTTCCACTTCATCGCCACGGGTAAACAGCGTCTGGTCGCCCAGCATCGCATCAACCAGCAAGCGGCTATAGGCATCCGTGCTGGGTTGTCCGAAGGCGGTGTCATACCGGAAACTCATATCCACCGATCGCGTTCTCAGCGAAGTTCCCGGCGTTTTTACCTCAAACCGCATAGAAATGCCTTCGTCGGGCTGGATCCGCAGAGCCAGCACATTGGGGTTGGCCTGCTTCGCCGCCGACTGAAACATCAGAAACGGCACATCCCGAAACTGGATGGCAATCTCCGAGACCTTCTTCGGCATCCGCTTCCCCGTCCGCATGTAAAACGGAACGCCCTTCCAGCGCCAGTTATCGACATACATCTTGAGGGCAGCATAGGTCGGGGTGGTCGAGGTGTCGCTGGCCCCCTCTTCACTGCGATACCCTGGCACTTCCTCTCCCCGCATCCAGCCAGGGGTATATTGTCCCCGGATTGCAGACTGCTCCAGATCCTCCAGGTCGGCCAGGCGCGTGGCTTGCAAGACCTTTACTTTTTCATTACGGATGCCATCGGCTCCTAGGGAGTTGGGCGGTTCCATCGCTGTCAGGCAAAACAGCTGCATCAGATGGTTTTGCACCATGTCGCGCAGCGCTCCGGCGCTTTCGTAATACCCCGCCCGACCTTCTAGCCCCACCGTTTCTGCCACGGTGATCTGAACATGGTCGACGAACTGCCGATTCCATAGTGGCTCGAAGATGGCATTGGCAAACCGAAACACCAACAGGTTTTGGACGGTTTCTTTGCCGAGGTAATGGTCGATCCGATAGATCTGCGACTCGTGGCAAACATTCTGCACGACATGGTTGAGCACCTGCGCCGAGGTCAGATCGCGCCCAAAGGGTTTTTCAATAATCAGACGGTGCTTGCGGGGGTCTTCCAACATGTCCGCTTTCCCCAGTTGCTGGGTGGCTTCTCCAAAGAAGCGGGGAGCCACGGAGAGATAAAACACGCGGTTGCCCCGGGTGCCCCGCTTATCATCCAGCTCTGCCAGAAATTCCTTGAGGTTCTTGTAATCTTCGGGAACGTCGATGTTCGCCGATTGGTAGAACAGGCCTTTGGCAAAATCCTGCCAGATCTCTTCTTTTTGTAGCCCACCCCCAAACTCCTCAATGCCTTTACGGAGGTGTTCGCGGAAAAAATCGTTACTCCAGTCGCGTCGAGCAACCCCAACGATGGTGAGTTCGGGGGGAAGGCGCCGCTCTAATTTCATTTGATAAAGAGCAGGAACCAGCTTTCGCTGGGTCAGGTCGCCCGTACCCCCAAAAATGACCAAGATTTGCGGTTCTGGGATGCGATCCTGTTGGAGGCCAACGCGAAGGGGATTCTCAGCAAAAATGACCATTCACTCTCTCCTGGAGGGGGTTCAGTAAAGGTAGTAAGGTTGACGATAAAACCAGAGGAACTTGGATGGATAGTTTTGGGTAAGCGGCATCAGGGGGCAGACTTTGCGGTGTCTCGCTGGACAAACGACTCCACTAACGCGACATTCTCACGACTTCCAATGATCAGCGGGGTGCGTTGATGAATTTCATCGGGCATGACCTCTAAGATATCTTGGATTCCAGTACTGGCGCGTCCTCCAGCCTGTTCGATTAAGTAGGCGAGGGGGGCACTTTCGTAGAGCAACCGCAGCTTGCCCTCGGGCTTCCGGGCGGTGCCGGGATACAGGAAAACCCCACCCTGGAGCAAGATGCGGTGAAAATCTCCGACCAGTGCCCCACTGTAGCGAGCGGTGTAGCCTTGGTGTTGATGGACATAGCGGGTGAACTCGCGGATAGACTCGTCCCATTGCCAGAAGTTGCCTTCGTTGACGCTATAGACAGGACCATGGTCAGGGACACGGATATTTTCCTGCGACAGAATGAACTCGCCCAGATTAGGGTCGAGGGTAAACGCATGAACCCCATGCCCGATAGAGTAGACAAGCATCGTGCTAGGGCCATAAAGGATATAGCCAGCGGCAATTTGGTTGTGGCCTGGCTGTAACAAGTCGCTCGCACTCTCATCCAAATCCTCCCCTTCCTGCCGCCGTACAGCAAAGATGGAACCGACATTGATATTGATGTCAAGATTGGACGATCCATCAATGGGATCGTAGAGCAGGGTATAGCGCCCAATGGGGCAGTTCTCAGGAATGTAGTAAGGTTTTTCCATTTCTTCGGAGGCCAAGCGACAGACCAGACCGCTTTGTTCGAAGGCGGAAATAAAAACCTGATTGGCATACAGATCCATCTTTTTGACAGCTTCGCCCTGGACGTTGGTATCGCCAGTAAAGCCGAGGGCTTCTTCGACCAACCCAGAACGGGTGAGACGGCGGGCGATGAGCTTGCCCGCCAAGGCAATCCGGTTCATCAACGCGCTCAGGTCTTGGGCATCGGCGGAGAAGCTTTGCAATTGTTGCAATACATGCCGCGATAAGGTGGTACAGTCGCGGTCAATCGCATGTTTGTGATCTAATTCCAGCATGAAGAGTCCTTTGAAGCGATCGCTCTCCCGTTCCCATCCAGATATTCAATTATGTCAACGAGTCAAGCAGCTGGAGGGCTGAGAGCAGGGTTTGCCGAGTTTATCTACCAAAACCGGGAAGTCCGATTTCTATCTTAGAGAGCCATTTGGGGAACCAAGGGGAACTTTAGGTGATCTATAGAATGATAGAGAGGTTAAAGCGGGGAGTGAGCGTTTTGGGGGCGAGGCCGACTGACCGCAGTGTGGACGATCGCCCAACCCCGGGCATCCCCACAGCGACAGGTTTTCCATGCCTTCCGTGCAGTCAGCGCAAGGAGAGATTGGAGGGCGCGATCGCCGCAGTTCGGAAAACCGTATTCGGACAATCGGGAATGTGCTCCATTCACAGTGATCTCGATCAGAAAGTGATCTCGATCGGAAATTGACTGTAATTTAAAACCGTTTTGATGGTTCGATGTGTACTTCTAATGAATGTGAGATGACCTGAATGTCTCGTAGGATAGAGAAACCCCTATCCAACTAGGCAAATTCAGGTTTCAGCGACGAACTGCTTTGCACTTTTTTGGGTCGGCATTAAGGAGGACAAGGAGATGATGAAATGGGCTGGGCTTGCCTTCCTCGGCCTCATCGCTGTTACAGCGTGGGATGTACCCGAGAGCTGGCAAGTCGGACGCTGGGTCGGCATCGAGCCCCCGGTTGTTGTGTTGGATATGGCAACGGATAAAGCACTGGAGTCAGAGGTGCTGTTGCTCATGGCTGATCCCGGTCACGACTGCGCATCGCCCATCGCCCATCCACCCGGGCAATCGGCGGAAGCAGCGCAGCGATCGCTCGCCCCCCGCGCTGTCGATCTGAGAAAAGACCAGGGAGAGGGACCAGAGGCGAATGTCCTACAGGATGTGTCGTACTCGGCATCCCAAAAGGTTGCGATCGCCATGCTGGATCCTCAGATGGGCTGTATGCTTCATCCGCGCACGTATCTTCTCCGGGAGTCGCCAGATGATGTCATGTTGCATAGCATGGGACAAGGTATCTAGCCCACGAACTGTCTAGAGCATCAGTTCTCCGGCTCGTTGGTTGCTCACATCAGTGCGCTCGCATCTTTCTATCCTCAATCCACATATCCTCTAATCCACGGCTCAAAGCAGTTGCAGGTATCAGCTAGCCCAGTATTGCCCCGTACCGTCACATTCACTTTGGTTCCGTCCCAACGCGGAACCGTCAGGGTTTATTCAAGCTTCGTCAATTTTTGAGTGGTCTAGTCGAATCATCATGAACGTTCCCGAATCCATTGAATCTCGCAATGAACTGCTGGCCGGTTACGTGCTGGGTGATCTCAGCCCAGAGGAGGCGGCCACGGTCGAGCAACAACTGCAGGACAATCCTGACCTCGTCGCGGATCTGGAACACCTGCAAACCACTATGTCGCTGATGGCCGTCGAGACCCCTGCGGTCTCTCCGCCCCTGGGGTTGCGCGATCGCATCCTCACGCAGGTGACGGAGCCCGCACCCGCACCTGCACCCGCAGCCGTGCAACGGCCCATGTCGAATGGACGTGGCAAGGTTCTGCCCTTTCGCATCGGAACCCGCGAACTGCTGACGGGCGCTGCAGCCCTGGCCTTAGCTTTGTTGGGGATTAGCAACTTTCAAATGCAACAGCGGCTGGCCTCGGTAGAGCAGGAGTTTACCGACTACCAGGAAGCGATCGCCCTGCTTCAGAATCCGCAGAACCGTCTCCTCAGCATCCAATCGGTCAGCGATACCATGTCTTCGCAAGGCATGGGTAGCTTGGTGATTGCCCCTGAGCAAGATGCGGCGATTCTCACGCTGCAAAACATCGAACCGCCCCCTGAGGGAATGGTCTACCGCATGTGGGCCTATGTCGATGGTGAGAAAGTGGATTGTGCCGATTTTGTCCCCGACGCCTCCGGCGATGTCTTTATGCAATTTCCATTAACGGGATGGGAAGGTGCTAGCTCGGTTGTGGTCAATATCGAACCCGAGGGCGTCGAAATGCCAGACGATTCTGACATGGTACTGATGGGCGAAACGCTCTAAGTCCTCCAGGGCAGGTCACCCGACTCGACCAAGAGGGTGAATCGCTCACCTGGATGAAAATCAGCATCTGCTGATCAAGATGTGTGTTGTGTGTTGCAACGACCAACGGGGCAGGGATGGCTCAGCGATCGCTGCGTTACCTTGCTATCCGTTGTTTTATCTCCCAGGGGAGCGCAGGCTTCCTTGGGATTCCCTATAGTGAGGGGTTATACCAATTCTACGAAAACCAAAACCAGGGCATTTTTTGAAAGCCCCGCACTGTGGGGCTTTCAAAAAATGCCCTGTAGTGGATTCTTAGCGATTTGATATTACTTTTTGGATTTAGGATTAGTCTTCCAAATAGCCTAGATCCCGCAGGCGGCGCTGCACTTCAGGATCATCAAATCCAGGCGCCCGCTCACTTGACATCATGGGCGACAGTTCTCCAGTAAATTGCTGCAGACATTCCTGGAGAAATTCCACATTTTCGGGCAGGATATCGCTGAGATTGAGGCTTTCGTGGGGATCATTGAACGGATCGAACAGCTCCAGGCGATCGCTCCCCGTCTCGATTAGCTTGTGTTTGCCCATCCACACCGCCCGCCGGGGTTGGTCGCAAGCATGAGCCATCACCAGCTCAGGCTGCCGCTTGTAGAGCAAGTTCACCACATTCTGCGGTGGAATGGCTTCTGCGAAAACCTGCCGATCCTGGCTTTCGGGATCCTGCGCCAAGGTCATGGTCTCTTCCATTTCATTAGCCTGTCCCGCAGCGGTCAGAACCGAATGGAACAGGCGGCGCGTCGAAACCACATCCCATCGCTCAGAGCCGGGAGTAAAATTCCCCGTCGGGTCGCGCACAATCAACGGCACACTCACTAGCTCGTTGTACAGCGTAATGGAGTGCCCAATGAATTGCTTTTCGCCCAGATGTTCCCCATGATCTGAGCAAATAATGACCAGGGTGTTGTCCAACCGTCCACTTTCTTTGAGGTAACGGAAAAACAACCCCAATTGCTCATCCTGGTAGGCAACTTCCGCATCATACATCCCATCCAATGTGTGCTTCTGGTTTGTTTCTAGCCCACTTGCCAGGGGGGCTAGCCAGCCATACACATCGCCGTTGAACTGTCGCAGATAACGCTGAGCCGACTTGTCCCGCAGCACGTGAGGGGCAAATCGCTCCACATAGCTGCGCGGGGCGTGATAAGGCATGTGGGTCCCCATCAAGTTAATGAAGGAGAAGATCGGTTGCTCAGCATCCACGCCCTGACGATGCACCATCAACTGAGCCGCATCTTGCAAGGACTTGGCGGTATTGCCCTTGAAGCTAAGAGCCGTCTGCCACAGGGGCACCATCAGCGGCGTGAAGGACAAGGCCAGGAGCAACTCGGAACGGGCAAAGGAATCCTGCACCGAACCCAAGGCCCCGGCCAGCATTCGCTTGAAAAATTGACGGTAGCGATCCCACAAACCCGAGGGGATACCCGCTTGGTTGGGGTGCGATCGCAACAGCCCGCTGTAATTCAAGAAGCTATAGAATCCCCGGCGCAGGCCATTATTAATCACACCTACCAGGGGATTGTTGCAAAAGCCCGCTGTGTAATAGCCGCTGGCACCTAGCCGCTCAGACAGCGTAGGGATTTCGTGGGAGAGCACCGAGTAGGACTGCAACACACCATGGACCGAAGGATACAACCCGGTGAACATGGAGGCATGGGAGGGAACCGTCCATTGAGCCGGGGCGATCGCATGGTGGAAGAGCGTTCCTCCTTCGGCAAAGGCATCAATATGCGGTGAGGTGGGACGCGGGTAACCGTAACAGGAAAGGCGATCGCGCCGTTGCGTATCGAGCACCAGGAAGACAATATCAGGACGCTGAGAAACCATAGACCGCCAGTGCAGAACTTAACAAATGCTTTATGAAAATGTACCACTGACTGACGGTAAGCTGCCGGGATTTCCCCGACTGATCTGTCGCAAGACTCAAGCAAAGCACCACTGCATAAGGGTTTCAAGCCAGCAAAGATGCAGGTTTAATCTCTGTTCAGGCAGAAACAGGTCGGTACAGGCTATGAATCCAAATTTTATGAAAATAACCCTCGATCGTTTTCTGAAATCCTCGCAGCGCTAAGATCTCAGAGAATGATCGATCGCGGATGCTGAGCGAATTGGTTCAGCCTTACGCATTTAGGTTAGGACCGATATTGTTTTGCAATCCCTGTGTCGCGGGAGCTTGCAAAACAATATTAGTTTTTACCTCAGCGCATAGTGCCACATAAGCTAACGGATGACTAGAGAAAGAATCGATGAAGCATCAACCCAGAGAATCGATGAAATGCTACCGAGATGACTAAACTTGATTGACCGGATCTTAGGTTCCCGTGTTGGAATAGGGAGGGCAAGCAGGGGGTGACAGTCTCAATGGAGCTGCCATTAAAATTTCTTGGAGAAATGTCGGCTAAAACACCAGGATCTTTGGCAAAAGTTCGCTAAATCTAGCGTGGTTGCGTTACTTAATATTTTGTGAACGTCTAGGCGAGCTGATCGCGTAGTTGGCTGGTGGGTCTATCGTCACGGATAGCTTTATTTAGGGAAGGCAAAATGCGGAAACAACTGAGTCTGGGGCAAAGAGAGAGAGGGCTGGCATGACACAGGTTCAGCAAGCGGGGAACCGGCGGTGGCATCTCCTCCCAACCCTCCTTTTGCCGGTGGTTTTGAGTGCCTGTGGTTCGGCAGTAGCGGTGCGATCGCACGATCCGTTGTCAGAATCTGTGCCTGAAGCTGTAGTCGATGCACCGTTTTGTATAGCTGTCAGCGATGGCATCGAGGCCATGCCCCCCGATGCGGTTGCCGAACAGCTTGCGCCCCTGATGGCCAGTTATCTGAGCGCCCCACCGCACCCCGCTATTCATGGTCGCGCCAGGGTCGCGCGGGTGCCCATCATCATGTATCACGACATCCTCGCCCAGAAAGAGGTGTTTTTTGACCTCACCCCCGAAGAGTTTGAGGCAGACCTGCAACTGATTCGAGATAATGGCCTCACCCCCATTAGCCTCGATCAATTGGTGCTCCATCTCCGCACCGGAATGCCCCTCCCCGAGAAGCCAATTTTGCTGACCTTCGACGATGGGTATGCCGGACATTACACCTACGTATTCCCCCTGCTAAAGGAATATGGCTATCCGGGTCTGTTTTCTATCTACACCTCGAAGGTGGGGGAAAATTTTGGGCGATCGAGTCTGAGCTGGGATGAATTGCGAGAAATGGCACAGGATCCGCTCATTACCATCGCATCCCACAGCGTCACCCATCCCAGTGATCTGACCGAGTTTGATGGCGATCTGCGCCAGGAAGTCTTTGAATCCAAACAAATTCTTGAAGCAGAATTGGAGATTTCCATCGACCATTTCGTCTATCCGGTGGGCCACTACGACGATGAGGTGAAGCGCATGGTGCAGGAAGCGGGCTACACCTCAGCCCTGACAATGGATGACGACGTGAACAAGATGGCGGGCGAATCGGCCGACTTGTTTACCCTTGAGCGCATTGGGCAATCTCAGTTGGAGGACATCATCCCCCAGGCCTACGAAGGCCCCCCACTGCCCACAGGCGAAACGGCGTTTAACTTCACCACCCCCATCACCAAGCAAATTACGACGTTTGGCGAGACGGAGTTAGTGTTGATTAGCGGTGGACAGCCAAAGACCATCCATGCGGATAGTCGCTATCAGGTGCCCGAAATCATCCGTGATACAGAGGCGATCGCCGCCGTCGATGGCGGTTTCTTCTCGCTCAAGTACCTCGATTCCAATACCATGATTGGTCCTGTCATGGGGCGCAACACAGGCTCGTTTGTTCCGGGCAATGCCAGCGAAAATCGATTGCTCGCCGGACGTCCGCTGGTGTTGCTGAGCGAAACGGAAGTGCGCTTTGTCTCCTTTGACCCGGCTCGTCACGGCACCCTCGAAGGGGTACAAGCAGAGATGCCTGACTTGACCGATGTGTTTGTTTCAGCCGCTTGGTTAGTCAAGGATGGGGTGGGGCGATCGCCTGCCGATTTTGGTACCCTGTTTGACTATGATGCCAACCGCCACCGTGCCTTCTGGGGAATTAACCAGGCCGGGCAACCCGTTATTGGGGTTACCCGCAGCCGAATCGACTCGGTTTCCTTGGGGCAAATGCTAGCGCAAGCCGGAATGCACGAAGCCGTTATGCTTGACTCTGGAGCCAGCACCTCGCTCGCCTATGAGGGAGAATCGCTGGTGTACTACACCCCGCGTCCCGTGCCTCATGTGGTCGCACTGTACCCTCCTGTTGAGTCTTCACCATCGGCGCAGGATACAATGACGTCGGCTGTCGCGTCATCGGAGGCACCCTCCTGCGTTGAGCCGATACAAAGCAAATGGGTCGGGGAATGGCTACGCTGGGCAAATCGGATCGCAAGGTAAACGCTATGGAGCAAACGTCCTCGGCTTCGTCTCAAAATTCAACACCATCCGATACCCAAGGCGAAGCGGCGAACCCTGCGAATGGCCAATCTGGGAAGCCCAGCGCGACGGCAGCCCCATCAGCGGGTTCCGAATCTTCAACCGCACAACCTGCAAAATCACAAGCCTCGACGGCTAAAACGGCACCGGCAAACTCCAACGCCCCCAAAGCAACACCCCCTCAAGCGGCAACCTCTCCGTCGGCCAAAGCAGTAAGCGCTCCGACTAAGCCAGCCAAAGCGACGACCAAGGTGGCGGAGGAAAAATCACCGACCTCTGCGATTACCGTAACGGTGAAAACCCAGCCAGGGCGTCAGGGATGGGGCTGGTGGCGGTGGGCTGCGCAGTTTCTGTGGTTGGCGGTTCTAGGAGCAGGATGGGGTATTTTGACCCATTTTGCGATCGCCCAACTGTCACCCCCAACTCCCGTGAGTTCAGCACAAACCGTGTTGCAGCAGGTTGCTCCGGTGGTTGAACGTGCGTTCCATGGCATTTATGCCTGGGAAACCAGTGAGAACTTAGCAGAGGGCAGCACTCGTACCTATCGCCAACAATTTGGGCACCTGCCCTATGCCGAAAGCCCACCGACCGAGTTGATGGTTGTCGGGAGCTACACCGCTGCGAATGAACAGCGGTTTGAGCAGATGGAGGAAGCCGCCGGGTTGGCCTTGCTAGAGATGGTTGATGCAGCCCGCCGCAGTGGGATTTGGCTGGTTCCTATTTCTGGCTTTCGCGACTACGAGCGTCAAGACTTTTTATTTGAAAGCAAAGTTGAGCAGTTGGGGTCGCCAGAGTTGGCTGCCCATACGGTTGCGCCTCCCGGCTATAGCGAACACCATACGGGGATGGCGGTGGATCTCGCGGATGGTTTGGCCCGTGCCCTCGATCTCAGCTTGGCGTTTGGCGACACTGAGGCGTATCGCTGGCTGAGCCGTAATGCGAATCGGTTCGGCTATGAGCTGTCCTTTCCCCCCGACAATCCTCAGGGGATCAGCTATGAGCCCTGGCACTGGCGTTATGTGGGCACAGAAGGGGCGATCGCAACCTTCGCCAAGGGGCGCGCAACGCTGGACGTTGATCGAGAGCGTACGCTTCAGTAGTCGGCCTTTCAGGAAAGCAACAGCCGCAGAGTGTCGCAAGCGCAGATCAACACACGACCCATGGGTAGTACGTTGCGTATTGAGATTAGGACAGAATAATATTGTTGAAAGCCCCGTATTGCTTAGCTTTCAACAATATTTGGTTTTCACCTAGGCGCGTAGCGCTATATCGAGCGACATATCCGAAATCCCAAAAATAGACGGCCAACATTCCTTGAAGAAGGCTGACCGTCTAAGCTCAGTATTCAATCTCAGTTCGGATTAATCTAATTGGCGGGTGAACCCGCGATCAAGTAACAAAACAACAGCTCTTCGTTTAGCTATGCAGGGCTGGAAGAGCCGACTCAATGCTGAATGCCTGTTACTGAGAGAACCTCAAAAATGCTTGAGCCCGTTCATCTTAGGCCACATCTTTAGGCTACATTCTCGGTCGGGCGAGTCGCCACAAAGGACTGATCCGAGGGTTTGATCCGGAATTTGACAAGATTCGCCAATTCTTGAAGCTGGCTGATAGCTTCGGCCCCTTCGAGTTTCATGAGTTCGCGGTCGTCCCGCATCTCTGTCCAGGTAATTCCATAGTCTGAAACCAGAAACCGAATCAGATGATTTTCTCCGAGACTCACCATGAAAGAGGCACTGTTCATCTGCCCTCCACAGGTATAACAGGACGCCAGATAGCCTTGCCGCTCCAGCACCGTTGCGAGCGCCTGCAAGTTCATCACGAGATCCTGTACAAGTTGCTGGTGCTGCTTCGCAAGTCTTACGAACATCCTCAACCTCCAATCACTGAACCATATTGCAGTAATTTAATGTTTTTTTAATGATCTTCTAGACCTAATTCTACCCTCTCTTGCCAGGAGCGCCAATAGCAATGGTAAAAAGCTTGACTAGCATAGATTTCAGACGCTCTGGGCAATATTCTTCGAACGGAGTCTATGAGGCAAACCCTATGTAAAACATAGAATTTTGTCGAAATTACACCGCGCTCACAGTAGTTAATTTAAGTGTAAAGATCTGTATCGAGATTAACGGTTGCGGTTCCTTATAGTGTAATCACTCGACCTTATATCTGAATCGCCCGTAAGCAGGATTTATCTTGTCTTTACATTGTCCCAAAAACTACATCAGGGCAAGTCAGATTTACGCAGTGTCGCACGACTGACTTACCCCTTTTTTCTGTGAGCCATCCAGACGATCTGGATAATCTCGAGAAATTTGACAGCCCTTTTGTTAGCTGACCTGCCACCAGCCCAAGCTGGGGCCAATGAAACGGATCAAAACCCAGTACGCAATCAGCACACCGATGCCAAGCCAGGCTCCTCGGGTGCTCCATTTAACGAATTGCTGGGCTTGCGATTTTTTAATGGGCAACCAAGGGAAGATATTTTGCTCCTGCCCATACTGGTCGCCGAGAATCTCCTTTCTGCGTTTTGAGTCACCCATAGCTCTATTGTTCTACTGTTAGCGGTTTGAGGCGGCAGTCAACACCCCGCCATATACCTGACCTTCCTGATAATAGCGTCTGACTTGCTTCCTTGGGAAAAGGGCAATAGATTCTCGTCTACCCGCTCTTCCATTAGGTTTACAGAACTTATGCGTTGGGTTGAGGGTGTGGCTGTGTTGCGGCCACACCCTCAATGAATTCCCTCAGACTGATGCAAGGTCTGCATCAGTACTGGCTCATATCAAATCCGGTTGAAGAACGCGACTATCGGTTGTGCCCACTGCAACGCAGCGGGCGCAACCGATAGTTGGGTTTTATGACTATTTAACTGGATTTGATATTAATCAACGGCAGAAAAATCTGGGGTAGAGAAGAGGCTGGCATCTAGATAATTAATTTGTGCCATCGGTTCCAGAGCTTCCAGAACTTGTTGCCCATAGCTGCGATGGTTTACCCGATTATCCAAAAGGGCTACCACGCCCCGGTTATCTCGCAGGGGGGCGATCGCCCGCTGCAATTCACTCAAAGCAGTGGGCAACAAGTAGAGGCGGAACCAATCCTGGCGATGGCGTTTGTAGTACGCCACTCGGCCTGCTACACGCGGGTCTTCGAGCGAAGGGATCGGGAGGGTCGGGATGACCAGTAAAGTCGGCGTTGGTAGCACCGTCTGGTGCGATCGCCAAAACTCCCATCCGGCGACCAAAATGCCCATATCATCCAGGCAGGTTTTTTCCATCTGAACCCGCGATCCATATTCAGCGGCAAGCTCCGCAGCCAGCTGCGCTCGCAGCGGTACATCGCTGACCAGAATCACAGTCAACCCCTGCCGCGCCGTATTGGTAGAGAGCAACGCCCGCAATTCACGCATCACCATCGGTTGAAACTGGGGTGTATTGGGCATCGGCAACCCGTCAGGGAGATAGAGTTGCACGAATTCCTGATGGCGATCGGGATGGAATTGAATGCAGGTCACGTCATCCAAGCCCATCTGTTGACGGAAGGTCGGCGCCCTGCGCTCTGGATCGAGGGCTCCACCAATCAACACAACCGCTTGCTTTTCCCAAATGGGCGTCAGCAGGGGGGCTAGATCCACGACATTGCTGTGGAGGGCAAACGATCCCTGATCACGGCTGATCGTGGCCCAGTTCAAGAAATCCTCGGATTGAAGCCGCTCTTCCCATATATCCCAAGGAGCGGGGAGTGTTGTTGTGCCTGTCGTCGATGGCGTTGCACGGCACTGCGCAATCAGGTGATGCAATAGCGATCGCTGTTCGGCATCGAGTACATAGCAGTCATACGGGTTGGGCGGATGCTGAAAAATGCCGTGGGTGAGCCGCACGCGCACATCTCGAATCTGCTCTAAATGGGTCGGATAGGCCAGCATCAGCGTATCCCAATGCTCGGGCAGCAGATGAATGGCCGTCAGGTCACGCACCCAGGTTTCCAGATCTTCGACCCCATCTAAAATTGTTGGAACATTGTCGGGGAAGCGGCCCGCCTGTTGGAGGCGATCGCTCAACCAAGCCTCTGGGGTCGTCAGCAGCAAGCCATCAAAGCCCGCTTCGGGAAAGCGATCGCCCGTCCGAATTGCCTTGGGTGAGGGCAACCACTCCCGCAAGCGTGGAATTTCGACCATCAACAATCGCTGTTGCAAGGGCTCTGGCAGCACCAATACCGTTGGCTCCTGCCAGAGCAAAGCGGGTACCAAATAGCTGAGGCGATAGTGCCCGTGGTAGCCCGATGGCGCTCCCGCCTGAATGACCGTGCTCCGTCCCAAGCGCAACCCACGGGCAACCAACCGCGCCATCGTCAGATGATGGTGCCAGTAGGGTTCGCCCTGCTGCCGCAAGAACGCTCTGAGTTGCTGGTGAACCTCGACCTCAATCACAGACACTTCGAGAATAAACAGTTGCAATTCATTGTGACATAAACCTCTAAGCCCCTATGACCAGGAATCTCTGGAAACCATGGCAGAAATCCGTATCTTCTAAGAAGATCTACGGTTGGAGAGAGCCGCTGCATAACAGACACAGTTGTTGCCTGATGCGCTCCGTAGCACGTTGTATCCTTCCGTAAGAATGGCGGTCTGAAGATTGCGGCATAATTTTACGGGCATCCCTTCAGAGCATCGTTGAACCGTTGATTTTTCCAGCGCAGCCCGCACAAAAAATCAGTAGTTTCCGCAAGAATTCAAACCATCGCTTAGGGGAGATGGTTGGGGATAGGGGCGATCGCCTCTATTTCGTACGATGGCCTATGGATGCAAGCAGCAGGAACAGGACTACGCAAACCTTGCATCAGCCTGAGGGAATTCATTGATGGTATGGCCGCGTCGCGGCCATACCATCAACACAATGCATAAGTCATGAGGGATTGGAGCAGCGATGAAAATTGGCGTTGTAGGACTGGGGTTAATTGGTGGATCGCTAGCTATCGATCTGCGGCAGCAGGGGCATACCTTGGTTGGTGTGAGCCGCCGAGAACAGACCTGCCAGCAGGCGGTAGAGCGGGGAGTCGTCGATGCTGCCAGTTCTGAGCTGAAATGTTTGGCAGAAATGGATGTGGTGTTTCTGTGCCCTCCGATTGGGGCGATCGCTCCCCTGGCAGAGCAACTCATTCCCCATCTATCCCAGGACACCGTATTGACCGATGTCGGCTCCGTAAAGCAGCCCATCGTCGCGTCGGTCGGCTCCCTATGGCCAAACTTTGTGGGCGGCCACCCCATGGCAGGTACAGAAGCACAGGGGCTAGATGCCGCACAACCCAACCTCTTTGTCGATCGCCCCTATGTGCTGACACCAACGGAGGCAACGCCAGAGATGGCCGTGGAGCGGGTAAGCGCATTGGTGCGATCGCTCCGTGCCCAGCTTCATATCTGTGACCCAGCAGACCATGACCAGGCCGTGGCTTGGATATCACACCTCCCCGTCATGGTCAGCGCTAGCCTCATTCGATCCTGCACCCTGTCCCCCCAACCCGACCTCACAGAACTGGCTCAAGCCTTTGCAAGTTCTGGCTTTCGCGATACTAGCCGGGTAGGTGGCGGCAACCCAGAACTGGGCGTCATGATGGCACGCTACAACCAGAAGGCTCTGCTGACCTCCCTAAATGCCTATCGTCAAGCCCTCGACCATTGCATCCAATCCATCGAACAGTCCGACTGGGACGCCATTGCATCTTTTCTGGAAGCGACCCAAACGGATCGCCCACTATTTCTCTAATTTTTGTAACAACAAACTTTTTGTAACAATAAACCCATCTCTAAACAGAAGAGATCGGCTCTTAAGTTAGCAGGTGCAATTAAACCTAAAACCCTAAAAACCTGTGCCGCCCGCAGCGCGGGCGGCACAGGTTTTTAGAGTCTGGTTTTTCATCATGCCGAGCTACTTAGAAACCATTAGGACTTACGCAAAACTCGCGCATCCTAATTGAGTTTGTTGATGGTGTGGACGCGACGCATCCACACCATCAACAAACTGTATAGGTTCTGGCTATGTGAAATATTCCGAAACATATTGTTAATGGTCCGTGCGTGGTGGGCACGAACGATTAATGTTCCAAACTCCCGTAGAGGCAAAGGTCAAGCAAGAATGTGTACAAAAGCACAAAATCTGCTATGCTTGCTTTCGCTGTACAAGCACCAACACGACATAAATCATTAGCAGGTAGACCGTCGCCAGCACAGGAATGATGATTGGGGCATCAAATAGATAAGACATTTTGATTAGCTCAAAGAAATAGATTGGTCATGCAGTGAGGCTATTCAGGAATATTGGAAGATAAGCAGCATAAAAGAACTAGACGCAGTTTGCTCTCCACAAACCCGCCTACTATTCCTTAAAGCTGAATAGAGATACAACAATTTGGGCTTATGTGATTGCAGGCTTGATAACCCCAACACAAAATCCTACGTCATGAGACCCTACACAATAAAATCTGATCGCCCTACAGCTAAGCGGTCACATGCCTCGAAGCGATCCGTGTCGCTATCAATGCAACGCCTTCGTCGTGTAGGTATGAATCAATCAGTTTTTTGAATAGCTTTACTTGGAATCGTAACACAGAACTCATTGGATTATAAATTTTTTGTTACGCCTCCACGCCCGCAACGGAGATGGTCAAAACACTTCCACAGAGCCGATTTTACTGATATTCGCAAAACACGCGATCGCCTTCATTCATGGGAAAACACAGAAAAACTTAAAATAAATATAAAAAAAGGATTCGTTATATGTAGCTAGCTCGGGCTCTAGCCCTCCCTGGTAGATAGCGCATTGCGTTCTTATAACTCCTTCTCAGGAGTTTATTGCGGCAGTTTCCCCATAGATTCAAGGGTTAGCTTAGAATGTTATGTAAAATTTCGTAACCTTTGAACCGCCGCTTCATGACTTCAGTCACCTCCCTTTTTTCTCCAGTCGAAGCTGATCTCCATCAGCTAACAGAGAATCTCAAGCGTTTGGTTGGCGCTCGTCATCCGATTTTGTTTGCCGCCGCAGAGCACCTGTTCGGTGCAGGCGGAAAGCGCCTTAGACCTGCCATCGTTCTACTATTTTCCAGGGCAACTTCTGCCGACCACGAAATCACGGCCTCCCATCGGCGTCTGGCAGAAATCACCGAAATGATTCACACCGCTAGCCTGGTTCACGACGATGTCGTCGATGAGTCGGAGCTCCGACGTGGGGTACCAACCGTCCATGCCAGCTTTGGCAATCGGGTTGCCGTGTTGGCGGGCGACTTCTTGTTTGCTCAGTCTTCGTGGTATCTGGCGAACCTAGACAACCTGGAGGTTGTGAAGCTGCTGTCGCAGGTGATCATGGATTTGGCCGAAGGCGAAATCCAACAAGGTCTGAATCGCTTTGATGCGGGCTTATCCATCGAAGCCTATTTAGAAAAGAGCTATTACAAAACAGCCTCACTCATTGCCAATAGCTGTAAAGCCGCTGGCGTGCTGAGCGAGGTGCCAGAAGCTATGGCAATGAACCTCTACAACTATGGTCGCCATCTGGGGCTGGCCTTCCAAATTGTGGATGATTTGCTAGATTTCACCAGCTCTGCAGACACCCTGGGCAAGCCTGCGGGCTCCGATCTGAGCAGTGGCAATCTGACAGCGCCCGTGCTTTATGCCATGCAAGAAAAGCCAGTCTTGGAAGGTTTGATTGAGCGAGAGTTTGCCCAAGAAGGCGACCTGGATCAAGCGATCGCCCTCGTGCTGGAAAGCAAGGGTGTAGAGCGATCGCGAGAGCTGGCAACCCATCATGCTCAGTTGGCAATACAGCAATTGGAGGGTCTGCCGCCTTCTCCCTCGCTGAACGTCTTGAAGAGCCTCAAGGACTATGTCTTAAGCCGCTCCTATTAAGCACGGAACCACCTCCTATGCCCCAAAGACTCTAAGGCTTGACGAGCTACGTCAAAAAGCCAACCTGAGTCACCCCGTGGTCGAAATGAAGGCTATCTGCAAAGATAGGGGCAGGGTTCTATCACCGGACTATTGCTGACTGTGCTGATCACCTGTCTTGATCAGAGGTAGGGGTAGGCTTGCTTTTGGATCATTCGCTAGCCGTCGCGCGCTGCTACGGGTTCTGCGATCGCGCTGAGATCGTCCTTCGCTCCATCGTCAGCAATGGATAGAGATACGGAAATAGACAGTTTATGAGAACCAAGCCAGGGATATTGTGTAGTTTCAAGAGCGACCAGTCATCATCCTGTCAGCATAAGCGGCATTGGGTGGTGTGAGGTGTCCGCAACGTTCATTCACCGCTTCAACGGCTTTTCTTGGAAAAGCACTTGCATGAGACGTTCGATACCCAGGTGCGTAGAATCAAAAACCTGATTTGTAGTTTAAAAGCGGCATAGTCGATAGATGCTAGGCGATCGCAATTGCTGGGGCTTAGGCTTTTCCTGAGCTTCCCTCTAGCCGTGGCTTCGTTCTATCGACGGCTACTTAAGGCGAAAAGGAACTTATGACAGCAGCAGATCGCCCTCAAGATCCCCTCTTTGCTCAACAATGGCATCTACGCAATACGGGGCAAACCGGTGGAACACCGGGAGTTGACCTAAATGTGCAGCCCGTGTGGCATGACTACACCGGAGACGGCATTCGGGTTGGCGTCATGGATGATGGCATCGACTGGCAACATCCAGACCTACAGGCCAATTACAATCCTCAACTCGATCAGGATGTTGCAGAAAATGATGGCGATGCCAGACCTAGCACCGTTGACGACAACCACGGCACATCGGTTGCGGGGCTGGTCGGCGCAGCCTGGAATGGCAGTGGAGGGGTTGGCGTTGCCCCAGACGCTACCCTGGCAGGGCTACGCGTCGACTTCAATGCTCGCATGGGCGAATTTGAAGCCGAGGTGGCTCGGGGCTTTCGAGCCATGACCGAGTTTGATGTCGTTAACAATAGCTGGGGGTATACCATTCCCTTCTACGACAATTTCACATCTAACTCTGAATTGTTTGGTCCCTTTCAAGAGGCGCTGCAACGCGCGGCTCAAGAGGGGCGCGATGGGCTCGGAACCGTCGTTATTTTTGCCGGAGGGAATGGGCGTACGGTCGGCGACAGCCCAGACTATCACAATCTGCAAAACTCTCAGTACACCATCTCCGTGGCGGCACTTAACCATCTTGGCCGCAGCACCTGGTATAGCTCGCCAGGGGCTAGCCTGCTGGTGTCAGCCTTGGGGGGCGATGGGGGGCAAGATGGCATTGTCACCACCGATCGCCGACAGCAACGGGGCTACTCATCCACCAACTATACCGAAGACTTTGGTGGGACTTCTTCAGCTGCCCCCATGGTGTCTGGGGTGGTTGCCCTGATGCTAGAAGCCAATCCGCGTCTGGGCTATCGTGATGTGCAGGAAATTCTGGCCTATTCAGCCCGCCAAAACCATATCCAAAACAACAGTTGGCGCACCAATGGTGCAACCAACTGGAACGGGGGCGGCTTGCATACCAACCGCAACTATGGCTTTGGGTTGGTGGATGCACAAGCAGCAGTACGCCTTGCAGAGACCTGGACACCGCAACAAACCTCTCGCAATCAAGCGGTGGTACAGGAGCAGCAATCGACCAATCGCCCGATTCCCGATCAGGGACGCATCACGACTTCCATCACACTCGAACCTGGGGTCACCTTGGAGCATGTCGAAGTCGAACTGAATCTGCGCCATGAATGGGCGGGCGACCTGGAGATTGTGCTGACCTCACCCAGTGGCACCACCAGCGTTTTAGCGGCTCGTCCAGGGCGCACCAGCTCCTCAGAGTTCGGCCTCAACACACCGATGGAACCCTTCGTGTTTACGAGTAATGAGTTCTGGGGCGAGTCCAGCGAAGGAAACTGGACGCTGACGATACGGGATGCGGCAGCGATTAGTGTGGGCACCTTGGAGAGCTGGGAGCTGCGCGCGTTGGGTAGCCCAACGACCCAGGATGATACTTACATCTACACCAACGAATTTGCGACAGCAGAGGGTGCGCGCCGGACAAGACTGGTTGATACCGCAGGGCGTGACGCGCTCAATGCGGCGGCAATTACCGCTGATCTCACCATTGACCTGTTGCCAGGGAACCAAAATTCGCAGTTAGCGGGTCGCAGACTGGTGCTGGATGAGCAAACCTGGATTGAAGATGCCTTTGGAGGAGATGGGGACGATCGCCTGTCGGGAAATCGCCTGGGCAATACCCTGCGGGGTGGACGAGGGAGCGATACGCTGCTGGGTCTTGCGGGCGACGATCGCCTCTTTGGCGATCGCCAGAACGACCACCTGAGAGGGGCCACAGGAGACGACCTGCTAGATGGCGGGCCGGGGCGCGATCGCCTGCAAGGGATGACAGGCGAAGACTGGCTGCGGGGGCAGAACGGCCGAGATACGCTGCTTGGCGGAGCCGGAGCCGACACCTTGGTCGGCGGCGCTGGAAATGACGAGCTAACAGGCGGGAACCAAAGTGATGTGTTGCGAGGCTGGGGCGGCTCAGACACCTTCCGGTTTGCTTCCGGAGCCACCTTCTCGCGCCAGACCCTCGGCACCGACCGGATTTTGGATTTTGAGTCGGAGAGCGATCGCATCGCCCTCAGCCGCACAACCTTCTCAGCCCTCAGCAGCACCATTGGCAATGGCTTCAGCGAAGCCGGAGAGTTTGTCACCGTAGAGAGCGATCGCCAAGCCAACCGCAGCAGCGGCGTCATCGTCTACAGTCTCTCCTCTGGCAGCCTGTACTACAACGCCAATGGGGCGATCGGCGGCTTCGGGGGTGGCGGCAAATTTGCGAACCTGCGCAGCAGCCCAACCCTAACCGCAAGCGATTTTGTCCTGCAAACGTAAACAACATGAGTTGGGCACCGACCAGCAGGCAGGCCCTCTCAAGCTCGTTTTTTCTGTCTACGATGGCAGACACTGTTCTGGTTATCTTTGGTTCAACAGCCTAACCACTTTGCAATTCCCAGGAAAGCTTATTGTCATCCAAAAAGAAATAAATCTGACCGAGGTCACCCCAATACATTGGATGGCCGATGTATTCCCACGGAGAATTGGCTTCACGACTCGTTTTTCCTTTAGGTTCAGGGTAGGGGAAAAAATTAATGAAGGGAGTATTTACAAAGGGATAAGGCAAAGAAAGCTCTGGCGTTATCGAATTCATCTGAAACAGAAAGCGTCCTGGAAGAGACACTTCATATTGAATCCAAGATGAATTCCCCCCAATCTTAGTACCAGCCATAGGTTCGTCAAGAAATTCATTCGTTCGATGAATAACTCCGTAGCAGGGTAGAAAAAGGGGATCAAATCCGGGAGTTTCGTGATACGAAACTAATGGAAAATCTCCGATGGAGACCCATTCAAAATGAAAGGCCGTACAACCTTCCTCAAAAATTTCATCTTCAAAGCGTTCAGGATTCATAAATATTACAAGTATATCGCCAGGCAGTGGACCACAGATATCTAGCGAATCTTTGAAGCAAATTTGCGCAAAAAATTCTAAAGGTTTATTGCTGTCTGATTGAGGCCAAGGACGAGCAGCAGGGAAATAAGGCAATCCTCCCATTTTTGTTACTTCACGTTTATCTGGCTCTCCATACCCCCAAACAAATATATCAATTGGAACAGAAGGCCCTTGACGATGAATCGACTGTTGATGCTTCCAATGTTCATTCATCACTAAATGAAAGGGGCTAACAATCTCCCAGTCAATTGCGATTTCATTTACATAAGGAGGTGTATTTACATAAGGATAATCAGGAAACAAATCTTTAAAGCGATCAACGGGAAAAACTTGGCTCCAATAATCTAAGTCAAAAACTTGGTGTATCATCTCAGTGCTCCTTGCAGGGACTCATGCAATCGACCAAGAAAGATCAATTATTTTAGACGAACAAACCTCACCTTTATGGTCTTTAAAGTTGAGAATCTTCACAGTTCGAGAGGTGGACAGTATTCTAATTTGGTTCGGCTTAAATATCCTGACCTAATTGTGGCCAATCCAGTAGAACTCGCTGCCGTCAAAAAAGAAATACATGCATCCCATGTTAGTCCACAAAATTGGATGTCCAAGATAGTGCCAAGGAGGATATGTCCCTAATCGAACTCGTCCATATTGGGTAGATGGGGAAGCATAGACAAAGGGAGTATTGACAAAAGGATAGGGTAGGGATGCCGCTGGTGATAATGAAGGTATTTGAAACAGAAAGCTGCCTGGAAGAAATTCCTCATAATGAATCCAGGACGGTGTTCCTCCAATTTTTATTCCAGACATGGGTTCAGTGATGAGTTCACTTGTTCGATGAATCACTCCATAGCAAGGCAAACGAGCAGGGTTGAAAGCAAGAACATCATGATAAGAAACTAATGGAAAATCACCAATTGAAACCCACTCGAAGTGAAAGATAGGGCACTGACCAGATGAGTAATCTGTGAGGTCAGGGTTCTCAAAAATTACCAATATATCTCCAGGGAGTGAACCACAGATATCTAACGAATCTTTGAAACAAAATTGTGCAAAAAACTCAAACGGTTTGTTGTTTTCGGTTCGAGGCCAAGGACGAGAAGAAGGGTAATAAGGTAAACCTCCTATCTTAGTGACTTCTCGTTTGTCTGGTTCTCCATAGCCCCAAACGAATATATCGATTGGGGTCGTCGCTTCCTGGGTTTGCATCAATTGTTGATGTTTCCAATGCTCATGCATCACTAGATGGAAGGGGCTAGTAATTCCCCAGGGTCTTATAAAGTCATCTTTATAGCGATAGTCAGGAAAAAGTTTTTGAAAACGATCAATGGGAAAAACTTGGTTCCAATAATCTAAGTCAAACACTTGATGAATCATCTCAGTGCTCCTTGTAGAGACGCATACAATCGACTAAGACAGAATCAGTTGTTCTTTGTGGACGGTGCCCACCTTACGGGTGCATTTAGGTTGCGTTTTTGGCAAGTAAAGCGATCGCTAAAAACTCAATCCCCAGAGTGAACATCACCCACCCTATTCACGAATATAGATCATGTGTACTATTGAATCAACTATTGAATAAGTTGTGTGACCCAGCGATTTGTTATGTCCTGGGTAGCATTTTGGATGGATTCTAACCGAGCCAGCCGCCAGGTTTTTCCTTCACTTTGGCGTTGCAGATAAACCTCAAACGGATTGCGTTTCTGCACAATCTGACGTTTGGGATAATTCAGGGTAAGGGAGTAGGTTCCTCGGACGCGATAGGCGCGTAGCCCTTCAATTTTGATGGCCTGACGGGCTTTGATTTTGATGTCGTCGATATGGAAAGAGGGTTGGACGGCGGAGGGAACGGCGAGTTGGCGGGAAAGTTCGGTTTGGGTCTGACTGAATTGCAGGGCGATCGCCTTTTCCACCAACGCTCGGTTCGGCACATTTCCACCACATGCCGTTAGGGAAATAGCGATTAAGCCAATCAGCAAGCCTCTCGATGCTATGCGAGCACATTGTTTCAAAAAAAGGCGAAACCCCGAGCGATTCATATCTCTTCTCGTCCCAGTAAATATCCATCTATTTGGGATGGAGTAGGGTGTTTGGCAAAGCCAGCCATCGTATCTGTTGGGGGAATGGTTGTGCTGTGCGATCGCGATCGCGCTCACCAAACCCTAGGGGAGTGACACACCTATCACCCACAACGCCCCATCCATTCGTAAGATGGCATCAGAGGAGAATTTTTCTGCCTCTGCGCTCTGACCTGCCTCAACCCTACTATATATCCGGGTTTTGGATATCCGGGTTTTGGATATCCGGGTTTTGGCATATCGAGTTCTTGGCGAATTCCTGATTGAAACCTGTAACCCTTAGCAAGGTGGACTTGATTCATTATGGCTAAAGCGATTGGCTTAGCTCCTTCCCTACATGACTACGTGCTATCTGTGTCGTTGCGAGAATCCGAAGTCTTGCGGGCATTGCGAGAGGAAACGGCACAGCATCCTCGTGGTGTGATGCAGGTGGCACCAGATCAAGGGCAGTTTTTGGGCTTCTTGGTGCAACTGACCGGAGTGCGAAAAGCCTTGGAAATTGGAGTATTCACGGGTTATAGCTCGCTGTCAATTGCGCTGGCGTTGCCAACCGAGGGGCAATTGGTGGCATGCGATGTGAGCGAAGAGTACACAGCGATCGCCCGTCGTTACTGGGAAAAGGCGGGGGTAGCAGACAAGGTGAACCTGCGCATTGCTCCAGCGTTGGAGACTCTGGATCGGCTAATTGCCGAGGGGGAAAGCGGCAGTTTTGACTTTGCCTTCATCGATGCAGATAAGGAGAATTACCAAAACTACTTCGAGCGATCGCTCCAGCTTCTACGCCCCGGCGGGTTGATTGTTGTGGACAATGTGCTGTGGTCGGGGAGCGTGGCCGATCCCAGCAAACAGGAGGCAACCACTCAGGCATTGCGCCAGTTCAACAAAACGCTCCATTCCGATGAGCGGGTGGCCCTGTCTATGATTCCGATGGCCGATGGTATTACTCTGGCCATCAAGCGTTAACGATTGGTTGAGGATTCAAGGAACGATTGAATATGTTGCTATTGCAGTTCAGCACCTCGCACTATTGCCGTAAAGCACGACTGGCTCTGGGTTACAAGGGGCTGGACTATCGGGTGGAAAATTTAACACCGGGTGCCCATGTCTTTCGTCTGAAACCTCTAACAGGGCTGACGACAGTGCCTGTGCTGCTGCCGGAGTTGACTGGGGAGGCTGAGGCGATCGCCGATTCCAGCCACATCTTTGCGTTTTTGGAACAGCACCAGCCCGATCCACCGCTGTTTCCCGCTGACCCTGCCCAGAAAATGGAGGCAACGTTCCTAGAAGACTGGCTAGATGAAAGCATTGGCGTGGCAACCCGGTTTGTGTACTACGACTATCGAGCGGGGGAAGGTAAGGCCATTGACCCATCGCTGATGAGCCAGGTGGTGATTCAGATTGTGCGACGGCAGTATGGCATGACCCCGGCGCGAGTTGCCCTGGCAGCAGAGCGTTTGGAGGAAGGGCTGAACGTTTTGCGATCGCGCTGGCATGACCGCCCGTATCTAGTGGGCGATCGCCTCTCCATTGCCGACCTCAGTGCAGCGGCGCTGCTCAGCCCTCTAGCACGGTTGCCTCACTACCGCGACCCCCATCCCTGGTTGTTTGCGCGTATCATCGAAGTACATCGGGCTTGCAATGAGCCTCTCCCGCCTGGCTTGAGCGATACCGATGCACCCACCGTTGTTTCCGCTCCTCCATCTCCATGAACCATCGCCTCTGGTATCGCCTAACCCTTGCAGGATTGCTGCTGCCCAGCAGTGTGGCGTTTGGGCTGGGAACGGCACCTGCCAGTATTGCATTGCCACCACCAGAGGATATTCCGGAGGAAGTATTGCGCACTGAGATAATTATTGAAGGGCGATCGCCTGAGGATGGTGAGCTGCTGACCGCAGAGGAGTATGCCGAAGAGCAGGCTGCGACTGCGGCAACCCTTGACCAACCTGGTGAAATCGTCTCGCCCGAAATCCAACAACTGGTTTTATTGCTCCGTATCCGCAAGCTAGTGCGGCCGATACTGCCAATGATTCCGTAACGTTGAGGCCATTTGCTGAGCCGTTTGTTTCAGCCGCTAGCCTGTGGCCGCTGACCCGATGGGCGATCGCATCAACCCGACAGAAACCCGTGTCATTTGGGAACACTGGAGGGAACTTTGAGTCAACCGGATGCCGTAGCGCCGTTGTTTGGATTTGCGATCGCCCCTGCCCTCTGCCAAGCTACTTAACCATGAGTATTGCCCGTCACCATTATGAAACGCTGGGACTCGAACCCGGTGCCTCGTTAGAAGAGGTGAAGCGCGCCTACCGCACCCTGGCAAAGAGCTGGCATCCCGACCGCTTTACCCATGATCCGGCACTGAAACAGCAAGCCGAAGAAAAGCTCAAGGCCATCAACCACGCCTATCACTTTTTGCGGGATAACCTGCAAACCCATGCGGTACCGAGCCAGGTTGCGCACTCAACACCCGCTCAATCTGCCTCGACAGCAGAGGCTTCGCCCTCTCCCCAACCCTCTCGTGACTCAGCAAAACCACGATCATCGACTCGTCCCAAAATCACTCGCCGTTCTGCCACTGCAGCTATGGTTTACCAGCAGGGAGTCGATGCAGTGAAAGCGGGGCATTACGAAGAGGCGATCGACTATTTTGGTCGAGCTATTCGCATTGACCCCAAGTATGTGGATGCCTATCGCCATCGTGGATTTGTCTATTCGTTAATGGGGCTGGAGCTGGGGGCAGAAGCCGATTTACGCAAAGCCAAAGCCTTGGAAATCGAACGGCAGTATGAAACACCTGCCGCTGCCGATGCTGTTGCCCCAGATGTAGCGGATGCGCCATCGACCGCAGCACCACCGCCATCCTCCCCACCAGTGCTGGAATCCTGGCATTTAGCCAATGCTCTAACTGAGCAAGCAGAAACCATCACAAGGATCAAGGTCAGTGCTGACCAAAAGCTCCTGGCCGTGGCAACTGCCGAGCAACAGATTGAATTGTGGAATCTGGCAAAGGGTCGGCGGTTCAGTTCCTTCAAAGCCCATGAGGGGGCCGTGCAGGCGATCGCCTTCAGCCCCGACAAACGCCTCTTGGCCAGTGGCGGCGATGATCAGGTGGTGAAGCTCTGGCATGTGCAATCGGGCAACCTCATCCGGCCGCTCAACGGGCATGGGGCCAAGATTTCGGCGATCGCCTTTGCGCCCAACAGTCGTCTGCTGGTAACCGCCAGCCCAGACGGTACCGTCAAACGTTGGGATTTGGCGATCGGCAACCACAGCCTTACCGTGGTCAACCACGAAGCACCCGTAACCGCGATCGCCCTTAGCCCTGATGGGCATTCGCTCTATTCCGCCGACATTAAAGGGACGATTCTCATCCATCATCTCGACACCGGAGAATTGCTGCGTCACCGGGTCCATCCAGATGCGGGCGTGACGGCGATCGCCCTTACCCCCAGCGGCGAATTTATGATTATCGGCGATCAGGCTGGGAATATTCAGGTTTGGTCAACCGCAGAAGGGCAGCCCATCCATCGTTTTGAGCACCACAAGGCTGCGATTTTGGAACTGGCGATCGCCCCCAATGGACGCACCTTTGCCAGTAGTAGTTGCGATCGAACGCTCGGAATTTGGGATGTGCAACGGGGGCTACGGGCACAGATTCAGCCAGCCAATGCTCACGACGAGGTGGGCGGAGCGATCGCCTGGCTCCAATCCCAAACCCTCCTTAGCGGCAATACCGACGGCGTTCTCCACTTTTGGCAACCGACCTCCAACTGATATCAAATCCGGCATTGCAGAATCCAGGGATGATTTTTTGAGAAGGAGCGCGTATTACGCGCTCCTTCTCAAAAAATCATCCCCCCAATCAGCAACCCCTCAAATCCTATAGCGCTATGCGCGTTAGTTAAGTACTTTGATTTTGGACAAACAGAGTCGTGCCTGTGTTGAGAACGCAGGCGTAGAGTGCTTCAACACAGAGGGTCAGGCCGACTTTTGAGAGTCTTTGCAAGGGCACAGCTTTTGGGATGGGTGAAACTT
>JADEXA010000067.1 GCA_015207365.1 Vacuolonema iberomarrocanum LEGE 07170
CCCCATCACCCCACATCAGCGCAAATTCCTGCGTAAACACTTGGGCAACTGCAGGGCTGCTAATGCGGAGGAGATGGTTGGCATTGCCACGGGAATCGGGGCGTAGAAAATCGCCGTGAATGTCGGACGCCGTGAAGTTTGCCGATCCAAGGATGACTAAGCGATCATCCACAACAACAAACTTATGGTGCATCAAGCCGCTACCAGCGGAACCATCGGCCCGATCATCCAGGATAGGAATGCCAGCATTTTGCAGCACCACCAGGGCATCGTTTTCTGCAATCTCTTCCGGTGATTGTTGCCCATCTTGATTGCGATCGATGATTTGTACGCTGTCGGCATAACGGAGGCGATCGCGCTCCTCCATGGCCGCAATCTCTTGCGGGGTAATCGCACTCAAAGGCCGACGGTAGGTGTTTTCCAGAATCACCCGCACCCGCACCCCTGCCTGATGCCGTTCTCGCAACGCCGCCGCAATTCCCGGCAACCGCAACTCCTGCACGGCTACATCGACAGATACATCCGCCGAGCGAATAGCGGCGATAATCACTTGCTCCAGATCATCTCCCGATCGCTCAACCACTCGATAGGGCTCGGTGTAGTATGCGGCCTGAGACTGGTTGAAGAACACTTGAATGAGGGGATCTTGCGGCAGCGGAGCGAGGGTCGCGATCGACGTGCCCTCGCTCCGCTGCCGCAACCCGCGCAGCACCCAAACCGCCCCACCGATAAGTAGGAGCCCCGCCAAGCCGACCAGCCCCCAGCGCAGAATAAACCGCCCGCGAGAACCGGGCGATCGCTCCCGAATGTAAACCGCCATAGCTACCTTGCCAAACCCTGATCAATTGCAGGGTTCCCCGACGGGCGATCGCCCTAACGCAGGAGCAGAGACGTTAGGAACGCATCATGCAACCGCTGTAGGCGTTCGGGAGCTTCCAGAAGCAAGTTAAAATTGTCGCCCTAACAAACGCTGCCGCATGCCTTCTGCAATTTTCTGCCCCAGGTATTCGGGAATCAGATTCTCGTTGGGGCCTAATAAGTAGAGAATCAATCTTGTGCGTCCCCGCCACACCAGCAAATTGGCATTCACTACCAGCAAATCTTCTTGCCAGATGGCATACATCACCTTATAAAACAGTCCGGGCTGGTTATCCGCTTCAATCAACAGCGCTGGCAAATGGAAGACTGGATCGACGTAAAACTCCGTTTCTACTTGCTCCAACCCAGCATCCAGGTTGAACTCCACCGCCAGCATCTCTTCCACTTCAAACCGTCCTGCCAGAGCCTCGCGCACAGCCCGACAAACATTCTCCGCCGTCTTCTCGGGCAGCACTTTCCCCCCGCGAGACACCACTAGCTTAATAAAAACCAGCATCGGGGGATAAATCTGACCATATAAACTGAGGCTATGTATGGTCAGTCCGTAGGCTGCCAACACGCCGAAGATATCGCTCAGGAGAAAAGATTGGTTGCGATAGGCAAAATGCAACGCACTTTTATTACCCTCTGGGCGTAGTTCAATAACGGCCTGCTTTGTTCTGTAGAGGTGGTAAGCAAGACGCAGATTTTGCAGTTGAATTTCACTGCTAACAAATTGCTCATAGAACTGAGGAAACGCCCGATTGAAGCGCTTCAACAATTCGAGAGTAGATGGTTTCAAGCCCGCCGTCATAATTGGGATATCAGGAATCTCGTTTGCCCATCGTCATGCTGCTTAAAGGGGTTGGGCTGAACCGAACTGTCTTCTCATTCTGCTGGAAAACCCTTACTTTACGATACTTTTTCTGGAAAAGGGAAGAGCATCGCAAATATTTGGAGAGCGGGCGATCGCACCACCCGTGCCATCTGAACAAGACACTCAACATTGGGTGAAGCACAATCCTTTGCTCTAGATCGGCTTGAGTTTTGGGACAGCTAACCTAAACTCCTGGGCAACCAGACAATAGCCGAGCAGCGACCTAAAAATAAACTGAAGAAGACCCCTTCAGTGAAGTGTACCCAGATGACTTAGGCTACCCTAGATATCGAAAAATCTGTATGGGAATCCATCTATATCCATACTCCGCACCTCTTGGGTCTCTGTCGTCCAGGCTTCAGCTTGGGCAACTTCGTCAGAGGTTTACAGGAAAGAGGTCAATTTAGGCATCCCTATAACCTGAACAGGCGGGATATACTAGCAGATACTTTGGTTTCGTCTCTCGTCGGATTGGTGCAACCTGCATGGGTTTTTGGAAAAGTTTATTCAATACCTCCGAAACGGCTGCCGCAACAAAGGTGCCCCGAAGTGAGGGATTAACATCATCAGGGTTTGCGGGTGGTACAGACACTCGGATTGTTTTTAGTACCGATCGCGACATAGATTTGTACGAACTCGAAGAATTATGCGATGCGGTCGGTTGGTCGCGTCGTCCCCTGCGGAAGGTAAAGAAGGCGATTCAGCATAGCTTTTTGGTGCTGACCATGTGGGAGCAGAAGGGCAGTAGGCGACGGCTCATCGGCTTTTCCCGCGCCACTTCCGACCATGCCTTCAATGCCACCATCTGGGATGTCGTTGTCCACCCCGATTTTCAGGGACGCGGGCTCGGTAAAACCTTGATGGCTAACCTCATCAAAAAGCTTCGCAGCGAGGATATCAGCAACATTACGCTGTTTGCCGATCCCCATGTCGTCGATTTCTACCGAAATCTAGGCTTTATGCCCGATCCAGAAGGGATTAAAGGGATGTTCTGGTATCCCGAATGAAAGGTCTAAGCGTCGCTGTAACGGGTCGTCGCTCCTAATTTGCTCATAACTCACTCCAGATACAGCGCTACGCGTTGAGGTAAAAGCCATTGAATTTTTGAAAGCCTTGCGCTGCGGGGCTCTCAAAAAAGTTATCAGATTCTAGTTTTCATCGACTGGGTGTAATGGAGTTCCAAAAGGATGTGATACGCTAGAAGCGTCAATCACCTCTTTGGTATGTTCGAGAGTGCGAAAGACAACGGGATGTAGCGCAGCTTGGTAGCGCGCCTGCTTTGGGAGCAGGATGCCGCAGGTTCAAATCCTGTCATCCCGATTTTTACGAAAACCGCTAGCTCTGTTACAGAATTCTATCTCGTCTACCCTTGGCAGTTGACGGTGCGAGTTTGTTAACATCGATGCCAGAGTGATTACGGTGACAAATAGTGAGTCGGAATTGGTTGCAATGGGCTTCAGCGATCGCATTGTCCTGCACGGTGCTCATCACGCCTGGTGAAGCGATCGCCCAGGATGTCAATACCCTTGTCCAGCAAGCACAGGCAGCCTATGAAGCAGGCGACCTGAGTGGTGCAGCCACGGCATGGGAAGCTGTAATCGAGGAAGAACCAGATAGTGCCTTTGCCCATGCCTGGCTGGGTTTTGTGCTCGATCAGTCGGGTGATGCGGAGGGGGCGATCGCGGCCTATAGGGATGCGGTCGAACTCAACCCCGAAGATGCCGTCACTCTAAACAATCTGGGCAATTTGCTGGCCGTACAAGGCGACCTGGAAGACTCGATTCGCTTCCTCGAACAGGCCATTGAGGCAGACCCCGACTACGCCCGTGCCTACAACAACCTAGGCATTTCCCTTCGGCAAAATGGGCAACCAGAAGACGCAGTCAGTGCCTATCGTCGCGCCATCGAACTGGATCCAAGGTACGCCGAAGTGTACGACAACCTGGGAGTAGCCCTGGCCATCCTGGGGCAACTGGAGGAATCCGTTCTCGCTCACCAGCAAGCGATCGACCTAGGGCCCGATAATCCAGCCGTCGCCTACACCAACCTGGGAGTGTCCCTGTTTGAACTCGGTCGCACGGACGAAGCCCTAGAAGCCTACCAGATGGCGCTGGAGGCCAACCCCGACTATTCCCTCGCCCATCGCAACCTGGGTGACCTACAAGCCGCTGAAGGCAACCGAGAAGCCGCGATCGCTTCCTATCAACGGGCGATCGACCTCAACCCTCAAGATGAGCTGGCACAGGAAAAACTTGACGCCCTGATGGAAGACGAGCCGACAGACAATTCATCAGCCCAAGATTATTGACGTACAAGCATCTCGCTACCTCAAGCCCAGACAACAAACACGTAACCAAAATAAAGCGCGTAAGACGTACCCACTAAACCGATGGTCAGTTTTGCGGCGAGAGAATCGTAGGTCTGGAAAAGGATGATGCAACTGATCACCACAGCAGCAATTTCGAGCATTGACACTAAGCGGCCATAGTGGTTGGGATCCCAGTAGGAAACCGGGCTGCTGAAGCGCCAATCAGACATGGGGAAGAAGTGGCGATGCCCATCGTCATGATGCAACGGCAGGTCACCAGCAACATGCAGCATCATACTGCCAAAGAGCAAGATGCCAATGTTGGAGCCCATGCCAATCGCAATCAGCAACCCCAACGCCATGAGCGGCAGGGAATTGAATAGATCGATAAAGTTTTGCCAGGACGGGTGGTAGTAGGACTCAGTCCAGATAACCGTTTCTGGGGTCTGGCGTAGCACTTTTTCAACAAAGTAGAACAAGAAAATAGGCGCATCCGGCAAGATGGCTCCGGCAACCACGGGGGTTAGCGCTTGTGTTGGCGTAACGGAGTTGAGACAGAGCAGATTGAGGATGACATGGGCAGGGGTGTTCATAGGGTTGCAGCAAAAGACAGGTTGAGGGATTGGCCAGACAAAACTGTCCTTTAGTATAGCGATCGCCCCTTTTACCGCTGACATCTCGCGTACAGCCGTTTGGCTCAAAAGCATCCCTGAGCAAAAGCTGGCCAATCCCCTCGCGTTATCCCTCTTGAACCTCTGGATACAGCCCAAGTTGCCGTGCGAGCTCCCTGGCAATGAAGGCTAAAAACTTTGCAGCGTCGGCATTGTCGTGATGGGCAAAGTGGGCAGCCGTGTGGACAAGAAGTTGCACGAACTCAGCATCGAGGAGATCGGGTTCGCTATTTAAGACGGCGGGTTCTTCCCCGCTCGGGCACTGCAACAAACGGTCAATCAGCGCCATGTAGCGATCTTGGCGTTGGGTATCGGTGGTAGAAGTCATGGGCTATCCAAGGGTGAGTGAAGACAGACACTGTGGGCTGGAGATGGCGAGTACGGCTGACTTGAGTTCTTCCAGAACGCTTAAGGGATGAAGGGAGGGCGATCGCAGTTGTCAGAAGATATTGAGAAAATGCATCACGCAATTATGCGGATCGGGTTAAATCCTGAGCGAAGAGTGAAGTGGAACATCCAATAAACGACGTCAGTCTAAATCAAGTAAACCGATGGAATGTTTGTGAATGACCCCATTTACACTCTGTGGAATGCGCAAGAACGTTGGGGCAAACCAGATTTATTGTCGAGTCATTGCCTAAGCTAAACTAGCTGCATTATTCCAATAGATCTCCGTCCAAACAGTATTCAATGCGTCAGATTTATCTATTAAAGGAATCAAGCTTGGAGAAGAACTACTAGAATTTCAAACCTTTTGTCCAGACTAAACAAAGCTCGACAAAAAACAGATATTTCTGATCAGGATGGACAAAGGACGATGCATAAAACTGACTACACCCAATATCCTCCCTTGGTTCTACAGTTGCCTAGAAAATTTAACCTCTAAAGTCTAGTCAGCGAGAGGGAGAGCACACTCGAGATATAGGGAGGTGCGCTTTTAAGATTATTTCTTATAAAGAAGATAAATAGTTTATGTAAAAGAAAGAATTTCACGCGGTCACGGTTCTTGAGTCGGGCGAAGATAGTAGCTAGAAGTACTGAGTAACGGTAACGTAGGACACTGTGTCAGCATCGAGAAAAGAGTGTCTGGATTGGGAAGGGTGATACTGTTCTCATGTGTCAGATCAAATATTCCTGGGAATACTCTCTATATCAGCCTGCCGGAGTACGCCGCACTGACTCAAATTGAACTATGAATGATTTTGCAGCGAGTGCTGTCTTGGGTGTTTTTTATCTCGTTTTGTCAAGAGCAAATTTGCCTTAGTCGCAATGTGGAGTGGTACATGAGCCAAGTAAGGATCCTGAATCTTGAAATCGACAATTACTCTATGCAGGAGTTTTTGGAGGAGCTGGAATCTGGTGTTGTGTTCACCCCAAATGTCGATCATCTGATGAAGCTGCAGCATGACGTGCAGTTTATGGAGGCGTACCAGGCGGTAGAGTATAAGGTCTGCGATAGCAAAGTGCTGATCTATGCGTCACGTCTATTAGGGAAACCCCTCAAGGAAAAATTATCCGGGTCTGACTTATTTCCTGCGTTCTATACATTCCACAAGCACAATCCCGATATTCGGATCTTTTTGCTCGGGGCGGCTGCAGGGGTCGCTGAGACCGCACAGCAAAACATCAATACCAAAGTAGGGCGAGACATCATCGTCGGTACCTACTCTCCCCCTTACGGCTTTGAAACCGATCAAAAAGAGTGCGATCGCATCATCGAGATGGTGCAAGACTCGGGAGCCAATGTTCTGGCTGTGGGGTTAGGAGCACCCAAGCAGGAGATGTTTATCTACAAGTACCGCCACGCCTTCCCGACCATCAAGATCTTTCTGGCGATCGGAGCAACCATTGACTTCGAGGCAGAGAATGTCAACCGTGCGCCCAAATGGATGAGTAATGTCGGTCTGGAGTGGCTCTATCGGTTAGCTTCCGAACCTAGCCGCTTGTGGCGACGGTATGTACTAGAAGACTCTGGCTTTTTCTTGCTGTTCATGTCGCAGTTGCTCGGGCTCTACTCCGACCCTCTGAAAAAGAAGCACCGATCGCGCTTAAATAAAAAGCAGCAAGTGTAAACTCCTCGTTTCGCCTTCAGTTTGCGGTGGGGATAAAAAGCTACAGCGATATCTGAAAGCCAAGAACATCAACTCGTTCCTGGCTTCCGTTTGAGCCCTTAATCGGGGGCAATTTAGCTGCTTAGGCGGCTCCCAGTCTTGTCCAGAGCTCATCGTAGAGTGCTGTCGCATCTCCCACAGGCATGATGCCTTCAGAGTCCGCCAACACATCTTCTGACGGGAAGAGTTTTTCATCCTCCTGGAGTTCGCTGGGCAAGGCTTCGAAGGCGGGTCTGTTGGGTGTCGCAAAGCGCAAGTCCGTCACCGCGAAGGCGGCGTTCTCTGGCTCCATCATGAAGTTGATCCACTCGTAAGCAGCAGCAGCATTGGGAGCCGTCTTAGGAATAGCCATCGTGTCAGTCCACACAGAACTCCCGCTACTGGGGATGATGTAGGTGAGCTGAGGGTTATCCACCGTCATGGCATTCCCCAGAATGGAATAGGTCATGCAGAGTACAAGGTCACCCGAGATCAACCGATCCTCCCAGCCGAAGGACTCGAAGGCCGTGACATGGGGTTTAATTTCCAGCAATTTTTCGTAGGCTTCTTGCAGCTCTTGCTCACTGGTGGAGTTGTAGGAATAGCCCAGGGATTTGAGGACGGCACCCATCATTTCCCGCACGTCGCCGAGGAGGGTCATCCGCCGCGAAAGCGCTTCGCGGTTATCCCACACATAATCCCAATCTTCGGGGCCTGGATCGAGGACTTCGTTGTTATAGATGTAGCCAGTGGTCCCCCAACTAACCGGAACACTGTGGGCGTTGTTCGCATCGTAGGCTGGGTCTTTCCAGCGATCGAACAGATTGTCCAATCCATTAATTTGAGACTGATCAACTTCGGTCAGCAAATCTAAATCGATCATCTGCCGCACCATGTAGTCGGACGGGTAGATGATGCTGTATTGGTCACCACCACCGGCCATCAGCTTGGCCAACATGATTTCATTGGCATCATACACATCGGCAATTACTTCAATGCCCGTGCGTTCGGTGAAGCGCTGGTAGACCTCATCGCTACGATAGTCTGCCCAGGTGTAAATGTGGAGCGGTTCGTCAGTAGCGGCGGCGGTGGGAGCATCGGCAGCAGGAGCCTCAGCCGGGGTTTCGGAGGTTTCTGTGTTGCGCTGACAGTTAGTAAGCGCAACACCGGAGAGCGCGGCCAGAGAATATTGCAGGAAACGACGGCGGGAAGGACGCATCCGATATCCGAAGGGGGTGTTCCGGGGAGGCATTACGGGTTACTCCTTGCTTGTTTTAAGGCTATTCAAAGAACATGGCTAAAAACGTCTAAGAAACAAACAACGTTTCTTTCTGTTTTCTGAGCGATGAATGGGGCGCATCCATCTCCCATGGAAGATGCATAAGAACTCTGCCGAAAAGCGGAAGCAGAGACTTGAGCGATATCTAGAAATTGATTCTGAATTGAAGCACGGAAAGCCTTATCAAGCAAGGTCTTTAGGCTTTTGATTTGGCACCGTCCCAGGGCAGAATCGATGGCTTGCCAGATGGACACCGAAAAACTTGTCAAGACAGTATCCCATGGATTGAAGGGCCGTCTGGAGTAGCCAAGGGCTTTTTAACGTTTTGGCGGGGTCTGAGCGATCGCCCTCCCCATTCCCCCAAAACCGCGTTTCACCAAGCACCGCAAGCCCTTACTCCCGTCGCCACTCCGTCACACCACCGGGTTTATCAATCAGGATGATGCCCAGTGCTTTGAGTTCATCGCGAATGCGATCGGCTTCGGCAAAGCTCTTGGATTGCTTCGCGGCTTTGCGTTCTTGAATTTTCGCCTCAATCACCTCATCAGAGAGAGTGGCAGTCGCGTCTTGATCCGGCGAAGCCTCTAGACCCAGTACCTGTGCCAGCACGGTGAGGGTTTGCCACTGTTGGCGCAGGGTATTGGCATCGGTCTGGGTTTCCCCATCATGCACCAGACGGTTGCGCTCCTTCTGGAGATCCTTTGCCAGCTCAAACAGCACAGCGAGGGCAGCGGATGTATTGAAATCGTCATCCATTGCCGACTGGAATTGACTCGCCGCAGAGCTATCAGCCTCAATCCGCATCGCAGCGGGATCGCCAAAGTCCGCTTCTGCAGCATCCACCCAGCCCAGGGTTTTCCCATGGCGATGGCCAAACAGCAGACCATCCTTGAGGGTGCTCCAGGAATTTTGAGCAGAGGCGATCGCCCCGTCGGTAAAGTCAATGGGCTTGCGATACTGCGCCTGCAACACAAACAGCCGCAACACCATCGGCTCAATGCCAGCATCCAGCATTTGCCGAATGGTGGTGAAATTGCCCAGGGACTTAGACATCTTCTCGCCGCTGATATTCACAAAGCCGTTGTGCAACCAGTAGCGGGACAACGGAGCGGCTAGCGCGGCCTCAGATTGCGCAATTTCATTTTCGTGGTGAGGAAAGGTGAGATCCTGCCCGCCCATGTGGATGTCAATGCTATCGCCCAGTTCTTCTTTCACCATGACGGAGCATTCGATATGCCAGCCAGGGCGACCTTTGCCCCAGGGCGAGTCCCAGGAAGGCTCGCCGGGTTTCGCGCTTTTCCACAGGGCAAAATCGAGGGGATGGCGCTTTTTGGTCTCCCCGTCGCCTACGCGGCCACTGGCTCCCGCTTCCATTTGATCGAGCTTGCGCCCCGATAGTTTGCCGTAGCTGGGAAAGCGCTCAACGGCGTAGTAAACATCGCCATTGGCCTCATAGGCATAGCCTTTAGCGATCAGCTGCTCAATGAACTGAACAATTTGTGGAATGACCTGGGTGGCATGGGGGTAGCGATCGGCATCCTGGATGTTGAGCCGCCGCATATCGTCCAGATAGGCCTGGATATAGGTTTCGGTGATCTGCTCCCAGGGAATATTGTCTGCTTGCGATCGCCGAATAATCTTGTCGTCAATATCCGTGAAGTTCTGCACATAGGTGACACGGTAGCCGCGCCACATCAGATACCGCCGCACAGTGTCCCAAACAATGTAGGAACGAGCATGCCCCAGATGGCAGAAGTCGTACACCGTGACACCGCAGCAATAAATTTTTACACGGCCCGCTTCCAGGGGTTCAAACGGTTCTTTTTGGCGGGTCAAGGAGTTATACAGCGTCAGACTCATAGACTGGGCTCATACCTATTCATGTTTATTATTCATGACCAATCATAAAAATTGCAGAAGCTAGAAGGGGATGGCTACCACTGCCCATTCCCCTCCAGAACAGCAATTGCACGAATGATCCAATTATTAAGCCAGCCTACCAATCTATCGTCATGACTTGGGGCAATACGCAATAATAGGAGGGGTAATTTGAGAATGACTCTCGCCAGATTCTTGGCGGAGTGACTCGATTTGAAATTTCATTGTTTTATTCCGTCGTTTTTAGTTGCGATCGCACGCCATGTCCTCAACCGCTACACTTCAAACCCCTGCCATGGACGATACAAAGCAAGGGTTGCCTGTCACGATCATTACGGGTTTCCTCGGCAGCGGCAAAACGACCCTGCTCAACCACATCCTCAGCAACCAGGACGGCTTGAAGACTGCCGTCCTGGTCAACGAGTTCGGCGAAATTGGCATCGATAATGAGCTGATCGTTCAGTCAGATTCTTCGGATGATTCGATGGTGGAACTCAGCAACGGCTGTATTTGCTGCACCATCAACAATGACCTGGTGGAAGCGGTCTATCGCATTTTGGAACAGCGCGATCGCATTGACTATCTGGTCGTCGAAACCACCGGATTGGCCGACCCGCTTCCAGTCGCCCTGACCTTCCTGGGCACAGAACTGCGCGACCTGACCCGCCTCGACTCCATCGTTACAGTGGTCGATGCGGCAAACTATAGTCTTGACTTGTTCAACAGCGAGGCGGCACACAACCAAATCGCGTATGGCGACATTCTTTTGCTGAACAAGACCGATTTGGTCGAAGATGAAGCAGATCTCGACTCCTTGGAAATCAAAATTCGTGACGTGAAAGAGGGGGCGCGGATTCTCCGAACCACTCAATCACAGGTGCCTCTGCCCTTGATCTTGAGCGTGGGGCTGTTTGAGTCGGATCGCTACTTCAACGAAGCCTCCCATGACCACGATCATGATCACGACCACGATCATGACCATGACCACGATCACCATGATCATTCCAATTGTGATCACGACCATGGGCATTGCGAGCATGACCATGATGCCCATGACCACGGGCATGCCCATGACCACGGGCATGAGCACCACCATCACTCCGATCACCTGGCCATGGATGGGTTTACATCCCTCTCGTTCCAGTGCGATCGCCCCCTGTCCATCCGCAAGTTCCAGGATTTCCTCGACAGCCAGATGCCATCGTCCGTCTTCCGTGCCAAGGGCATTCTCTGGTTTGAGGAAAGCCCCCGTCGCCATATCTTCCATCTCAGCGGCAAACGCTTCACATTGGATGACAGCGAATGGAAAGGCGAGAAGAAAAGCCAGCTGGTGTTGATTGGGCAAGGGTTAGATCACGATGCGCTGCGATCGCAACTGGAGGCTTGCATCAGTCAGGCATCCCCAACCCGTGGGAAAGGATTTGCCAGAACTTGAAACAAGGAATCAACTCTGGCTGTGAGCATTCCCTCAGCCAGAGTTTGTGAAAATTAATCCAAAATTAATTCAAAAATACTAGACATTGCTGGTATGATTGGGTACAAATGTACTGCGGAGCTTCGCAGGCAAACGGGTACTCAACATGGAAAGATTAACCACGGTTCAGCAACAGCTTTACGATTGGCTGGTGGAATATATCCGAGAGAATCAGCATTCTCCCTCGATCCGGCAGATGATGAAGGCGATGGGGCTCAAGTCCCCCGCTCCGATCCAGAGTCGGCTTGAGCATCTTCGATCCAAAGGCTATATCGCCTGGACAGAGGGCAAAGCGCGCACCATTCGTTTGCTCCATGCACCCGAACGGGGCATTCCCATTAGAGGGGAGGTGTTCGCAGGGGGGCTGTTCGAGCCTGCCACCGACGAAGGCGAATATCTCGATATTGTGGGTTCTCATCTACGCCCAGGGGATTACGCGCTCCGGGTCAGTGGAGACAGCATGATCGAGGCGATGATTGCCGATGGCGATATCGTCATCATGCGTCCGGTACCCGAACAAGATCGGGTAAAGAACGGCACCATTGTTGCAGCGCGAGTTGAAGGCATGGGTAACACGCTCAAGTACTTCAATCGTCGAGGTAATAAGGTTACGCTCAAGCCTGGAAATGCCAAATATGACCCCATTGATGCCGTTGCCTCCGAGGTATCCATTCAGGGCATGCTGATTGGCGTCTGGAGAGGTGTTTCCACCTTTTTCCGTTAGTCGCTGTCCGGCATTCTTGGTCATCGGCTCACCTCAGTCATCGGCTCACCTCACAGCCTCCGTCGAGAGAGGCGCACATCATTTTACGTTTGCCAAACCAACCGTTTCCTGAAGCACACCATTTGTTGAAGCGGTTGAGAGTTGCTCGTTTGCTATGCTCCGGTCTAGGTAGGTGCGATCGCACCTACCTATTTTCATGGCCATCGGCCAGGGGATAGTGCTGTCAAGACATTTGGATGGTCGATGACAATGGATGGTCGATGACAATTCTCTGGGCAACCTACCGGCCAGTGGCATCGTCTGACTTGTGAGAGAATCGTCATCATTCCGTTACCCTGTCCATCCCACTTGCACGAAACTAATGAAACCTCTCGCCCAGTATTTCCAGGTTTTTCAGAGCGGCAAAATGATGGCGTTGCTGTTACTGGGGTTTGCGTCGGGGCTGCCTTTGTTTCTCACCAGCCGTACGCTGCAAGCCTGGATGACCACTGAAGGCGTGGATTTGGGGGCGATCGGGTTGTTCAGCCTGGTGGCACTGCCCTATTCTCTGAAGTTTGTCTGGTCGCCGTTACTGGATCGCTTTATTCCGCCGCATCTAGGACGCCGGCGTGGCTGGTTGGTGATTACCCAACTGCTACTAGTGGGGGCGATCGCCGCCATGTCCTTACAAAATCCGCAGCAAGCATTGGGGCTGCTGGCCGTCAATGCACTTTTTGTCGCTTTTTTCAGCGCTAGCCAGGACATTGCCTTCGATGCCTATCGGACGGATGTGTTGGACGAACGGGAAATGGGAGCCGGTGCTTCGTTAGCCGTGCTGGGCTATCGCATTGCCCTGCTGGTGACGGGTGCGTTGGCATTGATCTTGGCCGATCGGATGCCCTGGCCGATTGTCTATGTTTTGATGTCAGGGCTAATGGCGCTCTGCATTTTAGTGTCGGTATGGGCACCCGAGCCACAGGATCAAGAGCAACCGCCTGCCACCTTGCAGGAGGCCGTCATTCTGCCCTTTGCTGAGTTTTTTCGGCGATCGGGCATCCGGCAAGCTTTGTTAATTCTGGGGTTCATCGTCCTCTACCGGTATGGCGATGCGTTGGTGCAAAATATGGCGACTCCATTCCTACTGCAAACCGGCTTCAGCCAAACGGATATTGGTGCGATTCAGGGGGGCATGGGTCTACTGGCAACCATCGTCGGCACCCTAGTAGGGGGCGCGTTGCTCAGCCAGTTGGGTATCAACCGTTCCCTATGGGTCTTTGGTGGATTGCAGGCGCTCAGCAACGTCGTCTACCTGATCCTGGCGAATCTGGGGCAGAACTACCCATTTATGGTGCTGGCGATTAATGTCGAAAACTTTTGCGGCGGACTAGGAACTGCGGGGTTCGTGGCCTTTTTGATGAGCCTATGCAACGCCCGCTTTACCGCCACCCAATACGCCTTGCTCTCTAGCCTGATGGCCGTCAGTCGCGACATTTTAGTCGCCCCCGCAGGCAAGTTAGCTGAACAAACAGGCTGGCCGCTCTTTTTCCTCATCACACTGCTCGCCGCCCTCCCTGGACTCGCGCTGTTACCCTTCTTTGCTCCCTGGCGAGACACCTCTGAGACCCTTTAAACAAGCATTGTGGCGATCGCGCAAAGTCCAGTTCTCCCATCAACCATACGTTACGCTGCGCTAACAACAGGTCAGGTCTTGCTTCAGCAAGCACACCATCCTGCCTTATCTGCGTTCATCCGCGTTCATCTGCGTTCCACATTGTTCGTCCCCTACCCTCTTGCCAATGGACAAGCGCCAATGCCCAATGCAGGGTAGGATGAGAGAAGAGCAATACAAATCTTGATAGTTCCACGGGTGGCCGGAGCCATGCAGTTTTTCCGTCAGTACATTGCCCCGTTTTTTGTGGTTTTGCTATTTGCATTGGCGCTCATTGTGGTCAGCGCTCGTATCTTTCTGCCCAACGACATGATGGCTCCTGCCCCCATTGGGGATGAGATTGGGCAAGTGCAACCGTCTCAAACAGAAGGTGCATTGGCCAATGCTTCGCCCACGCTGGATCAATTGGTTCGCGGCGTGCCGGTTGACCTTGATATTGAAGCACCCATCTAGTTCGGGATAGCGGGTGACCACTCCACAGCTGCCTGATGGCTACCACCTACGTCGCGGGAACGCGCTCGATCGGGCACTGCTTCTCAAGCTGACACGCCGAACCTATGGAGAGCTGCACCCCAATGCTGCGCTGCATCACTTGGCAGAAACGATTGATCAATATTTTTCTGCTAGAACGCCCGTCTGGTTTATAGACATCGATTCAGCCACAGCTACCCGATTGCCCAAAAGTTCCGTTCCACCCATCGCGATCGCCTGTCTTTGGTTGGGCACAGCCATCGATCAGGTGCGGGGCGATCGCCATGCCAATATTTTTTTGCTCTATGTCGCCCCCGACCATCGCCGCCAGGGACTCGCTTCCATATTGCTGCATACAGCCGAAACCTGGGCCAAGGAACGGGGCGATCGCCAAATCACCCTACAGGTCTTCGAATTTAACGAACCTGCGATTCGGCTGTATGAAAAACGGGGTTATCGGGTACAGTCTTTTGTGATGCAAAAGCCGCTCTCGTGATACCGCTAGCGTTCACAGGCCGATGCTAACCATTCAAACCCCTAAGTCTATGGCTGACAGCACACAAAAAGACCAAACCCATCCTCTCTGGAAAAGCGATCGCCAAATCGTCGATCGCCTGATGGCTGAAACGCCAAACGATCACAACCTCAGCGAGTTAGCACGGCTGCGCATCCGCTATCAGGGCTTTCCCGGCGCGCGCGACATCCAGGGTGATCTGGATAAGGTGCTGCAAAAGTGGAATCTGACAGAAGCTGGACTATTCGAGAAAACCCGTGAACTCCACGCAGAAGGACATGTCTACGGCAACAAAAACGCTCAGCAAGAAGACTGGAGCTAATCGAGTACGGTGAGGCGATCTATCCGTTAGTTGATGGCGTGATCCCAGTATGTTCGGCGGTTAAAACCGTTGGCACTTTAGGCATAGTGAGCATGGCTGAACCCTGGAGATGAAGATGAGACATAAATCTTGAATAAGAGCGGAAAGCCCCCATGCAGGCACTTATCTCTGACGAGACGTCTCCCCCTTGATCCCCATCTTGAGATTCCCTTGATACAATTCATCCAACGACATTCGAGGATGAAAGGATCAATCGGATTTGACGATCGAAACCATTCACGGCAACACTCAGGGTCTGAAATCCAGCCAAATCAAGCAGATTCAGCGGCTCTACCACCAGCGACTACCGGGCGATCGCCTCACTACGCCCGAGTTTGCCCAACGGCTTGCGGCGGTTAGCAGTGACATTGAAGAACCTATTTGTGCCTACATCAACCGCCGGGGTCAGGTTATTCGGGTTGGGGTTGGCTCCCTCCGCCAAACCCAGATTCCGCCCCTAGAACTACCTCGCTATGGTGCAGAACGACTGTCCGGCATCCGCTGTATTGCTACGCAGATGGATGAAACAACGCCCAACAACGGCTGTCTGACCGCAATGGCGATGCAGCGGTTGGACGCCTATGTCAGCCTGGCGCTATCAGGGGGTGGTTTCGAGCGCCGGGGCGGAGGAGCTACGGGGTATATCAGCAAAGGATTTCTGGCGCACTTAGTGCCCCATCCCGAAGCCACATGGACTGTATCACCACCCCTCAGCTTGGATGACCTGAGCGAGCAAGATTTTCTTGAGCTGGTCGAGGGGCTGGAAGAGGAATTTCGTCGGGAGTATGTGGCGCGGCAGATTCATCCCAGCCAGGATCGGGCGCTCATCGTGGGATTGTTGAGCGATCGCACCGCCACACCCGCGTTCAACAATACGCTGCTCGAACTAGGTCGACTGGTCGAAACCGCAGGCGGTGAAGTCCTACAAACCCTTCATCAAAAACGTGGCCGCGCCCATCCTCAGACGGTGGTGGGGGAAGGAAAGGTGCAAGAAATTGCCCTGCTGACGCAAACCCTTGGCGCAACGTTGGTGGTGTTTGACCGCGACCTCTCCCCAGCGCAGATTCGCAACCTAGAGCAGCAAATTGGCGTGCGCGTCGTCGATCGCACAGAAGTGATTCTCGACATCTTTGCGCAACGAGCGCAGACCCGCGCCGGGAAACTGCAAGTGGAACTGGCACAACTGGAATACATGATGCCGCGTCTGGTGGGGCGGGGTCGAGCCATGTCTCGACTGGGGGGCGGTATCGGCACAAGGGGGCCAGGGGAAACAAAATTGGAAACCGAGCGACGGGCTATCCAAAAACGCATCACCCGCTTGCAGCGAGAAGTGACCCAGCTCCAGGCTCACCGATCGCGCCTACGGCAGCAACGACAACACCAGGATGTGCCCACCGTCGCGCTGGTCGGCTATACCAATGCGGGCAAATCCACGTTGCTCAATGCCCTGACCAATGCCGAAGTTTATACCGCCGACCAATTGTTTGCCACCCTCGACCCGACTAGCCGTCGCCTTGCGGTGACTATCGCCGACACCCACGAAACCCTGTCGATGGTCCTGACCGACACGGTGGGCTTCATCCACGAACTTCCGGCTTCGCTGCTCGATGCCTTCCGCGCCACCCTGGAGGAAGTTACAGAAGCCGATAGCCTGTTGCATGTGGTGGATCTGTCTCATCCCGCCTGGGAAAGCCAAATCGAGTCCGTCACCAAAATCCTCTCAGACATGCCGATCGCCTGCGGCCCCATGCTGCTGGCCTTCAATAAAGTCGATCAGGTCGATAGCGAAACCCTGGCATTGGCGAAAGAAACCTATCCCAAGGCTGTGTTCATTTCGGCGAGCGATCGCCTGGGTCTCGAAACCCTGCGACAACGGCTCGGCCAACTGGTGCGCTTTGTTGCTGCCTAATGCTCCTCCGATATATGCTCGCGCACAATCGGCACATCCCCGATAGGATGTCGAGGGCAGAGGCGATCGCCCCTGCCCTCGCCGCGTTATCCTGATTCACTCAGAAACCAAAACCAGATCATTTTTTGAAAGCCGCGCGCTGCGCGGCTTTCAAAAAATGATCTGGTTTTGGTTTTCGTTGAATTGGTATTAGCCGTATCCTTTTCTGCTGGCACCCTAACCCACACCTTCAGCGCTCCGCCCAACCACCCCGACATTCCGTCCTGTGAGGGTTTCAAAAATGATTGGTATAGGGCTTACGCATTTTGTCGATTTTGTGGCCGCGGTGCGGCCACAAAATCGACATATTCCTTCAGGCTTACGCAAGGTTTGCGTATGCCCTGGTGTAGTCGGGTCTTAGAGAATGGGTATTAGCTCCTGTAAACCTCCATAGGTCACCCCTGCTGCCAGATTCAAGCCATCAACTTCAAGATGATATGGGTTTGATAAAGTTTTGTGGAACCCCATCGATCCCCTGTTATAAAACAACCAGATAGGGGTTTGATCCAAATTGCAGCCGCAAACTATTTTTGGTGGAACAAACATATGGCAGAGCAAAACGCGACGATTTTGGTGACGGGGGGCGCGGGTTACATTGGTTCCCATGCTGTGCTGGCATTGAAGCAGGCAGGCTACAACGTCGTCGTGTTGGACAATCTGGTCTATGGGCACCGAGAGCTGGTAGAAGAGGTGCTGAAGACGGAGCTGATCGAGGGAGACACGACCGATCGCCCTTTGCTCGACCAGATTTTCACGAGCCGCTCCATCGACGCTGTTATGCACTTTGCCGCCTATGCCTATGTGGGCGAGTCGGTCAGCAACCCAGCCAAGTACTACCGCAACAATGTGTTTGGCACCCTGGTGCTGCTAGAAGCCATGCAGGCAGCTGGTGTTAAAAATTTCGTCTTCTCTTCCACCTGTGCCAGCTACGGCATCCCGCAGGAAGTACCTATCACAGAAGACCATCCCCAGGTACCCATCAATCCCTACGGCATGAGCAAGCTGATGGTGGAAAAGATTCTGGCGGATTTCGGCGTAGCCTATGACCTCAAGTCGGTCATCTTCCGTTACTTCAACGCAGCGGGAGCCGATCCTGAAGGCCGCCTGGGAGAAGACCACAATCCCGAGACCCACCTGATTCCCCTAGTGCTGCAAACAGCCCTGGGGTTGCGGGACTCGATCAAAGTTTTTGGCAGCGACTACCCGACCCCAGACGGCACCTGCATTCGGGATTACATCCATGTTGCCGACCTAGCGGATGCTCATGTGCTGGGATTGGAGTATTTATTGAAGGGGGGTGAAAGCTCCCGATTCAACCTGGGCAATGGCAATGGATTTTCGGTCTTAGAAGTCATCGAAGCGGCAAAACAGGTAACCGGACGCGACTTCCGGGTGGATCAGTGCGATCGCCGCCCCGGCGATCCCCCTGCCCTGGTGGGTAGCAGCGAACGGGCACGCAAAATCCTCGGCTGGACACCACACTACGCCGACATTCACACAATCCTCACCCATGCCTGGAACTGGCATCAAAAACGGCACGGAGGCACATGAAGTATTTTTTCCTGTCTGATGGTTGGCGGATTGGCCGTGTCTGGGAATTGGGAGGTCTCTGGAATGAGATCGGCTGGCGACGCAGACCAGATATTCAACAACTTCCTATTTCCCTACTCGAAAAAGGCGAAACTCTCTGGCTATACCGGGTAGAAGATGCGGTACTGATGCTAGAAGTGATGCCAAAAACAGATGGCACCCCCGTTCAAGAAGGAATCGGACAGGTCATTCTCAAGCGCTTGATTTCAGCCGAACAGGTCATTGAGCACTTGTGTAGTTTGAACACTGAGGCGATCGCCCATCCCAGCGACCTCCACACCACCCAACCCCAACAAATCTGAACGTTCGTTGGATCATCCAATCTCCATCAGGCTAGACACAATACTAAGAATTTACGCAGAATACCCACATGTGGAGTGGGGACTGCTCGCCTTGCGCCAAATATAGTGGAGCTACCAATTCTGACAGGACTGAAATTGCTGGACGTTAGCGGCCGATTAACCCCTGCCCTGTGGGACAGAGATCAAGCAAGGGGCACTCGTCGCACCGGGGGTTGCGATAGTGACAGCACTTTTGCCCATGCAGCATCAACACCTCATGGTTGTCATACACCTGCTGCGCAGTCCAATCGTCGGGAAGTTGAGCCGCCAGCAGTTTATGGGAAGGTCCGACCGCCGTTTTTGACGGAATCAACCCCACGCGCAACGCAACGCGATGGTGGTGACTGTCGACGGGTAGTGCTGGACGCCGTAGGGAGCTGAAACACAGCACCGCCGCACTGGTTTTAGGGCCAATGCCCGGAATTTCTTCCAGCCAGCGTCGGGCAGCCTCCACAGACAGGTCGGCCAGAAAATCCAGAGACAGCTCGCCTCGACGCTCAGTGATTTGCTGGAGCACCGATTTCAGGCGGGGTGCTTTCACCTCTGGAAAGGTGCAGGGGGCGATCGCCTCCCGAATGACCGCGACATCCCCATCCCGCAAGGCTTCCCAGGAAGAAAAACGCTTCTGTAGTTGACGGAAGGCTTTACCCGAGTTGTGGTTCGTTGTGCGGTGACAGAGCAGCGCGGATACCAATTCGCTGAGCGGATCGAGGGAGCGAAAGTAGGGAATGGGGCAACCATAGACCTGGCAAAGGCGTTCGTGAACGATCAGCGCTTTTTGCTGGGGGCCAAGGTCGGTTGATGGGGAAGCGTTGAATTGCGGCATCCCTGGAATGGAAGATTGCATGGCGATCGCACATAAACGAGGCAACAGTCAAATTAACTCTGGCAAATAGTTAGTGTCTCAATATTGGTAACTTTTTAGACGTTTGGAAGCATGGGCTGAGAAGTTTTACGGACTGAGAATACTTGGTTTATCTAACTCATAAAAGAACTTGCAGTCTATCACGTTCAAAACACTCAGAAACAAACCAAATAGGGGAAAGTTAAACTCCTCTCCCCTGGCATTGTGCGGATAAGTTTGCAAATCGATGAGGCTGATTAGAGAAACATTCCAGGTAATTTTCTTGGCCAAGTTCAATCTACTGACAGACTGGCAATCTAGACTCGGTCACAAACGGTGAATGAGAAATATAGCGCTATGCGCGTTAGTTAAGTACGGTTGTGTGGGGCGCGGCGCGCCCCACACAACCGTTGCTGTGCTTAATGCGGTTGCACACCGCTATATCTGAGGATACTGTCAGGAAAGTTGTCTGAACTGCTTGGCCTCAGAGGGGCACAGCCCACTTTTAAGCCTGTAGAGCTTCATCCATCTGAGACGTCGGATCGACGTAAAGCTGCATGATGGGAATCGGTTGCACCCGGTAGCCAATAACAGGAATATCTCGACAAAAGATACCAAGATAGGGGCGCATTTCAAACGCAGGCTCCGCATCTTGCTGATAGTCTCGCTCGCTCATAAGCTGAAATCCCTTACCTGTAGGAATGAGTTGAACGGGAGTTTTGGTATTGCGTGAGACTAACCAATGTGTCGGTTGAAACAGTTGCTTTTTCTTCATTCGCTTGTTTGTTGCGAAACAATATTGAGCTTGATATTAAGTATCAAGTTTTCGACAAGATTTTGGGGCAAATGGGAGGTACGGAAACCTACAAAATGGGCATCATGCTTACCACACCCCACTCCAGCCCACCCATTGGATTACGGTTTTCCTACCCAGGAGATGCTTCATGAATTGAAACATTACCGATACATTGGTATGTAGCTCGACATCTATCGCACACCTGTATCGTGTCGGTCGTTGTTCAATCGTCGGTTTACACCATACGAGGCGGCTGCATTATCAACCTCACCGATAGCTCGGGTTCAGCAGTGTCAGGAGAAACTCGTCGAGGACGTTCGAATATGTTTGAATACTTTACCGAGAAGGCGATCGCCGTAGTGATGGGGGCGCAAGAGGAAGCCCGTCGCTCTGGCCATAACTTTGTGGGAACCGAGCAAGTGCTGCTGGGTTTGCTCAAAGTTAAGGACACTATCGCTGAAAAGGTTTTGTCCGAGTTTGGCGTCACCCTTGAGGTGGCGCGGAAAGAAATCGAACAAATCGTGGGCAAGGGCTCTGGCTATGTCCCTCCAGAGATTCCGTTTACGCCCAAAGTGAAGGAAAGCTTTTCCCAAGCCTTTCAGGAATCGCGGCAACTGGACCAACCCTACGTGGCTCCAGAGCATTTGCTGCTCAGTCTAGCAAAACAGCAGGACAGCGTTGCTGGGCGTGTTTTACAAAAGCTTGGGATTGACCTTGATCAATTTCGTAGCAAAATCATTCGAGTGGCGAGCGAAGAACCCTTAGTCGCTGCGGGCAACCGGGGCGATCGCGCCACGCGCTCGGGTTCAGCCAAAACGCCAACCTTAGAAGAATTTGGCACCGATTTAACAGCTCTGGCACGGGAAGGGAAGCTTGACCCCGTGGTCGGACGCCAGAAAGAAGTAGAGCGGGTGGTGCAAATTCTAGGTCGTCGCAGCAAGAATAACCCCGTGTTGATTGGGGAACCCGGCGTCGGTAAAACGGCGATCGCCGAAGGACTCGCCCAGCGGATTGTCGATGGCGATGTACCCGACGCCATGCTGGAGAAGCACATCATCAGCCTCAACATGGGCACGTTGATTTCTGGCACCCGCTTCCGGGGAGAGTTTGAGGAACGGCTCAAGCAAATCATGGAAGAGGTGCGCCAGGCCAGCAATATTATTTTGCTGATCGATGAAATTCACAACTTGGTTGGAGCTGGCTCCCTCGAAGGGGGCATGGATGCTGCCAACCTGATGAAACCCGCATTGGCACGAGGCGAACTGCAATGCATTGGGGCCACCACCCTGGATGAATATCGCAAGCACATTGAGCGCGATGCCGCTCTAGAACGACGCTTTCAGCCCGTCATGGTAGACGAACCGAGCGTTCTGGATACGGTGGAAATTTTGCGGGGTCTGCGGCAACGTTATGAGCAGCATCACCGCCTGTCGATTACGGATGATGCGCTGGAGTCGGCAGCAAAGTGGTCGGCTCGCTACATCGCCGATCGTCATCTGCCCGATAAGGCGATCGACCTGATCGACGAGGCCGGTTCACGGGTACGGTTGCGCCATTCCCTGCAATCATCTGATCGGGAGTTGAAGCAACAACTCCGTCAGGTTATTCAAGAGAAGGAACGGGCAGTCTCGGGGCAAGACTTTGACAAAGCCTCGGAGCTGCGCGATCGGGAACGGGAACTGGAAACCCAAATCCGTAGCATCGGAGCCGATCAGGATGGAGCCAGCGAATCTCCCGCCTCCGCTCCGTCAAGGCCGATTGTCAGTGCTGAGGATATTGCGCAGGTACTCGAAGCCTGGACAGGAATCCCTGTGGCCAGCCTGACTGAATCGGAGTCCCTATCGCTGTTGAATCTGGAAGAGCGCTTGCATGAGCGAGTCATCGGCCAGTCTGAGGCTGTGAAGGCAGCTGCTCGTGCTATCCGTCGGGCTCGTGTGGGGCTGAAGAATCCCGACCGTCCGATCGCCAGCCTCTTCTTCTCTGGGCCTACCGGGGTCGGCAAAACAGAACTCGCGCGGGCACTGGCTGCGACCGTGTTTGGTTCTGAAGACGCGATGATTCGGGTAGATATGTCGGAGTTGATGGAATCGCAGTCCGTGTCGAAGCTGATTGGCTCCCCTCCAGGGTATGTCGGCTATGACGATGGCGGACAGTTGACCGAGGCGGTACGGCACAAACCCTATACCGTAGTGCTGTTCGACGAAATCGAAAAAGCCCATCCCGAAGTGTTCAATGTGTTGCTGCAGCTGTTGGAAGATGGCCGCTTGACAGATTCCAAGGGACGCGTGGTCAGCTTCAAGAACACCCTGATCCTGTTTACCTCCAACATCGGCTCTCGGGCGATCGAAAAGGGCGGTGCAGGTTTGGGCTTCAACTCGACGGATAATCTGGAAGAGTCTCAGTACAACCAGATTCGCAATCGAGTGATGGATGAGCTGAAGCAATACTTCCGCCCCGAGTTGCTGAACCGTTTGGACGAGATCATCGTCTTCCGTCAGCTCAACCGCGAGGAAGTGGGTCAAATCGCTGACCTGTTGATGGAGGATGTGAATCGCCGATTGAGCGATCGCCAGCTTACCGTTCAACTCACCCCTGCGATGAAGATCAAACTGGCGGATGAGGGCTACAACCCAACCTTCGGGGCACGCCCCCTACGGCGAGCTATCACGCGCCTAGTCGAAGACCAAATCGCTGAAGCCCTGCTATCGGGTGCCGTGGGAAATGGCGATGCAGTGATACTAGATGTTGACGACGACCAGCAAGTGACATTCCGTAAAGGCGAAGTCGCTGAACTGCAACCCGTTGGCTAATCTAATCTGTTGGCTAAGCTTCGCTAACGTGGCATAGTACCAAAGCTTAGCTAGGACAAAAGATGCGGCAGGATGCTTCTTGATCAGCATCCTGCCGCTTGCTTTTAATGCTCGTAGCTGACCCTGCATCCTAACCCTAATATCAAATCCGGTTGAAGAACCCAACTATCGTTTGCGCCCGCTGCAGTGCAGCGGGCGCAAACGATAGTTGGGTTTTACGGCTGTTTAACCGGATTTGATACAAGTCCAGGACAAAATCCAGAACGAAATATAGCGCTATGCGCATTAAGCACAGCAACGGTTGTGTGGGGCGCGGCGCGCCCCACACAACCGTTGCTGTGCTTAATGCGGTTGCACCCCGCTATACTACTGGACTTACGCAATTTGTTGATTTTGTGGCCGCGACGCGGCCACAAAATCAACAAATTGCGTAAGTCCAGTAGTATTTGAGTAGACAGCAAGACGTAGCAAACGTCAAAAAAACCTTAAAGAAGCGCACCAGAGCACCCATTGCTTATAGTATTTAACCTATCCTTTAAGCAACAAAGATTATCTCGAAAAAGATAAAAATATTCTTGAAATTAATCGGAAGAACATCCAGTTCAACAATTAAAGTTCCTATCCCAGAAGCATAGATTTAGCCGACGTTAGGACATAGATTTATCTCAATCAATCGTCGCTTAGTGACCAGATTTACCACGGGAATGATCAATATAAGAGATGCTTAGAAGGCGTTGGAAAGAGTTAAGCCCACCCAGCGATTCTATTCCTCCGATCGACTCACGTTATTGATTCAGCAAGAATCTTGGAATTTCCAAATATTCTCCAAGAGCAAAGTTTTCATTATTTTTTATCAACCTCCCTATGATCTTTAATGACTATGGTACTTGTATTTAATGACCTCAAACCTCTAAGAGATAAGCACTATTCAGATGGTTTTCCGTGAGCCGTTTTTTATAAATAAACGCACAAACATCCTAGCTCTAGCCTTCTGAAATCATCTCGTTTTTGCAGCACCTAAAGTTTTCTGATATCGCAAACTTTAGCTCTATCTTTAGCGAGATTTATTCATTTTTTATTGGGTACTTTTTGTCAAGAGGAGCCACCTATGATCGATCGATTGAATGGTTTCCGGCGAGGCATTCGAAGAATGCTACCCGCCCTGTTGGCACTGATGTTGACAGTAGTCGTAGCCAACTGTGGCCGCGCTCCGGAAACCACTAGCAGTGATCCATCGGTGCCTACAGCCGAGGAAGCATCCGCACCAGGCACGTTGGTATTTGGTGCCGTCGGCCAGCCTGTGACGCTCGAATCGGGCAATGTTATTGATGGTTATTCCATCGATGTGCAGCGGCAGATTTATAACTATCTGCTAGGCCATGAGCCCGGGACAACAGAGCTGATGCCCGAGCTAGCTACAGACTGGAGTTCATCTGAAGACGGCTTGAATTGGACGTTCAACCTGCGAGAAGGGGTCACGTTTCAGGATGGCACACCCTTCAATGCAGAGGCTGTTGTCTTCAACATCAATCGCTGGTGGGATCCCGACTTTGAGTTTGGTTTTCGAGACGCCGGAAAGCTCTATGAAGGCTGGAGTTATCTGTTTGGTGGCTTTCGAGGCGACGAAGGCTCGATTCTGGCAGATGTTCAGGCGGTTGATGAGTTCACGGTCATGTTTGAACTAGCTAGGCCGTTTGCTGCATTTCCGGCGGCAATTTCATCGGGCTACTTTGGTATCGCCAGTCCGGCGGCGATTCAGGAAGCTGGGGCAGACTACGGCAGACCAGCCAGTCTCGCAGTAGGGACGGGGCCTTTCTCGTTCGAGGAATGGCGCAGCGGCGATCGCATTATTCTCTCTCGCTTCGAGGATTACTGGGAAGAGGAACTGCCGATAGCCGATCAGTTGGTGATTCGCTTTGTGGAAGACCCAGCGGCACGGCTCGTGCAGTTGCGCTCAGGAACGCTGGATTTCACCATCAATCTCACTCCCGACCAGCTCCCTGAAATTGAGTCCGATCCCAATATTGAGCCCGTTTTTCGACCCTCCTTCAACGTGGGCTATCTCACGCTGAACCCAAGCTATGAACCCCTTTCGACGCCAGAAGTACGGCGTGCGGTCGCCCAAGCCATCAACAAACCGGCCATCGTCGAGGCCTTTTGGGGAGAGCTGGCGACCACAGACGGGCACTTTGTACCGCCGTCGATGGAAAATTACACCAGCGATCAGGTTGGCGATTATGAGTATGATCCCGAAGCGGCAAGGGCAGCGATCGCAGAGGCTGGCTATCCCGATGGGTTTGACCTAGATCTTTGGTATCCGTCTATCAGTGGCCTCGCCTTTCCTACCCCAAAACCGATTGCAGAAGCACTAGCCGCAGAGTTGAGCCAGATTGGCATCCGGGTTACGGTGCAAACGAAGGATTGGGGCGCATATCTCGAAGACCGCAATACGCCACCAGGCTTTCAGTCCTACCTGTTGGCCTGGGGCGGCGACTATGGAGACCCGGATAATTTCTTGTATCCCAACTTTAGTGAGGATGGGGCTAAGGATTTAGGCGATTACCAAAATCAAGCGTTATACGATCTCCTTGATCAAGCGCGGTTTGAGCCAGATCCCGCCCAACGAGAAGTTCTTTACCAAGAAATCGATGTGTTGCTCTTTGAGGAAGCACTCCGCATTCCCATTGTCCATGCCAGACCGCTATTGGCACAGCGTGCAGGCATAGAAGGGTGGGTGCCCAGCCCATTGGGAAGCGAAGCGTTCGCCTCGATCAGCAAATCCTAGCGATTTGTCCTTACTTCAGGAAGGATTCAAAATCAGATTGAGGCGGCGCTGTGCCTCTTCCAAGGCCGCTTCCGGGGTAGCTTCGCCCAGGAGCACCGCCTCGATCGCCCGTCCCAAGTTCTCCGAAATCCGACTATAGCCAGGAAAGATGGGGCGCGATCGCCCATGGGGAGCTTGTTCTAAGAACACATCTACCGACGGTTGTTGGGCAATGAAATCCTGGTATCGCTGGCTTTCGCGCGATCGCAAATTCACAGGCAAATAGCCTGTTCCGATTGCCCACTCCGTCTGGAATTCCTCGCTCAGTACATAGTCCATGAAGGTCAGGGCAGCAGCTTCCCGCTCTGGGGTGGATTTGAACAGGAATAGGTTTTCGCCGCCGGTGCTGGTGGCTTGCCGCGCCCCTGCGGGAATCGGCATCACCCCAAAATCCACATCCAGTGCCCCCAACTGCCCCAGCGTCCAGGGCCCGGTCAGTTGCATAGCGACATTGCCGGATAGAAAGCCATCCAGTTCGTAGCCCCGCTCCGGTTGGGAAAGGACAACGGAGCCATCAGCAATCAGGTCTTGCCAGAGTTGGAGGGCGGCGATCGCACCTTCTGTGTCCACTGTGACAACCGGCGGCTCCGCCTCCATTGCGGTCAACTCGCCACCGCCCCCCCACATAAAGGGCAACCACATAAACACCGTCCACTCGCCCTTACCCAGCGGTAGCAAAATACCATGCTGATCCGCCTCAGGCAGCGTTAGCTGCTGCGCCACCTCGCGCAACTCCTCCCAGGTCTGGGGCAATTCTGTGATCCCCGCTGCCTCAAACAAGCTGGGACGATAAAACAGCCCTACATTGTTCGTGCCAAAGGGAATCGACCAGATATGGCCTTCCCAGCGCATTGATTCTAAGAGTGCCGGATCGAGCTGCTGACCGACTTCACTGGCATTCAGCCAGTCCTCCAGCGGGCGAATGGCCTCCAGTTCCACCAACTGCCCCGTAAACATGGGTGCAAACCAAATCAGATCGGGCGTGGCGTTGCCCACGATCGCGGCTAGCACCTTGGGTGTCTGCTGATCCGACTGTCCCACATACAACGACTCCACCTGAATATCTGGATGCTCGGCATTGAACCGATCGACTAGGCTTTGCAACACATCTCGATTGGGGGGCGGGTTCACGCCATGCCACAGGGTCAAGTGGGTCACCCCTGGGGGCGTTGGCGAGGTCGCTTGACATCCCGTCAGGCACAATACCACCGTCAGCACCAACAGGCATAGGGAACGCAGGAATGGCGATCGCATAACTCACCCAAAACACAACAGTTAGAGCCGTCATACCAATTCTACGCAAATCAAAGCCAGATCACGTTTCAAAACCCTTGCAGTGCGGGGGTTTTGAAAATTAAGCAGCCTGTTAACTCAGCCAACCTGACAGACACCAAGGACTTACTCCTCTGTCGCTTCTGCGTCTCCGTCCGCGTCCAGAGAGACTTCGATGTCCAATTCCCGCAAACGGTCGAGTACCCACTCTTCCAGCAATTCATCTAAAAGCGCTTGCCGCACCTCAGGATTATCCAACGTCGCAGGCAGATTGTGCTCTAGCCGGAAAATATACCAGCCGCCATCCAACGGCATGGGATTCAGAACAGAACGGGGATCTGCAATGTCGAGCTTGGCACGCAAACCATCGGGCAGATTACCTCGACTCACTTTGCCAAACATGCCGTTAAACAATCGGTCTTCGGCAATCGAGTACTCCCGCGCCAGATTTTCAAAACTTGCCCCATCTTGCAATTGCAAAAAAAGTTCTTCCGCCAGATCTTCCTCGTGCACCACGATGCGGGAAAGAATCACCTGGTCGAAAAAGAGTTTGCGCTCAATAAAATACTCCTGAAGACGAGCTTCGGCCAGATATTCTCGCAATTTGTAGAGGCGCAGTTCAGCCAGAAATCGTTCGTGAAATAGGGATTCATCCAACCCTTGGTTCGTTAGCCATTCGCGATATTGAAAGCTATCAGTGAGCTGATTTTTTTGCCGAAATTCCAGCATCTTTCGATCAACTTCGGTAGGGGCGATCGCCAGCTCTGGCTGCGTCTCAAACGCCTGCTCCAGCAAATACTGCCGCAACACATTGCTGATGAATGTATCGACCTCTCCAATCCGTTGCAAGTACCGAAAGGCTTGTCCCAGAGAGATTGCATCCTGTCCGTTAATGGCAATAAATGCAGGCATAATTCACGTCAAAACTCGTTGCAGCCAATAGCGTACCCCAAATTGGAAGCCGACGTTTAGGACGGGTTTCACGCGAGTCTGGCATCAAACCCTCCACTTACGCCCCAATCCGCTCCAACAAACCTGATGAGTACTTTGAGAGAAATCTCCTACGCCAACAGCCCTTCCGCTACAGAGGTGGAAACCCCACTGACCGCAATCATCACGTTGCTGGATTTGATCATGGCATAGACCTCCATATCAACCTGCAAGCCCAAGCGTTGGGCTGAGGCCGTCGTAATCACAGCCGTCATTTCAACAGTTGGCGCAATCTCCAGAATGATTTCCGTATTCACGTCATCCTGGTTCAGGTGCAGGATCGTGCCGCGCAAGAGGTTGCGTGCGCTGACCTGAAAGGGGACAAATCGCCGCATTGCAGCATCCGACACGGAATCCGGCTCGGCTTCCCTGAAAGAATTGCGGGTAGCAGGTCGGGGGGGTGCGGGTTCCGAGGCATCCAGGGTACGAATTAGCTCTCGCAAAACTTCTGTTTTGGATCGTTGCGTGCGCTGACAGTAAGCATCCAGCAGTTGCCGCTCCTCCGAAGTGGCCTGGAATGTCACCCAACCTTGATTCTTTCTAGGCATCGCTCTACCATACCAACCAAGTTGGTGTATCCCTCGTTGTTCGGCTCGATTTTACCAACAGTTTTGGCATCGGCCTCCGCATCGCAATAGGTTGAGATGTTCCAAATCCTCTACTCCCCCAGGGCTTCATCCTATGAATAGACGACATTTCGCAGCCTTGTCGGCGCTGACATTGAGCGCATGTTTGGCGATCGCCAGTTGTGCTCAATCCCCCGCACCCAACGCAGCGACAGACAATACCAACGCAACAGCCACCGCCGATTCGGTTGCCCTCACCATTTCGGTCGCCGCCAGTGTGCAGGACGCGATGAACGAAATCCAGACGGCGTATCAGGAAGAAGCACCCAACATCACGATTACCTACAACTTTGGGTCGTCAGGCTCACTGGCGCAACAAATTGCCCAGGGCGCACCCACCGATGTGTTTCTGTCCGCATCGACAAAGTGGATGGATGATTTGGAAGAGCAGGGCCAGGTTCTAGCGGATTCCCGACAGGATTTGCTGCAAAACGCGATGGTGTTGATCGTGCCCCAGGACAATGCTGAGATTGCCGACTTTGAGGCGTTAGGCATGGATCAGGTGAGCCGAGTGGCGATCGGTGAACCCGAGAGCGTGCCTGCAGGAGGCTATGCCAAAGAAGTGTTAACCAGCATGGAACTGTTCGATGGGTTGGAGTCGAAGCTAGTTTTTGGTAACAATGTGCGGCAAGTCCTGTCCTATGTAGAAACGGGCAATGTGGATGTGGGGCTGGTCTATGCCACCGATGCCCTGGTTTCAGAGCAAGTGCGCGTGGTGGCGACGGCTCCAGCAGCGACCCATTCCCCTATCGTCTACCCCATCGCCGTGGTACAGGACAGCGAGAATGCAGAAGCCGCCCAAGCGTTTGTGGATTTTCTCTCGACGGATACGGCGATCGCCATCTTTGAGGCCTACGGCTTCACCCTGGCGGAATAGATCTGCCCGCCCCATTTAACGGATTGTCGCTTCATGCCCGATGACCTAACCCCCCTCTGGATCTCCCTGAAAACGGCGATCGCTGCCACCTGCTTTGCCTTCTTGCTCGGCATTGGGGTTGCTCGCTGGATGATGACCTATCGAGGCAGGGCACGGGGCGTGATCGACGGCGTACTGACCCTACCACTGGTGCTACCGCCGACGGTGGTGGGCTTTTTCCTATTACTCCTCTTTGGAAAAAATAGCCCGGTGGGGCAGTTTCTCGATCAGCTGGGCATCTCGATTATCTTCACCTGGGCAGCGACGGTCATTGCAGCCACCATCGTGGCCTTTCCGCTGATGTACAAAACCACCCTGGGCGCGTTTGAGCAGGTGGATCAGACATTGCTGAGTTCTGCCCGCACGTTGGGGGCAACGGAGTGGCGTATTTTCTGGCAAGTCTTGTTACCCCTCGCCTATCCAGGGGTATTGGCCGGAACGATCCTGGCCTTTGCTCGTGCCCTAGGCGAGTTTGGCGCAACCCTGATGGTGGGCGGCAGCATTCCGGGAGTCACGCAGACGATCCCGATCGCCATCTTTTTTGCAGCGGAAGCGGGGCGAATGGGGGTGGCTCTGGCGTGGGTGCTGCTGATGGTGGCAATCTCGCTGGTGGTGATTGTGGGGATCAACTACGGAGATGGTGGTCGATCGCCCCTGCGAATGCGCCCCAATCCACTCATCGTTCGTTGGTTTAACTGGGTGTTTTTTGGGGGAAGGAACCACAGCGGCACAGAGGACACAGAGCGGAGAGACACCAGCCACTCCATCCACCCATTCACCCATTCACCCATCCATCCCACGGAGCTGCGAGTCAAGATTACGAAGCAAATTCCTGGCTTCCAACTGCGGGTGAAGTTTCGCACGGACGAGCAGCCCTTGGGGTTGCTGGGGGCATCGGGTTCAGGCAAGAGCATGACCCTGCGCTGTATTGCAGGGCTAGAAACGCCCTCGACGGGCAAGATTGTGCTGAATGGACGGGTGCTGTTTGATGCAGAGAAGGCGATCAATGTGCCGAGTCGCGATCGCAAGGTCGGTCTCGTGTTCCAAAACTACGCGCTGTTTCCTCATCTGACGGTGGCGCAGAATATTGCGTTTGGCATGCAACAGATTCCCAAGCCGCAGCGGGTGCCAGAAGTCATGCGCTATCTGGCGATGATGCATCTAGAGGGATTGGGCGATCGCTACCCCCACCAACTTTCGGGGGGACAGCAACAGCGAGTGGCACTGGCACGGGCACTGGCGATTCAGCCAGACATCTTGCTGCTAGATGAACCGCTATCGGCTTTGGATGCTTACCTGCGAAGTCAGGTAGAACGGTTGCTTATTGAGGTATTGGAGCAGTATCGCGGGGTGACCCTGTTCATTACCCACAAGCTGGAGGAAGCCTATCGGATCTGCCATAGCCTGATGGTGCTGAACGGCGGAGAAATTGCCGCCGAGGGAACCCGAGAGGATATTTTTGAACATCCGCCAACCTTTCAGGTGGCACGGGTCACGGAGTGCAAAAACTTTTCGGCGGCGGTACCCATTGGTGAAACCCATGTGGAGGCGACGGACTGGGGCTGCAAGCTAGAGGTGATAGACCCCGTTCCACCCGATGCCTCTTTTGTCGGCATTCGGGCTCACCACATCCTGTTTTTGAGAGGCACCCGCTTGAGCAATACCTTCCCTAGCTGGCTGGCGATGATTAGTGAAACCCAACATCGGGTGACGCTCTACCTCAAACTCCACAGCCCTCCAGAGTCGGCTCAAGACTACCACTTGCAAGCAGAGGTCTACCGGGAAAAGTGGGAACTGATGTGCGATCGCCCTTTTCCTTGGAACGTACGCCTCGACCCCGTCCGCCTCATCGTCATGACTCGCTGAACCATTTCTCAGGGCAGGTTAGCGACAACATAACTCAACCGCTCAAGCACGAGATTGTTTCAGGGCTTCTAGATCCGCTTTAATCGCCTCGTAACCTGCTCCATTCTCGGCTTCCAGGTACAACTCTCCGGCGCGCACCAAGCTCCGTACCGCTTCGTTATCCTTCTTTAAATTGGCTTGCAGGCGTCCCAGGTTGTGGTGGGCTTCGGCAAGGTTGGTATTTTCTTGTAGAGCAAGGTTGAAAGTCGCGATCGCCTGCTTAAATTTGCCCTTGCGGTAAGCCGCACAGCCATCTGCAAACGACTGTGCGATCGCGTCAGTGAGGGTCGATGCCGTACCCACAGGCTCCGTAAAGACGACCGCCCGACTGCCCGCCCCAGTATAGGCCCAGATCATTGCCGCTAGACCGAACCCTCCGATGAGGGCGATCGCCCCGGCCCAGGTCAGCAGATTTCCCGTTTCCACGTCGCCCATCATGCACCCCTCTCGACTGGAAATTTGCTCATCATTGCTTATGTGTCTGTACTTGGCTCTGACTTCACCCGCCGAATCGGAAGATTGGCGATCAGAGCCGTGGCGCGCTGATTGTTTTCCAGCAAGAATTCTGAGGAGTCTGTGTCCAACTCCACGTAGCGCGACACCACTTCCAAGATTTCCTGGCGCATCTTTTCCAGCATTTCGGGGGGTAGGTCGGCACGATCATGGGCAAGCACCAGTTGGAGGCGACGTTTAACCGTTTCGCGATTGTTGGCTTCAGGCGCCATTCGCGGAAATAAGCGTTCGAGGAGTTCAGTGAGCATGGACACAAGCAGGAGAAAAGGCGTGGAAAAACTCAGGTCTTAACGGGGCGTGCTGCGAAACATACGGCGGATGCGGGAAAACAAATCATCATGAGCAGCGGTGAAATCCAGAAAGGGAACCTCTTCCCCTTCCAAGCGGCGGGCAATGTTTTGGTAGGCCAGCCCCGCCAGGGTCAGGCGCTGCTCGAGCACCAGCGGTTCCCCTTTGTTGGTCGAAACGATCACCCGTTCATCGTCAGGAATCACCCCAGCGAGAGGAATGGCAAGAATTTCCTGCACATCGCGCACAGACATCATCAAATCTTCCTGTACCATCGCGGGTTTGATGCGGTTAATGATCAGGTGCTGCTTGTTTACATCATTGGCTTCCAGCAAACCCACAACCCGATCCGCATCGCGCACGGCGGAAATTTCGGGGGTGGTCACCACGAGAGCTTCCTGAGCCGGGGCGATCGCATTCTGAAAACCCAACTCAATCCCCGCCGGACAATCCACCAAAACATACTCAAAGCTTTCGGAAAGCGACGCCACCAGTTGCTTCATCTGATCGGCATTGATCGCTTCTTTCGTGCGGTTCTGAGCCGCTGCCAGCAACGCTAGATTAGGTTGCCGCTTATCTTTCACCAGTGCTTGATCGAGCCGACAGTCGCCCGATAAGACCTCAATTGCCGTATAGACAATACGATTCTCCAGACCCAGTAGTAAATCCAGATTTCGCAGCCCAAAATCGGCATCCATCACCGCGACCTTGCGCCCGCGCTGCGCCAGAGCCATCCCCAAATTTGCAGTGGTGGTCGTTTTTCCAACGCCGCCCTTCCCAGAAGTAACGACAATCGTGCGAGTCATGAGCTTCCCCTAATGTCTTGGCATAATCTTGGCGCAATCTCAGCGCAATGTTGGCAAATTTATCAGGTATTGGGCGATCCGGCATTGGGACGAAACTTCGCCAGATCCGTTGCCTGAGTAATGCGAATACCATCCTCACGCACATAGGCAACTTCAGGAGAAAATTGAGCGGGCGCTTTCTCCGGTGCCCGGGCAACCTGCTCCCCAATCCGCAACTGGGTTGGCTCCAGCCGCAGCGCCATAATCAGACAGCGGATATTCCCCGACGCTCCAGCATGGGCAACGCCCCGCAACGATCCCCACACCAAAATATCGCCATCGGCAATGACGGAACTGCCCGGATTCACATCCCCAACAATCACGACTGTTCCCGGATGCCGAATTTCCATGCCCGATCGCACCGTCGTCTGAACATATAGCGGCTCCTCCAGGGATTTCCCAGCTTCAGAGGGCTGGTTGAGATAGCTGAGGGGCGTTTGCTGCTCAACTGAGAATCCTGCAGTCGCGGCGGCGACTGCGGTTTGGCGGCGGCTGGTGTAGACTCGCTTCAGTTTGAGCTGGACATCATTTAGCGCATCGGCGATCGCCTGCAACTGTCGTCCATCCAACAAGCGATCGCGGGCAATCAAATGCACCGGGGTTTCGGACTGCCAGAAGCGATCGCCCGCCGTCAACCGTTGCTTCAGTTGGAGCCACAGTTCTGACCAGCCCGGAGCCGCAGCATGATTTTCCAGTTCAGGCGGCATCAGCAACAGCAGCTTGCCCGCCTCATTCTTGAGACGCACCTGCAAGTTCGCATCCAAGACAGAAGAGGGAGCCTCATCAGACTGAGCAATGGGGGTCAACGAAGCCGCAGCGGGGGAAGACTCAGAGTTCATGAAACAGGTGCAGTAACAACAGGTCTACGGGGATCACAGAAACGATTGCATGGCATACAAGATCTGAATGGCAGCCGCTTAGCAGCTTGGTACGCACAACGCAATATTCAAACCGAACGCCGTTTCCGTTTATTCGTAAGTTACATCTTAGTTGCACCCTGAAATTATTAACGAGATTTTTTGCAGAATCGGCTCAACCCAATTCCCAGCACTACTTCTCTCCAGGCGACTGGCCAAAAAGCGTGAACCCGCTAGTTTTGAAGCTTAGCAATTTTTACCCTGAGCGCAGTCGAAGGGCACAAATTGAATGGGGAAATGCTTTTGGGAAAATCAGAAGATTTCCCCTTCCAACACATGACGATTGAAGCGGTTACGGTTGAGGGTTGAAGGATAAACGATCGCTGCTTCTTCCTTCTAAAATCAAACCGTGATCCCGGAAGAATCCACATCTCGGCTCAAGCGGCGGTAGGCTTCGGCCACCGCGTCTGCGCCCCCCACATTGCCAGGAAACAGCACCACCGGCAAATCAGGAAATTGGGGATGATCGGTTGGCGTGCGCACCATTGAGACCCCAGGGAGAATTTGTCCCAAAAGCCGTGCTGTCCGCAGCGCCAGACCATCGCTTAGTACATCATTCGAGGTGATGCCCCCTTTGCTGATGAGGAAGCCAATGTCATCTGGCAGGCCGCGCACAATGTCCATCAGCAAGCGCGATACTGCTACACCAAATTCCAGGCGAGTGGTCACGTCGGGAAAGGTGATTTCCTCACGGCTTGTGTAGATGACCGGGGTTTCTCCTTTCTGATGGGCGGTGTGAACCTGATCCAGAAGGGACTTGAGCAAAGCATCTCGCTCCATGGGAGAGTCTTGCAGTAGATGCGACACATTCACTTCAACCGCCGCGACCCCTGACTCTTTGAGGAGATAGGAAAGTTGCTCGGTCGTCTTTTTCACATGGGAACCCACCAACACCGCTCCTGGTTTGTGGTTGCGGATATACTCTCCCATGGCTTCGGCAGACACGGGTTGGGTCGGCAGGTTAGCCAAGGCGGTCAACAAACTGGCGGCACTGCGGAAGAGAAAACGCTTGCCCTGGGAGGCCGCAGCACGAATGTCAGCAGCGAAGCGATCGAGGTCTGCCTGGTTTTCGGCATCCACCACACCACACTGGTTGTCCTGCAAGTGCAATAGCCGCTCTTCTACCCCTTGCCGCACATCCGCCACGACAAATCGCTCAACCGTCGATGCGGGGATCCGGCCTTTGGTTTTCTCCTCGACGTAATCGGGCAAATAGCTGGTGCTGTATCCAAACACCGAGTCGCGGGCAAATTCTGTTTCATGCACGGGCACGGGCTCGCCGTCGACTAGTAGGTAGTGGATGCTGTCGCGGGTGAAGCGTCCGCCCTCAAAAAAGGCGGGGGTCAGGAAGTGGGCATCAAACGGCCCCAGCTCTTCGGCGATCGCATCCGTCTCAATGGGGTAATGCCCCCGCAGCGTTGAGTCGGAGCGGCTGACCACCAGAAAGTCTTCGACCGGGGATTGGGCGATCGCCTGCTTGAGATTACGGCACACCTCGCGGGTGACGGCATCCGCCTGTTGGGGTGTCAGGGCGCGAGTATTGGTGAGGATAAATAAAATCGGCGCATCATCTGCCAACCCCTCCTTCAGGGTTTCCACATCCCATTGCATCAACAGCAGACAGCTATGCACCGTTTGGGAGCCAGTGGGATCATCGTCCAGCACAATATTTTTGGGATCGCTCATGGGATTTTTCACCTTCATCCAGCACTCCTGTCTTTCAGGACTTACGCAAGGTTTGCGTAAGTCCTGAGTGAGTTCGTTGATGGTGTGGCCGCGACGCGGCCACACCATCAACAAAATGCGTAAGTCCTGTCTTGATTATGAAGGCTGACGGGACAGGCGCAGCGCTTTTTCGCGAATTGATCCCCATTCCCTCCAAGTTGCCCCAGCCATGGGCTCCTCGCATTTAGACTTATATCAAATCCGGCTGAAGAACCCAACTATCGTTTGCGCCCGCTGCAATGCAGCGGGCGCAAACGATAGTTGGGTTTTATGGCTGTTTAACCGGATTTGATATTAGGTAGAAATGGAACACCTGCTATCATTGCTATCCCTCAAGAAATGCTGTCATTCCTCGGAAGATGGGTTAACCTTCTGTAAGAGACAGACCTGATTTTTGGGTCACATCGTGCCTACACGGGGGAATTTGAAAGAGTCACGATTGCGCCACCTCATAACGACTCCATTTGACTTGCCTCCGGATTCTCTACACAGGTTTTGGCAATTGTTGTAACGTCAGGGAAAGCTGTGGGCAGATGTTCCCCGGTTTCAACCCTTGCCCACCGTACTTTGATGAACTGCTGTTTGCTGGGGCTGCACTCTGATGGGTGAATCGACAAACCAACCCAACGACGCCACACAAGCCGATCGCCAGGCTGTCAATCAGGTTTTGCAGAATGTGACGCAAGATCTGCGATCGCTCCAGCAAAATGTGGTGTCGCACCTCAGCCAGGATGTGCAGCGGCTCCAGGCCGAGCGCACACGCCTGCTCAATGATATCGAGCGGCTCCAGGAGCAACATGACATGCTCCAGTCGAACCATGAGGTTTTGCTGAATCAGCGCCAACTCGCCCAACAAAAGACCTGGGCTAAGCAACTAGCTCAAGCTTTGGCGGAGCAACTCTATCGCCTGCTGGCGGAACGCTTGAACCCCGGCGATATGCCGTCATCGTCATTACCAGCGGCTCAAAGCAAATCGGGATTAGACCCTGCCGCTCAGCAGGCGTTGATGTTGGATGAGACGCTGAACCATGCCCTCAATGCGTTGCAGCAAGACCTCAGTACTTACCACAGCTCCCTCACCCAGCAGTTGAATCGGATGCAAAGCCTGGAGAAGCAAGGCGAAGTGTTGCTGGAGGCGTTGGTAGCCCGGTTGAGCGATCGCCTGCAAGCAGAATTAGCACAAGCCCCACCGCCAGCTTTCCCCACGACCTATCCCGCACCTCCCCCTGATAGCAATGGAGGTGGGGGTTCTCCGGTTTTACCACCCACTGCTGCTATGACAGCAACCGAGAGGCGGCGATCGCCTGCTGCTTCTGCTCCATCACACCCCACACCGAGCACAGGAGCAAATGGGCGCGCCCAAACCTACGCCACGACCAGCCCGGCGGGACGCTCTCC
>JADEXA010000068.1 GCA_015207365.1 Vacuolonema iberomarrocanum LEGE 07170
TCTTTAACGTAGATATCGATAATCTTTTTACGGAAGTCAAGCGAATAGGGTTGCACCTCAAGTCGTCCCCTAGGAAATAAACATTCTATTCTAAGTGTACCTCACTAGAATAGGAAACGCTATATTTGTTTGAAGTTGAATGGCGTTGGCTCCCTGCCACTGATCTACATTGATCCACGGCTTATACCAATTCTCCAAGAACCCACTACAGAGCATTTTTTGAAACCCTCGCAGCGCGAGGGTTTCAAAAATGCTCTGGTTTTGGTTTTCATAGAATTAGTATTACGGTTATGTGGCGGTTATTTTTACAGTTGGTAAATTCTTCCTTCTTAAGATGCAACAGCTAAACTATGTCGGCGATCGGAAATTCGCGTGGTTTGATGTACCAGAACCAAAGCTCACTCGTTCTGACCAGGTCATCGGTAAACCAATTGTAATGGGTCGTTGTGATGCAGATGTTACTGCATGGTTGCCAGGGATTTCTACTGTGCTTGCTGCAGGGAACCACCAAAGAGTCGTTGATCCGATGGTCAATCTTTCCCTAGGTGAAACGCCCTATCGCACGCCATTTCCTATTGGCCACGAAAGCGTTTGCGAGATTGTTGCCGTTGGTTCCGAGGTCTCATTATTCACTGTTGGCGATCGTGCTGTTGTGCCGTGGTCAATCTCGTGCGGAAAGTGTGCAAATTGTCGCCGAAAACTCACCACCCATTGTCAAAATTCTGGCGATACTCTGATTTCAGGTTGGGGATTTGGAGCAGCGATGGGGCCATGGGGAGGAATGATCACTGACTATATACGGGTTCCATTTGCAGACCATATGTTGACCAAGATTCCCTCAGATGTCGATCCGCTTATGTTTGCATCGGCTTCTGACAATTTAGCGGATGCATGGCGAACGGTTGCACCTGAATTGAAGCGCAACCCAGAACAAGGTGTCTGTGTTCTGGGCGGTGGTGCTAAAAGTATAGGTATCTATGCAGCTGCCTTAGCTGTCGCACTGGGTTCTCCCAATGTTGTTTATTTGGACTTTGATCAAAAACGATTGGACATTGCATCAGCTTACGGGGCGCATGCGATAGAAATTCCAAAAAAGCTTGATCAACTTGAGGTTGACTTGGCAGAACTCGGTGAGTTTCACATCGGAGTGGAAGCTGCCTCAAGTATTGCAGGATTCAATTTTTTGTTTGATCATATTGCTTGTGGTGGTACTGTCTTTGGCATTGGTTTCTACTTCTTTTCTGAGCAACCCATCAATTACTTTACGATGTATGGTAAATCGTTGACACTCAAAATTGGGATTTCTCATCCAGCTACTGATTTGGAAGACATCGTTTCTTTTGTCTTAGAGAATAACTTTGACCCGCGCCTAGTTCAAACCCATGTCTTTGATTATTACGAAGCTGATAAAGTTTATGGAAAAGCATCAACAAAGCTTGTATTGGTGAGAGATTAAGGTGTTTTTTCATGACTATTGCCAGTGCCCCACATCGATAAATGGTTGATGGTAACTACCCTAGAAGCCTTCAGCTTTCCATCATCTAAGGGCTTGCAACCATACGAAAGGGAGTGTATTTGCGGCATGAAGTTTTAGAGGAGACGCTACGGGCATACAGTTATTTAATAAGTTGATAAGTTGTTGAGCTAAAATTTGAGTCTGTTAGCGAACCCCAATCGTTGAACTCCATGGTTCAGTTATCCATTGCATGAAAAGTATGAAGATACTTGATACGGATCGGTTGACGCTGCGACAGGTTTCTCTTGAAGATGCAGAATTTATTTTTCGCCTTCTGAATGAACCCTCTTGGCTTCAATATATTGGTGACAAGAACGTAAGAAACCTAAATGATGCTGAGACTTACATCAGAAATGTGCTAATGAAAATGTATTCTCAGCATGGTTTTGGTTTGTTCTTAGTCGAACATAAGACTGACCAAACTGCAATTGGTCTTTGTGGGTTGATCAAACGAAAAGAATTAGAGGATGTAGATCTTGGATTTGCCTTTCTATCTAAATATTGGGGGAAAGGATATGCTATGGAAGCTGCATTAGCAATAGTAGACTATGGGAGAAGAGTCCATAACTTATCAACTGTAGTCGCTATCACGTTGCCAAATAATTATCGATCGCTCAATTTACTAAAGAAATTAGGATTTAAATTCAAACAAACAATACATCTAGGAAGTGGTAGCGAGAAACTCGAACTTTACTCGATGACATTGTAGTTTAAGTGATCTGAACATAATTGTGAGACTGCATGACTCCTGATTCAATTTCGAGTCTTTATCCCAACCTCTCTACACTACTCTTAGCGATTCAAAAGCGTCCAATGATGTTTTTAAACAGCAAGAGTGTAATAGCTTTGTCAATTTTTATAAGTGGAATACAATTTGCAGAAGCATTCTATGCAATTGAGCCATCTAAGAAATTTTGTGATTTTGACTTTATTGCTTTTGAACAATGGGTGGGTAAGTCTTTTAATCCTAATTCCATAGCGCTTGACTCATTTGGGCTAGCAGCCTATTTAGCGGGAGCAGATGATGTAGGTTTTGATCAATGGTTTGCTTGGTATAAAACTTTTCTGAATACCCGTATTATTTCCTGAGCTGCAAGTTAGGGTACGTTGTACAAGTTAATGCGTATCCCCTAAAGCGTATTGCATTATTGACCTTTTCTTACAGGATGCTGATATTTTTATTTGTACTGAATAATGTCATAGGATAGAGGCTAGATATGCATATATTAAAAAGTTGAAAAATTTCTTGGTGAAAGTGAAAATTGTCTCAGGATAGATGAGTAAAGTTTATAAATATTATATATTGGAAACAATGCCACCTGTTTCAGAGAAAGAGATTTATCAGATTTTGGAAGACACTAATACTCAAATTATCTTCCAAAATGGTGGATATTGTAGGTGTAAATTTGACTTGCTTGATGAAAACAATAAATTGTACTTTCGTCCCCTTCAAAAGTTTCTAAATTTTTGTGCCAAGCGTAATATCAGTATCCGCTCGAAGAGGAATCAATTAGTTCTGATGGCATCTTTTGGAGCTGTGTTCTCTGATATGAAGTCGTCTGAAGCCTTTCGACAAGCTCTTCATATTTCAAATCATCCGAAAGATCAGCCTAAGTCCTCATCGAACTGTAGGTAGCTAGGTACAGACATCGCGACGATTTGCCCCGCTTGCTCGAACTTCCACTCAAATTCTTGTCGGGTTTGGGGATAGATAAAATTCACACAACGATGATTTTCAGGTCTTGTGGCGTTTTGGGTGTGCCTGCCCGTTGCAGATATGCAGGGGCTGCACAGGTCACGAGTTGTGTCGTTGCTAGAGGATGGACAACGAAACGATTGTCTTTACCCGCGCCAACGCGAACGGTTGCATCGATGCCTTCTTCGATCAGGTCAACTATGCGATCGCTAAAGGATACGTTCAGCTTCAAGTCAGGATATTTGGCCGACAACTGAGGCAATCGTGGGGCAATGTACATTTTCCCCAATGCAATCGAGAGGTCGAGACGTAATGTCCCTGTTTGCCTCAACGTTGACTGCTTAACCTCTAGTTCTGCCTCTTCTAGTTCGGCCAAAATTTGCTGACAGCGATCGTAAAACCTTGCACCATCTTCCGTCAGCGTCAGGTTACGCGTTGTCCGTTGCAGCAGGCGAATGCCCAAATCGTCTTCCAGGCGCGATCCCGAGCGGCTGACAACAGAAGGCGACATGCCCAAATTCCGTGCGGCTTCCGAAAAGTAACCTCATTCAAGCGGCGGATGGTTCGTGGCCTGCAACTGAGGCTGAGATTCAACAGGCAACAACCTTCATCAATCGGGTTCTAACGACGGACTCTGTGAGGATTCCACCTGAGGTCGTGATTGATGTTGGCATCATTGCTGGCGTTGGCTGGGCGGTTATTGAATCGAACCCGGCTTGGGCATCGGGCATTTATGGTTGCGACCCACACAAAGTCCTCGATGTGCTTCAGCGAGCGTGCATCCCATGTCATTCCATCACAGCTACAGAATCCGAATGGCTGCCCAATCGCAATTCGTAGGCAACAAATGCGATCGCGCAATGTGGCAGTGAAAACTCCACGATTACATCCGTCAGATTCACGGTACGTTTGCTGAACATCGAGACTTAACATTAGACGAATGGGAAGACGACTTCCGTCGCGACGAAAACCCAGAACGGGAGATTGCCATCTGGTCTCACGTCGCACAGGTTTATGTCCAATTCACTGCGGACGAACCATTGTTCGCTCGACGGCTTGACATCTACCGCTGCATCCTGGCTTGTATGGCAACCCGTCCTAATTCTATATGGAGTATATTGGAGCCCCAAGTACTCGACAGAGCAGAAGCGCAGCGTGTGGTTGACCGTTTCTATGGCAAAGATGCGTAAAAACCCTGTTGCAGCGGATAGTTGTAGAGATATTCGTGGGAATGTGAGCGTTATCCCAATTCGCTCACATTCCCACGACCGATCATGTTTTGAAATCCCCGCCGTGCGCATCCCAAAAAATGATACGGATTTTGGATTGAGGGCTGGAAAACCGATAAAGGGTAATCTTGTTGGTCTTGTTGTGGTTTCAGTCGTCTGACTGGCTTAACCCAAATCCATATTAATTAAAAAAATGTTAATTAAAAGTTTTTGGTAAATTATTTGCTGTTTTGCCGCCTGACAGCTTTCCATGGATTATTAGTAACTGTTGCGAAGATTTACCGCAATTTAGAAATTGCTGTAGCTTGAAGCTAAATCATTCAATCAGGTGAGGAGTTGGTACACCAGCGTGGGGGCGCACCCGGAGAAAAACAACTATGGCTTTCCAAAAGATCCTTGCAGCGGTTGATGATACGGCATTAGGACAGAGTGTATTTGAGCAGGCATTGACGCTTGCAAAATCTCATCATGCCAAGCTTTTGCTGTTCCACAGTTTGACAGAAGATTTGGTTCCCAAGTTCTTGCTGTTGCCGGGGGAAATGGGGCTGTCACCGCAGTTGGTGACGCAGGCCTATCAGTCCCAACAAATGCAACTAGAAATGCGGGCACAGCATATTCAAACGCTGTTTGCAGACCTGTGCGATCGCGCCAAGCGAGAAGGCGTTTCCGTCCAGGTCAGCACTCAGCCTTATGAACCGGGTCACGGCATCTGCCAGATTGCCAAATTCTGGAAGGCGGATCTGATTGTGATGGGGCGGCGCGGACGTCGGGGCTTTACGGAAATTCTGCTGGGTAGCGTTAGCAACTATGTGCTGCACCATGCCTGTTGCCCAGTGCTCGTTGTGCAAAGCGATGGCGATTCGATGATGCTGGAGGAGCGATCGCAATCCCTCGCAGCGCTGTAGAGTAGCAGTCCTAGCGACTGAAGTCGCGGTGCGACTTTTAGGCGTGCTGAGAGGTGGATGCGCCCCATCCACCTCTCATTGGAGGCTCAAGGGCGCTACAGATTGAGCCAGGAGACGACCGCATCGGTCGACTTCACCCGATGCATTCCGGCTTCGGCAAAGCGCTGGTAGGTTTTGTTGGATTGCTCTGTAAAGTCCACCACTCCAGGCACCACAACGGGGGAGGTGCAGTCTTCCAGCAAATACACCTTCTGCGCCAGCGTCGAGTCGATCGCCTGAATATCGTCGAGCAAGTCCGATACTGTCCAAGCGACGCAGTGGCTCTTGGCCTGTCCTGCCACAATTACTGCATCAAAGTCCAGCAATGCCTGAAGCAGGGACTGGTTTTTCTTCCCAATCGGTTTTTGGTTCTGATCTTCCATCACCTCGGGGCGCAAGACCGAGTAGTTTTCAGAGAGGGGGTTGTCGCCCTTCATCTCAAAGCGCGTGGGCACCTGGCGAGCCATGCTGTGGAAGAAACAGGCTTCTTCGACAGCGGGTACAAGCGCATGCCCGATGCCACCGAGCATGGAGTGATAGGGCCAGATGGTGAGGAGATATTTGCTGTTGTGACTGAGACGGCGGACATAGTGCAGAGCGTAGGCTTGTAGATGGTCGACATTGCCTTGGGTGATGTAGGGGGCGATCGCCGGATTCGCCTGCCACAGACCACTTTCCACATCATCTGCCGAAATCATCGTCATGGCCGGTGGATGCTCCCCTGCTGCATTCACCCAAAACACAGGATGGAAGATTTGCATTGTGGCATGGGTGTCCATCGTCACGACAATTTTGGTGAGTTCGCCCAAATTTCGATAGATGAACTCGCACAACCGTACGTTATCTTCTACGGCTCCCATCCCCGATTGCCCACCAACAAACAACTCGTAGTCGGGGATGCAGAACGTATTCTGCACATCGATGGCTAGTAAGCAAATCCGTCGGGCATCATTCGCTGCTGGGGGGATGGAATGCTGTCTTGCCCAGGCGACAGCCGCCTCTGCACGTTCCTGATAGGGCACACGCCAAACTTCCCCAACATGTTGAGCTGCAAAATGAGCAGGGATTGGTAATTCGGTTAGCGTTGTCATAGGGCTATGCAAAAGATAAGAAAAGAGAGCATATCTGCCCCGATTATTACTCAAACCGCAAAGCACGCAAACTCATCTTTAAGCTGTCTCCAGGCAGACAACCGCCTGCCTCCTATGCAATGCGAAGCGATTTACGCCGCTCCAACAGGGAAACTTTGGAGGGGAACTGGGGAGGGATACTTTCCCCAGCGGGGTTTTGGGGCTGGTTTCTACAGTCTTCTGCCCGAGGCTCGGTCATGGGTACGCCTTACTCTAAAAGACAAAGTTTGCGGGTGAGTGCTCTAAATCTGGCTTGGGGGCGCGTCGCTCCCCGAACCCCCTAAGTTGGCAGGTGCAATTAAACCTAAACCCTAAAAACCTGTGCCGCCCGCAGCGCGGGCGGCACAGGTTTTTAGGGTCTGGTTTTTCATCATGCCGAGCTACTTAACTGGGAGAACGAAGCTTCCCCAGTCTCCCTTCCGCAAAGGAGCGTTGCATGGGTGGCGTTAAGCTGCTTCGCATCGGTGGGAGCATCTGGCTCATGCCGTTTTCCGCTCTCCAGACTATGAACCTAATAAAAGAGTTCTATCGATGCCGTTGCATCTGAGGGGCACAGAGGCTCTATTCTGTAACTGTGGGCATTTGCAAATTCCCTGCAAGATTGTATTGCGTGCTTGAGAACGCGAACGAACGCCCAGACAGATCCCCGCTCGGGTTAAGGTATCAACGAAGACGCAAAGGATAAGCCGCTATGCCACTCATCATCACCGGAAAGCGATTCATCAACCAACTGGAACAACAAGGAGCCCTTGCGGCCTATGTTCCCCTTGAAGGTGGAGCCGAAGGACGGTATCAGCGTCGGGTGCGAGCCGCAGGTTACGGCCTGGTGTGTCTGACTGCCAGAGGTTTAGGCGACCCAGCCTCCTATTTGATGCAAGTTCATGGGGTGCGTCCGGCTCACCTGGGCAAGAAAACCACCGGACGTGATGGTGCAGTGGGCTATCGTTACTATCTTCCTCCCATTCTTACCTATCGCTTGGATAACCTTGCGTCTAACGAAAAAGGCATCGTGTTGTGGCTGATCGAAGGCAACATCCTGTCCCAGCAAGAACTAGCGTTCCTGGCGGCGTTGCCTGCCAAAGAGCCACGGGTGAAAGTCGTCGTTGAGATGGGGGGCGATCGCACCTTCACCTGGACGCCTCTTAAGAGCCTAGTGCCAGCCGCCTGACGTGATCCCGCTGCCGGAACTAGCGTGAGTGTAGTACACTGATCCCATACAGCTACCCCCCACGTACTAACCGGAGTGAGTCGTTCAGAACTCAGGGTCACGCACTGTTATTCTCCTCTCCGATCCCTCGAAAACGGGCATTGGTTCAAGTTAATCTGCGGCGCAAGTTTCCAGTCGCTGCCCGATGTCCGCAGCCTGACCTTGGCCTATGCGTTGGCCGGGGCCGATTGCATTGATGTTGCTGCTGATCCCGCTGTGGTCGCCGCTGCCCAAGAAGGGTTGGCAGCATTTCAGCGTCTATGCCAGCAGGGAAAGAGTTCAGCTATAGACGATCCCCTGACGGCCAGCGTCTCGGCGTCAGCGAAAGGGCGCGATCGCCCTTGGTTGATGGTGAGCCTGAACGATGGCGATGATCCCCACTTCCGCAAAGCGACCTTTGATCCCACCCGTTGTCCTGCCGATTGTCCGCGTCCCTGCGAACCCATCTGTCCCGCCGATGCCATTCGCTTTGGCTCCCATCCCGAACAGTCGGGCGTCATCGAGAATCGGTGTTATGGCTGTGGGCGCTGTCTGCCCGTTTGCCCCATCCAGCAAATTGAAACACGATCGTTCCGGGCCTCGCCAGATGCCGTAATCGCCGATGTGCTGCCCCATGTGGATGCCATCGAAATCCATACCCAGGTCGGACGCTTACAAGACTTTACGCAACTGTGGCAGGCGATCGCCCCGGCCTGTCAAACCCTGAAAGTCCTTGCCATTAGCTGTCCCGATGGGGCTGGATTGATCGAGTACCTGCAAGCCTTGCATCGCTTAATCGCGCCATTATCCTGCCCTGTAATCTGGCAAACGGACGGACGTCCCATGAGTGGGGATATTGGTAAGGGAGTCACCCATGCCGCCATTCGACTTGGGCAAAAGGTACTGGCCGCGAAGTTGCCGGGCTATGTCCAACTGGCAGGGGGAACCAATGCCTATACCGTTCCCAAGCTGAAGGAGCTAGGGCTGTTGAGCACCGCCTCCCGATCGTCATTGTCATCGTCTAATCTGCCGATCCAACGGCCTACTCCCTCGCGCTTCATCAATGGGGTGGCCTATGGCAGCTTTGCCCGTGTGTTGCTGGCTCCTGTATTGCAGGAGTTGAGCGATCGCCAAGTCTCGGCTCTGGCGATGCCTGCACCAGGGAAACCGATGATTTCAGGGTCATTACCTACCCCAGTGGCTAAGGACTGGGAATGGCACGGGCGATCGCCCGAAAGTTCATCTTCCCCCGCCGCTACCGAGCTAAAGCCACGCACCGTTATTCCCCCACCGATCGCACAGCGCCTAGAAGAGTTTCCCGATTTGCTCAATCAAGCGGTTCAGCTTGCGGCCAGCCTTGTTTCTCCCCTGAAATTTTCCTCTTAATCTAGATGTCGATTAACGTTCGCATTCACACCGTTGCCTCGTAGCCTTCTGTTCCATCACACTTGCATCTTTCGCTCATCTGCACACTACTCCTCACGGTAATTCTCATGATTCAGTTCGAAATTGTCTCCCAAACGATCCGTGGCTTCCGATAGCCGTCAGGGCTTCTACCCCATCACTTGGACTTTCAGAACTACCTACCACTCATGACGTTCAATTCTCGTCCGTTCATCCAACCGCCTAACTCGCCTCAGCCTTCAAACGAACCTACACAGCTACCTGCTGTTTCAGTGCAACCACTGCAAATCAATGATGATCTGGATCAGTTGCTGGCCATCCTGCCGCAATCGCTTCAACAAAAACTGGCGGATCATCCGGAACGTAATCGCCTCGTCGAAGTGGTACTAGACCTCGGGCGTCTTCCCGAAGCTCGATTTGCTGATCGCACCGAGTACCTTGCTGAAGCGCCCATCACTCAACAAGACTTACAATATTGCATCAGCAACGTCGGACATTTCAGCGGTGACAACCGTGCTGGGATTGAACGGACCCTGCATCGGATTAGCGCCATTCGCAATCGCTCTGGCGACATTATTGGGCTAACTTGTCGGGTTGGGCGAGCCGTTTATGGCACCATCGGCATGATTCGAGATTTGGTCGAAACGGGCAAATCGATTCTCATGCTAGGTCGCCCAGGGGTTGGTAAAACTACTGCCCTGCGAGAAATTGCGCGGGTTCTTGCCGATGACCTGGGCAAGCGGGTTGTGATTATCGACACCTCCAACGAAGTCGCCGGAGATGGCGACGTTCCCCATCCGGCCATTGGACGCGCCCGTCGGATGCAGGTGGCACGCCCCGAATTGCAGCACCAGGTAATGATCGAGGCGGTGGAAAACCACATGCCTGAGGTCATTGTGATTGACGAAATTGGCACCGAACTGGAAGCCATTGCCGCTCGCACCATTGCCGAGCGTGGAGTGCAGCTTGTGGGTACCGCCCATGGCAACCGCATCGAAAACCTGATGAAAAACCCTACGTTGTCGGATTTGGTTGGCGGCATCCAGTCGGTCACCCTGGGGGATGAGGAAGCCCGCCGCCGGGGTAGCCAAAAGAGCGTATTGGAACGAAAAGCTCCGCCCACCTTTGACATTGCTGTGGAAATGCTGGAACGGCAAACCTGGGTGGTGCATGAGGATGTGGCGGCAACCATCGATATGCTGCTGCGAGGCCGACAGCCCACTTACCAGGTACGCAGCGTATCCGAAACTGGCGAGGTACAGGTGCGCCAGGAAACCCCTGTGCGCGATCGCCCCCAACAAATCCGTAGTCTGCCCTTGGGTGGCCTCCCTGCCGAGCGAGAAACCCGCCCTGCGGCAGGTTGGCGAGCGTCTGGGCAAATGTCTCCCCTGGGCACCCAGCCCCGTTTGGATAGCGCCCGCCCAGAGCGCACGGTTTCTGCGACGGAACACCAGGACTTTGAGATGTTGCTGGATGAGTCGCTGCGAGAGGGGATGGCCATCCCCGGCGCACAGTCCCGCAACGCTTTGGCAATGGTGGGGCCGAATGGTGAGGATCTGCCGATTCATGTTTATCCCTATGCTGTCAGTCGGCACCAAGTGGAGCAGGTGATTCGGACGATGAATTTGCCGGTGGTGGTGACGAAGGATTTGGATGAGGCGGATGCGGTATTGGCGCTGCGATCGCATGTCAAAAACCATTCCAAGCTGCGCCATGTGGCCAAGAACCGGCAAGTCCCCATTTACACCATCAAGTCCAATACGGTGCCCCAGATCATTCGAGGGTTCCAGCGCTTGCTCAAGATGGATGATGCAGGTGCCCCCGACAGCGAACCGCTAAACCTGGTGCTCTTCTCCCAGGATGGGGATGAGAATGAACTGGAGGCTTTAGAGGAAGCCCGACTAGCTGTGGAGCAAATCGTTCTGCCCAAAGGTCAACCTGTGGAACTGCTACCGCGATCGCCCAAGGTGCGCAAAATGCAGCACGAGCTAGTCGAACATTATCGGCTCAAGTCTTCCAGCTTTGGCGAAGAACCCAACCGCCGCCTCCGCATCTATCCTGCTTGACGCTCTTCCTTGACGTCAGTACGAGGTGATTAACTCTCGATTGCATCGTTTGACGCATTGAGGTGAGGATCAATATTTTTTTGAAAGCCTTGCGCTGCGCGGCTTTCGTAGAAATTGGTTTTTATATCAAATCCGGTTGAAGAACCCAAATATCATTTGTGCCCGCTGCAAAACAGCGGGCACAAATGATATTTGGGTTCTATGGCTATTTAACCGGATTCGATATTACCGCTGCGCGCAGCGCTCTAATATTCGTGGACGTTGCTTGGGTCGCCGCGCCAGAAAGCCACGCCGCGATTTTATCCGCTAGGGCTTGATCCCGAAGTCGCCACGACGTGATCCCGAACTCAGGTTGACGAAGAAATTTCCCAAACGTTGACAACAGCAGCCTTGAGTCTGATACCCGTGTGTTAATTGCCAGAGCGTGATCCCGGATTTGGAACACCCTCCGAAAGCCAATTCAATCTCGTTGCTGGTCGCATGTTTCGATTGAATCCGTCGTGGTTATTGAAGCCAGTCTTGAAACGAACAATCTAAACCTCAGCGATTAGAAATGCTGTTGGAATCTGTCGAAAATCCTGATAGGACGCCGCAAGCAGGTCTACAAACAATCGCCCAAAATATTAAGAAAACTTGAGGGTTTAGTTGAGCAATTGGGCACGGCGATCGCCCATTTCCCACGCTAAAATTTGCCAAAGATTCTCCGATAATAGTGGAGAAAGGGCTGATGGATGCCCATTGGGGCCGTTGTTTGGAATCGATGTCTGATCGGGTCAACGGCAAACTAAGAAGTAATTCCGTAATATACATTAGTAAAATGTGCGGACAGAATGTAGAGCAGGTTGAGGGAGATGGCCATCTCGCTTTCCTTAACTGCATCTTATCCGTTGCATCCAGTCAGCCCGATTTCACGCTCAGTTGATCCATTACCCCATCTTTGTTTGATTCTGTATGACCTCTGCTTCGACTCTCTCCACTTTCGCAATGACCACGCCGTTGTACTACGTCAACGACGTGCCTCATATTGGCAGCGCCTACACGACAATCGCAGTGGATGTCGCGTGTCGCTACCATCGGTTGCAAGGAATTTCTTCCCTCTGCATCACAGGTAGCGATGAGCATGGTCAGAAGATTCAACGCACCGCGATGGAGAAGGGGCGATCGCCCCAGGAACATTGCGACCAAATTGTCGAAAGCTTCGCTTCCCTATGGGAGGTGCTCGACATCCGACTCGATCGCTTTATTCGCACCACCGATCCTCGCCATGAGGCGATCGTGCGCGAGTTCTTCCAACGCTGTTGGGATACTGGCGACATTTACTTGGGACAGCAAAAGGGCTGGTATTGTGTGTCTTGCGAAGAATACAAAGAAGAGCGCGACCTGCTAGATGACCACTACTGCGTGCTTCACCCCAACAAACAAGCGGAATGGCGAGACGAGGAAAACTATTTCTTCAAGCTGTCTGCCTATCAGGAAAAACTCGAGGCGTTGTATCGCGATCGCCCCGACTTCATCCAGCCTGACTCCCGTCGCAATGAAGTGCTGAGCTTTGTGAAGCAGGGTTTGCAGGATTTCTCTATTTCCCGGGTCAACATGGATTGGGGCATTCCGCTGCCCATCGATCCCAAGCACACCCTCTATGTCTGGTTCGATGCATTGCTCGGTTACGTAACGGCCTTGTTGGAATCGGACGATGAACCCACGCTGGAGAATGCGCTGGCGAAGTGGTGGCCCATGAATATCCACCTGATTGGTAAAGATATTCTGCGGTTTCATGCGGTGTATTGGCCGGCCATGCTGATGTCGGCAGGGGTGGCTGTTCCCGATCGCGTCTTTGGGCATGGCTTCCTAACCAAGGATGGCCAAAAGATGGGTAAGAGCGTTGGCAACACAATCGATCCGTTTGATTTGATCAAACGGTATGGCTCCGACGCAGTGCGTTACTACTTCATGAAGGAGATTGAACTGGGTCGCGATGGAGATTTCAATGAGCAAAGATTTATCAATATTCTCAACGCAGATTTGGCGAATGATTTGGGTAACCTGCTGAAGCGAACCCTCACCCTTTCGAATAAGAATTGCGATCGCGCTATTCCACCTGTGTCACCCGATGCCATTCCTGACGACCATCCCCTAAAATCCGCAGGCGTTAGCCTCAGTAAAACCGTGCAAGACTGTTACGAACGCTTTGCCTTCAGTCAAGCTTGTGAGCCTCTGCTTAATCTCGTTCGCACCGCCAATAAATACATTGATGAGCAAGCTCCCTGGTCCCTTTACAAAAAGGGAGAAGCAGATGCCGCTAATGTTGTCCTCTACAGCATTTTGGAGTCGGTGCGTCTTGCCGCCTACTGGTTGTCACCCATCACTCCAAATCTCAGCACACGCATCTATCGACAGTTAGGTTACGATGTAAACTTCAATGGTTCACATAAAGCATTTCCTGCATTTGCTGACCATATTCAGTGGGGAATTTTGCCTCCAAAGCAGCCATTAGGCGAGACCGATCCCGTCTTTCAACGTTTGGAACTGCCCACCTGATGCATTGCTTTACCGTTCATCGAGAGTCTGTTTTCTTCCCGCTAAATTTTCCGCTGATCTTGGTTCATCGCTTCGCAAAGTATATAGATAACTTCTCTCTCCAATTGGTTTACCTTATCAGTAACCATCCCTTCTCAAACTGACTCATGAGACGATTGGCTCAATTCTTTTACAAACCTTCTCTTCATAACAAACCGAGGATAAAATGCTCGATCACACCGAGAGCGATATAGTATTCACGCCCGAGCAAGTACTAGAAAACCGTGGGCGAGTTGCAATCTTTATTGATGGCTCAAACCTTTTCTACGCCGCGCTCCAGTTAGGCATTGAAATCGACTACACAAAGCTACTGTGTCGCCTAACGGCGGGTTCTCGCTTACTGCGCTCCTTTTTCTATACAGGCGTCGATCGCACGAACGAAAAGCAACAAGGGTTTCTTCTCTGGATGCGGCGCAATGGTTATCGGGTTATTTCTAAAGATTTGGTTCAGCTTCCCGATGGCTCTAAAAAAGCGAATTTGGATGTCGAAATTGCTGTCGATATGATGGCCCTGGTAGGGTCTTACGACACGGCTGTTTTGGTGAGTGGAGATGGGGATCTGGCCTATGCGGTAGATGCAGTCAGCTATCGGGGGGTGCGAGTGGAAGTGGTTAGCCTGCGCTCCATGACAAGCGATAGTTTGATCAATGTTGCCGATCGCTACATCGATCTGGAACAGGTGAAAGAGACCATCATGAAGACGCCCCGCCACAGCTATTCCTATCGCCCACTTGCTGGCATTCCGGTAGAAGAAGCAGAACCCCAGGAAAGCTAAGCTTGGTGGATCGTGGATACTGGGAGCGCGAGATAACAGGCTACAGATGTAGGCTGTAGATTTTGCCTGTAGGCCGATCGTAGGTTTGTTTCTCAGGGCTGGTCGTCGATCGCCGTCCACAGACAATTTCTATTCCCGGCAACCAAGGCGGTTATCTTTCGTCTAAGCTAGGTATGCTGTATTCCCCTAGCGGTCGATTGTCAGGGTGAATCCAGTCAGGTGCGCGCTGGCGTGCCTTGGCCGTTTGGCCGATGAAGGGATGGCCAACATCCTGGAAACTCAATACGACCGTTGATTCTCACGCTTAGTCCCACCCAGTATTTTCAGAGGATGCAATGCGGTTTCCGCTGTTCTTGACGTTGAATATGAACCCTCGCCTGAGGCGATCGCTCCTCATCCTGACGGTGCTGCCCCTATTGTTGACGGCGGCGGCCTGTCAGCCGAGAAGTCGGGGAGCCAATCGGCTGGCGGAGGATAGTGCTGAAGTGCAGCAAATCGACAATACCCTCACCTTCGAAAACATTACCCTAGAGCAGGCCGATGAAAGCGGTGACCTGATATGGGAAGTGTTTGCAGAAGCCGCGTCATACAACGAAAATGAGGAGTTTGCGGCGGTCACCAACCCCGATGGGCAGCTTTTTCAGGATGGGGATGCAATTTACGAGATTCGTGGCGATCGCGGTCAGGTCTATGAAAATGGCCAGCGGATTGTGCTCCGGGGCAACATAGAAGTGCTTGATCTCCGCAGCGAGGCGGTATTAACGGGTGAGGAAATGGAATGGAGGCCGGAGGAACAAGTTCTGACGGTGCGGCGTAATTTCGAGGTCACGCACCCCGATGCCCGACTTGCGGCACGGGAAGGGCGGCTTTATGACCTGGAGCAACGCCTAGAACTCACCGGTCGGGTGATTGCCCGCACGCGCCAAGATCCTAGGCTAGTAATGCGATCGCAGGCGTTGACCTGGCTAATGACGGAAGAAAAGATGACGAGCGATCGCCCCATTGAAGTGCGCCGCCTGCAAAACGATCGAGTCACAGATATCGCCAGCGGTCAACGGGCAGAGGTTGATTTGGCTACCAATCAAGTGACCCTACGCGGCAATGCTCAAATTGCCATGGAAGACCCCATGGCACAGGTCAATAGCTCAGAGCTCATCTGGAATATTAACCAAGAGACCTTGCGCTCTGACCAGCGCCTCCGCTTGCTGCAACCCCGGCAACAATTGACGATCAGTGCCAACCAGGGGCAACTCGCTATTGATACTCGTGTATTGAATATGCAAGGAGATGTGCAAGCGCTTGCCCAGCGCAACCAGTCCACATTGACCTCCGATAACCTGGTCTGGAACCTGGCTAACCAGGAGTTCCGCGCCACGGGCAACGTGGACTATCGCCAACCCGATCCCCAAATGGTGGTGAATGGCCCCACTGCCAACGGGCGTCTACAAAACCAAACCATCGTTATCAGTGGCGGGCGCGTCGTCTCTGAAATTGTTCCTGAGGAATAATGCACTTTTCTCGCAAGCAAGGCAGAGCCAGTAATACCAATTCTACGAAAAACCCACTACAGATCATTTTTTGAAAGCCCCGCACTGCGGGGCTTTCAAAAAATGATCTGTAGTGGGTTTTTAGCGAATTGGTATAAACGCATGTTTGCGTGGCGCTAAACACGGTTGATGGAAACGCCACCATCAACCAACATGGCGGAGCCTGTTGTGAAGCTCGATGCGTCAGACGCCAGGTATAGTGCGGAGTGGGCAATTTCCTCTGGGGTTGCCAACCGCTTCAGTGCGTGAAGCTGCTCCACAAACTCGCGAGCCTCTGGCGTATTTGCAGCCGCTTGCCCCATCGGAGTATCTGTGCCACCCGGAAGCAAAGCATTGACCCGAATGCCCTGCTTTCCGTACTCAGACGCCAGCACTTGAGTCAGCCCAATGATGCCTGCTTTGCTCGCGGCATAGGCTGCCATCCCTGGCATCCCTGCGGTATACCCGACAAAGGTTGAGGTAAAGATGAGAGAACCGCCTCCCTGCTGAATCAGGGCAGGTAGCTGATATTTTGCAGCGAGGAAGGTGCTGGTTAGGTTGGTTTCAATCACATCGCGCCAAGCTTCCAACGGCATATCCGGCACAGCCGCTGCAACTCCCATCGTGCCTGCATTATTGAATGCGATATCCAGTCCCCCAAAACACTCTATGGCCTTATCCACCAAGGATTTTGCAAAGGCATCATCTTTGATATCCCCTGCAATGGCGACAGCTTGACCCCCAAGGTGTGCGATCGCCTGCACCAATTCATCAAGCTCTGGCTGTCGTCTCGCTGCAACGACAACAGCAGCACCCTCTTGTGCAAATAGCTTGGCGGTTGCATAGCCGATACCCGAGCTGGCACCCGTAACAATGGCAACTTTGTTCGCAAGCATATTCATAACATGACCCTCGTTGTGTCTGGACTGACGGCACATACCGAACAATCGACATTTTCAAAGGTCAGCCATGGTGCCAACAATCCGAATCTTGCTATGTTGTCGCTAATGCCTGCTCGCCAGCGTCAGCGTCTTGTGAGAAAACTAGATCTGCTGCCGCTGAACCTGGCGAACAAAATCCTCCATAGAGGTCGCGTGAAACGTTGGTTCAGCAATTTGTTCTGGTGTTGGAGTCGCTCCAAAACTTCCTTTCCCATGACGCCGCTCGATCCACATCGTCGAAAAGCCAAGCTCCATCGCAGGGACAATATCGTGGTATTGGCTTTGTGCAGTGTGAAGGATATCGGCTTTTCTGACACCCAAAGTTGCCAACTTTTCGAGAACATAATTGAAGACGCGCGGACTCGGCTTGTTCACGCCCACCTCGTCGCATGTAACGTGTTCGTCAAACGGATCACCAAGGGTGGCACTCATAGACTGCAGTGCCCAAGCATCAGCATTTGTAACAGCAACAAGTTTGTAATGTGTCCCCAATTCCTTTAATGCGGCTACGGTGTCGGGAAATGCTGGCCAAGTTTGAATGGAGTCCCGAAAGTCCTTGGCTTCACTCTCCCGAGCGTCAATTTTCCACAGAGCCGCCATGTCTCGATAGATGAGAGGCAGCATTGCTGTAAAGGGCTTGTCTGGGGCTTTCTGTTGATATTGGTCTTCACATTCAGCAAATGTGGTCAGAATGTCCTCGTCGCATTTTTCTGCAGAATGACGCGTTAGCAGCGGTCGGAACCAGTCGAGAATGCCTTGCTCGAAGTCGATCAGGGTTCCGACAACGTCGAATGTCAGCGTATTGAAACTGGCTAGAGTTGGCTTGTTCATCGCACCTTCCAACGCTTGGTTTCCCTAGATCAGGAGCACCTTTCAAGTCTAATTGAAGCCTCTTGTGACGTCAGGATCGCTAGGCCGCGATCGCAGATACAGGCAAACCGATCGCCCTTCTGACCAGAAGGCATACTAAGCATTTTGGCATCCAACCAGCCCGCGATCGCACCAGAAGATTTTGGACAATTTATCGCAGCACTATCCTTGCCTGAACGTGAGTCAAACTCAAACCGGAAGACAGATACGATTAGCCACAACAGCTTGTCAGATGTTTGGGCGAATGACGAACGCCTGCTTCTGATCCGATCGAAACCCACAGGATTCGTAGAATCGATGTGCGCTCTGGCAGCGCTATTGGATATCAGTATGCCTTTGTAGCAGTGCGATCGCCATGCATGATCAAGCTCATACCGAATAACTGCTTTACCAACACCCTGGCCTTGATAGACCTGTTATATCAAATCCGGTTAAGTAGCCGTAAAACCCAAATATAGCGCTATGCGCGTTAGTTAAGTACGGTTGTGTGGGGCGCGCCGCGCCCACACAACCGTTGCTGTGCTTAATGCGGTTGCACATCGCTATAAGTTGGCAGGTGCAATTAGGGCTTGCTGAAAAAGTCCTCAAAAACATTCTGGATGCCATACAGCTCGAAATTTGAGGGATCCAGCCTCTGGATTTTAAATTTTGGCTAGAGTTTTTATGAGGAGTGCAAGGCTTTTGACCCCTTAGATGCCATAACCTTGCACTTGTTGGAGAGGAAAACGGTTGAAGTCCTTTTCCTGTAAGCAATTTCAACTTTTTCAGGAAGCCCCAATTAAACCCAAAACTCTAAAAACCTGTGCTGCCCGCAGCGCGGGCGGCACAGGTTTTTAGAGTCTGGTTTTTCATCGTGCCGAGCTACTTAGCATTTTTGCCCGCTGCACAGCAGCGGGCAAAAATGCTATTTGGGTTCTTTAACCGGATTTGATATTAGCCAAAACTCGGACATTGCTTGATGCTTAACTAAGGGGGGCTTGCACGATACCGGTACCCACATCTTCCTCTTCAATCTTTGGTATCAAGGAAACGGTTGTCCCACTCGCAATGAGTTGCGCTAAGAGTGAACGGTTTTCTACTCGCCCTGTCAAGTCGCGTTGGCGCTGTGCCCACAAGGCCGCGACACCCGCAACATGAGGTGTTGCCATGCTGGTTCCGCTCATGCTCGTTAACCCACCACCAAGCTTGGCTGATACGATTCCAACGCCTGGGGCTGAGACATCAACTTGGCTATTTGAAAAATAGGCCTCTTTTAATCCACTATCCGTTTCTTCAAGGGCTCCGACCGCTATCACTCCTGTTCCGGCTGCGGGTGGGGCAACTGCAATTTCGTAATCAGGCCGATTACTCTCATTTCCTGAAGCTGCGATAATGATAGTTCCGTCCCCAAAAATGCCTTGGGCTTCAACAAACTGCGCTAATTCACTAAAAAGGTTTATGTTTGCACGATAAGCCTCTAACGCCATGGACGTGGCTAGATTGATGTCATATTGGTAAGTATTGACCATTAGATCAACAAACCCCGGGAAATCAATTCCTAAGGACATTGAAATAACGTTTGCGCCTTCATTAACAGCCCATTGAATGGCTTGCGCTATTGTCGCAGATGAACCCGCTCCTTCCCCAAGCACTTTACCGATTAGTGCTCGTCTAACGCCACGTGCAATACCAATTCTTGTTCCATCTACATCATGTCCAAAAATCGTTCCCGCGCAATGAGTACCATGCCCTTCCGTGTCGTTTTCGCCTTCCGATGTGAAATTCTTTTGAACTAGATCAATCGATCCAAATGCCGGATGATCTGGCTCGATACCTGTGTCTAGAACCGCTACAGTTATGTTTGTTCCATCATAAGGGGTTTCGGTTGCGCGCACTGCTTGCACACCCCATGCTGGTGAAGCCGGACTTGGTGGATCAACGTCTTTCTTTTCAATTGGATTAACAAGCTTTAATGGCATCGGTGGGGCAATTGCACGGACTCTAGGATCGCGCCGTAAATCACTGCGTTCTTTGAGCGTCAGTTCCGCTTCAGTTATTTCTACAGCCTCACTAGCCAGAGCAAAAGATGAAGCTCTAGTCAAGGTGCCAAGATTATCGATGGTTGGCACGATGATGCTCTGATGACGTAAAACAACATACTTATTTAGCGACATAACTATCTCCTGATTCTTTGAATGGGAATGCAACAGCACATTCCCATACTGAGTGGTTTATGGTTAGCTATATGTTTAGCCTGCCTTGGTCTCTTCTACTCGGTCTAAAACCTCTAATTCGGAGGATTGGTTAGACCTGGAGTTGACCATCACATTCTATGAGGGGAGTTAGGCTGAAAATTATCTGTATAACACTCTAAAACAGGGTGTTATACTCACTTTTTCTGGCTATCTATCCGATAAGAGGGATGAAGCGGACGGAACTCTCTGGATAAACTAAACGGATTCAGGAATTAGACTGAATTTGCCCTGCATCATAGCTCTGTTATAGGGTGTTATGTAGATGGCCTCAGTAAATCTTCACTATCTGACCACGTTTCCGACCACGCTAAGTTGGCAGGTGCAATTAAACCTAAGACCCTAAAAACCTGTGCCGCCCGCGCCGCGGGCGGCACAGGTTTTTAGGGTCTGGTTTTTCATCATGCCGAGCTACTTATAGAGAAGGATTCTAAATTTAAAGTTCACTGGAACGTTGGCTCCAGTTCATTCGTTGGTGGGGTTGCTGATTGGGGGGATGATTTGTGGTTAGTTAGCCAACAAACCAAGCGATTTTGCAAACTGACAAAATGTGTTGGCGATGAGTCGATATTGTAGTCCTTTGCCGGAGTGATAATCCCCACCGACCACTGAAGGCTCGTCTGGATTGTCGCGATAGTCTAGGGCGATACCTACATCATCACCGATGCGGCGATTGACAGCGATAAACAAGGTTTTTTCCACATCGATCCACGGTAATGGTCGAGACTTGTGGAATGCCCCTCGATATTCGTGAAAGACTAGGGATTCTGTTTCCGATGGAGCCATCAGTGGCCCTGATTCCCGTTGCATGGCTTCGCGATTGGGGAGCAGATCAAGTGGATCGGTAATGAAAGGAACAACAGATTCCATAATGCGATCGCCCGGATGTGTCCAGCGGCCTGTGCGTATCAATTCATCGAGTAGCTGAGGTAGTTGCAGTTGTTGACGCAGCTCGCTAATTGTCTTTATCTGTGGGGTCATTTTTATAGGCCCATATTCCAACGCTATGAGGACAGAGCAGTTCCAGGCAAGAGCCTTCCACCCAACTTTGAATGTCAACCAATGTAACCGGGCGATCGCCAATTTCCGATTTCTCCTTGATTTTGGGAAACATGGGTTTGGTGTGGAAGGAGCGATCGCCCACAGGCAACTACAATGCCTGATTTTGGATATCTTGTAACGTCATCTGCTCTTCCCCAGTAACTCTTGATCTAAGATTTTTAGTCTTGTGAGATTACGGATTAATTATTTCAGATCAGAGTTTATCCTCGGACTCATCCAAATCCTTGGATCCACTCTATTGCTAACCAAATAAGTCAAAGTTTATCACTATGATTTCCCTCCATTCCCAGCTGCGATTCCTGCCTCTCGTGGCGATCGCGATCGTGCAGATCGGTTGCGCTCAAACCTCCCCCCCACCTGCCGATACAACTGCGGCACCCGCCCAAGACAGTACCTCAGAAGAAACTATCTCGACTAACGAAGCACCAGAAGTATCTGCCCCCCAGACTGCGTCTTCTGCGCCGGAAGCAACTACCGCTGAAGTTGCACCTGCTCCCCAGCCACCAAAAGCCGAATCCGCTTCAGGGGATGGAGACTTTCACGGAGTTGAACTCGGTTCTGCTGTCGATCTCAGCCAGGGATACAGCGACACTGACACGGGTACCACCGGCATTTCCGAAACCGTTCAGTTCGCTCCGGGAACCTCTTCAGCAACGCTCAGTGCCGCTGTGACTCCGGGCACCGTCAATAAGTATTACTTGATTGCCAGTGGCGGACAAGTAATGGATGTCAACATTTCTTCTACCGAGAGCAATGGGGTCTTTCAGGTGTATCTCAAATATGAAAACATGTGGAGCCCCTTTTATGGTGCAGAGCCAGGTGCGGATGCGACTGAGTGGTTGGGTACTTTACCGGGTAACGCCCTAGCCGAACTCCTGGTAGTGGTTGGGTCGGCGCGCGGTGGCGCAACTTACGATCTATTTATCGGGATCGAGTGATACTTATGCCCATCAGCCCTTTGAGAAGCTAAGGCGATTCTGCAGGGCAGATGCTCGGCGATCGCGCCTTGGGCCGATCGCTTCCCACCCCAAGGTGCGCCTACCAACCGCACCAATAACCGTTCGCGCAGCTTCTACAAAGCAGAATCGCTCCATCCGCAAAGGCACAGTCCAATCTACAGCGATCGCACTCATTACAGACAGGCGATCGCCAATTTCCCGCTTCTCCTTGATTTCGGGAAACATGGATTTGGTGTGGAAGGGGCGATCGCCTGCAGGTAACTGCAACGCCTAATTTTGGATTTCTTGTAATTTCATCCCCTCTTCCTCAGCAATTCTTGATCTATTGCAAATAGCTGCTTCCAATGACTGAAAGCATTTCTGGGCAAAAACTTTGCCCTAACTTTGAATGCAAACAGATAAGTTTTCAATTGCACCTTCACTAAGAATTAAGTGGTATGACGGCTCAAGCCAGCGGTGGTACAAAACCTTGAACGCAGCATGAGGCTCTTTCAACCGTCCACTTCATTGACGTGTTGTACCGGAATGCCTAAACCGCCTCGAAGTAATGTTTCAGCTTACACCTCACTCAATGGCAACGTAAACCAGAACATCGTTCCTTGAGTGAGGCTTTGAACTCCGATCGCTCCACCATGCGCCACTATAACTTGACGACAAATGTACAGTCCTAGCCCTAATCCAGGTAGATACTGGGTTTGCTGACCCCGCATATAAGGTTCAAAAAGCGTTTCTTGCTGGGCGAAAGGAATGCCAATACCGTTATCCTCAAGCGTAACTTTTAGCATGGAACGCGAGCGCTTTGCATTCAATGTCAGCGAAATTCCTGAGGGGTTATGACTAATTGCATTGCCAATCAAATTTTTGAAGACTCGCCCAATTTGTTGAGCATCGACATTAACCAGCGGCAGGTCTGATTGAATTCCGTTGTTAACCCGAACATTCTGCTTCACAAGCGATGGATGAAAATCCTTCAGAACGGTATTGACAATCGCGCTTAAATGAGTCGAGTGACATTGGAGAACGAGTTCTGGGTAGGAAAAAGCTTGCGGAATGAGTAGTGAATTCATTAAGTGGAGTAAGCGATCGCCACCCTGAATCAACTGTTCCATCTCAGTTTGTGAGATTTCGATCGGTTGATTGACAGAGCTATGTTGACGGATGGATTTAAGCAGCATTAGAGAACCCATAACGGGTGTGCGAAGATCATGAGTAATGCTATGGATACAGAGTTGCAACCGCCGATTTGCTTCTAATTCTAATCGTTTGGACTGCTCAAATAGATAAACACCAACCTCACAAATGATGCACACTAGAATGATTTCAATAATGGAAGAGAAGCTATAGATTGATTGTCCGGCAAAACTGGCCAAGCCGAGCAATGGATAGACCAGAAGATAAAACAAAATCGGAACGGCTTGAGAAATCAAGTGCAATTGCCAATAAACAGGGGCAATCGCAACCTGTGCCATAAACATAATCAACGAAGGACGGTGAGGAATTCCGATAAAAGCACCAAGGATGATTTCTGGAATAAACGCAACGGCCCAGGGAAAAAGAATGAGTATCATTGCTGGATGTTTGCGAATCCATCGCCAGTTCCATAGGAGTGACAGACCAATGAGCAGAACAATCGCAGTGACTTTATGAAGGGTGTAATGCTGTTGGATTAAGGGCAGCAAGTCTGTTCTTTCTATCAATTGTAAATTCTGCAACAATCTCTCAGCATTGACAAAGACCTCGTAAAAGTCAGCCACGCCTTGAATGATCAGGTAAGCTACCGCCAAACCAATTGCCAGCCAAAAGCGCCGACGAAGCAGGCGATCGCGCCACTGTCGATATTCCAAAGAGGATTGAGATGGCTGAAGCAGCGCCTTCCAAATTTTTTGACCATCCATCTGTATTGCCTTGTTCATCACTTTTCCGAATGCGCAGTTGAGTTCACTAGCTTAGGGCGCGTCATCAATTGATCGCAGAAGCCTCGCAGGATAAGTGTTTAGGCGCCCGCCCCAACAACACAAGCTAGGGGCTGTAAACACTTCTGCGGAAGGACTTTAGCACTTAATTGATGACAGCCCCTAAGCAATCCCAACGGTCAAAAGCCAGCTTGTGCGCAATCGCCTCGCCTGACAATGACTGATCGGTTAAATTTTCAAGGTTCAATCGGTCAAAAGATCATGGCGACTTGTTCGATGTTTTTAACTTCAAGCGATGGGACATTGGAGCTGAATGATGCTGGCAATCATTCAGCTTCAATGTCTACTGTTTAACTCAAGGAGAAGACACCCATGTTATCGCTGAAGCAACTGATTGGAAATTTACAAACGACTTGCCCAGTTGTGGCTAAGTTGGGAATTTCTATTCTACTGATTCCAATCATGACTCCAGTGGCATCCGCCAATCCTTCCGTAGAAGCAACCCTGAATCAATTTTTCCGGTCAGATGTGCCTTTCCCGGGTGCAACGGCTCAAGAGCAAGAAACCCGTCTGCTGTTGAGAGAAACCATGCTTCAATGGCTAGGAGATTACTTGGGAGCTCGCCCAGAAGCAGATCACTTTTTAATTTTGTTTGAGCAGGGCTCAATTCCTGTGGATGTCCAATTCGACGAAAATGGTGAGCCCGATACCCTTACAGTGGTCGACTGTCCAATGACATCGGTCCCTATTAGCCAGGCTCCTGCTGAGTATCGAGAAAGCCTATCATCTGACTGTCCCAATCTGACCCCTTAATCAATCAGCCCTGATCGTAGGGCAATCACAGCAACTTGCACCCGATCGTTGACTTCAAATTTGGTCATGATGCTACGTAGGTGCGCCTTAATTGTACTTTCGCTTAAAAACAATGTCTCAGCGATCGCACCATTGCTATTTCCTTGCACTAATAGCTTGAGGACTTCCATTTCGCGATCGCTGAGTTTGAATGCTGGGGTCGGTATTCCTTTAAGTTGATTGACCACATGACGGACTTTTTCATCCAGATAAAGTGCGCCAGATTGGACAGCGGCGATCGCATCAATTATTTGCGTAGCTTGTGAACCCTTGATGCAATAAGCATCTGCACCATTGGCCAACGCCAAAATTGTTTCTCGTTCAGTCGCATGAGAGGTTAGTACCACAATCCGAACCGCTGGACAGGCCGCCTTAATTTTTTGAGTAGCGAGAATTCCATTAAGGCGCGGCAAACCAATATCCATAATCACGACATTTGGTTTGAGGTTTAAAGCTAATTCAACACCTGCATCGCCTGCTGTTTCCTGACCAACAACTTCAAAGTCGGGGCAATAGCTCAGAGCATGATGTAATCCCAACTGCATAAGTGGATCATCTTCTATGATGAGAATTCGGAGAGGTTGTGGATTGGAAAGACCCATGATTAGTCGAGAAATCGGAAATTTAAAGTTGCATCACCACCATAAACTAACTTCCATCGCACCGACTATTTCATCCTAGATAGATAGACATAAATCAACCCACTCTAAAACCCTAAGGAACACCCCTTAGGTCTTTGGATTTTTAGTTTAATAACGCCAAGCTACTTATTTATTAGATGGGAGATGGATCATCCACTCACTTCTAGAAACGCATAGATCAGGGCTGAATACAGGACAAAACCCAGAAAACCCTTAATTTTGTGTCGTGTGGGCACCGCCCACACGACACAAAATTAAGGGTTTTAGTCGGGGTTCGATTTTTTGTCCTGTACTTAGAGAGCAGGGCTCAAATGATCGCTACATTAATATTTGAGCATCGTATATATTTCCGTTCCGTTGCAAGCGCTTGTTAGCCATGTTCGGAGAATGAGCGTATTTGTTCTTCTGAGCGAGGCCATATATAGGCTGAGCGCTGTTTATGCCAACCTAGTTTTTCATAAAAGCTGCTTTTCCCTGGTGCGGCTGTCAACATCGTAGTGAGAAAAGGCTTGAGGTCGTTTTCAAGTTCACCAAGGATTTTAGAGCCAATCCCATTCCTTTGATATTTGGGCAACACCGCCAAATCAACTATCCATCCATAGTAATATCCATCGTCAACTGTTCTACCTACACCAACCAATTCATCGCTGATATAAGCAAAGCGTTTAAAGGAGCTTCTTTCGAATGAACGTTTAACTTGTTCCGAAAGCCTTTCTCCCCATCCGACAGCTTTGAATATATCGGACACTTCCTTCCAGTTTATCGTTTCTATTGAAGTTGTATACCTGACATTCATGTCACTACTTTTTGATAGCTAAGTTCAGGATCACCGAGCGGGCAGTTGGCGTTGATGAGCGCAGCAAACGCGCGATCCGATTCCCTCTCCGGTGCATTCGTTTGTTATGTGGCATTATCACGTAGTCGTTTGAAGTACACCAGTTCTGGATCGCCTTCGTCAAGGTTTTCGATGAAGCCACTTCGATCAAACTCCAGCGTTGTCAGCAGCAGCTGCATCGGCAAGTTGGATTGATTCGTCGATGTGAACAGTTTGGGTGTACGGCATTGGTCGATCAAATGACGGATCAACGCAGAACCGATTCCTTGACGCCGGAATTGCGGATGGACATAGAGCATTTCGATCCAACCGTTGTCATAGAACTTGTAGTTCAGAACGGCGTAGGCCACGACGTTCGCGTCGATGACGGCGACGTAACACGCGGACGAGTTGATTTGGTCGTGGATGAACTCGACGCGCGCAGGTTCAGATGTCGCGACATGATCGAATGCGACAATCACATCTGCATCCGTGATCGTGGCGATTCGCAATTCCATGGGTTTGTCGCATGCCATACAACTATATATTCAGCATCAGATCCGCTGGATAATGCCCCTGCTGCCCGTGATTATGCAGCAGTTTTGACGGATAGTACCCATTCTTTTAGGTTTTATGCAGTAACTTTACTTGTTAACTCCATAGTTTCAGGGGGCTATCCAGCACTTTTGACGGTTAACACCCCCAATCCCGGTATTATCCAGCATCTACCTCCCATGTTAGAACCTCAAAAACCTCGATTGCTTGAGCAAGCACGCCAGCCCATGAGGCTTCGGCACTTCAGCTTGAAAACTAAGAAGTCAAACATTCACTGCATTCGAGGTTGCATGTTGTTTCATTAGAAGCGCTATCTCCGAGACATGGGTGTTGATGCAATCCGGACATGCCCCTCCCATCTAGCGATCGCCCACAGACAACTACAACGTCTGATACAGAAGACGATCGCCAATTTCTCGCTTCTCCTTGAATTTCGAGAGATATGGATTCGAGGTGGAAGGGCGATCGCTAACTCTCCTCTTGAGACTGCACCCTCTATCTATTACCTCAACTGGGGACGATATTGTGCCACAACTCGGCTGCTACAAACGTTGACAAGTGTCCTACATTTGAACAAGCTCTGGAACTGCTAGAGTCACCGCTTGAGCAACCAGAATCATATCACCGTCGATTGTTTTGTCACCTGCTGTTGGTTGTCCTTGTTGGCGAGCATGTGCCCAAAATTTTGCGGCTTGACGCATAGCTGTTGTTGTAATTGGCAAATATTCCAGAAGCTTTGCTAAGGCATCCAGACGCGCAATACCTTTTGTCTTGTTTGCTCGTAGTAGCTCACGCCGAAGCTCATAGTCTGCAAGCTCTGGAATAACAATACGATTGCCTATTGCGATATGGGCTTGAAGCCATTGAGCACAAGCAGCACTCTCAGAAGACAGTTTGGGGTTAGTAACTAGACCCAGTGGTCCCGTGTCCAGCACAATAACTTGGCTCACCAGGTTATACCCTTCAACTCAGCCGGAAACAACTTGCGCTCAGACAACCGATCGCTATCTAGAGACTGAATTAAGAACTGACCTGTTTCCTGCTGCTCCGCTTCATCCTCATCATCTATCCAAGATTGAAGTAAATCGACGGCTGCAGTTTGTTTCTGATTGAGCACAATAGCGTTTGTCAAAAGCTTCAATGCCAACACCTCTACAGAAAGCCCACGCTGACTGGCTTCCTGCAAAAGATACTGCTCTAACTCCGGTGATAGATCAAGGGTTAGTGTCATAAGTAATTCGAAGACAGAACCCCTTTTATCTTAACCTTTTGGTGTTGGAGAGCTAATTTGAGGGAAAAAGCCTCATAGCTATGAACAGAATGAAACGCTGGGTTTCTCTGCATTAGCCAGAATACGAGTAAGCGATCGCCCTCATTGCAGATAGGCGATCGCCAATTTCCCACTTCTCCTTGAATTTCGCGAACTATAGGTTTGGAGTGGAATGGGCGATCGCCCACACACAACTACAGCACCTGGTATAGATAGGCGATCGCCAAGTTCTCGCTTCTCCTTGAATTTCGAGAACTATGGGTTTGGCGTGGAATGGGCGATCGCTCAGTCTCTCTACATTCCCAAGCCCCATTTACTCCAACGGCATAGTCAAAAATTCTGCTGGTAAGATGGCAGGGATTGTAGAAGCAACAAAAAATGGTTGCCGCTGGGCTAGAACATCAAGCAAAACATCACTAGCAAACAGCACCCACCTCAACTGTATTTCTCCTCTAGGTAATCCACATGGGATTCTGTAGGATCTTCTGCACCTAGCTGAATCACACCAATTAGGCTTTTAGTCCAAGGATCAAGACTTGCCAAAGAATTTGCGTTTGTGGTTGGCGGACTGAGCACTAAGGTCTCTTGCTGAATAGAACTCAACAAAGACTGCACTAAACGCCAGCGATCGCCCATAGACAACTGCAACGCCTGATTTTGAATCTCTTGTAAAGTCATCAGCCCTTCCCTAGCAACTATTTGTCTACTGTAAATGGCTGCTTCCACCACCTGAAAGCATTTTCTTCAACCTCACTTTGAATGCCAGCAGATAATCTTTGGACGGCACCTTCCCTGAGAATTAAGTCGCATAACACCGGCATTACCTGACCGGAGGTGTCGAGCCGGAACGGCGAGCACCTCCGGTCAGGTAATGCGCTTGTTGGACTTGAGTGTATGGTTGGTTAGCAGACGCGGAATCCTTTGGACACACGGAGGTACTCTATGAACTTCTCGATGACTGCTCGATTGGTGCTGTAGTTCTGCTCTTGACGGACTTTGTAGAACACGAAGTCATCCGACTCTGTCGTACGGGTTCCATTGAGTAGTATCCGCCCCTCCTGGGAAAGACATCTCGCACGTTTCTCAAGGGCATCGGCGACTACGGTACACTGCTCTTTCGTGAGTCCGTTTCCGCAGAAAGGCTGATGGAGGCCATCGATCACCTCACTCGGAAGAACATCAAGCCTTCGGATCTCCTCCACGATGGCCCGCCAGTCCCAGAAAATTACGTCGAACATGAATTCGTCGGTTCCCGTGTCTAGTAAGCTGATGCCCATAATGATCTCTAGTCTGTCCAACGTTTGGGTTAACCGGGCCCGAACGAAAGATATTGTGTACAGAAAACGCGTGTTTGAGGGCTCCGGTTCAACCCTTTGTTATCCAGCTATTTCGTCTTCAGCGTCCAGTGATTTTAACCGAGCTTCAAGTGCTTGCGATTGCTTCGGGAGTAAATAAATGTATTCGAGGAAAAAGTCGATTAGATCGAGCATCATTCGGGCCAAGTCTTGGTCTGGTTCGCGATCCATGTCGAAGTGTGCGCCCAAGTTACCACCCTCTCGAATGGTATCAGTGAGGTGAACAAGTGGTTCGGCAAGGTCCTGCGAGGAGAAGAAGTCGCGAAGCTGTTGAAATAGGGTCTTACCGGTCGAGTTTCCCTGTGTCTTGACGATGCCTTCGAGCGTTTTGCGGCATGAGGTAAGACACGCGTCCCACAAGCCAACGTTGTATGCCTTTACGGCGGAATGATATGCCCGATCAACCGCGGCAATGTCCGTAATGGCTTCGTCCGATATTGACGTTCGCGCCGCTGGAGAAGGGTAAACGAAAACCACCGAAGAGTCTTTCGGAGTGTGCATCGTGAAGACGCTTACTACGCCAGAGCAAGCGGGGCACGTCGCCATTCCTGCAAATGCTCTTGCGCTCGTGTTCGTCGGCGCAGACGAAGTGAAGGTAGTCAGCTCCGAGCAGTGCGGGCATATCATTGAAAATGCTGTGGGGTACTGCGGAGAATTCGCGTTGTTGTTCTGACGACCTGTCTTGCGAATCTGTGATTTTGGAAGCTGATACATATTCGCTTGGGTTGGATAACTATATATTCAGCATCAAATCCGCTGGATAATACCCTACTGCCCGTGATTATGCAGCAGTTTTGACGGGTAATACCCATTCCTTTAGGTTTTATGCAGCAACTTTACTTGTTAACTCCATAGTTTCGGGGTGTCATCCAGCACTTTTGACGGTTAACACCCCCATTTCCGGTACTATCCAGCATCTACCTCCCATGTTAGAACCTCAAAAAACTCGATTGCTTGAGCAGGCGCGCCAGTTCATGAGGCTGCGGAACTTCAGCTTGAAAAGCGGGAAGTCATACGTTGACTACCTGACTGTTTGAAAGGGGCGGTCGCCCACTCACCCTTTCAGATTCCAACCGAGAAAGCAAGAAAAAAGGATGCTGAAATCAGCATCCTTTGAGGTGAATTTAACTTGAATCAATGTGCCACGCTTACTCGATGCCTTCGATGCGATCCTCAGCTTCTTGATAGAGTTCGCGGAGGCGATCGAGGTTTTCTTCGCTGGTTTCCCAGTAGCCGCGTCCGTTGACTTCCAGCAGCGTGGTTACCATTTTGCGGAAGGAGTGGGGGTTGAGGTTCATCAGCCGCTGGCACATCTCTTCGTCTTGGATGAAGGTGGCGTTGGTATCTTCGTAGACCCAGTTGTCCACCGCACCTGCCGTTGCCGACCAGCCCATGGTGTTCACTAGGCGCTTCGAGACCTCGCGTACCCCTTCGTAGCCGTGGGAGAGCATGCCTTCGTACCACTTGGGGTTGAGCAGCTTGGTGCGGGCATCGAGCCGGACGGTTTCCGACAGGGTGCGCACCTGGGCATTGGCCGTGGTGGTATCAGCGACATAGGCATTGGGCTGCTTGCCATCGCCCCGCAGGCGTCCGACCAGCTTGGTGGGGTCGGAGTCGAAGTAGTGGGACACGTCGGTGAGGGAGATTTCCGACGAATCGAGGTTCTGGAACGTGACATCCACCGTCTTCAGGGTGCTCTCGAAGATATCCTTCGATTCCTCCATCACCCCAGGGTTATCGGAGTTGAAGGCAAAGCCCTTCCGCGACAGGTACATATTCTGGAGCTCGGATTCCTCTTCCCAGGTACTATTTTCTACCGCCAAGTTAACGTTCGCCGCATAGGAGCCAGAGGCATTGGAGAAGACGCGGGTGGCCGCTTGCCGCAGATCCACCTTCATCTCTTCCGCTTGCTTCAGGGCATGCTTACGGACGAAGTTCATTTCGATGGGTTCGTCGGCTTCTGCGGCCATCTTGATGGCGCGATCGAGCAGGTTCATCTGGTTGATGAACAGGTCGCGGAAGACGCCGGAGCAATTCACCACCACATCGACGCGGGGGCGACCCAATTCTTCCAGGGAAAGCAGCTCCAGCTTGTTCACCCGTCCCAGGGAGTCGGGAACCGGGCGAACGCCCACCAGCCACATCACCTGTGCCAGCGATTCGCCGTAGGTCTTGATGTTGTCGGTGCCCCACAGCACAAAGGAGATGGTTTCGGGGTAGTTGCCGCCGTTGGAGGCTTGCTCCCGTGCTAGGAGGCGATCGACCACCACCTGCGCCGACTGCACCGCAGCGGTGGTGGGAATCGACTGGGGATCGAGGGCATGGATGTTCTTGCCCGTGGGCAACACATCGGGGTTACGGATGGGGTCGCCGCCGGGGCCGGGGAGGACATATTCCCCTTCCAAACCCTTCAGCAATGCGCCCAGTTCGTTATCGGCACAGACCTGTTTCAGGCAGAACTCCAGGTACTCGAACAGGGGCTTCAGTGCTTCGGGATCCACATCGGGGTAGCCCGCCTCTGCCAGCGCCTCGACCCAGGGTGCCTTGCGTCCCAGGTTGAAGAAGTTGAGCTTGGTGATGAAGGACACGCGCCCATCGGCATCGGTTTGCTCTTTCACCAGAGCGGCAACTGCTGTGCGAGTGGCTTGGTTGATGTCGTAGAGCAACTGCACATCGTCGAGGACACCGCGATCGCTCGCCTGGTAGACCTCATCCAGATCCCGGCCTAGGCTCTCGGCGATGATCCGCTGCAAGCTCTTGATTTCCTCCTCGGGGCGATCGAGTCCGGCGATGTTGACCAGGGTGGCGATCGCCTCCTCCGCACTGGGGGGCTTCCCGACCACATGCAAGCCGCAGGGCAACAGGCGCGACTCAATCTCCATCAGCTTGATGTAGATCTTGCCCACCAAGTTGTCCCGCTCCTCTTCCGACAGATCGGTGCCCGCTTCGGGCAAATCAATGTCCTTGTCGAGGTTGACCTGGCGCGAGAGCTCGATGATGGCGTTGATGATAGACGCCGCACGACCGCTAGCCTTGTTGGTTTGATACGACGCGATCAACTCGCTCAGTTCCTTCAGCCCTTTGTACAGCCCTGCGTTTTCAGCGGGGGGGGTGAGGTAGCTGATGGTTTCGGCATAGCTCCGACGTTTGGCGATCGTCGCTTCCGAGGGATTGTTGGCTGCGTAGTAGTAGAGGTTGGGAATAGAACCAATCAGGTTATCAGGGTAGCACTCGCCCGACATCCCCATCTGTTTCCCTGGCATAAATTCCAGTGACCCGTGGGTGCCAAAGTGCAGCACCGCATCCGCTTGCCACACCTTCTCCAGGAAGGTGTAGTAGGCGGCAAACCCGTGGTGGGGGCTGGCAGAGCGGGAGAACAGCAACCGCATGGGGTCGCCCTCGTAGCCAAAGGTGGGTTGGACGCCGATGAACAGATTACCGAACTGCTTGCCGTACACCAGCAGGTTTTGCCCGTCGGTGTTGAGGTGTCCGGGAGGCGGTCCCCAGTTTTCCTCGAGCCGTTCGGAATAGGGGGTTAGCTTCTCATATTCCGCCACGGACATATGGTAAGCGACGTTGAGTTCCGGGCTAGCATACTGTGCCTGAGCATCATGGATCACCGCTTCCATCAAGGCTGCGGGTGATTCCGGCAGGTCTTCAATGGTGTAGCCATTGTGCTGGAGTCCCTTCATCACCTCGTAGATGGAGCCGAAGACATCCAGGTAGGCGGCAGTTCCCACGTTGCCTTTGTCCGGCGGGAAGCTGAAGACCGTAATGGCAACTTTCTTGTCGAGCTTAGGCTTGCGACGTAGGTTGGCCCACTTCATCGCCCGCTGGGCTACCGACTCGATCCGGTCTTGCAGGGCGATCGCCTTACCCGTAGCTCCATCCCGTCCCGACAGGATGATCGGCTCGATCGCCCCATCCAGCTCCGGAATCGCGATTTGCAAGGCCACCTGAATGGGGTGCAGACCCAGGTCGCTATCCTGCCACTCTTCAGTGGTTTGGAACACCAGCGGCAGGGTCACCATGTAGGGACGGTTGAGCCGCTTGAGGGAGTCGATCGCCTTGGGATGGTCTTGCCGTGCGGGGCCACCTACCAGGGCAAACCCTGTCAGCGAGATGACGGTATCGACAATCGGCTTCTCAGAAACAGGGTCGTAGAAGTAAGCATCTACGGGCTTGGAGAAGTCTAGACCGCCCGCAAAAACGGGGATGACGCGAGCGCCCTGGCACTCGATTTCCTGCACCATCGCGACGTAATGGGCATCGTCGCCGGTGACCAAGTGCGTCCGTTGCAGCACCAGACCCACGGTAGGCATGAGGGGATCTTTCTGGTCATCGCCAATATCTCGACGCGACTCATGCCAGTTGAGGTATTCCTTCAAATCCTCAAACATCTTGGGTGCGAGGGGATGCCAGATGCCCATGTCGGGGTAGGTGACCGGGTCTTTGTAGCTGAGGATCCGGTCGGCATTAGCAGGAAGTTCGGGCTTGACATACTTGTCGACCAGCATCAACAGGAAGTTCTCCAAATTGTTGGAGGAGCCCCCGAGCCAATATTGGAAGCTGAGCATGAAGTTGCGGGCATCCTGCGCCTTGTCCATCGGCAGGTACTTCAGCACCTTAGGCAAGGTGTTGAGCAGCTTCAGCATGGCATCTTGGAAGCTGCTGCCCGACTGTTCCTTGCGCTTCCGCATGAACTGGGCGATCGCACTCTTCGATTGCCCCAACTGTGCCATCGAGAAGCTGCCCAACTTGTTGAGCCGCATCACCTGAGGCATGGAGGGGAAGACGACCGCGACATCTAGGCGATCGCGCACAGGCTCCACTGCCGCTACGACCTTTTCAGCCAACTCTTCAATGAAGATGAGCGACGCGATAAAAATATTCGCCTCGGCCACATCCTTCTTGAAATCTTCGTAATTTTCGTTGCTGCGGAGTTCCTCTAGCAAATAGCCGCTGATCTCGACGGCCATATTTGGGTTGTTCTGGTTGATCGAGTTGACAGCGGCTGAAAGGGCACTCTGATACTGCGGCTCCAGCACCACGTAAACCACCTTGACAAGCGCACGACCGTTTAGATCCTCTGGAACGATGTGACGGATGGCGGGCTTGACGTTTGTGAACATTCAAATAGCTCCTTCTCAAAGCATCGGCGAAACCTGATTCAAGCTCCAGCTCGGTCGTGCCATCTGCGATGAAGCAGAGGTCGGCATCCCTGCATCGGAGGTGGCGAACTGGAGTTCGGAAGACTAGCGATCGGCGAATCGAAAAAACGTTACAAATAACTATTTATCAGAATCCCTTGCCAATTGGAGCTTTCGGCAGTCAGATGACACAATTCGATAAGAAGATCGAGATGTTTCGTTACAAACCTTGACTACTAGCTGAGTAATGGCTCATAATTCGCTTAATTTTTCTAAACAATTCATGCAAGTCAATCACTGTAAGGCTTCTGGTATAAAAACAAAGCGCCGGATGTCTGTGTTCAGCCCGATTTAATCATTCGGAACATCAGCTATAGCGTTTCCTATTCTAGTGAGGTACACTTAGAATAGAATGTTTATTTCCTAGGGGACGACTTGAGGTGCAACCCTATTCGCTTGACTTCCGTAAAAAGATTATCGATATCTACGTTAAAGAAG
>JADEXA010000069.1 GCA_015207365.1 Vacuolonema iberomarrocanum LEGE 07170
GCCAGGAGTTATCCAAATTTAGATAAAGCCATTGAAGAAGCCTTCGACCAGGTAACGTTAGACGACATCAAGGGATGGTTTACGCATTGCTGTTACTGTACCTCACTAGATTGAGAAACGCTATATGAGGAGTTTCACAATAATATTCCGTCAGATATGAATCTATGTATGAAACAGGGTTATGCTTGCCATGATGACTACTTGTTTTTTGCCGGACTTGGGAATCTTTGGAGTTATTACATTGAGGTATGGATAGGAGATATTATCCAGATTGACCCGCTCAGTGAACGTGCTATTGCTCTACCTTTTTCTATCAAGGAAGATGATGAGGTAGGGATTTTTGCTGTAGATAGTTACAGATTGGATATGCCAGCCGGAATCTATCAAGTGCTCTATGAGGTTCGTTTCTTACCCCCTGATGAGTGGGGAGAGCACGAGTACTTCCAAGAGGCATTTACTGATCTATTAGAAGATAAGGAAGATGATGACTTTGAGTGGGAGTGGTATAACTGCCCTGAATTTTGTAGGATTACTTTTATTCCAACACCTACCCTAATAGAGCCATGAGTCTTTAAAGGTAGATTCTAAAGGTAAATAGTCTGATTGAACGATTGGTCATCCAAGACTATTCATGTGACTCACTTGGTGATTGATGCTTTTACCGCTGGATTAGCTCCATTCAGATGGAAGGGTATATGGGTTTCTTGAAGCCGATTCATTGGGCCAACCCACATGCTGCACTAGGCTTTCAATCACAATATCTGAACGTCTTAAACTACTAATGAAGCCAAAGCTTTTAACACCTAAAAGCGAACGTGCAATTGCAAGATAATCTCAATTACTTGTGAATCTATTGAAATCAAAATATAGCGCTATGCGCGTTAGTTAAGTACGGTTGTGTGGGGCGCGCCGCGCCCCACACAACCGTTGCTGTGCTTAATGCGGTTGCACACCGCTATAGTTTGAAAATATTTATCCCAATTCTATGAGAACTAAAACCTGATCATTCTTTGAAACCTTTGCAGCGTGAGAGTTTCAAAGAAAGGATTTGTCGTGGGCTCTGAGTCAATGGGTCTGAGGAGGCTAAAACTGATCCACTAAAGCTTTTTGTGAAAGGCTTGATGAAATAGGGCAGTGGCCATAATTGAATATGTCCCAAGCCGGTTGTGTTTGAGGGGAGTTGATGCTGCCTTGCTGAAGACAAGAAACCAATGCTTGCATGGGCTACGGAGTGTAGCTTAGCTTTCAGAAAATTAGGGCTGCTGACTTATTCAAAAATAAGCAAGGGTTGCAAGAATAACTTTTCGAGGACAACTAAAACAAGCACAAACTTCTATAGATATAGCGATCTCAAATGATGTGTGAAATCGGATGTGAAAGGTGGGGTGGGCAGTGCCCGCCCCACCTTTCACATCCGATTTTGGATTGCTATATTAAGTTACTTGGATTGATTCATCCCGTCTTGGAAGGTGGGGTATCCTAAGAATAGGTCTATTCCAAGAATAGGTCTATTCCAAAAGTAGGAAAGAGATTATTTTCTGATTTGCTGTCAAAAGCGCAACCCTTCATAGCGCTGACAACAATTATTTGTCTGACTTGAATTGTCATGAAAACAAGGACGTTACGGTGTCGTCTTGTGCTCCTTGTAACATTAAAAGATTTTTGAAGGTTAACTTCCAATTCATTGCTTGTGATCTCTCGATACCGGGTGAATCCATCGGTTAATCGTCGAGTTTCCTCAGAGGAGTTTCCAATGTTATCTCCAACTTTTGCCATCTTGGATGGGAACGAAGCTGTTGCTCGCGTTGCCTATCGGTTAAGTGAAGTGGTTGCTATCTATCCCATTACGCCATCTTCCCCGATGGGTGAATGGGCCGATGCTTGGGCTTCATCGGACGAGCCGAACCTGTGGGGAACGGTTCCTTCGGTGGTTGAAATGCAAAGTGAAGGCGGTGCGGCGGGTGCTGTGCATGGGGCGTTACAGGCGGGTAGTTTGACGACGACCTTTACCGCCTCCCAGGGGTTAATGTTGATGATTCCTAACCTCTACAAAATCGCTGGGGAACTCACGTCAGCGGTGCTCCATATTGCAGCGCGATCGCTCGCAGCACAGGCTCTATCGATCTTTGGCGACCACAGTGATGTGATGGCAGCGCGATCGACTGGGTGTGCCATGCTCTGTTCGGCGTCGGTACAAGAGGCGCAAGATTTAGCGGCGATCGCCACCCGTGCCACTTTGCAATCTCGGGTGCCGTTCCTGCATTTCTTTGATGGTTTCCGTACCTCCCATGAAGTGCAAAAAATTACGCTGCTTCCCGATGAGGTGCTCGAACAGCTTGTGCCCTTAGAACTGGTATTGCAGCATCGGCAGCGAGCACTGACCCCCGATCACCCGATGATTCGGGGGACGGCGCAGAACCCCGATGTGTATTTCCAGGCACGGGAAGCCGTGAACCCCTATTACGATGCCTGTGCAACGGCGGTGCAGCAGGCAATGGATGAGTTTGCCACCCTCACCGGACGTCGCTATCAGCCGTATCAATACCACGGTACCCCCGATGCTGAACGGGTGCTGATTTTGATGGGCTCGGGGTGTGAAACCGCCCATGAAACGGTCGATTACCTGACAGCCCAAGGGGAAAAAGTTGGAGTGCTGAAGGTGCGGATGTATCGCCCCTTTGCCACAGAGGCATTCCTCAAAGCGTTGCCCGAGACCGTGAAGGCGATCGCCGTGCTCGATCGCACCAAAGAACCCGGTGGGTCGGGGGAACCCCTCTATCTCGATGTGGTGCATGCCATCCAAACCCTACAGCCAGCAACCAGCGAGCGGCCTAAAGTAGTGGGCGGACGCTATGGCCTTTCCTCTAAGGAATTTACGCCGTCTATGGTGAAAGGGGTTTTCGACAACCTGAGCCAGCCCGAACCGAAAAACCACTTTACGGTGGGCATCTATGACGACGTTACCCATAGCTCGATCGAGTGGGATCCTAGCTTCACCATCGAACCCGACGCGGTCGTTCGCGCCATTTTTTACGGGCTAGGGTCAGACGGTACCGTGGGGGCGAATAAGAACTCCATCAAAATTATTGGCGGCGATACCGACAACTATGCCCAGGGATACTTTGTCTACGACTCGAAGAAATCTGGGTCGGTCACAGTTTCGCACTTACGCTTTGGCCCCCAGCCGATTCGCTCAACCTATTTAATCGACAGTGCCAACTTTGTAGCCTGCCACCAGTGGGAATTCCTGCAAAAGTTCGACATCCTCGATATGGCGAAACCTGGGGCAATTGTCCTGCTGAACACGCCCTTTGATAATCCGGAAGAAACCTGGCTGCGTCTGCCTCAAGCGTTGCAGCGAGTCATCATCGACAAGCAGCTCAAGGTCTACGCCATCAATGCCTACAAAGTGGCGCAGGACGCTGGGATGCGAAACCGCATCAACACCGTGATGCAGACCTGCTTCTTTGCCCTGTCGGGCGTGCTGCCTCGGGAAGATGCGATCGCCGCCATCAAGCAAGCCATTCGCAAAACCTATGGCAAGAAGGGCGATGATGTCGTTGCCATGAATATCAAAGCGGTGGATAGCACCCTGGGCAACCTGTTTGATGTGCCCGTGGGAACGCCAGCAGAGGAAGGAACGCCTTACACTTGGGTGCCCGATACCGCTCCCCCGTTTGTTCGGGATGTGCTGAGTCAACTGATGGCGCGCAAAGGCGATGAGGTTCCTGTTAGCGCGCTACCGGCTGACGGCACCTACCCCAGCGGCACCGCGCAGTATGAAAAGCGCAATGTGGCGCAGGAAATTCCGACCTGGGATCCGGAGGTGTGTGTGCAATGTGGCAAGTGCATCATGATGTGCCCTCACGCGGTCATTCGCTCTAAGGTCTATGAACCAGGACAGTTGGCTAATGCCCCAGCCACCTTTAAGCACATAGCTGCGCGAGATAAAGCCTGGTCAGACCTACAGTTTACGATTCAGGTGGCGGCGGAAGACTGCACGGGCTGTAGCCTCTGTGTGGAAGTCTGTCCGGCAAAGAACAAAGCCGAACCCCGCAAGAAAGCTCTGAATATGGAGCCCCAACTACCCCTGCGTGACCAAGAGCGCACCAACTGGGATTTCTTCCTGGATTTGCCGAACCCCGACCGCAGCGATTTGAACCTACACAAGATTGCTCACCAGCAGATGCAGGAACCGCTGTTTGAGTTTTCAGGAGCCTGTGCCGGTTGCGGTGAAACGCCCTATATCAAGCTGGTGACCCAGCTTTTTGGCGATCGCATGCTGATTGCCAATGCCACAGGGTGTTCCTCCATCTATGGCGGTAACCTGCCTACCACTCCCTATGCCCACAACGCGGCAGGACGTGGCCCTGCCTGGTCCAACTCTCTGTTTGAAGACAACGCCGAGTTTGGCCTGGGCTTCCGGGTTTCTGTGGATAAACTCAGCGCCCAAGCCTTTGAGCTGCTGCAATTCCTGGCGTTTGAAGCGGACGAAGCCAGCCAAATTCCCCGTGACCTGGCGACGAACTTGCTCAACAATGCCCAGGCCAATGAAGCCGACATTGCTGAACAGCGGCAATGGGTAGACACCCTGAAAGGGCATCTGGATGCGTGGTTGGCGGCTCTAGAGAACAATGGAGACAGTGCCCCTGCCGGACTCCGGAGTCGACTGGTCAACCTCAAGTCCTTGGCTGACTACTTGGTGCGCAAGAGCGTTTGGATCATCGGCGGTGACGGTTGGGCTTATGACATTGGCTATGGTGGCCTAGACCATGTGATGGCCAGTGGGCGCAACGTCAACATTCTGGTGATGGATACCGAGGTCTACTCCAACACGGGTGGGCAAATGTCGAAGGCCACTCCCCGCGCTGCCGTGGCCAAGTTCGCCGCAGGGGGTAAACCCGCTCCCAAGAAAGACCTGGGTTTGATGGCGATGACCTATGGCAATGTCTATGTGGCCAGTGTGGCCATGGGTGCCCGCGATGAGCATACCCTGCGGGTGTTCCTGGAAGCCGAATCCTATGACGGTCCCTCCATTATCCTGGCCTACTCCCACTGTATTGCCCATGGCATCAACATGGCCAAGGGGATGGAACAGCAAAAACTGGCCGTGGAATCGGGACGATGGCTGCTCTATCGCTACGACCCCCGCAAGGCCGAGCAGGGCGAAAATCCGCTGATGTTGGATAGCCGCTCGCCGAAGCGATCGCTCGAAGATGCGATGTACAGCGAAAACCGCTTCAAGATGCTGCTGCGGAGTAAGCCAGAGGCGGCCAAAGAACTCCTCCAGAAAGCGCGGGAAGATGTGTCAACCCGTTGGCATATGTACCAATATCTGGCGGCTCGCAACCCGGCGGAAGAAGCCTCCTTGCCCAACCATCGAACCTACCAGATGGGCGGTCGGGTTCCAGGCGGTGCCGCCAATGCTAAGCCTGCCGCCATTGACACAGCAGAGGCTCCGGCCTCTGCGGCGGCTAAATCAGACGGCTCAACCAACAGCGGCTCCTAATTCCGCTAAGCGACGACCTCGGGTGGGCCGAACCCACCCGAACGGGGGGGGGGGAGCTGAAGTGTTGGGTGGCTAGCTATGCGATCGCATTGTCTCAACTGAACGGTCAATCAGAACCCTGGCAGTCCCGATCGACAAAGATTTCTCAAGTCATCAGCCACCCTTGAACATCCAAAATGTCTACTTCAGACAACAACAGCCCATTCCCCTTTGGATAACAAACATTGCTGGAGATCCCACCATGAACTTAACGACACAATACCTGGGACTAACGCTGAAATCTCCCCTAGTGGTTGGGGCTGCCGCCCCATTGACCGAAGATCTCGCGAACATTCGAGCCTTGGAAGATGCAGGGGCAGCGGCGATCGTCCTCCACTCCCTATTTGAAGAACAGATTCGCCGAGAGCGGTTGGAACTGCATCACCATATGGAGCATGGCACCGAAAGCTTCGCCGAAGCCCTCACCTATTTTCCAGAGCCGGATGTTTTTCATGTCGGCACAGACGCCTATCTCGACCACATTCGCCAAGCGAAGGCAATGGTCGATGTGCCCATCATTGCCAGCCTGAACGGGGTCAACATTGGGGGCTGGACAGACTATGCCCGCCAGATAGAAGCCGCTGGCGCAGATGCCATTGAACTCAACATTTACTGGATTCCGACGGACTTCGATATGTCGGGTACAGAGGTTGAGCAGCACTACATCGAGGTGTTGCAAGCGGTCAAAGCCGCCGCCCAAATTCCTGTCGCGGTGAAACTCAGCCCCTATTTCAGCAATATGGCGAATATGGCGAAACGCCTGTGTGACGCGGGAGCCAATGGTCTGGTTCTGTTCAACCGTTTCTATGAGCCCGACATAGACATCGAGGCACTGGAAGTGACGCCAAACCTGATCCTGAGCGCACCCGGAGACATGCGACTGCCCCTCAACTGGATTGGCATCCTCTACGGTCGCCTGCCCGCCAGCCTAGCCGCCACCTCTGGCATCAGCAAAGCCGAGGATGTGGTCAAAATGCTGATGGCCGGAGCCGATGTGACAATGGTGGTCGCAACGCTGCTACGCCATGGCATTGGTCACCTCACGACCATTGAATCCAATCTGGTCACCTGGCTCCAAGAGCATGAGTACGACTCCCTCGATACCCTACGCGGCAGCATGAGTCAGCTATCATGCCCCGACCCCAGCGAGTTCGAGCGGGTGCAATACATGCAAGCGATTCAGACCTATCATCCCCTGGCGGCTATCTAACCCAACGCAAAGGGTTCACGAATTGAGCGATCGCCCCTACCTGAAATTCGGGAGTAGGGGCGATCGCCCTCAGAAGCACCACCAACCAAAGGATCCTCGTGGACATTTGGGTGTTGATAGCAGTGTGTAAGGTGATTTCTGCAAAAGAATAGCCCGCTAATAGGAGCGCTCTGTCATGCCCATGAAAATGGGCATCCACTGTAAGTCTATCGGTCATCGCCATTCAGCCTCCTTGGATTCCCGCGTACGCGGGAATGACGGGGGTATGGTCTTTGCCGGAAAACGCCTAACCGCACCCCACACAACCATCCTTAATAAACGCGCATAGCGCTCTAGACATCGCTTTTTTCAGTCGCAAGGCTCAAGTCCTTTAACCGAGCAACGTCTCTGACTTGATCGAGCAGGCGAGGTGGTTTGGGCGATGCCATAGCCAACGCGTATAACGCTCCCAGATGGATGCTTAACTGTCAGAAGTGACGTATAAGCACCCCACTTCCCATACCTAACTGCCAAAAGTGACAGTTAACATTCTGCTTTCCCGGAGTTATGCGTCAAAAGTAACGTATGAGATCCTGAAATGAGGATCTTATCCACCAGATCTGACGCTGAATATATAGTTATCTTGCTCCGCACAGAGATGTTGCACTCGTGATTGAAGGTTATTTGTTTGGAACCCGTCAGACTGGGCAGGAATCTCTGAAATATACTTCTTCAGGGCGATCCATGAGGTGAAAAGCTAAGATAGAAGGATTAAGCCCAGGCAGACAAAATACTGAAGATCAATGCCAGAGCCAATAAGACAGCAAAGTAACCCCTTTTCCACTGGAGGCGGTGGAGCAAATTTTGAAACACGGGTTCAAGCAGCCTTTACCGTTCTTATGCTGTCGGGTCGGCTTGCGCCCTGCCTACCACCATTTCCAATTACAAAAATAAAACTTCAAGGGCGTTATGCGGGTTTTAATACTGATGATTTTATTGTGTTTGCCAAGCAGTCAGAAACAGAGGAAGAAGCAAGGTTACTAGCTCAAATAAAGCACGATGTTAGCATCACAGCAGGAGATACAACCTTCGCTGAAGTCATTCAAAGTACCTGGAATGATTTCAATGGCGAAAGCTTTAATCCTAACACTGATGTTCTCGCTCTTATCACAGGTCCTCTAAGCGCAACTGACATAAACAATGTGCGACCTATTCTGGAGTGGGCGAGGCACACTGAAAATGAAGAAGAATTTTTTACCAAAATTAACACTGCCAAATTTAGTAGTGATGCAAAAAGAAAAAAGTTGGAAGCGTTCAAGACGCATTTGAAGACGGCTAATAGTGAAACTGATGTTTCTGACAAACAGCTATGGGAGTTCTTAAAAGTCTTTCATCTCATTGGCTACGATTTAGATACAGAATTAGGAAGTACCTTATCCTTACTTCATTCTCTAATTGCTCAATATGCGAATGAATCTGCAACGTCTTTGTGGGCAAGAATCGTTGATGCTGTTCAAGTCGCCAATCAAAATGCAGGAACAATCACTTTAGAGACTTTACCAGAAGATATTCAGACTGCATTTAGTACTGTTAGTTCATCTAGTTGGTCATCAGATATTACCAAGCTCAAGGAACATGGCAATTATATTTTAGGTGGTATAAGAACTACTGTTGGTGGAGTTCATATTGAACAACCGGATATATTCTCTGAACTGTTCAGTTTGACTGAAACCTCTAGCTTCGTTTTTGTTTCTGGAGAGCGTGGTTCTGGAAAATCTAGCCTGATACGAGAGTTTTCAGACTATATCAGTAAAAGTGCTCCTATATTCTGTCTACGCACTGAGGATTTAGAGCAGTCTCATCTTGACAATGTTTTTTCAGCAATGGGCTTAAGAAGTTCACTTTCTGATATAGAAGCAGGCTTCGCTTTAATGCCCAAAAAGTACTTAATCATCGAGTCGCTTGAAAAGCTTCTTGAGCTAGATAAAACAACAGCGTTTATAGACTTGCTTCAATTACTGAGAACGCATCAAGGCTGGACTGTGATCGCTACTGGTCGTGACTATGCGTATCAACAAATAACATTTAACTATCTTCAGCCTTTTGGAGTTAACTTTCAAACACTTACATTAAGTAGTTTTAGTAATGATCAAGTTCAGAATCTATGCGAACGACTTGAACCCTTGCAAAAAATTTCTGAAAATCCGAAGTTGAAACCATTGCTAAAATCGCCATTTTTCGCAGATTTAGCATACAGGGTTCTTCAAACTGGAACGGAATTTACGTCTCAGGATGGTGAGAAGGAGTTCCGCATTGCAGTCTGGCGAAATGTAATTGCCAAAGAACAAGATCGAGCAAATGGAATGCCGCTTAAGCGAAAGCAAGCCTTCGTTAATATTGCAGTCAGTCGAGCCAAGCAAATGGTCTATGGGGTTCCTGAAGCTGATTTCGATAGTGATGCTATATTCAAGCTCGAAGAAGATACCTTAGTTCGTCGCGACTCCACGAATAACCTTGTTAGTCCATCGCATGATGTTTTAGAGGACTGGGCACTTAACCAATACATTGACGATACTTACCGAACGCACTCAGGTAGAATACAAGATTTCCTTGATGCAATCGGTCATGAACCTGCAATAAACCGTGCATTTCGCTTGTGGCTTCATCAAAAGTTAAGGTACGGTGAGAATGTTTATGATTTTGTGCGCTCTGTTCTTACTAGTCAAGATATCCAGAGCTATTGGCAGGATGAAGCTATTGCTGCAATACTTCAAGGCGATAATCCAGATGAAGTTCTCAGTTCTTTAAAGGATCAGCTTTTTCTAGACAATGGGAAACTCCTAAAACGCTTTTGCTTCATTCTTCGAATAGCTTGCCAAACACCAGATCAAACATTCACTCCAAAACTTAGAAAAAGTGATGATAGCTCTTTAGTTGATGCCTTACTTCTTAAACCCTATGGTCAAGGCTGGAGAGCCATAATTTGTTTTCTATTTGAAAATAGAGATTCCTTATTTGAGGGGTTAATACCGCATTTAACAGCAGTCCTAAATGATTGGTCTTCCATCTTAAATCTAAATGAAGATTTACCGTTGTCAGCTCATGAAGCAGGGTTACTAGCTCTTCACGTCTTGACTCCTCTTAAGGAATCATACAGAGATGATGACGATAGAGAAAAATTGCTTAGCACTATCATAAAAACTATTCCGGCAATACAGGAAGATTTCTTAAGTCTTTTAAATACTGATGTTTTTGCAGATCAAGCTGATAGTTCTGTAGATCAGGAAGAAATTCTACCTAGTGATGTCGGTAAGAACAAAGAGCTAGAAGAACGTTCGCAAGCTATGGGAACTAGATTAGAAGAGCTTTTGCAACCTATTTTTGTTGATGATTCCGATGACGATTTTAGGCGATCACGCCGACCACATTATGTTGAAGAATTTTGCAAAATGGCGTTTCAAGGAATTGAAACCGCTTTCTTTTGCAAGTACGATCCAGACACGCTGATCAAACTATCACGCTTTGAGTGGTTAATTAGAAAATCTAAGAAAGGGCATAGTTACCGTTACAGTAGAACCATAGGAGTAAATCATTACTTCCGCCTCCACGAACATCGATATGAGTTTTCTCCTGCTAGTGGGGCTAAGGGTCCATTTCAACCCCTTTTACGTTTTCACCCGAGAAAAGGCTTAGATTTCATTCTAAACCTACTTAATATTGCAGCAGCAGAATATGCTCATTCTGACTTAGATGCACCAGATCGCTATTCATCGACACAACGCGATTCTTCAAAGCCGGTATTCGAACCTTTGACTATCCAGTTGAATGATGGAACAAAAATTCAGCAGCATTATTCCGGTCGCCTATGGGCTGCATATCGTGGACATTCTGTAGTTCCTTATTTGTTGCAGTCTGCTCTCATGGCGCTTGAGAACTGGCTAATCGCATACGTTGAGTGTTTTGAATCAGATCACATAGAATGGCTATTCGACTACATTCTACGAAATAGTAACTCTGTCATGCCTACAGCAGTATTGGCTTCTGTAGCAACAGGTTTTCATGCAAAAGTTGGGAAATCTGCACTACCACTTCTACGTACTGCTGATCTTTATCACATGGATCGAAGCCGAATTATTCATGAACGAGGTGTCAATGAAATTGATTGGCATCGTTCTGGTTTTGATGCGCTCTCTAAACTTTATTCAGAAGAGAGACGTACTGCTGCTTTGCGTCCGTGGCGGACAGAACATTTAGAGATGTTGATTGTGCGCCTTCAGTTTTCCGAGTGGAAGACTGAAGCACTTGCTGCTATTGATTTGCTGCGTGCATCTGAACCTCAAGATGAAACGACACGATTTCTCTTACACCGAATTGATAGTCGTGGTTGGAAACCTGTAGAGGATAAAGAGAATGACAGAATTGTTTTTGAGCCTGAAGACTTAGAACCTGATCTAAAGGATAGTCAGCAGCAAGCTCAAGAAAGGTTGCTAATGCAAAACCGCTTCTCTACACTTTATCTTTGGGCAAGGCAAACCTTTGAACACGAGCCGATAGAGAATGAATACTATGCGAAGTGGCATGAAGCTCTTGCTGAAGCAAAAGAGTTATTTAAAGAACTCAATTCTGGTGCTGTTGGTGGCTTAAAAACAATGTATTCTGGTGCTGTTGTTACTGCCGCTGCTACTTTTATTCGAGACTATTTAAGTGAATTGAATGAAGAAGATATTTCATGGTGTGTTGAATTAATAGTTCAAGCAGTTACAGCGAATGCAGACTCAAATAATCCAACAGCGATAGCAGATAGGACTAATCACGACGGTGCATCTGCTGCGGCATCTATTCTCCCAATTTTGTTAGATTTTGTTTCTGAAGCGCAGGAGAATTTTCTCGTCAAAAAGTTAATTGCTATTGCACTAACACACGTCAATGAAAGTATTCGGCATAAAGCAGCAGAGGGTATCAGAAATCATCTTTGGCAAAGAGATTCTGAGTTCGCACAGAAATGTATTGTTGGGGCACTTGAGTATGCCCGTTTGGAGCAAGACCAAGATGATCAATTAGTAAAGAGACGAATACATAGCCTAGAGGGTGCTGATCAAGAGGCTGAGATTACTAAGCTACAAGAAAGGAAAGATGAATTTCGCGAGCGCTTTGCAAATAGTGAGTTTTCTAGTGAGCTTGAAAAAATAACCCTTCAAGCCTATAGCCATTGGTATCTTTTAAGCCCATGTTTGATGGTACCAGATGGCTCAAGAGAATCTAGTCATACCCAATTGTTGTCTAATATGCTAAGTCTCTTCTTTGAATCTGAGCAGCAAGAACATACTTATGGCTCTGAAAGAGATAGGAACTTGGAAATGCATTACGAAATTCGACACGCTTTCACAGAGCGTTTTGCAAAGCATGTATTCTGCCTACAAGATTTAAATTTTCACCCCTATCTTGAATACATAATAGCAGGTTGCGACATAGCACCTGAATTTATTGATTATTTAGCTTTACAAGTAGCCGTTATTGCTGAAAGAGCAAATAGGAAGGAAGTTTACTGGCAACTATGGAAAGAGTTATCGCAAAAATTGAAAGAGTTGGCTACTGATCTCACTGCCAGTGGATCTGGATCAAGGCATCAGGGCAGTAGGCGAAAGTTAATTCGTAATATGTTACACGCTGATGCGTCTTGGCAAAAAGTTGATTATGAAAATCAGGATATTATACTTGGGAAAGAATTGCTACTTGAGTTTGCCACAAATGCTGGAAATAATCCGGATGTGTTTGAAGCATTAGCCTCACTTATGTATCATTTCCGCTCAATCTTCTTTGAGCCAGGAATATACATTCTCTCTAGACATCAAAGAGAACAAGGTGGAACTCGTCTATTTTCAGGGAGAAATACTGTGTTCTATTTGGAAAGATCCATTCAATATTTTCTACAAATCGATCAAGTGGAACCTTTATCAAGAAGTTTGCACGAGTCATGTTTGGTTCTGCTCAATGCAATTATTGAAACTGCTTCCTCAAGAGGATATTATCTCCGAGAACATCTTATTCGATCTCGTAAAATATTGTGAGTCTAAATTTTAGTTTTGCAAGTGGAAAATATCGCCGTAGAAGTTATTTTCTATGTATGCAGCAGGTTGTAGTGTTGGTGGGAAGCGCAAGATAAAAACCGTGTTGCAGCAGATGGAACTGAGTTGCGAAAGATACTAGCTGTTAATAAACACGACCGTTACCTGGCTTCATTTGACCGCGATGACTCCAGGTAAAATCACGCGATTCATCAACACAAAGACTCGTAAAACGGTTTTGGCCCTGCATCTACTTCTTGCCCAAATCGCTATTGGTCTGAATCTGCGGTCTTGAACGACTGATGAGCCTCAATACCAAGGAACAAAATATTCGCCAGGGACATCATATTGCTTGTCCAGATGTGTGGTTGCGATCACGGATACGATTTGATTGCATGGCACATCCCAGTGATGTCCCTTCTATCGATCCGCTCTTCGTGTGTGGCCTCCGTTGAGATCTGCGAAGAAGAATGCCCGCGTTGATAGGGTTGGGCATTTCTGCGTAACGGACTCTGCGCGTGTTTACGCGCGCGTGTTTACGACTGACAGTAGGCTAAAATCGTGATCCCTAAATCGACTGAGTCAAACTTGAACGATGAAGCATCTAAACGGGACGACTCGCCAGCGATCGCCGAAGCTCAGTTGAAGTTGGCGATCGCCGACGCCGAGCAACGCGATTTGGAGGCTGCGAGACGACACGCTACTATCGCGGCCGAGCAGGCAGCACCCGATTGGCCGCACCTAGAATCGCTCGGCATCCTTCTGTTCCAGCTGAGCAAGTTCTCGTCAGCCCGTTCTGTGCTAAAGCAGGCTTTGCAAAACGGGTCTTTGGGGGTTGAAGCACTCAAAGCATTGGCAGCACTGTCCCGCCGCGCTGGTGAGGCCGAAACTGCACGGCGCTGCATCGCGGCAGTAGCACAGCTTGAGGCGATCGCGACACCAAGTCGTCCCCATCCAGACCGACCCAACATCCTGCGTCTCCGCTCCGTGGAAAAAAGCTACTTCGGAATCAAGACGAATCGCGAAACGGGCTTGCGGTACTGCTGGCTAAAGGGCGGCCACTTTTCTAGCAAAAATCTACTGGAGCGAGACCGCTTCAACATCTATGTCGCGACCGTGTTTGGTGACAACCTGGGTCGGCTGGATGCGTTGCCAGACTTTGATATTTTCATGAACGGCGTCAGCTGCCCTGACCTGGATCCGGTGGGGCTGGACAACGTCGAAGCCTTCCTGACGCAGTTCCCGAACATGCCCGTTATCAACCCACCGCATAAGGTGCGCCGCACCACCCGCGCCGAAAACTCCCGCCGCCTTGGCGCCCTCCCTCACGTCATTCTGCCGCAGACAGAGTTGTTTCTCCTGGACGGGCCTGCGGAAGCGATCGCCGCTCAGGTAGAAGCAGCCGGACTCGGTTACCCGATGATCGTGCGCCATCGCGGCACGCAGACCGGTAAGACGGTGGAGAAGGTTGACAGCCGTTCGGCTCTCGTCGAATGGCTAGCGGCCCAACCCCTTGGCACCGAGGTCTATGCCACCGCCTTTATCGATTGTCGGTGGCAAGACGGTTACTACCATAAGTCACGCGTATTCTTCATTGACGGTGAATTATTTCCCGTTGCCAGTTTGGCCAGCGATAGTTGGCAGATCCATTCGGGCGATCGCTATCGCGTGATGTCATCCACGCCTTCGACCCAGGAAGACGAGAACCGTTTCTTACGGGATCCTGCAGCCTACTTGGGTGCAAAGGCGATCGATGCGCTCTACGCCATCCATGACACCATCGCTCTGGATTTCTTCGGTATTGACTTCACCCTCGACTCGGAGCACAACGTGATCGTGTTCGAGGCCAATGCTGCCATGCGCCACAATTTTGACCATGCGGAAAACTTCCCGTATACCCGCCCCCATCTAGAAAGGGTCTCAGAGGCATTTGCAACCATGGTCGAACGGCGTGCGATCGCGAGAAAGTCACAATAGACTCCGTCAGCGTTCTCCCAGTTACGGTGACTCTCCTTGGTTTTTGACGTCAGTATGCTTGACCAATACTCCACTCAGACAATGCCTAAATTGCACCTCGCCCAATTTGTTGCTCCGAACGGACAACTCTCCATCGAGGCGATCGACGAAATTGCCGCCGAGCTGACTGCTCGGCTGAGGGCATCGCCGCACTGGCTGGTTTTGGTCACGGAACAGAATCCGATTGACCTCGATAGGGTCGTCAACATTTTGACCGCCATGGGCCAGAGTGACGCGCCGACAGTCGGTGAATTGCCGCGCATTTCGAAGACAAAGATCCGAGTTGATGCGAAACAGCTCGCTCGCAAAGGAAAGGTGACACGCTACAGCCGTACCCCGGATGCCTTGCCTCTGCATACAGACTGCAGCAACAAGGCCATCCCGCCCAACTTGGTCGCATTTGCGATGGAACGGCCAGACCCACAAGGCGGCGGTGAAAGCGTGATATTGTCAGCGGCGGATCTCGTTCACGAATTGCCCGAAGACTTGGTCAGTCTCTTACGTCAACCCGTATTTCCTTTCACCAGTGAGAAACAGTACCCGATTCTCCAGGGTGAAGGAGACGATTGGCGGATTCGCTATTACCGGAACCAGATCAACTCCGCGTTGGGCGAGCATTGTACGTTGTCGGACAACCTGCGGGAAGCGCTCGATGCATTGGAGCGCTACTTAGAACGATCCAAGCAATCGGTACGCTTTGCGCTGCAGGCGGGCGAGGTCCTAATCATGGATAATCAGCGCGTCTTGCACGGTCGTAGCGCGATGCCTGCTGACAGTCCACGGCTGATGCATCGATTCCGTCTGTCGGTGCCGACGCTGTCCACCCATAGAGCACGAGCCACTGCAATCGGCTAGCCGACTCGGTGAGGCGCGGACAAGGGAATACCGATCGCGTTGTCACACCATACTGACTAACCAATATCCAATGGACTTCGTACTCCCCGTCCCCCTCGATTCAGCACATGAGTGTAAATCATCGTCGTTTTCACATCTTTGTGACCAAGCAACTCTTGAATCGTGCGGATGTCGTAGCCATTTTCCAAAAGATGAGTGGCAAAGCTATGGCGAAACGTATGGCAGCCTACTTTCTTGGCAATTCTAACTTGTCTTACTGCCTGCTTTAGAGCTTTTTGAATGCCACTTTCGTGGAGATGATGCCGCCGCATTTCTTCACTGCGAGGATCTTTGACAATGCGACCAGCCGGAAACACGTATTGCCAAATCCAGTCACGGTTAGCATTGGGGTATTTACGCTCTAAGGCAAATGGCAGATAAACTGAGCCAAAACCACGCCCTAAATCTTGCTGGTGTTGTCGCCGAATGCCGACGAGATGATCCTGAATTTCGGCAGCGGCCCTAGCGGGTAACATCGTCACCCGATTTTTGCGCCCTTTGCCATCTCTCACAATGATTTGATGTTGGGCGAAATCGACATCTTTGACCCTTAATCGCAGCGCTTCTGAAAGTCGTAAACCACTCCCGTAAAGCAGTTTTGCGACTAGCTGATGAGGCCCCGCCATGCTCTGAATGACAGCCAAAGCTTCGGCTTTGGTCAAAACAACGGGCAAATTGCGAGGCGCACTCGCCCGAACCGCGTTAATACCCGTAATCTCGGTATCTAGGACTTTTTGATAAAGAAACAATATTGCATTCAGGGCTTGATTTTGGGTAGCCGCCGCGACCTGTTGATTGACTGCCAAATCGCTCAGGAATGCCTCAATCTCGTCCCGTCCCATCTCTCTAGGATGTCGTTTGTGGTGGAACAAAATGTAGCGCTTTATCCATTGGACATATGTTTCTTCGGTGCGGTAAGCATAATGCCGCAGACGCATGACCTCACGGACTTGCTCTAGCAGCTTCTTCGGTTTTGGTTCCATAGATTTTTAGGTAGACTCAGTAGCCAAGGTGTCAAAAAGCACAAAATAGTCTATTTGTACTATACCTGAAAATATGTGGAACCTTTCTCGCGATCCACCCGAATCAGCATAATATGCAGAAAGATTCTCACGATCTACCCAGATCTGCTTGATCGCAAGAAATTTTCTTGCGATCCACCCGAATCGTGATGATATACGGAAACTTTCTGTCTAATAACATTGTTAGCCGTCATAAACACACGCCGCGACGTTCAGCAGCTATCAATCCCGCTCTGCTCACCGCTGACGAGAGAATCAAATCATTGGAGAACCACGAAATGAAGCCCATCATGAACCTTGAGGAGGTCGAGTTCGACGACGTTGAGGAAAACGGTCTCTACACTTCAAGTAGAGGACAGATTAGTGACCACATCGGGGCGAAGAGGCTAGGCTACAACTTGACAGTTTTGCCACCTGGGAAGGTTCAGTGCCCATTTCATAACCACCATGGTGAGGAGGAAATGTTCCTGATCCTCGAAGGCGAAGGTGAGTTGAGGTTCGGGGACAAGCGCTATCCGATCCGCAAGCATGATGTAATCGCTTGTCCTCCCGGTGGTGCAGAGGTTGCTCACCAAATCATCAACACTGGAACGACGACCATGCGTTACCTGGCGCTGTCAACGCTCGTTGATGTCGAGGCGTGCGAGTATCCGGACTCTCAGAAAGTTCTCATAGTGACCGGAAATCGTGGGGAGCGAGGTCTTCGGAAGATGTTTCGTGCTGAGAACACTGTTGACTATTACGACCGCGAGCAGTTGTAGAGCCTTCGAGCAAGAAACGGCTAACAACCGCAATGCACCGGAACTTTGAAGTATACGGTTTATAGCATAGGTTATCTGCGTCCGGTGATTGCGAACGTTAGGCGGCGTTTCCGGCATTTGAATGCCGGAGGAGGATGCCCGCCGGCCACCCTCTCCCAAACACCGTTAACGGGCCTTCATCCGGTCATGTAGGGTCGAGGCGTGTTTTGCTTGAGCAATTCCCGAACTCTATTGTTCGGGTATGCGCCCCTCTACCAATAGAGGAATATTCGTCTACACCTTTGACGCAATCATGAATACAGATATTCCATCTTTCGCATGACGCCACTGCCGTTCGATCTTGAATCCCGAAGATACTACTTCCTTTGCAAGCTCTTCTTCAGTAAGTACGTACAGGTCCGGCATTAAGCCAACCAATTTGCCAATTGGCACCAACAACTTAAGGAAACGAAAGGCTGATTTTCCAAGGCACACGGTACTGCTCACGAATACACCGCCTGGTTTAAGCACTCGTGCTACTTCCGCGAATAGAGACTTTCGGTCTTCTATTAGATGAATGACGTTCAACCCTAGAACCGCATCCAGAGACTCCTCCTTTGCGTTGAGATCGGCAAGCGTTCCCAGGCTGAACGTTATGTTCTCAATGCCAGATTCAATTGCTTTACCCTTGCCAATCTGAAGCATGTTCTCGGAGATGTCTATCGCGTCGATATGAGTTACATATGGGGCATGTGCGATAGCGGTGGTTCCTGTCCCGCAGCCAAATTCAGCTATTCGCATATGTGGCGTAAAAAACTCCTGGGTTTCGGCAAGCTTTCTTTGGTAGGTTGCCTCGTCGGAAACAGGGCTTTTTGCGTATCGCTCTGCTGCCTTGTCCCAGTACTTGTCTGATATGGGCATGTCCTTCTCCCTTAAGCAATATACATAAGGTTCTTTCGATGACCGCTAAACAGCTTAACCTGCTCTTGCCCGTCTAGAACAACCGTCGCTGCTATTTGGGAGACGCGCTTTGCAAGACTGACCTAGACGCCGCCTAACAAATCGCTGGAACGGACATTTGAACTGGCCCTGCGTTTGGCTACGCCAAGCCTCGGCACAGTTCAAATGCCGCTCAGCTCAAACGTTATCGGCTGACACGAGATTGCGCTGATGGATACCGACATTCGTTTGTGTGGTCAGATTGATCGCTGGCCTAGCAAAACCGAAATGGCGAGCCTAATGAAATCCGCAGGATTCTCAGTTTACGTTAGACGGTATTCGATTCGCCTACAAGATTGTGAACATTTCGTCTTTCAAGAATATGGCGGCGATCTTGGCGATCCGCAATTCGACGCGGATGCGAGAACTCTTGAAAAAATGCTCGAAGATGGTGGCCGCGTTTCTGCTGCGCTCGCGTCGGCAGACATTCGCCATCGCTTTGAACTGTACAATAAGCGAGATGAGATGGTCGGCTACCTTCACCATCGGTGGCCTCAAGAAATGTAGTCGATACTTAACGCAGAATGCCCGATAACAATGCCGTGAACCGGAGCGGCAAAGTCGGGCGGAATTGAAATGGACAATCTTTCGTCGCCGCCCGGTTACGGCAGTCGTTCTGTCGCTCAAAGGAGAACCCGTTGATTCGCTTCCCCGCACAAGACTCGAAGGAAAACTGTCTTGCTGCGTTCTGGCGATGGATCGCTATTCTTGAGGCAGATGACTACGACGGCGCAGTTGATGCCCTCTACTGGGACAAGCCGACCTCTTGGACGGGAGCCATACTCAAAGAACGAATCACAACTTTCTTTGGTGGCGATGATCCGTGGTTTGTCGTCGTTCCTAATGAACGTTTGATTGGCGTCATCAACGATGCGTGTGAATATGCTACCCTACAAACCAATGATCGAAGCGGTTGGTTCATGGCCCAGATCCCGCTAACGACGAAACCCAACGATCCGAAAGATGACGAGATTCCACTTATGGGGCTCGCATCGTCTTTCTTTGTGCGCGAGATTGACGGCCAATACGTAATGGAGCACGAGATATTTCACGTCTGATCGCAACTACGGAAACGCGACAGAACAAATCGGTGAACGGGAGGGCTCGGCGCAGTCGGTCCTGAAGTCAACGTCCTCTCCTCGCCCCCCGTTACCTCAGACGTTATCCGACTCGACAAACGTGAATCTGACTGAATCATATCTCGAATCCTTTGTTCAAACGCTGTCCTCAAATGGAACGACGTTTGAGGATGGTCTTTCTGACCGTGAAATCGAGTGTATTGAAAATCAATGGAGTTTCAGGTTTCCACCAGACTTGCGGCAATTACTTCAATACGCATTGCCAACCTCCGAACGATTTCCCAATTGGCGATCGGAATCCGCAAAATCTCTTGAACGGCGTATCAATTGGCCTTATCGGGGCATGTGCTTTGACATCAAAAACAATGCGTTTTGGTTAGATACCTGGCAGGAACGCCCAGATTCCATTGACTCCGCAAATCAAATCGCCAAAACTGCCATCTCTCAGGCTCCATTTTTGATTCCAATATATTCGCACAGATACATACCTGATGCTCCGTCCGAAATTGGGAATCCAGTTTTTTCCGTCTATCAAACCGATATAATCTTTTACGGTTTCGACCTTTCTCACTATCTCGAACGAGAATTTGGTGTTGCCAATCCGAATACGATCCCTGACGAACCCAGAAAAATTGCGTTCTGGGAGGAAATCGTCGGATAACAAACAAATGCACCGGAACGCGGATGTCCGGCCAGTTTTCAAATGAGGGTCTCTCCGTCCGCGTCCGGTGATTTGAAACGTTAGACTGCATTTAAGCAAGCACAATTTCTCCTGAACAAGCTACTCTCGAATAGGTAAATAAGGAGTTTGAGCCTTGTCACTACTCAATAAAGATTCGTTATTGCAACTTCCTTATTCAGATAGACAGCTTATAGTCGTTTTTCCATATGAAACACGCATCACATGATGAAGCCCTCTCGCAAGGCGCCAGCCAAGTGGCCAAAGCGATCGAGGACGCGCGCAAGATTATGTTCGACGCGCCCTGGGTCGCCCAGAGCCCAAATCCTGAACGGGAACGCGCTGCCGCCGAGCGACAGCTAAAGCATCAGCTCTCGGCTGCGCTTGACCAAGGGTTCGTCCTTCACGACGTGAACCAGCCAGAGCTTCGGCTGCTGAACCAACATAACCAGTTCGGTCTGGTGAACCCAGACAACCGGTACCACATCGCCAACATCACGACTCCCGGCACCTATACCTTGCGTGGCAGGCGGGGAACCAGCGCCGATTTGCAGATCCAGGTGGGCGCGGGTGACCCGGGTTTCACTGACGAGACCAACCTCGATCCCGTGAGCCTGCTTTCGCTTGACGACCTCCAGGTCGAGGATGACGGCACCTTCGAGATTACGATCAGCGACACCGACTCGGGTGGAAACTGGCTCAGCAACACCAACGGGGCCCTCACGGCGAAGAACCTCCTGATTCGCGAGAGCTTCATGGACTGGAACACCGAAGTGGGCACTACCTGGTACCTCGAGCGCACGGACACGCGCGGCATGCCGAGCCCGCTCCCTGATCGCGATCTCGTCAACTACCAGTACGAACGCGCCGCGCACTACCTCGTGGCGTCTGCCGCCGCCTGGGTCAAGCTGGTTACCTTTCTGCGGGAAGAGATTCCGCCGGATATTCTGACTCCGCCGCTCGAAAGCAAACTCCCGGGCCAATACACCTCCACTGGCATCTTCGAAATCCGTCCGTATCGGGCCGTCATCATCACGCTGCCCAAGGTGCGCGCACGGTACCAGGCCGCCCAAGTCGGTGACCTCTGGTTCAGCGGCCTGGACTTTTGCCACCGCCAGACGAGCCTCACCCTCTCGCAAGCGCGACAAAGTTGCGACGGTCTCTATCGGCTGGTGCTGAGCGCCCGAGATCCCGGCGTAGCCAATTGGCTAGATCCAGCCGGCGCGTCTACCGCCTTCGTCTACATTCGATGGCAAGGACTCCAGACGGAAGGCCCTCTCAAGCCATCAAAGTTTCCCAGGGCCCGCGTGGTCGATTTCAGGGAGATCCGCGATCATCTACCCGACGACGAGCCGGACTTCTCTGCTGAGGAGCGAGTAGAGCAGCTAGCCGCTAGGCAGGCTTCGGGGTTGAGAAGTCCGCGCGCGTTCTAGGCTACGGCTCTGTTCGAGCGAGGCGGAGGACGCGTCTTGGCTGCTGCGGACTGGAGTACATGCCTTGCTGGTGTCGGTGGAGTCGATACCGCGGATGTGGATTTCGATCGACGATTCGGGCCACACGACTGAAGACATCAAATTCATGCTCCTTGGGCGGTCGATTAATGACCAGCCTGTGGTTGCTGTTCATGTCGAGCGTGGCGACCAAATCCGGCTGGTTAGCGCCAGCAGAGCGACCAAGCGTGAACGAAAATCTATGAGCAAGGAACTCCCTGGCGAAATGCGAGACGAGTACGACTTCTCAAAGGGTCACCGCGGCAAGTATGCCGATGAGTACATGAGGAGCTCAAGTCAGACTCCTCGCTGATTTAACCCCGCAGCGAGGCTCAGTTCTGAGCGCCCTCTAACAAGCCGTTGAAGTGGACGCAGAATCAGCGCATTCCTCAACTCCACTGCGGGAACCACGTCGACCGAAGTACATTTGAGACCGCCCCTCTGCGCCACTTAACGGCGGCTATTAGATTGCTTGGGTTATGAATGGATGCGGTTGTTGCAAGGTATCTGTGAGTCGTCGAAGCCCAGGTGAATGAATATACCCTCAAGCAACAAGCAATCTTTTTGCACTCCAGGATTGACGTTGACGTTAAGGTTGCGATAAAACGGAAGCATGCACACGAAAATGCGGATAGGAGAGTTAGCCCAGCGATCAGGGTTGACCCCTCGCACCATTCGCTACTACGAGAGCCTTGGGCTCCTCGAACCGAGCGAACGCGAGGGAAACGGGTTTCGCTACTATGGCGAAACTGAGCTAACTCGACTTCAGAAGATTACGACTCTCAAAGAACTGGGCTTGAGCTTAGAAGAGATTGCGCTCGTGATTCCCCTTTACTTTGAGGACTCGACTGGACTGAAAGGGAAGCGAAAAGTTTTGGAAATTCTTCGATCTCATCTTCAGGAAACGGATGACAAAATTGAAGCGTTGAAGCAGTTTCGATCCGAACTAAGAGCGAATATTGAACGAATTGAACACTTGATTGAGGAGCATAGAGAACGATAATATTTTTTTGCCCGCATTCTAACGTTGACGTCAAAGTCATCTCTTGACCATCAAGGAGATACCTAGAGGATTGAAGACAGCACATCAATTCTGATTGAGCTTTAGAACGAGTGGTTGAACCAGGATGGGAAGCTTCATTCCCTGATGCAAAATCGGGAGCAGTTTCGGGCTGCGATCGCATCAGCCAAGACTGCTCTGGAAACGGCGCGTCGCAGTAACAGTTTTTAGAAAATGTTGTTCATCATTTCGGAGAACGAATCACGTCGGACGAGTTTATCCAGCGGCTTACTATTTCAAGCGACAATTTTGTTGCAGTCTACTAGCAAAGGAGTGGAATTAACATGAACCGTCTTCAGTTTTTGAGCTATGCAATTTCCTCCGCTGCTATGGTTTCAGTCATTCATTTGACTGGATTTACAGCAAAATCCCAACCAATATCCAATAGATCAGTAGCTCAGACAAAGACCGCACAAGGCATAAGGAAAGACATGCAAATTGAGCGTAAGAACTATCCTCATCTCGATACACCCGTGGGTCCGTATGTTCATGCTGTGAGCTATGACGGCTTACTTTTTCTGTCAGGTTTAACGGCGTTCAACACACCAGCTCAAACCGGCGATCTTGCGACTCAGGCTGAAGCTGTTTTTGAACAAATTGGGAGCATTCTCGAAGCTGAAAGGATTAGCTTTAAAAATCTGCTCAAAGTGACAATTTTTGTAACAGCTTTTGGGGAAGTTGATAAATTGAGGGATGTTTTATTTAGTCATTATCAGAATAACTTACCAGCCAGTTCACTCATTCAAGTCAAGAGCCTGTTTGCACCAGAATTAAAAATAGAAGTTGAAGCGATCGTAGCCCTAGCTGGTTCATAGCGTTTCGAGTGCCTCTTCCTTAGCTACATGCCATGAAAAAACTGCCCTTACGCTCTCTCAGTGCCTGCTTGGTGGCGCTCTCAATGATCGTCTTGTCTGGCAATACCAGCAGACCAATGCTAAACGCTACAGCCTCTCCGCTAGAGATCGGTCAGGGACAACCTGCTGACGACAGCTTGCTGCCACTGCTCATTATTGATGCTCAGGGGTCAGACAGTGATGTCAGTCCCGTCCGCCCCATCCCTCCGGTGCCAGAAAGACGTTCCGGTCAAGGCAACCTAAACCCTGGCGATAGGATCGAGTTACCGCCTCCTAGAATGATCGCTGCACCGGAGGGTGAACCGATTCCATCGCGTATAGCCCTGATGGTGATATCCTGGCTGGCTATTATGAAGGCACCTATGAAGCTGGCACCGTGAGATTGTGGAATCCGAGCAATGGAGACGTCATTGCAGATTTGCAAACGGATATAAGTAGGTGGCCATAAATAAACGCTGCTGTAGGGTGCTGTTAGGCAAAGCCGTAACGCACCATCTAGTAGGCTTTGATGCGTTACGCTATCGCTAACACATCCTACGAGAAACTAAGGCCATTCACTTAGTACGCCCCTATGCGATCGCCTTTAGTTCTGATGGAGCGTTCATCGCCATTGCAGGTCTCAGGGATCGGATCGAAGTCTGGAATGTCCAAAGCCAAGAGGTTGTTCAAACGTTTACGTCTGGACTCGACTTTCATCATGTTTATTCAATCGATTTTGTCTCCAATAGCAGCACCTTTGTAACATCAGGCGTAGCGGCCCTGCAGGATGCGGAAGGCACCCCTTACCAAGGCACCATCATGATTTGGAGCTTGGCACGTGAAGACAGTGATACGTAAGCGTATCACGCTCCCCGAGCGTGGACAGAAACTATAGATTTAGAGCGACATAGCACTACAACCATGATGGCCTTTTGGGTTATCGCGATTTTACTTTTCCTCTTCCTGCTTTGGCTGTTGATGCAGCCAAAGCAAGGCACCAGAGCAAGTAATGCCCCTAATCCCAGGCCAGCGATACCTGATGCTTTACCGTCTGGGAAGAAACGGGATCGGACAGCAGAAATAGATGCTGTTGATGACGTTTCCAAAGAGGAGATAAGGTCGTCTGTGCCCTCTCGATCGTTAGAGGCCGAGGTTCAGCAACTCCTGGCCTCAGGCCAAAGGATTGCGGCGATTAAGCGGGTTCGAGCAGTTAAACAGTGGGGACTGCGAGAAGCCAAGGAGTATGTGGATGCGTTGTCGCGGCAAGAACCTCCGCCGATACATCCGCCTCAAAGCACCTTGGAACCTACACCCGAGCTGCGGCAAGAGGTGCTGCAGTTATTGACCTCGCACCGAAAGTTGCATGCGGTGAAATTAGTGCGAGAACAAACGGGTTGTCACCTCTATAAGGCGAAAAACTATGTGGATGCCATCCAGCAGGCGGAGTTTCAAGGGAGAGGCAATGCAGGGTCAACCGATTGGCCTGACCCTGCATTGTGGGAAGAGGTTCAAGACTTGCTTGCTGCTGATCGAACCTTTGACGCGGTTGAGCGGGTTAGAAGGGTTACAGGCTGGGAACTACGGCAAGCCTTGGAGTATGTAGCGACGGTACAGCAGTCTCGGTACTGATTGACTTGCATGTTGAGTTGGTGAAATGAAATGAGGCGATCGCCCCAGAAAGTCAATGCTTTCCGTACTGCTACAATTCAGATCCAACGTCGTCAGTCGTAATGGTCTGGGAGAACAGTGATTAGCGCACGGCTCCGTAGATGCATCGGTGATATGCTACATGTGAAGGCTACGAGCATAACAATCTGTTGTACCGGAGCCATAGACCGCAAGGGTTCTAAAATCGACATCGTTCGCTGCGGCTCAGTGCATGGGGGCGTTAGGCAGATGGCAGCAGCTCAAAGTGCTTATTGAGATGCGCTTCAAACCGAATGAAATCGTTCTCAATGTCAGGATTCTTCATCACATCAAAGCATGCAAAGGTTTTCATCGGGTGCATACCAAAGAACTTAAAGTTCAAATGCATGGGCCAAAACAAATCGTCTAACCCCTTACCTTCGAAAAACCACTGATTCGGATCATCAAAGGCCGCTTTAGGCGCATTCAAAGTGAGGGAGAGCATATATTTGGTGTTGGTTAAGGTGCCCCCGGTGCCATATTGCTGGCTAGGGTCTTGGCGACTTCTACCATCACCATCGCAGAGCTGTCCTCCCATACCGGCGGAGTAAACGGTGTCCATATAACGATTAAAGCTCCAAGGCACTTCCATCCAATTCACCGGGCTTTGCAAAATCAGCACATCAGCCCATTGATGGTTTGCCAACTCCTGTTCGACGTCGTAATCGTCTTTCATTGTGGTGATTCTGACGTCATAGCCTTTCTGGGTCAGATGGGTCTTGGCCCTATGAACCAACGTGGCATTGAGCTTTCCTTCCGAGAAAGGGTAGGCTTCGTGAGCATTGATGATAAAAACGTTCTTCATGGCAGAATTCTCTTTTAAGGGTGGGGTGTTGAGGTAAGGCAAGATGCAGCCTCATGTTCTAAAAGCGAGAAGCATTTTCAGCTTGTGAAGCGGCTTCATCGCCGTTGCCAAAGAATGCAGGAAAGGGTTTGGGAATGGTGACAGCCTTTTGGGTGGCGGGGCGGGCATCAATGCGATTAAGCCAGGCGTTCAGGTTGTCCAGACCTCCGACCGAAACTTTGGCCCAGGGGTAAGACCGCGCCCAGGGATACATCGCCATATCCACGATGGTGAAATCGTCGCCAAGTAAGTAGGCGTTGCCCACGAGTTGTTTATCCAACACCTCTAACAGGCGTCTGGACTCGTTCACATAGCGCTCGATCGCGTAGGGGTCTTCATTTCCCTTAGGAGCCGCGATGCGCTGAAAGTACATAGCCTGACCCATCATGGGGCCAATACCGGACATTTGAAACATCAGCCATTGCAACGCTTGCGATCTTGCCTTTTCGTCTGTAGGCAGAAACTTCTGGTATTTCTCCGCTAAATACCAAAGAATTGCGCCAGATTCAAAGACAACAAAATCATCGTTGCTGCGATCGACAATAGTAGGAATGCGCCCATTGGGATTGAGCCGCATATACCACTCAGACTTCTGTTCTTTTTTCCCAAAATCGATATAGGTCAATTCATACTCGACTTCGGCTTCTTCGAGAAAAATGACAGGTTTCCAACCATTCATCGTGGAGGCCGTGTAGAGATGGATATCGGGGATAGGCATAGGAGTTTTCTGGCTGGCGATGACTCAAAGTTAAAAGGTATGCGCAGCAGCAAACAGCCCGGCAGGAACCGGGTCTCATGACATTTGCTGCTGACGTGATTTAACATAGTCAGGCGAGTAACCAGAGTCAACTAGTTTACTTTTAGTAACCATATCTCCCATGGGCACCTCTTTAGGAATCACCACTGATAATCAAGGCCGTAAACATGTTTCAGAACCCTGTTTGGAACCTTGCCCGATTGAGCGAGGCATGAGGGTTTTGGGAGGTAAATGGAAAGGGTCGATTCTTTGGCATCTCAAGGATGGCCCGGTCCGTTTCAATGATTTGGCGCGTCAACTGGGCGGCGCTAGTAAAAAAATGGTGGTGCAGAGGCTCCGTGAAATGGAAGAGGCGGGCTTGGTTACTCGCGAAGTGGTGAGCGATCGCCCAATTGCAGTCACTTACGAAATCACTGAGTTTGGCAAGACCGCTTTGAGTTTTCTGGAAGCGCTTAAAAACTGGGCAGAAGAGCACCAAATTTAGACGCTTGCATCTTGCAGTGCGTAGATCTGTGACCCCAAAATCTACTTTAAATCATCGCTTTTGATAAGCTTTGGGTGTTATCCCTGTCATCTTACGAAAGACTTTTGTGAGATGAGTTTGATTTGCAAAGCCGCAATCTAGGGCAATCATGCTAATTGCAATCGATTGCTGCTCCAGTAATTGCTTGGCGCGTTCCACACGTTGTTGCATCAAATACTGATAGGGTGAAATTCCCACTGATTGCTTGAAGGATCGGCTAAAGTGGGATGCGCTCATGTTGGTCAGGGTCGCCAAATCCAAAATCGATAAATCTTGTGTCAAATTCGCCTTTATGTAATCAATAACTCGCTCTAACTGTGACTGAGATAAACCGTTGGCTTTGCGCTCAAGTGAAGGCGGGGGCTTGCTGATTGCGTAGTTCTGCACCAAACGAGCGGCAAGCGCTGTTCCCAATGACTCGCCATACAACCTGCCAGACAGACAACCCGTTTGGATTTCCGTCTTGAGTGCGAGGGCTAATTGATGGATTACTGGATCAGCGATCGCAAACTGTGGAGTCAGTTCTATTTCACGCTGCATCAATTCCTGAATGGTTTGATTCAGCACTGTTGGACAAATCGCAATCACCGAAAATTCGATTTCCTGATTCCAGTTTGTCCAGTGACTTAGAAAGGCTGGAATAACATCTACGCGACCGTTGCCGTGGGCGTAGTGTTTAAATTTGCCGTCTAAATGGCGCTCTACCTGAAAGCAACTTTTGGGGTCTGTGATCACCAGTGAATGTTGTAGAAGGCAATGCTCCACCGTTTCGTGGGGAGGATGGCAGTAGTGGGTGAAGGTTAACCCTTTCCATCCCGTATGATAGCTAGCGATTAGGGGTTTCTGTGGAAGCACTCGCGCTGCTTCCTGTTGGTTTGTAAGATCGAGTGCGGAGGTTGCATGATTCATGATGGGCTTTAACCCAGCCAGGATTTCACAGCCTAAGCAGGATTGGGATAACGTTAGCAGAATTGGATGAGACGGCAAGTTGAGGCTACACCTACTGTAGGGGTGTCCACACTGTCCCATCTCCTTCACCGACATCTTATGCCAAATCAACCTGAACCAGAAATCGAGCTGCTACGCGCAGCGTATGCAGCCTTCAACGCGCGTGACCTTGATGCCGCCCTCGCCCTTATGACGCCCGACGTGCATTGGCCGCGAGCATTCAAAGGCGGTTTTGTCCGTGGGCCTGAAGAAGTCCGCGCTTACTGGACGGAGCAGTGGAACGAGATTGACGCACACGTCGAGCCGGTTGCCTTTCGCCCGGGGGAGGGTGGGCAGGTCTTGGTCGAGGTGCATCAGGTCGTGCGCGATCTGGCTGGAGCTGTGCTTGCTGATGAGCAGGTCGGCCACCGTTTCACCATTGAGCATGGCTTGATTCAATCCATGGAACTCTGCCCACTTTCATCGTCCGACCTCGATGCCTAACAACGCCTATACACCCTGACCGTTGAGAGTTGGTCGGTTTACTACAAAGGTGATCTGCGGCGGGTGATGGGCAAGTTATGCGACTGAGATCAGCGAACCTTTGTCCGCCCGCTATGACACGATTGTGATGGCGCACCCAAGCTCTCAGCCACCAACACAAACAGATTTGCCAATGATTCGACCGTCAAAACCAGAGGACTTCGACAGCCTGATCGCTCTTGCGACAGCGTCTGGGCTTTTCAATCCTGACCAGACACAAATGCTTGCGGAGATGCTTCGCTCACCTGAGAAAAATGATGTCTGGTTCACTGATGATGATGGAAATGCCCCTGTTGGCGTGGCGTATTTGGCACCGGAAAAGATGACGGATGGCACATGGAATCTGTATTGGATCGCGGTTCATCCCGATTACCAACGACAGGGTCGTGGTAGAGCCCTGCTCGCTCACGTTCTGCAATGGCTAAGACAAAGAGGTCAACGGCTCTTAATCGTGGAAACGGCTGGGATAGACGATTTCGACTATGTTAGAGCCTTCTATGCGAACAACGGATTTGAGAAAGAAGCACGGATTCGGGACTTCTACGAGGCTGGCATAGATAAAGTGGTCTTTCGCAAAGACCTAACGCAGACTGTCGGATAACAATGCGATATCAATAGACAGGCCACCCTTGAATGGTCTCGCAATCCCGGCAAATGGGTGTCCCTGGACCTTCCCTCTGCAATTGCTATTCATTTCGCGGGCATTCGGTTCCTTAGAGTCCGGCAGCGAGACCAGGATACGCCCTACACTGAAGACGCATGTCTCAACTCAATCGGCTTCATGTGGAACAATATGATTGAAGAAATGGGAGCATTCGCCAGCAACACCCCCAGCGATGACTGCGACCATCTTTCACTTGAATTCATGGGCGGAATGGCATTGAAGATTGACGCAGATGAAGCCAGCCTATCAACCGCACCATAACGAGCTATTGCACCGGATGGCTCTTTGATCTGTCAGGGAATAGCGCCAGCCATATGGCAAGTTCTTGTTAAGATTTTTTGAGCTAAAAAATGCAGGCTGTCACGAATTAACGAGGAGGACGATATGAGCAAGCAGCGAATCAATCCAGAGGGACTGTACGACGGTGCTGCATTTGGCATGTCGCAGGCGACTGTCGAGACTGACTTGGGGCTAGTTTTCGTCTCGGGTCAAGTCGATTGGAATCATCAATATGAAACCACAGAAGACTCGGTCGAAGGCCAAATGAGAAAGGCGCTTGACAATCTTAAAATTGCCCTAACAGCCGCTGGTTCATCGGTCGAACAGCTATTGCAAGTTCGTGTGTATATCCGGGGTGAACTTGGAGAACATATGGAAGCTGTTGCTCCGATTCTTTCTAGCTTTTTAGGCGAATCTCGTCCATCGGTAACGGGGATTGGCGTAGCTTCCCTCGCATCACCATCAACGCTTGTGGAGGTTGAAGCGGTAGCCAGCGTTAGATAGGTAATATCAAATCCGGTTGAAGAACCCAAATATCGTTTGCGCCCGCTGCGTTGCAGCGGGCGCAAACGATATTTGGGTTTTACGGCTATTTAACCGGACTTGATATAAGTAAGGAATGTAGATGTAGTCATAGATGGCTGAGGCTGGTCGTGGGAATACAGCGTTAAGTTGGGCAGCATACACTTACGAGGCTAAGTGATGAAAGATTCTACACAAACAGCCAAACAGTATGCAAACAAAGACCTGGAACAAAGAAGGACTTGGTATTCTCCTGCAGCAGAGGCTTACAACAAGGCACGACCGCACTATCCAAAAGCCTTGGTCAATCGGGTTGTCGAGTTAGGTCGTTTGGTTAGACCGGAGGAAAGCATGGGCTGTTTGGGTGGAATAGGCTGTTTCGACTTCCAACGGTGGTGCAACGAGATTGTCCCCGCCCTTAAAAGCGGCGAAGCTACGAGTATTGTTGCTACGGCGATCGCCGAACTTCAGCAGCGGCGGCGGTGGGGTGTGACGTTTCGTGGACTCGGGTCTGTTTGTTCTACGTTTGACCACGAGCTGTGTGAGAGCCCGCTGGAGCGATTTTTTCGCGCCGATGTCGATGAAAATGGCTTGCTTGTTAGGGAGCGCGAGCCATTGTATCGGACAAGCGGGTGGGGATACGAGGAGTTGGCTGCCCTCATTGAACAACTGGCATCCACATGCATCACAGAAGTGGAGGTGGTTGGCCGCACGTACCGCTTGCCGTGGTTACTGCGATCGTTGCATGACACCGACCTAGAGCTAAGTGAAAATCTCTTGTTTCTGGCGGACAAGCTCGACCTATGGAGTCAGTTTTGGACCCACGGCAGTGGGGGATTCGGTGAGGGGATACATGGCTGGCTCAATCCAGAAGAAACAGCTTGGTTTACGGAACTGCTTGATCAGCTTTTTGAATCGGCGGCATGGGAGCAACTGCCGCAGAACGACTACATAGTCAACGAATCCCAGAGTAAGTTGCGGCAAGTGCAACGCGTTGCCAACGCATCCACGAAAGCGAAAAGAGGTTTGCTTTGGGGAGGCGACCTAGCCATCTTCTACACATGAAGGGGGAAGTTAGCGACCTGAATGTCGCTAACGCCGAAGCCGCTGTTATTGCTCGGAGTTGTGCCCAGGGATGTGGCTGATTCACGTTTCCGTTAGGCAGGCTCTAGAGGTAAAAGATTCTTGTATTTCTGCTTTTCTTAAACAAGAAGGCTGAGTAGAGTACGTATAGAGACAATGGCGCATCCTTCGAGGATTTCAACGAGAACATTTCCAAGAGCTTGTGCTAATACTTGCAGACTCAAAAGGTATGAAATTTTCTCTGAAAGATACTATTTCAGTTGCACAAACGAAGGAAAAGATAGCGTTATTCAAACGCAATGATTCTCTCAAGAAGGCAAAGGAGGTATGCAATGTGAGAGAAAAACAATAGTTCACAAAGGAGAAATGGATATGTGTCGAGTTGATACTATTGTCTGACATGCTGCGTTGAACCTCGAGACTTATCTAGAAAAATGTTGAACAAGGATTATACAAAGGATCAAGATGAACCGAAGGCTTGCTAAATACCATCAAAAACATCGAGCAACGACTGTGATTTGGATCTGTGCGGTAGGCATGTTTGCCCTCTGTATTCCGTTGACAGCCGTTGCAAATAGTGGTGTGATACTGCCTCTTCTCGTCGTTCTTGGGGCTGGTGCTGGAACAGCCGCTGTCTGGTTTTCGCCTACTGAACAACGAAGAGAAGATGCGATGACGATCAAAGCTTTAGAAGACCGAATAACGAATCTAGAGGCAATTTATACGAGTCTTCCAGAGGTTGATCAATCTCTACAGCTAGCGGAAAGAGATCGGCGCTAAGAGTATGAGCAAGGATGTTTGGCTCTTGGTTTGATTGGTGTCTCATCAACAACTGCGCTAGGTACTCAGATATCGTGGCTGGATGATTCTTTTGCCATTCCAAACGCCAGTGATTTGCTAGGTATTCAAACTGTTATGGGGCTTCTATGGCTCTACCTCTGCACATCTGTTCCGTGCTCCAGACGCCCTTCGCGATACCTTGGGGTGCCAGCATGAGCCGTGCCGTTGAGTTCGGATATATCGCGGCCAAGCGCTGAGCAAATTCTGCTGGGTCTGGTCGTGATGCGCTGGCGATCGCCCGCAACCGTTTCTAGGTGGCAGAGTTCGCCTGAGTTTTCCATTCGACCACCGCTGCCATGTTCTAGCCTGTCCTAAAGTTGAGCAACCTCCAGAGACGTAACGAATACAGGAGCAAACTATGAGTGAACCAGAGAACCCAGCTTCGGGCAACGGCCTTACCGCTGCGCAAGAATATCTGAACCAACTCTGGGAAGATCATGTGCGCCATGAGTTCGCCACCCACAACACCGAAGACACCCTTGCCACTATGGTCGAGGATGCCTACGTGAACCATATTCCCGTGCTCACCGGGGGCGTGGGGCGGGATGAGTTGCGGGAGTTTTATTCCAAGCGGTTCATTCCTCAGATGCCGCCGGATACGGAAATGACTCCCATTTCGCGAACCATTGGCAACAATCGACTCGTGGATGAAATGGTGTTCAAGTTTACGCATACCATCCGCATGGACTGGATGCTACCGGATCTTGCTCCTACGGGAAGACAAGTAGAGGTGCCGCTGGTGGTCATTGTCGAATTTCGAGAAGGTAAGTTAGCGCACGAGCACATTTACTGGGACCAAGCGTCTGTGCTCGTTCAACTCGGATTGATCGATGCCAACATGCTTCCTGTTGCGGGGGTTGAAAGTGCACGTAAGGCTCTCGATCCGAGCTTGCCGTCGAATCGTCTCATGAAGTCTAGCGGCCAAAGCAATAAGCCTTCAGCCAAAGATGAAGCGGAGCGCCAGCAGGCCACAGCCTAACCAGTCGATTGCAACAGGCAGTGGGACTACATATAGCGTTTCTCAATCTAGTGAGGTACAGTAACAGCAATGCGTAAACCATCCCTTGATGTCGTCTAACGTTACCTGGTCGAAGGCTTCTTCAATGGCTTTATCTAAATTTGGATAACTCCTGGC
>JADEXA010000006.1 GCA_015207365.1 Vacuolonema iberomarrocanum LEGE 07170
GTTCGGCGGGGCGGGCTTTGGGGATCGTTACCCCTTCAAACAAGGCGCGTGCCGCTTCCGACCATTCTGTGTCGGATAGCTCGACCGAGTCTTCGGTCTCTGTCTTCGTGGTGCTGGGATCAAACAGCCGTGGCTGTTCGGGCGATACCGTGCAGTGCATTAGGGCGACTGAAACATTGTCGTGGCCGTTTTTCTCATTCGCGAGCTCGACCCAGCGATCGGCGGTTTCCTGCAAGGAGGCTTTGGTACCAAAGAAAGGTTGCATGATGCGCTCCCAGTGGTTCTCCACCTGATCCTGGTCGCTGAGGCCATCGGAGCACAGGAGCAAGACGCCATCTTCGTCGAGCATGAAGCGCTGAACGGACGGATAAATCCAGTCGGCCTCGCGAGTGCCAAGGGCTTGGGTGAGGGCGCTGCTGTTGGATTGATGCAGCGCTTCTCGGTAGAGGCAGCGTCCAGTGCGGACGTCGCGCCCCGCCAGGTCATCATCCACCGTCAACGGATGGCAATAGCGGGGGGTCATCCAGTAAGCGCGGCTGTCGCCCAGGTTGGCGAGATAGAGTTCGTGGGTGTTGCTCCAACTATCGCCTAAACGCACCTTTTGGGGCAATTGCAGCGCCAGCACCAGGGTTGTGCCCATGCGATCGCGCCCCTGCCGTCCTTGCTCATCGTTTTGCGCGGCGATGGTGTTGTTGACAACGCGGATGATGGCTTCGAGCTGCTGCGCCACGATGTCCGGGGGCCAGGGTTCGGTCTGTTCCGCTAGCTCCGCAAACAATGCCTGGAGTTGCAATTGCAGCGATCGCACCGCCAACTGACTGGCTACCTCACCCCCGGCATGGCCGCCGATACCATCACAGATGATCGCGAGTTGGGGAGACAGCACCGCATCGATCGCGCTTCGTTCCCCAGTGGGGTTGGGATAGCTGGAATCCTCATTTACTGAGCATTGGGGGCCTGTGGAACTTGCCGCAACGGTGCTCAACTTCAGGGGAGACTGCGCCGCTTGCTCCAACAACAACAGGTTGAGGACATGGGCAATCGCCTGTAATCCATCTTCCGCGCCCGACTCCGCCACCGCTGTCATCTGGTCGCACAGTGCTACCAAAGCAGTGTCGACGGGTGGGGAAAACTGCGGCAACCAGGAGCGCCACAAATCGGCCAGATCCGCCAGGGTCGGCGGAGACTCGGGCTTGACCGCGCGATAGAGGGAGCGCAGCCGGATGCGCCACCCCTCGACCCGAATGTTGCTTGGGGTCAGCAAGCTGGTCGTCACGCCCAACTCATCCAGCGGTGTCCAGAGTTCCAACATCTGCCACAGCCAGTAGAGCTTGCGGGTGGTGGGCATGAGCGTGAGGCTAGGGGCGATCGCCGGAAGCAACTGCCCGGCATCATTCAACGGCACATTCTCCAGCAACAGCACACCCGACCCATCCCACACCGCAAAGCTGTAGATGGTGGGCAAATGTAGCCGATAGTCATATAGCTGCAAATAGGGCAGCAGGTTTTCGGGCAGTGAATCGGGCACATCCGGTGACTGTCCGGGGCGTAAATCCAGCCAAACCTGCGGTGCTGCAACCTGATAGCGATCGCCAATTATTGTCTTTGGCGGAATCTTTTCTACGCCTTCTCCAATAGCCCACAGGTAGCGATGGGGCAGCGATGTGCCACAGGCGCGACAAGTCGTTTGCCCCATGGCGTTGTCATCCGACCGACAGTCAGGGTTGGGGCATTGAATGTGAGGAGCGATCGTCGTTTGCATGGTTCACCACAGGATTCAGAAACTAACGGAGAACGTTCGATGGATTGCAACAGCCCTGCTTCAATTGGCCAATCTCAAGAAAGTCTCAAGAAACGCTTAGAAAAAGGCGTGAAAACAAGTGCTGAATAGCCTTATCTAGTGGAGAGATCGAACAAAACTGAGACGAATCTACTAAATCTAGGAATAATTCGACTCAAGTGTAGAGCAGTATAGCGAATGCCTAACGAAATGAATCAGAATTTCTGCTCGTCCCAGCGTGCTCGGCGATGTCCCTGAGGAACAGGGCTGTAAAGCGGCACCCGCTATCCTCCATGACGACGTGCCATGTAATACATGACCTCCTATCGGCTTGTCGTAAAGTGATGGCGTATTGATTCGATCGTTTGCCCACAAGCGTTTGCTCACGAGGTCTACTTGAGATGAGCAACATCGCAGGGGGATCAAGTCTAAGTCAGCGATCGCGCTCCATAGGACTGTCGGTTGATCAAAGGATAGACGGCAACGTCAAGACCTATGACTGCAGTTGCGGCGAACAAGCTACAGATATTCATCAGGATTGAACCGTTAATGTGTGGCACTGAGTCGCTATGCTATTTCAAGTGTTTTGACTGAAACTCAGCCTTATTGCAAGAAGTGGGCGAGATGTAACGCAGAGATTGGAGGTTGGCAGCCGTTGCAAAGACTCAAGCAAGCTGGCCTATCAACCAGTTCAGAGTCATTCCGCAAGGGTTTTCCAGAACATAGCAAACCTGCCGAGGATTGTTCGCAATAGATAAGTTGAGCAACGGACTCGGCAACCCATAGCAATCAACACATAGCACGATTACATAGGGAGACTTCTATGGCAGCGATCGCCTCTATTCATGCCAGAGAGATTCTAGATTCTCGCGGCAATCCAACGGTTGAAGTTGATGTGACGTTAGACGATAAGAGCAAAGGGCGGGCTGCCGTCCCCTCGGGTGCATCTACTGGGATCCGTGAAGCCTTGGAACTGCGGGATGGCGACAAGCAACGCTATGGCGGCAAGGGGGTGTTGAAAGCGGTGAAAAACATCAACACCACCGTTGCGGATGCGCTGAAGGGTATGGATGCCACCGAGCAAGAATCGGTCGACAAAAAGATGCTGGAGTTGGATGGCACCGAATACAAAAAGACTTTAGGGGCAAATGCCATTCTGGGGGTGTCGATGGCCGTTGCTCGTGCGGCGGCGATTTCAAAAGACCTGCCCCTCTATCGCTACTTGGGTGGCGATGCCGCGACCCTGTTGCCAGTGCCCTGCTTCAACATCCTCAACGGGGGTGCCCATGCCGACAACAGCGTAGACTTTCAGGAATACATGATTTCCCCGGTGGGTGCCACAACTTTCTCAGAAGCGATGCAAATGGGAGCCGAGGTCTATCACGCGCTCAAGTCGATTCTCAAGGGCAAGAGCTACAGCACGGCGGTGGGTGATGAGGGGGGCTTTGCGCCCAACCTCAAATCTAACGTCGAAGCCCTGGATGTGATTATGGAAGGGATTGAGAAGGCGGGACTGAAGGCTGGGGATCAAATCGCGATCGCCCTCGATCCTGCAACGAGCGAGCTCTACCGCGAAGACCAAGGCAACTACCTGTTCTGGAAATCGGATGAAAGCCGTAAATCTTCTGAAGAGATGATCGATCTCTGGGCTAGCTGGGCGGATCAGTTCCCCATCTTTTCCATCGAAGATGGTCTGGGTGAGCAGGACTGGGATGGCTGGAAGGCACTCACGAAGCGGCTGGGCGATCGCATCCAACTCGTCGGCGATGATGCCTTTGTTACCAACCCCAGCATCATCAAACAGGCGATCGCCGATGGCGTCGGCAACTCTTCACTGATTAAGGTGAATCAAATCGGCTCTGTCACCGAAACCCTGGAAGCTATCAGCCTCTCCCAGAGCGGCAACTACACCTATATGGTGAGCCACCGTTCTGGCGAAACGCCCGACGACTTCATCGCCGATCTTGCCGTGGCTACCCGCTCTGGCCAAATCAAGACGGGTGCGCCCTGTCGGGGTGAGCGGCTTTCAAAATACAACCAGCTCCTCCGCATTGAGGAAGAACTGGGTAGCAGCGCCGAGTATGCAGGCACCATGATTGTAAAAGGGAAGTAGGCGATCGAGCCCATAGCGATTGATGCGCAATCCGCTGAGCCAATGCCGCCTCGGGAATCGCTCATCTTTTGTGGATAACTCGCTTGAAATAGTACACCTGAACTGGTATAGTTAAACCAGTTCAGGGAAAAACCTCACCGTTCTCCCGTAGAGCGGGGATTTTTCATGGGCCGAATTTTTACCTGTCATATTTCTGTAAACTTTCTCTGATACCGTCCAAATTACCGAAGCGTGGAGTTGTCTAACCGCGCTCCTGAATGGATTGGGTGCGGTTAATGTTGACGAGCATCTTTGGTCTAGAGATCGTGCGCTTATGTTACCCATCCAATCCGTGCCCCTGATGTCGCGAGGATTTAGCTGCAAAAGTTCTCCTGAAATCCGCTCACCTCAGCCTTTATGTTCCTATTTGCGTGACTTGTCTCCGCATGGCTTACGGGGTGGATTAAACTCAGGGATAGTTTGCAGCTATGTCCGGTTTAGATATGCGTATTTTGCTCGTTGAAGATGATCAGGATCAGTTGGAACCACTGACCGCTGCACTGAAACAAGCGGGACATATTGTTGACGCGGCTGAGAATGGTGAAACGGCCCAGTGGTTGTTGGGTGAAAAGACCTATGATCTGTTGGTTCTGGATTGGATGTTGCCGGATGTCGAAGGTGTGCAACTGTGCCAGCACTATCGTCAGTCTGGGCATGGTTCACCAGTGCTCTTGCTGACGGCGAAGGATACAGTGCAAGATCGGGTGACAGGGTTAGATGCTGGGGCCGATGATTATCTGATTAAGCCAGTCGATTTGATGGAGCTCCTGGCACGGGTACGGGCATTGGGACGGCGATCGCCCCTCTGGACGGGAGATGTCCTCACCGTGGCCGACCTCACCCTCAACCTCAGCAACCTCATCGTCGAGCGCCCCGGTTGCGATTCGCTCCAACTTTCTAGCCGCGAGTTTCAACTGCTGGAGTGCTTCATGCGTCACCCTCAGCAAGTGATGACCCGCGACCAACTGGAGCAGGCTTTGTGGGAATGGGGTGCCGAGCCAGAAAGTAATGCGATCGCCACCATGATTCGTCGCTTGCGGCTGCGCCTTCAGCGGTTGCAGTGCGATCATTGGATTGAAACCGTGTATGGTACGGGCTATCGCCTTGTTCCTAAAACGGATGCCTGACGGATGCTATGAAACCTCTGAAGCGTGCAATTCGGCGATCGCTCAAAAGCCTCACGGTGAAGCAGCGGGTTGGGCTCATCATTTCCATTCCCATCACCTGCTTGTTCACCTCCCTGGCCGCGTTTGCTTGGTTGGCGGTCAATCTAGCGGAGGCTGAGAAATGGGTGCACCATACCCAGCAGGTCCGCCTCGAAACCAAGCGACTTCTCGGTGCACTCAGTGAGGCCGAAACTGGAGTGCGCGGCTATGGATTGACCCGTCGGGAAGAATTTCTCGTTTCCTATAATGATGCCATTCTGACCATTCCAATCTTGTTGGATCGCCTGGAATGTTTGGTCGAGAATAACCCCGAGCAAACCCAGCACCTGCAAGAAATTCGGGTGTGGGTCAATGAAGCCTTGTTTGTCTTGGAGCAGAAGAAAACCTTGAAACGGCAACTCTATGAGTTGCAGGGCAACCCCAGCCTGTTGGTATCAACCGCTGAACTCTATGACTGGTTAGAGGAAGGCGAGGAAACGATGGGGCGGGCACAGGCAGAAATCGAACGCTTCGCCGATGAAAAAGAACGCCTTCTGGAGATCCGCAGCCGTAACTTGGAAGCCTATCGCACGGTCACCTGGATTGTGCTGATTCTCTCTGCCATTATCGGTACGGGTAGCGGTATGCTGGCCATTTATCTGTTCACCCAATTGCAGCAAGAGTTGAATGCGCGCCAACGCTCACTCGAATCTAGCAACGAGCAGCTCACCCTTGCCTATGACCAACTGCAGCGGTTTACCGCCAATGCTTCCCATGAGCTCCGCGCACCCTTAGCCGCAGTCTTGAGTAACGCCCAGGTTGGGTTGATGGCTCCTCCCGATGACCTGACCATGCCCCGCCAGCGGTTGACCAAAGTTGTTACGCTTGCTAAATCGATGGGGCTGTTGGTGAGCGATTTGCTGTTTCTGGCACGGCATGAGGGCAAGCTCAATAGCGAGGTACGCCAACGTACAGAGCTGATTCCTTTTCTGGAGGCGATCGCCTACGACTGGCAATTGGAGGCGTTAGAACATGACCTCCAATTCAAAACGGATCTGGCCAATGAAGCTCTGATTGTCCATGTCGATCCGAATCTGTTACGACAGGCGATCTCCAACCTCCTCAGCAATGCCTGCCGCTATACCCCTGCCAAGGGTACGGTGATCCTTCGAGCCTATGGGCGATCGCACCAGGCCGTGATCGAAGTCGAAGACACGGGCATCGGTATCGACAAGCAAGATCTGCCCTTCATCTTCGAGCGTTTCTACCGTACCGACAAAAGCCGCAATAAGGAGAAAGGCGGTTTTGGGCTGGGGTTGGCGATCGCCCAACAAATCATCCAAGCTCACAGAGGTACTATTTCTGTTGACAGCATGCCACGCCAGGGCACTACCTTCCGCATTACCCTACCGCTTGCTGGTGTTGCTGTTCGCTAACGGCTTTGATATAGCGCTATGCGCGTTAGTTAAGTACGGATGTGTGTGGGCGCAACGCGCCCACACACATCCATTTCTGTGCTTGACGCGGTTGCACACCGCTATATGAGGCATAAGGAGGGGCTCACGTAAAAAAAGAGCGCCTGTCTAAAGGCGCTCTGTGGTTCTGGTTTATGTGGATTGTCGTATCAGTCGTCTCGTTATCTCACGTCAAGGATTCCAGGTAATCGCGGATACGATTACGGCGTTTGGGTTGGCGCAGCTTTTGCAATGCCTTGGCCTCAATCTGCCGTACCCGCTCGCGGGATAGATCCAGCGCTCGTCCGATTTCGGCGAGGGAATAGGGCTGGCCGTCGCCCAGTCCAAAGCGCATCTGGATCACATCGCGTTCGCGAGTCGTCAGGTCGGTGAGCAGTTGCTGCAGGTCACGCTGCAACGACTCCCGCATCAGTGTTTCCTCGGGGGAGGCACCCAGTTCAGGCAGTAGGTCGCCGAGTTCGGTGTCGCGCTCTTTGCCCACCTTTGTTTCGAGCGAAACGGAGCGGGGCACCCGGAGCAGTACTTCACGCACCTGAGGTGGAGCCATCTCCAGCTCGCGAGCGATATCTTCGACCGTGGCGGTGCGTCCTTTTTCCTGGGAAATCTTACGCTGCGCTTTTTTAATTTTGTTGAGCTTCTCGGTGATGTGAACGGGGAGGCGGATTGTGCGGCTTTGCGTGGCGATCGCCCGTGTAATACCCTGGCGAATCCACCAGTAGGCGTAGGTGCTAAAGCGATACCCCTTGGTGGGGTCAAACTTTTCGACCGCCCGTTCCAGACCCAATGTGCCTTCTTGAATCAGATCTAGCAGCTCCAATCCTCGGTTTTGATACTTTTTGGCAACCGATACGACCAACCGTAGATTGGCTCGGATCATGTGATCCTTTGCTGCAATTCCCTTTGCCTTGGTTTCTTCTAGCTCTTCCAGCGACTTCTCGGCCAGTTCTGCCCAGCGCCGCTTGCCCGCAGAAATCATGGGCTTCAGCTCTGTCACTTCAATTTTGGCTTCTTTTGCCCAACGCTCTAGGGAAGGACGGTGTCCCAGAATGGAGGTGAGGCGATCGTTCGCTTCCATCATGTTGAGATAAGCCTGAAGCGTTCCGTCGCCTTTTTCAGCCGCTTCGCGACACAGCTCAAGCAGCCCCATATACCGCTGCACAGACTGCGCTTCTGACACTTCTTCGTCCCGTCCGAGCAGGCGAACGCGACCAATCTCTTGCAAGTAGAGGCGAACCAGATCCGTGGTTCGACGGTTTGCATTTTGATGCTTGGCATCTGGCTGACTGTACTCAACCTCTAAACTCGCGAGATCAGTATCAATCTGAGCTTCAATATCAGAATTGAGCATATCGTCGCCGTTGGCTGTGGCATCAGGTGGATTCATATTTTCCTCATGCTCGGCATCAGCGTAAAAAGATCTTGCTGGCATAATGGTCGTCGCAGGTGCTCCAGAGTGAACAAAGAGGGGTGCTTAAATTTTGGTACCGTTAGTGTTCCCGCAAATCAGGACTAAGTAATCAAGACTCCAGGAGAATCTTGAGGTTCCATCCAAGGATTGGCAAAGGAGGTAAATAAAGTACGGCGTAAGGTTTAGCGATAGATGCGAGATCCCTGAATGCTTTATTCCTCTCTAACGGTCTACAGCAATGAATGCGAGAATTCCCGATTGAATTTATGAAAGTCTTAAGGTGAGAATGTGGTGTATTTAAATTTCCTGTGAAGTACCGATCCGAAAACCCACTGAGGTTTATGACAGTCAATCCCTTAGTGGATGGTCAGATAGGGAATTTACCTTCGTCAGATACACCGGGTTGCGCCTAAGCAAAGTTCATTGAGGATTTTGTCGGGTCTGGTGCATTGCTTCAATGTGGTTATTACGGAATCCGCTAACTTGTTGCTCCGGCTTGCGCTTGATAAACAGCCCGAAAACCACTTCAAAAGAGGTGGAACTAGCCGATTGCGGCGGCAACCGCCTAGCAATGCAATGTCAGGCGATCCTCATATTTCTTGAAATACCTTAATGAGAAGAAAGTGCGACACCGATGCGACAGTGTCGCGACTCCTACCAATTTCCCAATTCCCATGCTAGCTAGTTGCTTGAAACTCTCGTGGCACAAGGCTTCAGGGTTTGCAGAATCCAAGGATGATTTTTTCTGAGGAGGGGCGCCCCGCGCCCCTCCTCAGAAAAAATCATCCCCTCAATCAGCAATGCGAGGCTTCAAGATGCTAATGGGTGCGGTTATTCGGCGTCATTGAGATTACTCCACCGTGTCCAACGGCCAGGAAGCTGAGTGCTCCGATTCAAGATAAGTCGCGTTGTGACGCTGGAGACAGGCGATCGCCTCTTCCATCTCGACCTGGGGAAAGTCGGCGTAATAGCGGCTAACGCTCAAAAATGAGGCGGGCGTTTCCAGCACAACGATGCCGTTGCACCAATGGCGTAAGCGCAATATTACTGACTGCGGGGCGACTGGCGCACAAATCAGCACGCAGGCAGGATGTTTGGCTGTGAGCGATCGCGCAGCTACAGCCATCGTCATCCCGGTGGCAATGCCATCGTCCGCCAAAATCGCCAAGTGTCCTTTGGGGTGAATGTGGGGCAACACTGGAGTGAGTTGGTGCCATTGGTCTTTGGCGCGCTCTAGTGCGGCATTGCGAGCGTCGATCCATTGGGGGTCGCCTTGTCTGAAAAACATCTGCCGCCTTGCGCGCATCACCAACCCATCTGCTGTGACGGCACCTATTGCCAATTCAGGATTGTCGGGGAGGGTAATTTTCTTGGCAATGACGACATCTAAAGGGCATTGCAAGACCTGTGCCAGCGGTTCTGCTACGATAACGCCCCCACGAGGCAGACCATACACCACTATTTGCAAGGGTGAGTGGGTTAAGCCCAGGGCGTCGATTTTCTGCAACACAGGCTGTGCCAACTGGCGTCCCGCATCATAGCGATCGCGAAATGGGGGAAGCGGTGATGGCATAGACCCTCCTTCCGAAGTGGATGGGAGTTGATAGTGCGATTAGGTGCGATTAAAGGGTGCAATCAGTCGAGATAAAAGCATTATCTCTGTCCCTACCTTCTCATGACTGGGTTGTTCTAGTTAACTAAAGCACCATGACTAGGGAGAGTTGGCACAAGGGTGTGGGCTTTATTGATGACCGGGAACCATGAGATTTGTTATCTTCGGCTCATCATCCTGCAGAGTTTAGAATCCGTACAATCCCGCACATAATTAGATCTTAGATCGAGTCTTGGAGGTTGCTTAAAGAGTTAGTTCTCCGGGCTCATTGTGTAAGAAAAATCAATGCTTACCGTGACATTTTAAATACCCTCTCATCCCAAGTCCGAATAGTAATCCCCCCCGAAATATTTCCTGTGAAATGCTTTCGGAGTAAGTATAGCGGTGTGCAACCGCATTAAGCACAGCAACGGTTGTGTGGGGCGCGCCGCGCCCCACACAACCATACTTAACTAACGCGCATAGCGCTATAAGTAGCTCGGCACGATGAAAAACCAGACTCTAAAAACCTGTGCCGCCCGCAGCGCGGGCGGCACAGGTTTTTAGGGTTTTAGGTTTAATTGCACCTGCCAACTTATTTCACAGGAAAATCAAATGATTTTTCTCATCTGGATTTAGTCTCCGGTCATTGAATAGCAACCCTGAACAGTGCAGAATAGCCAATTTGAAGTGAGGTACAAAGCCGTCACCACATCCTCGATTTTTGGCTGCGATATTCTGACTTTACTCTCTCCAGCATTCGCGAAGGGTTCGTTGCCAAAAGGTGGTATCCTCTTAGGAAAATTACACAGGCTCTCCAGGGATAGGGTCAAACCTTCCCTTTTTGGAGATGTAAACACTTTAGCTAGGATATCTAGGGGTAGGATGTTGTGGTATTGAGCTGAGGCGATCGCCCCTGTAACCGATGCCATCCAGTATTCCTTCTACAATAGATGTAGCGTTACAATTTGCAACAAACACGGATTGAATTCAGGGTATGGCAGGCGAACAGCAGATTGGATTATTCAACCCCTCCGATGCGGCAGCTTCTCAAGGAACTCCCGACCCCGACCGCATTCCTACGGATGTGAAGGTTCCGATCTTGCCAGGGACCTATAACTCAATGGAAGAGATTTCCCAGCATTGCAACGGATGTCAGCGGTGCGACTTGGCGGAAGGACGAACCAATGCCGTCATTGGCCGAGGCAATCCCCAGGCTTCGGTGGTGCTTGTGGGCGAAGGCCCTGGCCAACATGAGGACGAAACGGGGTTGCCCTTTGTTGGCAAGTCTGGGCAGTTGCTGGATAAAATCCTCGCCTCTGTGCGGCTGACAGAAGCGGATGTTTTCATCTGCAACGTGGTGAAGTGCCGTCCGCCTGGTAACCGTAATCCCAAAGCGTCGGAGGCACAAGCCTGTCAGGGATACCTCCTAGAGCAGCTGCGGTTGGTCGATCCAAAGATTGTCTTGTTGACGGGCGCGATCGCCATGAAAGAATTGCTTGGGATTCGCGAGGGCATTACTAAGGTGCGGGGCAACTGGTACGAACGGGATGGTCGCCACTTTATGCCCATCTTTCATCCGGCCTACTTGCTGCGCAATCCTTCCCGCGAGAAGGGAAGTCCCAAATGGCTGATGTGGCAGGATATTCAGTCTGTACGAGCCAAGCTGGATGAATTGCAGGCAACATCCTAAAGGCATTTCGCTCGCGCCTGCCAAGAGGGACGCAGTGGGATGGTCGCAGCCAGGTTAACGTGAGTCTCCAATGGGGTGGTCACCCCATTGGAGACTCACGCAGGTTACGAAAACCAGATTTGTTATGACCCTAGGTAGAATGAGTCGATGACAATTCTGTGATACAACTTCAATGCTGAAACTAATCATTTGCTCTGAGACGCTTTGCCCAGAGCCTTTTCCCAGTGTCTTGTCAAGCGTAACAACGGATCTTGCTACAACCCACCGTTGCCAGCTCCAATCCAGAGGTGAGTGGCGATCGCGATTCTATCCTCAAAATGAAGATTGCCAGACCGCTGGATTGATCTACAACTCTGCTATCTACCCGATACACTCTAAACGGATGAGAGACCCGCTGGAATTGGTGTCTTCTTCGGCAGTATCCTCTTCTCTTGTCTCAACTATCCAACCATCAGCTGCTATACGGGTTTGAGGACGGTTATCTCCATGCAAATTGGAATGAACTTTGGAGCATGGTTGGGGCTATTGGCCCTCGTGCTCTCGCTTTATATCCTCTGGGAAATTCGGCAACTGCTGTTGCTAGTTTTTGTCGCAGTCGTGTTTGCGACGGCGCTCTCGCAGTTAGTCAAGAAGTTGCAACGGTTGGGTATTCCGCGTGGATTGGCTATCTTTGTGGGTGTGGGCGGAACGTTAGGGTTAACGATTTTGTTTGGTGCGCTGATTGTGCCCCCCTTCCTCGATCAGTTGCAAGAGTTGACTCGCCTGGTTCCCCAAGGTCTAGAACAGCTTGAAACCTGGATTAATGACCTACTGGTGCAGTTGCCTGGGGAAGCCGCAGAATTTATTCCCAGCGTCGATTCCTTGCTGGAACAGGTCACGCCCCTGGCGACGGAACTTGCCAATAATTTCTTTCGGCTGTTTTCAGGATTTTTCAATGTCACCCTCAGCACCCTCTTTGCACTGGTGCTGACTATCATGTTGACTCTCAATCCCCAACCCTATCGGCAGGGGTTCGTTCGCTTTTTTCCTTCCTTCTATCGGCGTCGGGTGGATGAAATTCTGACGGCCTGTGAGCAGGATTTGGTGGGGTGGATTATTGGTACGCTGATCAACATGGTGGTGATTGGGTTGACCAGCGGCGTTGTGCTGTCGGTGTTAGGCGTGCGGCTGGTGCTGGCGAATTCACTGCTAGCGGGATTGTTAGAGGCCATTCCCAACATTGGTCCCGTGCTGGCGACGGTGGCTCCAGCTGCGATCGCCCTCCTCGATGCTCCATGGAAAGCGCTGGCCGTTATCGTTTCCTATTTGGTCATTCAGCAGCTTGAGCAGTTTGTGCTAGTGCCTGTGGTGATGGGGCAGCAAGTGTCTCTCTTGCCTGCCATTACATTGCTGGCTCAAATTGTCTTTGCTTCGTTCTTTGGATTTCTGGGGTTGTTCCTGGCGATTCCGTTGCTGATTCTGGTTCGGATTTTGCTGCGAGAAGTGTTGGTGATCGATGTGCTCGATCGCTGGCAAACCCCCTCGGGGCAAGTCCTAGCCGATCCATTGTCTGTTGCTGTCACTGAAACGGTCGTCACCCAGTCCGCTGATGCCGACGCATCCCCTGACGATGAAACCGGAGCGGCTAAGCCCACAGCAGGAACCAGTGATGAATCGGCGATCGCCCCACCCAAATCATCTTTACCGCCGTCCCAGCCATAGTTGATCACGTTTACCTTTGGAGTCCTGTAAGGTTATGGTTCCTACCCTCGCCCTGATTGCTCACGATGCCCAAAAGGAGGTATTGGTCGAGCTTGCCCAGCGTCATCGACCTGTCCTCAGCCGCTTTCGGCTCGTTGCTACAGGCACGACAGGGCAGCGGATTCAGCAAGCGACTGGCTTACCCATTGAGGCAATGTCGTCTGGCGCCAGGGGTGGTGATGTTCAAATTGCGGCAGAGGTCGTCAATGGGGATATTATTGGGGTCATTTTTTTGGTCGATCCGCTCCATGCCCAACCCCATGAGCCTGATATTCAAGCCCTGTTGCGGATTTGCAATGTGCGAGATGTTCCTCTGGCAACCAATGCGGCAACGGCAGATCTATTGCTACAAGCCATCGCCAATCGATCGGTTGCCGATCTCATTTTCAATCCTGATGCGGGGCAGGGCAACTCCGACCAAGATTTAACACTGATACAAGAGCTGCTCTCCCCCCATTTCTACTTGCGCGTTCACACCACTCAACCGTCTGACGATTTGGCTGAGTTGACGCGGGAAGCGATCGCCCAACAGTCTAATTTGGTCATTGCCTCTGGCGGAGATGGTACGGTTTCTGCTGTTGCAGGTGCACTCATCGGCACGGGCGTTCCCCTGGGTGTCATTCCTCGGGGTACGGCCAATGCCTTTGCGGCGGCAATCGGCTTACCCCGCCTGACGCCTATCCGTAGTGCCTGTCAGACCATTCTGAATGGTCGTCCCTGTCAGGTCGATGTAGCTCGCTGCAATGACATTCCCATGATTTTGTTGGCAGGTGTGGGTTACGAAGCCGAGACCGTGCAACTGGCCAATGACTCCCTCAAAGAGCAGTGGGGGGTACTGGCCTATCTCGCAGCGGGCTGGCAGACGATGGACAATCAAAACCTTTTTGAAACTCGCATCGAAGCCGGGGGTGAAGTCTACACCTTCGAGTCCAACAGCATTACCATTGCTAACGCGGCCCCTGCTACCTCTGTTCTGGCGCAGGGTGGGGGTGAAGTGGTCTACAACGACGGCCAGTTAGATGTCACCATCGCTTCAGCGGAGACGAAACTCCAGGGATTGACAACCATGCTACGCATGTTTGGGGCAGCCATTATCAGAGCCGGGGTCGAGCAGCCCAATGTCGTACACCTGCAAACCGACCATCTGACGCTCACTACGAAACCGCCGCAAAAGGTTGTGCTTGATGGTGAAATTGTTGGTACAACACCGATTGATGTCACCTGTATTCCGGGCGGATTGACGGTGATGGTTCCCTTAGTTCGTGACGATCAGCGTCGGGTCGAAGCGCAGAAAAAGCAAAACCAGAAGTCTGACAATTCTGCTAGCTGATCGTTCGACAGCTGATCGTTCAGGTTGCGGAAATCAGGACCAGATAGTTTTGATTGGCATCTTTCAGCACGAAGGCTTCACAAGAGGCTCGGTTTTGGGCTTTCGTAGCATTGATATTAAAAAAGCAAGGGGCGATCGCCCCTTGCTTTTATTGACTCATTCAGTTCATTGAAGCGAATTAGGAAGCAGCTTGGCGCTCTTTTGCTTCTTTGATCACGACTTCTGCCACGTTTGCTGGGCAAGCGGAGTAGTGAGAGAACAACATAGAAAACTGCCCGCGTCCCGAAGTCATAGTCCGTAGATCACCGATGTAGCCAAACATTTCGCTCAGCGGTGCCTCGGCTTTGATTCGTACCCCAGTTGCACTCGCTTCCTGGGATTTAATCAGTCCTCGACGACGGTTGAGGTCACCAATCACATCGCCCATGTAGTCATCGGGTGTGAAAACATCCACATCCATGATGGGTTCAAGCAGTTGCAAACCCGCTTTTGGCAGGGACTGACGATAGGCGGCTCTGGCCGCAATTTCGAAAGCGATCGCCGAAGAGTCTACGGGGTGGTAACCTCCATCGGTCAACGTTACCTTCAGGTCGACAACCGGATACCCGGCCAAAGGTCCTTTTTCGACGCTGAATGCAAAGCCCTTCTGCACGGCTGGCCAGTATTCCCGAGGAACATTGCCCCCAGTCACCTTAGACTCAAACTGGAAGCCAGAGCCCGGCTCACCCGGTTCCAGGATGTAGTCGATCTTGCCGTACTGACCCGAACCCCCACTTTGCTTCTTATGGGTGTAGCTGTCAGCCAGCTCCTTGGTAATTGATTCGCGGTAGGCCACCTGAGGCTTGCCCACCTCGACTTCAACCCCGTAGGTACGGCGCAGAATATCCACCTTAATATCTAGGTGCAGCTCACCCATTCCCTTGAGAATGGTTTCGCCGCTCTCCTCGTCGGTTTCGACCTGGAAGGAGGGATCTTCTTGCACCATTTTGCTAAGAGCCATGCCCATCTTCTCGTTACCGCCTTTTTTCTTCGGCGCAACAGCGACGGAAATCACTGGCTCAGGGAAGACCATGGGTTCCAGGGTCGCGGGATCCTTCGGATCACAGAGGGTATGACCGGTCTGCACATTTTTCAGGCCGACAACGGCAACGATGTCACCCGCCTGTGCCCATTCGATCTCTTCCCGCGAGTCAGCATGCATTTCGACCAGACGCCCAATCCGCTCGGTTTTGCCCGTTGCGGTATTGAGTACGGTATCACCCTTGGAAATGGTGCCGGAATAAATGCGGGTAAAGGTAAGCGCACCAAAGCGATCATCCATGATCTTGAAAGCAAGCGATCGCAAGGGCTTCTCTGGATCGACAATAGCCACGCGTCCCGTTTCATTCCCTTCCAGATCAATCTCTGGCTGAGGCTTCACTTCCATCGGGTTGGGCAGATAGTCCACAACCGCATCCAGCACCAACTGCACCCCTTTGTTTTTAAAGGAAGAACCGCAGTAGGTGGGGAAGAAGGCCAAATCAACGGTGCCTTTGCGGATACAAGTCTTGAGCTCCTCAATGGAGATTTCCTCCCCTTCGAGGTACTTCTCCATCAACTCATCATCTTGCTCTACAGCCGTTTCGACGAGCTGCTCACGGTAGCTCTCGACATCGTCTACCATGTCCGCCGGCACATCTTTGATTTCGTAGTTCATCGGATCACCCGAATCATCCCAGATCCAGGCTTTGCGCGTGAGCAAATCGACGACCCCAACAAACTCACTTTCCTGTCCGATGGGAAGAACCATGACTAGGGGCTTTGCTGCCAGTACGTCTTCGACCTGCTTCACAACGCGGAAGAAGTCAGCCCCAATTCGGTCTAGTTTGTTGACGTAAATGATTCGAGAGACTTTGGAGTCGTTGGCATAGCGCCAGTTTGTTTCCGACTGAGGTTCAACCCCACCCGAACCACAGAACACACCAACACCACCATCTAGCACCTTGAGAGAGCGGTACACCTCAATGGTGAAGTCAACGTGTCCAGGAGTATCAATGATGTTGAGTTGGTGATCTTGCCAGAAGCAAGAGGTCGCGGCAGATTGAATCGTGATACCCCGCTCCTGCTCTTGCTCCATGAAGTCCGTCGTGGCTGCACCCTCGTGAACCTCACCGATTTTGTGGATCTTGCCTGTTAGCTTCAAGATCCGTTCGGTAGTCGTTGTTTTGCCCGCGTCTACGTGGGCGAAGATACCGATGTTGCGATAGCGTGAGATGTCTTTTTTCATAACTGCTCTCTAGGTTTGTACGACGAACCGTGGGTGGGAAGCCTCTGAGACAAACTCAAAGGAATCAGAGTAGAGTTTCTGTAGCTGGGCGGGTTTCAACCGTGTGATGTGGATTACAAAACCTCGTTGTGCCGTCGGCAACAGGACTAGATTTTCAAACTCATTAAACAATTGTAAAGCCCATTTGCGCAAACTGTGGAAGGGTAGAACCGTAGAAATATCTGGTGATCCATGAAAGCGGAACGAAAGCCTTCAAACGATTGGGAGCGCTGGCTTTCAGTGCGCTGATTCTTTCTACAGACAAAGACAATACTGTGGATAACCGAACGTTGTCGAATGCTACCCTACAAGATTCCTGCGGCCATCCTATCGCGGTTGTTGCCCAAACGCCTTGCTCGAACGATGTGTCGTATCACGGGCAACAGTCGGTAGATGACGTCCCAGCGTTGACTCAAAGCGTTCACTCATGAGCACGAGTACCCGCTAGAGAGCACATAACTTCAGGAGCCACTCACAATAGGCAGAGAGCAATACATGGAGGGATTCTAAAGGAAACGTCCCTACGATAACAAATCAAAACTTGAGGTGAGGAGAATAACTCTGAATGAACGGATCACAAACCATTTGAGAGTGAATCCGATATCCGGAGATACGCCTTACTCAACCAGGGTCAAACTAGAAATAAATATGCTCAAGAATAATGGCGGCCATAAACGGCTCAAACATTAGCCTTTAGCAGCCTTCGGATAGAGATTCGATGGGGCTGAGAAGGTCTTCAATCCAATTATTGACTTGATGCTGTAAGCGATAGGTGTTTCCTGTGGCGATCGCATCAGGGTCATTGATGCAGGCCAATGCGCGCTGGTAGTCGGCGATCGCACAATTCCAATCGCCCCGCAGATGATAAGTTCGCCCACGCTCGGCATAGACATGGCTGGTGAGTAAGCCCATGGTCAGAGCGATGTCTAAGCTCTCGAGCGCGCGGTCATACATTTGCAGGTCGCGAAACGTGATTCCTTGGTTGATCCAGGCGCGAATGTTGTCGGGGTTGAGATCCAACGCCGCATCGTAATCTAGCACAGCTTCCAAGAACGAGCCCGCAGCAGCGTAGTAGTTGGCTCGATTGTTATACGCCCCATCTAAATAAGGATTGAGATGGAGAGCCTGGTTGTAATCTGCCAGGGCAGCTTCCATGTTTCCGCTTTGAAAATGTACGAGCCCACGGTTGTTATAGTCCCTAGCGCTGTCTGGATTTGACTGCAAAAGCCGGTTGAAAAGGGCGATCGCTTCCCGGAAGTATCCGCATCGTGCCTTTGAGAGTGCCCGCTGTCGCAGAATCGCGGCATTATCAATGTCGAATTCCAGGGTGCAGGAGGAAGCGCCAAGTAACGCCCTGGATACATTTTTTTGTTGCCATCTCTTGCGAATGTTGCTCATTGCACTCAGAGCCATACGTTTTTGCTCAGATAGACGGACGAGATGTTGTGGATTTCGTTGACGACTGACAGAAGCGCGCATACTCATTGTCATCCTCACGGTTATGTTGCTAATTGAGTCGGTCTCAATACGCCACTGACGCTGAAACATCCTTTGACTCTCGGCCAAGCGCACCCCATTGCAATCACTGCTGTGGACTGTCATTGGATTAGAGATCCGTAGTCCACTCAGTAATCCACTAGCTAATGTCTCTCAAACCCAGGAAAACTATTAGGTTGAAACTACGGAAACCTGTTGGCTTTGGCGACGGTGTTGGGCGACTGATAGTGATGAAATTACGGAAACCAAAGTCGCGTCTTACCCGTGCCATTAGGTCTTCCATTAGCTCTACAGCGTGAGTCTGTGAAATTTCCGATTAAATATCCAGAAAAATGTAGAAGATTCTATACGAATTACAACTTCTTCATACAAAAAGCCCTAGTCGAAGCAAGCGCCGTCAAGGCTTTTAGGAAAGCGCGGTAGAATGCGAGGGGCGATCGCTCCTAATGTTGAAAAGGTTCAAGAATGCAAGTTTTTATGCGCTAACTTGTCAAGATCTTCTTATTAGTCTGTGAATTGAGGCTGGCTTCGTGAAGTTTTGATAAAGAGAAGCACAAGCGTTTAATGACATCGCTTCATTTCCTGTCCCCGTTATAAAAATCACCAAAGTTGCGAAAGCGTCAGTTATCCCTATGCATTACCGGATTCCTCTTTAATTTGAAAGCATGCAAGTTGGAAGAATTGCAATTTGAAAAAGCTGCAGATTAATCTTTAAAAGAACCACAGACCAAGTTATTGAGCTAACGACGACTATGCCTACTGCCCAAGCCACAACCCCCTCCTCTGATCTCGCCCCAGACGCTTATGTTGTCATCGGAATTGCTTCTTGCTTCGTGCGCGAGGATAAAGAACTGCACCCGATTGAAGTGATTGAACCGATTCCTTCGGCAATGTTAGAAGCCCTGAATCGAGGTATCCCAACGTCCTACAAGCTGGCGTTTGCGACGACCCTCGGAGCCGTTTGGCAAGATGGACAGCCTCAGCGTTTGGCAGAATATCCAGAATCGGCACAGTTTTGCGATGAGTTTGCGTTGCGTGTGGCCTCTGCTGCACGAACCTACAAAGCACGCCCAGCAGCCCAAAACCTCATACCCTCTGGCACGGTTCGCGACGATTTTAATTTTTCGCTTGATCGCAAACGTGTGCTCAATCTAGAGCGCCAAGTGACGAAAGAAGACAATGTGAAACAGCATTCCCATACCCATCAAGTGTTGTAGGGAAACGCGATGCGGCAGGCCTGTTCAGCTAAGCAACGGTCAGTGTTTGGCTGAACGCTCTGAATTCAGCGAGTCCTAAGGCTGGTTCTGAAAGGCTTGATGTTGCTAAAGGCTTGGGGCGATCGCTCGCAATATTCGCCATTAAATTAGTGACCAATTGACGAGTTGCAGCGCTTTGCTGACATCACCCTATAGGACTTCCTTAGCTTGCGATCGAATGCCCTTGGTTTATACCAATTCAACGAAAACCAAAACCAAATATTTTTTTGAAAGCCGCGCACTGCGCGGCTTTCAAAAAAATATTTGTAGTGGATTTTTAGCGAATTGATATTATGGGACGTGGGAGGCCTGCACCCTTCGGCCAATTCCAGAAACATTCCAAGATTTTTGACTACCCTTTTCTAGCTGTCTGTATAATTCCAGATGCACGGCGTTCCTATGTTGTCAGTCGTCGAAATCGCAGGCACAAGTCTGTTCCCCTTCCCAGGGTTTCGCCAATGGCGCGGTGGTCGCAGAGCGTTGGTTGCTAGAAGCGAGGGTGAAAATGGTGACGTTAATCAAATGGCGGGAGATGCCGACCAAAGCCGTATTGGGATTGAGCATCCTTTTGATTGCAGGGTGTGACGGCAATGATTCCTCTCAGAACCAGGTTGTAGAGCAGGCGCCTGCAGCAACGGCTACCCCCAGCCAAGGTTTAACCTGCGATACGCCCAATTATTTTGCTGAAGTCGCCACCGATCAAGGGCAATTCAACCTCACGTTCGGGGAAAAACCTGCCGAAAATATCTTGCTCAGAGCAAACCCCATCAGTGCTGTACCCAACGATGATGGTAGCCGCACCTATGGTTACGCGGAGGCAGATGCTACAACCTACACTCGGTTCTATCCCAATGGTACCTGCCTGGTTCAGGTCGTTGGGACTGATGGCAATGTCGTTCTCGAAGAAGCGGGGCAAACTGTTCAGCCTGGAGCCAGCGCCGCTCCGGTAGAGTCTCCCAGTGCTCAGCAGCCCGATCGCTTTCAGGATGGGTATGATTCTGGCTACACCATTGGCTATACCGAAGGTGAACGCTTTCGCCGCTTTGACCAAGGGAATAATCCCGAAGCCGCGTTTGCATCCGCCACAATGAGCGGAAATGAGCGGTATGACCAGGGCTATCGAGAAGGGTTCTTTGCTGGATTTGACGAAGGCTACGACACATTTATCACAACATCACCCGATCCCAACCAGAACAATCTGGCCATGAGCTGTCCAGGAAACATCCAGACAGATGTGGACTTTATGGCCTATTACACAAGGGAAGCTGGGTTTAATCGAATTGATTTGTCCCCACGTCAGGGAACTCAGACGCTGACCTCAAACCTTGCCTATGAGGGCAAAGATGTGGAAGGGCACGGGATATGGCGGGGTAACGTTGCCCAGATGGCAGATGTAGTGTTGGTTCATCTATCCACCCTCACGCCACAGCGAGGAGACGAGGTTTCGGTAGGTTACGATAATCGCTGGGGCAGAGGAAATTGTCGTTAATTTTTCGGAACTCTACGCTACACTGTTCGCGAATATCCGTAATATCTCTGAAATGCCCTACTTTTTAGTCAGTTTGGGCATTTCTTAGAAATTGTAGATTTCTAAGACTGACCGTTTCTTATTGCATTGGGTGAGGAACCTATGGAAAACCTGGCTTTTCTTCATGCATCTGCGGCATTTGAAGACCCATCGGGGGAACCCAAACTCCGATCGCTGGCAGAAATGGGGCTTGCTCCCAACAATCCGCTGGTCATGGGTGCTGCAGGAATAGCAATGGGTGTCGTTGTGCTGGCTAGTCCTTCTGAGGCAGAGGCGCTGGTTCAGTTTGGTGATGTTGGTGATGCTGTTGCCGATGTTCAAAGCACATTGACTAGCAATGGCTATAGCCCCGGTGGTATTGATGGGGTCTTTGGCAGTGGGACTGAAAACGCTGTGATTGCGTTTCAAAGCGCTAATTCTTTGTCGGCAGATGGCGTCGTGGGGCCTAGTACGGCTTCGGCGATGGGTTTGTCTGGGCCTGAATATGGCTTTGGCGGTGGTGGCGGCGGTGGCGGTGGTGGTACCGGTTTCATCACCATTTCTACCAATGGTAGCCCTCTGACTGTGCGCTCCGGCCCTGGTGCTGGATTTGCACCTGTCGATGCGCTGTTTAATGGCACCGTGATTGGCTACACCGATATTGTCAATGGTTGGTACGAAATTGACGGTGGCGGCTGGGTGTCAGGTAGCTGGGTCTCCGCAGGCGGCGGTGGCGGCGGCGGTGGTGGCGGTGTGGGTGGCCCCGATGGTGGCCCCGATACTGTGACTGTTTCGACCAACGGTAACCCGCTTACTATTCGCTCGGGGCCAGGGTTTGGCTTTGCGCCCATCGATTCTCTAGCTAATGGTGCGACGGTTGGGGTCGTTAACTCCTCTGGCGGGTGGTATGAGATCGCGGGTGGCGGTTGGATTGCCTCTGATTGGACTGTCGAAGGGGGCAGTGGCGGCGGCGGTGGTGCTGGCGGTGGCGGTGGTAGTGCTGGCACGCTGGTTGTCTCAACCAATGGTAGTGAGCTTTCTGCTCGCTCTGGTCCTGGATTAGGTTTTGCGATTGTTGGTGGCTACTCCAACGGAGCTGTCGTCGATTTCTTTGACTACTCGGCTGGCTGGTATGAAACCAGTGCGGGTTGGATATCAGAAAGTTGGGTGTCTGAAATCTAACGCCGCTAGAGCTATCTGCATAGGCTGACTACAGCGTATTTAGATGGTGAATAGATCCTTAAGATGATGGGTTGGCGCGATCGCGCCAACCTTTTTTTAATTGTCTCTGATATGGCGCTACGCGCTAAGGTAAAGCCCAGTCATTTTTTTGAAAACCCCGCAGCGCGGGGTTTTCAAAAAAATGATATATCCTAATCTCAATGCGTAAGGCTATATTATGAGCGTCTTTAACGGCGGCGATTGGTGTGAAAAGGTTGCTGTAGCCGGGGGCGATCGCTCACTAGCAAAACGCTTTGCCAAGCCAGAGTTTTAGCCTTTAGACTAACCTGTAGATCGCATGACGAATAGAATGCCTGTTCTCCTGCACTGTCATACCTCGCTGCAATTGTTGTACGGTTGCAAAGACCTCATCTTCGACTGGCAACCTAAACGCCAACCTCCCGCAATTTAAAGGCCAACCTCCCGCAATGCCCCAGCCTACTGACTTTCTCGCCCAGCTCAATCCCTCCCAACGGCGTGCCGTGGAGCACTACTGCGGTCCCCTGCTAGTTGTGGCAGGGGCAGGGTCGGGCAAAACACGGGCGCTCACCTACCGAATTGCCAACCTGATTTTGCATCATCGGGTCGATCCGGAAAATATCCTCGCGGTGACTTTCACCAACAAAGCGGCTCGTGAGATGAAGGAGCGGATCGAGCGCTTATTCGCCGAACAAGAGGCCCTAGCGCAGAAGGGAAAACCCCTGGACGCCTTGCCCGAATCTCAACGAATGCGGTTGCGATCGCAGGTCTACAAAACCATTACCAAGAACCTGTGGATTGGCACCTTTCATGCCCTTTGTGCCCGCATCCTGCGGCTCGACATCGAGAAGTACAAAGATCCAGCAGGTATTCGCACCCGCAACTTTTCTATTTTTGATGAGTCTGACGCCCAGAGCTTGGTGAAGACCATTGTCTTAAGCAAAAATCTAGATGACAAGAAGTTTGAACCCCGCTCCATTCGCTACGCCATCAGCAATGCCAAGAACCAGGGGTTTTCGCCGCAGGATGTGGAGCGTGAGCAAGCAAACTTTCGTGGGCGGGTAATTGCAGAGGTATATACGGATTATCAAAAGGCACTCGCTGACAACAATGCCCTCGATTTTGATGATCTGATTTTGGTGCCGGTTCAACTCTTCCGGCAAAACGAACAGGTGCTGGCCTATTGGCACAAACGCTTTCGCCACATTCTGGTGGATGAGTACCAAGACACCAACCGCACTCAATATGATTTGATCCGCTTGTTGGTAACCAATAATAGGCAAACCTTTGAAGATTGGAACTATCGCTCAGTATTTGTCGTTGGCGATGCCGATCAAAGTATTTATTCCTTTAGGGCGGCTGATTTTCGGATTTTGCTGGAGTTTCAGGAAGACTTTGGCGATGGCCTACCGGATGATGACACCCGCTCGATGGTGAAGCTGGAGGAAAACTACCGCTCTACCTCGAACATTTTGGAAGCGGCGAATGAGCTAATTGAGCAGAACACTGAGCGAATTGATAAGGTGTTGCGGGCGACGCGGGGGGCAGGGGAATCGATTTATTTATTTCGGGCTGATGATGAAACCCATGAAGCCCAGTTTGTGATCGGTCAGATTCGCCAGCTAGAGCAGCTCAATCCCGAGCTGGATTGGGGCAGCTTTGCTATCCTCTACCGTACGAATGCCCAATCTCGTGCCCTGGAGGAAGTGTTGGCACGGTTGCAGTTGCCCTACACCATCGTAGGAGGGCTGCGGTTCTACGATCGCAAGGAAGTCAAGGATGTGCTGTCTTACCTGCGGGCGATCGCCAATCCCGACGACAGTGTGAGCATCGAGCGCATCATCAACGTGCCCCGACGTGGCATCGGCAAAACCACGATGGATCGGCTGAAGCAGGCAGCACAGCAAACGGAAGCATCGCTCTGGGACATAATTTGCGATGAAACTTCGGTGCAAACCCTAGCTGGACGATCGGCAAAGGGTGTTCTAGGATTTGTTGAGACCCTCAAAAAATGGCAGGCAGAGCTAGACACCACGAGCGCTGCTGTTGTTATGCAAGGAATTCTGGATGATTCGGGCTATATTGACGATCTGAATGCTCAGGATACGGATGAAGCGCGCGATCGCATCGGCAACGTCCAGGAGCTTTACAACGCCGCCCTGCAATATGAAGAGGACAGTGAAGACACCTCCCTGATTGGCTTCCTCGCCAATACGACCCTAGCCTCTGATCTCGATAACTTGAACGATGGCAAGTCTGCTATCTCGCTCATGACCCTCCATTCCTCTAAAGGACTAGAGTTTCCCGTGGTTTTCCTGGTCGGGATGGAGCAGGGACTGTTTCCCAACTTCCGTTCTCTGGATGATCCGGCCTCTTTGGAAGAGGAGCGCCGCCTTTGCTACGTCGGCATCACCCGCGCCAAAGAGCGCCTGTTCATCACCTATGCCCGCGAGCGCCGCCTGTATGGGAACCGCGAACCGGCGAGTCCCTCGCTCTTCTTGGGCGAATTGCCTGCCGATTTGTTGCTGAGCAATGTGATGAATGCCCAGCCCAAAAAGCTAACAACGCCGATCAAAGAAATGCGGGCTAAAAAGCTGGCTGCGCCTTCCCATACCGTTCTGACCGACTGGAAAGTGGGCGAAAAAGTCGCTCACCCATCATTTGGCACCGGACAGGTGACGCACATTTTTGGCACCGGCAAAAAGATGTGCCTGGCCATCAAATTTCCCGGTATGGGGCAAAAAATTATCGATCCGAAGCTTGTGGATATTCAGCGGGTTGAGTCGTGATGGATAGAGAATAGCTCATCCCAATTCGCGCAGAATCCACTCCACATTATTTTTGAAACCCTTGCGCCGCAAGGGCTTCAAAAATAATGTGGGTTTGGCTTTCATAGAATTAGCATCACTTGCCTGTATCTACAACGTCATGGGGGCGATCGCCTCGATATCCGGGTCATCTCCACCAATCTGGTTGGTGCAAAGCACCCAAGCCGCCGCATTGTATTGCAGGAAGACGCGCATGATGGTATCACTCGCTTTTCGGGGCAAGAGGGTGCGCCAACTGCCAATGCCCACAAGGAGATTGCGGAGGGGGGCATCTTCTAATGTGCTACCCAGGTTGTACTCGTTGTTTTCCCAGTCGGTACGGAGTCGGCCAAAGGTTTGCAGTTCCCCTTCCAACGCATTGCGCAGGCGTACCAGTTGGCGATAGCGCTCGGCTTTCTCGGGATGAGTGGCCAGCCACTGTTGCAGGTTCTCAGGATCCACCGTCTCAATGCTCTGCTGGATGCGGCGCAGACTGTTGAACAAGGCTTGATTAGAATCCTGGGAGCAATTGTTGGCTGGGCCAACATAGGTGCCGCCCGTGCCGTCGCCAATGCGATAGCGGGCGGTCATGGCTTGCAGTTGCCCCATCATCAGCAACAGGGGAGAGCTGACGATGCTCTGGGTGTTGTACTCTTCGGTAAACGCATCGAGCTTGACCAGAATGTCACAGACCGGACGACTCCCAGCCCAACCAAATTGGCGATCGCCCATATACCGCGACCAGTGCAGTGTTCCCGCAATTAGCCCATCGGTGTTGTGGGTATAGACCTGGTAATACTGAATGTCGAAGCGCAACTCATCGGTTAGCGGCTCTCGAATCACCATGGCCGAGCCATAGGCAAAGTGTCCAAAGAAAATCGGAGACTTGGCCGCCGCTTCCTTGTGGTTGCCATCAATGCCGCCATAGGTATGGAGCAACAGAGCGCGATCGCCTTCCTGCCAATTTTGGGCGATATCGCTTTTGGACTGGGCTTCAGGGAGAGGCGTTTCCGGCGCGGGTTCCGGCACGATGTAAACCGACTGTACCGTTCCTTTTCGCTCCTCTAAATCTGTCCAGGCTTCCTGGCGAATATAGCGATAGCCCTCCTGTCGACCAACCTGAACCTGATCCGGCTGCAACTGGAAAAGCGATCGCGGAGCCAGTGCCTGCACCACAAAGCGTCCCTCTATATCTTTTGCCCCATAGATATACCAACCTTGTCTATTGAGTGGTGATTGTTCAATCTTGTCAGTTGTTGAAGGCGCATAGCCCCCATCCAGTGCGGTTTGAACGGGAGGTACTTGTACCGTTTCTTCCCAACCGTCGAACTGGCGGGTTTCTCGGTTGAAGTGACGCACGCGATAGGCGGCCTCGCCTTCTGGGGCAATGAACTGTATCAGCCCGTAGTAGCGTCCAGTAATTTGGACGGGGGTGCTGTAAATGCTAAGCACAGTGGGATTTCCGGATTCCACCTGTACGTCGCCTTCCAGCTTCACTATCACATCATCTACAGGATGCGACCCTGCTAGGGACTCTAGGGGATCTACCTGTTGCCAGTGATTCAGCCGGGTGGGATGTACCAATCCGCCGTAGGTGCTGGTGTATTCTGCTTCAGCGCTGAAGTGGACATCGCGAGTAACTGCCGCAACGAGGCGCTGCACGAATAGATCATCAACCCAACGCAGAATAACCTGCGTGCCGATCAAGGATTCGTAGCCTACGGGCGCATGGTGCACCTCCATCCAAATGCCGTTAAGCTGCGATCGCTCCTCCAACCGAGGCAAAATTAGCCGTCCCATCCAAGGAGCAATCGGACAATACCACCGTCGATCGATGGATTGGTTGAGGGGATAGTAGTCATGCTGGTTGAAGGGCAGTTGCTTGAAGTGGTCGTAGTGACTTTGCTGTTTGGGCAACCGATCCGATGCCTTGAGCAGCTTACCCTGAACGATTTTCTCGACCAAATCCAGGGTTTGTTGTAGGTGGCTACGTCCGTCTTCTAGGCGGGCAGCGGGATCCATAATGCCGCCAGGAAGTTGATGGCCGACGGTCGGCCCTAGGGAAACGAAGCTGATTTTTCCCAGGCGTTTTGCCCGATTCCAGAAAGATAAGGGAAGCAGCTTCCAGCGACCGGGGAACAGGATGGGCCCTAGCCGTTCTACCGAATCCTTGCGACCCACCAAATGATAGAGGTGCTCCAGCTTCAAAAAGTTGTTGTTGGCGCTGATAACGCCACCCAGGGAAATAACATCAATAGGGGCACCGACTGCCCGCCGCAAAAATGGAGCGGAGGCGCAGGCCATCTGTCCACCACCGCTAAAGCCAATCAGCGTTACAGGCACACCACTCCCCGGTTGGTAGCCATTGCGAATTAGGGAATTGTGCATCACCTGGGCAATGCCCCGGTTGTAGATGGGGCCGTAGCGCTTGTCGGAGGAGACGCCCACAATCAGCAGATTGCGGAGGTTGATCAGCTTGCCCAGCAAACTGGAGGGACGGGTCAGTCGGAGTTTATCTGCAAGTTGCCATAGAAATGCCAGGGGACGATCTTCATCCAGCGGGTTGTTGAGAACGGAGTAGCCCACCAATCCCCGAATCAGCGCGATGTCTTTGGGTAACCTTGGGGTCAGTTGTGCCAGAAAATTTTCCACATCGGGCAAATACTCTTTGGTGGATTGGCTGATGCCATCCAGATAAATAATGTAGCGGGAGGTGTTTTCTGGATCGACGGTCGGTGTCGCGAGTTGGCCCACATTGATTGTGGTGTCTACTTCATCGTTGTACCAGCCTGCCCACCATCCCAGGGTTTCTAATGGCGCTAGCAAACCCGCAAAGGCGATCGCCACCACCCCAATCCATGCCAGGTCGAACAGAAACCGAATCAGCTTGGGCATTCCGGCGTACTGATTCAACAGCGCCTCACGCGCCGGATCCAATAGCACCACGATGACGTAGGCCAGCAGCCCCATTCCAATCAACGCCAGCGCGACTCGAACCCACCCCCCGCGACGGTCTTCATCTCGGAGCACGGCGGTTGCATCCGCATTTGGGGTAATGGTTCGTAGAGAGAAGTCTATGGCGATCGCGTCTCCCTGGCGCTCCAACTCCTGTATCGCCTCCCCCACCCGCTGCCGAGCGTCGAGGATCAATTGCTGAGCATCGGGCAAAACGAGCCCCTCAGATACCTGTAGCAGGGGCGAGTCGGATAGATTCATGCGCGAACGCATCAGTTCCAGAAGCTCCTGCCGATTTCGCACCAGCTCTACCCCAGCGACCTGATTCGCGACAAAGCGTCCCAAATTAGCGATCGGTTGCCCAATCACCCGTTGCAAAACCTGCAAGACGACCCAGCCAATCAGCACATACCAGACAGAGGCTGCAAGGGAGACTTGGGCGATCGCGCCAAACCCCACCACCATGGCGAGCAAGTGCCAGATCGACAACACCGTGAGCAGTGGGCTGCCAAGATAGGGCAACGCTCCCAGAAACCCAAACAAGAGCGGCGCGTAGCTAATCCCCAACACCCGCAGCAGAGCCACAAACGATACACTCACCGTCCAGGGCAAAAGTGTAATCAACCAGGTACTCAACCCCAAAAATAAAAAGCCGAAGGTGAACAGCACCGCATTGATCAGTAAGCTGAACACAAACCGAATGGGTCGCACCTGATTGACAAACAGAATAACTGCCTGCCCTACCTCCAGCGCCAACCCAGCCATCAACACCACAAAAAGTGCAAACACCGAGCCATTGGGCAGCAGCATCACCCCGGCAAAAGTATCGCCATTCAGCGTGAATACACCGCTCAGGGATTCCCAAAATCGGCTCAGCACAGCAGGTTCCATAATCGTCAATTCAATTCCTAAACGCAGTCCAGAGAAAATAAAGCGTTAGCAATAACCATAACTGACGCTTCACCCGATCAGGCCATTTAGCGATACACATCTGTGTCTGTCCCTGGGCTCAGACCCGTGCTAGCATCCCAAGATGCTGAATCTTTCTTTTGTGCAGTGGCTCGTCATTCTCAGTGCTCTAGTTGGCTCAGTTGGGGCGCTGGTCTATATACGAGATACGCTTTTGGGGCGCACGAAGCCAAATCGTGTCACCTGGGCTATGTGGGCGCTTGCACCGCTTGTGGGCTTCTCCGTTTCCGTTGCCTCAGGGGCTGACATCTGGGCAAACACACGAGTATTCTTTGCCGGATTTTTGCCCCTATTGGTGCTCTTAACGTCTTTTGCTAATGCCCAAAGCTACTGGAAAATCACACCATTTAATTGGGCCTGTGGCTCGCTATCCTTAGCTGCGCTGATCGTCTGGCAGACTGTCGATGCGCCCAAAGCCGCGATTCTTTTGGCGATCGCTGGAGATGCGTTTGCGGCCATTCCGACCCTGACCAAAGCCTGGAAGTTTCCCGAAACCGAGACGGGTTTCTTCTTCGTCGCTAGCTGCCTTAGCTCTTTACTGGTGCTCCCGGCCATTCCCGTGTGGAATATTGAAAATGCGGCCTTTCCCCTCTATCTAGCAAGCATGAGCATTATTGTCTTATTTTCGATCTACCGAGACCGATTGATTGGTAGTTAATACGGTCGTTTTCAGCTTGGGCTGGTATGTATCTTTTTAAGGAACCACTAAAACAATATCTCTTTTCGTCTGGACGTTTCGTCTGGAAAAGGTAGATCCAACGGTGTAATCAGTACAATACCAGTCGTTCTGGTTTTTACTCTATTTTATGAGCCTCCGTATATACACTTAGATTGACGCTGACCGCTATTTAGAACGCCTGTTCTCTGGGTGAAGACATATTAGGGCATCGCCATATTTTCGTTACATCTGAGGACGACTCGCCCCTGTCCTCGCCATGCGTGTTTCCGCCGCTTCCTGTCGTCTCGTTAGTGAGTTGCCAGGGAACGGCGATCGCCATGCGCCAACACTCAATCACTTTGGAGATTTCCTATGGCTTTTAACCCAACGCCTGCTGAACAAGAAATGTTGGAGTTGCTCAACCGCATGCGGATGAATCCGTCTGCCGAGTTGAATCTACTCGTTAACAGCCTGGATCCCATTGGTTCAGCGGATCCAGACGTAGACTCTGCCATCCGATTTTTCGGGGTTGATGGCAATGTTCTGGCTAGCCAATGGTCGCAACTTACCCCTGTACCTCCCTTGGCGTGGAATGAAAGCCTCTACAACGCTTCTCGTCGCCATAGCCAGGACATGATTGACGTTGATTCGCAAACTCATCAAGTACCAGGTGGACTTTCCCTGGGAGCGCGCGTTAGAGATGCTGGATATAGCTATTCGCGAGTATCAGAAAATATCTTTGCCTTTAGCAAAAGCGTATTCCATGGTCATGCTGGCCTTGCAATTGATTGGGGCGGTGGGCCAGATGGGATTCAAAGCCCTCCCGGACATCGCCAAAACATGATGAGTAGCGCTTTTCGCGAAGTGGGCATTGGTATTCTTGCCGAAAACAACCCGAGTACAGACGTTGGGCCTCTTGTCATTACCCAAAAATATGGCAACCGCTTTGATTTTGGTAATTCCTGGTTGTTGGGTGTGGTGTTTGATGATTCGGACAATGACAATACCTATGATGCTGGAGAAGGGTTGAGTGATGTCACCGTCCGCATCGTTGGGGCTGGACAAACCTTTGTCACGAATACCCTTTCTGCTGGAGGCTATCAGTTGCAGTTGCCTGCGGGGCAATACAACTTGACCTTTTCTGGGGATACCCTGGATACAACGGTTTCACGCACCATTGCTATCGGCTCAGACAACGTAAAGGTAGATGTCATTGCCGAGCAGGCCGATGTGCCAGATAGCCCAACAAATCCAGGGGGTGAGAATCCCACGAATCCGGGTAACAACGGGTTTCAAGCAACTCCTGGAGATGATGTGTTTAGTGGTACCCCCCGGCGAGATGTTGTCAATGGCCTCGAAGGCAATGATGTGTTGCGTGGAAATGGTGGCAATGATCGGCTGATCGGTGGCAGTGGCAACGATCGCCTTTTTGGCGGCAGTGGACGCGATGTGCTGATTGGGGGCATGGACAATGATGTGTTGTCTGGTGGCGGCATCGGAGATATCTTGCGCGGCTTAGGTGGAGACGATCGCCTCCTGGGTGGTGCCGGGGACGATCGCATTTTTGGTGGCTCGGGGAACGATCGCCTCCTCGGAGGCGGTGGCAACGATCGCCTCCTCGGGGGTGGCGGCAATGATACCTTCAACGGTGGATCAGGGAATCGCAACATCGTCCGCATGGGGCCTGGCAATGACACGGTTCAATTAAGTAGAGCAGGTGGCTTTACGCGTGTTCTCGACCTGCGGGAGTCCGATAGTATTCAACTGCTCGGTAGCCTTAGCCGCGACGATCTGACGTTGCGGCAACAGGGGAGAAATGTGCTGATGTTTGCCGATGGCGATCGCCTTGCCTTCTTCAAAGGGGTAGGTGTTGCCTTCGTCCAAGAGCAAATCGCTTAGCTCGTTGCACTTCGATCAAAATAAAAAAGCGAGGGGCAACGGACGTTGCCCCTCGCTTTTTTGAACTGGACTTAGGTATTTCGTTGATGTTGTGGGCGCATCGCGCCCACAACATCAACGAATTTGCTCAGGATTACGCAAGCTTCGCGTAAGCCCTATTGAAGAGATTCTCTTAAACCAGCGCCGGTTCCAGCATTTCTCCTGTGAGGCTGAAGGCACGGACATCGGTAATCTTAACCGCAACCCGTTGTCCCTTCAGCGCGGTAATATCGCCGGGGAAGAAGGTGAGGCGGTTGCTCCGAGTGCGCCCCATCACCTGATTGGAATTTTTGGGATTTTGATCTTCTACCAATACGTCTTCAATGCGATCTTGGTAGCGCTGCGATCGCTCAGCCGCCTTGGTCGCAACCAAATGGTTAAGTCGTTGGAGGCGATCGCTCTTCACTGCATCAGCAAGCTGACTGTCCCATACCGCGGCTGGCGTACCGGGACGGGGGGAATAGGCAGCGGTATTGAGTTGATCAAAGCCGACTGTTTCCACAAGCCGTAGTGTGTTTTCAAACTGCTCCTCTGTTTCACCAGGGAAGCCAACGATCGCATCCGCACTAATCGCCGCATCGGGCATATATCGTCGAATCGTGTCGATAATCCGCAAATACTTCTCGCGGGTGTAGCCCCGTGCCATTGCCTTCAGCACATCGTTATCGCCCGACTGGAATGGAATGTGGAAGTGTTCGCAGACTTTCGGTAACTCCGCGCAAGCCCGAATCAACCGTTCGGTGAAGTAGCGGGGATGGCTGGTGGCGAAGCGGATGCGCTCAATGCCCGCTACATCGTGGACATGGTAAAGCAGGTCGGTGAACGTGTGGAGATGGCTCCCATCGGGCTTACTACCGGGAATGTCGCGTCCATAAGCGTCAATATTTTGCCCCAGTAAGGTTACCTCCCTAAAGCCCTGCCGTCCCAGTTCTTCCATCTCAGCCCGAATGGCCGCTGGCATCCGCGACTGTTCTATCCCTCGCACATTGGGCACGACGCAGTAGGTACAGCGTTCATTGCAGCCGTAGATCACATTCACCCATGCCGTTACTTCACTATCTCGGCGAGGGCGGGTAATGTCTTCAAAAATATGCACAGGTTCGGTGGCAACAACCTGATTACCCTGTTCTACCTGCTCGATGAGGTCACGCAAGCGGTTGGCATGTTGTGGCCCCATCACCAAATCCAGTTCCGGCACCCGCCGCAACAGCGCTTCCCCTTCTTGCTGCGCCACACATCCAGCTACCACCAGCGTTAGGTCAGGCTGCTCTTGCTTGCGCTTGGCCTGTTTGCCTAGGTAGGAGTACACCTTTTGCTCGGCGTTGTCGCGGATAGTGCAGGTGTTGTAGAGAATCAGGTCTGCTCCATCGGGTGTGTCGACCCACTCAAAGCCCATCTCTTCCAGGATGCCGGCCATCCTTTCTGAGTCGGCTTTGTTCATCTGGCAACCGAAGGTGGTGATGTGATAGCGGCGGTTCATAGCAAAAAATCTACGCACAAGCCTCAATTCTATCGTTTGGCGCGTAGAAGGGGAAAGGGGAACGCAGATGAATGCGGATGGACACAGATAATGGGAATGAGGATACTGCTTGTAGTGGGGAAGACCTAGAGTTCTACTAGGGTTCTAGTGCTAGGATGCGGTGTTCGCAGATGGTTCGGCGATCGCCTCAGCAAACCAGGCAGCGGCACGGGTATTGGATTCTGCCTTGAGGCGACAAACGGTTTCGGTTAGCAGCGAGATGGGGAGGTCTTGGAGGATGCGGGAGCGATCGCATTCTTGGTACTGTCCGGCATCATTCAGCTAAAAGGCGAAGACTCGTTCTCCCTGCACATCAATCACCCAGTACTCTGGGATACCGAGTGCTTCGAGGTTGAACGGTGGGTATTGAGTTTGACTGGACGCTACGAACAAGACTTTATAAAGTTGACACAGCGAAATGCAGGGACATCCAACTTGTCGATAGATTATTTTCTGACGCCAATCTGTCTTAATGATGGATGGTAGACCGTAATATCGTTGCTTTGTTTGCCGTTCAGTCGCAGGACTTCCAATGACCATCAAAACTGTCGCTACAACGCCTTTCTCAGACCAGAAGCCCGGCACTTCAGGGCTTCGCAAAGCGGTTCCCCGCTTCCAGGAATCAAACTACTTAGAAAACTTCATTCAGTCCATTTTCGATAGTCTGGAAGGATATCAGGGGCAGACTCTAGTTGTGGGAGGGGATGGCCGCTACTATAACCGTCAGGCAATCCAAATCATCCTGAAGATGTCTGCTGCTAATGGATGGGGCCGTGTCAAAGTTGGGCAAAGTGGGATTCTCTCCACGCCCGCCACCTCCTGTGTCGTCCGCAAGTACAACGCATTTGGCGGCATCATTCTGTCTGCCAGCCACAATCCTGGTGGCCCTGATGGCGACTTTGGTGTGAAGTACAACATCGGCAACGGTGGACCTGCACCAGAGAAGGTAACCAGCGCCATTTATGAGCGTAGCAAGCAGATCTCGGAATACAAGATTCTGGAGGCCGATGACCTCGATCTCGATCGCCTGGGTGAAACGACGCTGGGCGACATGACCGTGGAAGTGATCGATGCGGTGCAGGATTATCAAGAGTTGTTAGAAAGCCTGTTTGACTTCGATCGCATTCAGCAACTTCTGATGGGTGGCAACTTCCGCATGTGTATGGATTCCCTCCATGCCGTCACCGGCCCTTATGCCCATGCGATTTTCGAAAAGCGCTTGGGTGCACCTGCGGGCACAGTGCAGAATGGCAAACCCCTGGAAGACTTTGGAGGTGGGCACCCGGATCCCAACTTGGTGTACGCCCATGATCTGGTCGACATTATGTTTGGTGAGGATGCGCCTGACTTTGGTGCTGCATCCGATGGAGATGGCGATCGCAACATGATTCTGGGGCGTCACTTCTTTGTCACTCCTAGCGACAGTCTTGCGATTTTGGCGGCCAACGCTACCGTGGCTCCCGGTTACAAGGATGGGCTGGCCGGGGTGGCTCGCTCTATGCCCACCAGTGCAGCGGCGGATCGCGTTGCCCAACAACTCGGGATCGACTGCTACGAAACTCCGACCGGCTGGAAGTTCTTTGGCAATCTGCTGGACGCGGGCAAAGCAACCCTCTGCGGCGAGGAGAGCTTTGGCACCGGTTCTGACCATGTCCGCGAAAAAGATGGATTGTGGGCGGTACTGTTCTGGTTAAATGTCCTGGCGGTGAAGCAGCAATCCGTTGAGGAAATTGTGCAAGAGCATTGGAAAAGCTACGGTCGTAACTACTACTCCCGCCATGACTACGAGGCCGTGGAAAGCGATCGGGCCAATGCTCTCATGACAAACCTGCGGAATGCGTTACCCGATATGAAGGGCAAACAACTGGGCAGCTATACCGTGGATTATGCCGACGACTTCAGCTACACCGATCCGGTTGATGGCAGCGTCAGTGAAAAGCAGGGGGTTCGTATTGGTTTCACAGATGGTTCTCGGATTGTCTTCCGGCTTTCTGGTACTGGCACCAAAGGGGCTACCCTGCGGGTTTACCTGGAAAGCTATGAGCCTAACCCTGCAAAGCATGATGTTGATCCGCAAACAGCACTCAAACCCTTGATTGATATTGCAGAAGAGGTTGCACAAATCAAATCCTGCACAGGCATGGACGAACCCACTGTTATCACTTAATACGGGGTTGCCCATAGCAGGCTTGAGGGCTGGCTGAAATTGCGTTTGCTAGCCTTTGGAGCATCTAAAATTCACATTACCTATGGAAAAGGAGTGCCAGAAATATGGCACTCCTTGACTGTCAAGGGGAAAGCAAATTTTTTGAAAACCGTAAGAATCTGAATGGAGGCTATTTGCGAGCCCAGTCAGTAGTGCGCCAGAGTGTGAATAGTAGAGCAGCGATGATCAGCGCACCCAGATTCCATTTCACGGAATTCTCAATTAGGATGCGGCGATCGGATGCCTGGGTTCTCTGGAAACTTTGCTCTAGGGCTGTCTTTTCCTCACTGACTTGTGAAAGCAGTGCTTCTTTCAGATTCCTTGGATTGTCTGTGTCGACAGCGATTCCTTCCTGCTCGACCAACTCGATTAATTCGGAAGGAGAGGTACTTTGTAGCTCTTCTTCGAATTGCTCTGCCTGTGCTAGATCTTGATTGTATTGAGCGGTTAGAACCTCTGTATTTTGCGTATCAATCCGAAGCGTATTGACAATCCCTAATGGCAAAGACAGCAAGAACAGGACGCTCAGCAGCAGACATCCCCAAGAAAGTACTTTGAGGAGTAGACCTTCTCCATTACGCCGTGCCTGAGAGCCGCCGTAGAACACAAACAGGATGGCGACTAGCAAGAGCGGAGCGCGATCGACAAGAGCCCCAAAGGTCTGAAATTCCCAAACTGGATTTAGGAAAGAAGGTGGGAAAAGTATGGTGAGCCAATCGATCAGCACAAGTGCCATCAAGCCATAGCCGACGTAGCGAAACGGAAAAATAGACGTGGCAAGTCGGGCGCTAAATTGCTGGACAGCTTTAATGACTTTTCCATCTTGCATATCTTCGGGATAACTCATGGCGTTACGCATCCTCCGTAAGGTAAAGGCTTTCTTCTAGCCGTTGAGTACAGGATTTTCTCGGCGTTTTGGATTGTCGAGAAATAAGAAAACACACCGCTCCAAAAATACAGACAGCGGCGATCGCAAAAATTTTTGAACCATCTCCTTCATGCCAATAGTCGAACGCCTCTTTGGTAGAATTCGCGACCAGATAGGCCATCAGAGCAACGCGAATGCTATTCACAAAAAAACCAATACAAACGGCAATCAAGGGGAGCGTTGCCCGCCAGAAGCGGCGAACGGGCATCATGATGAGGAAAATGACGGATAGCCCCAATAAATAGGCCATTGACTCGATTCCAGAGCAGCCATCATAGACTCGAACAGAACCTGTGGGCAGGATGACAAAAACGCCCTCTCGCACCACATCAAATCCGGCATACCAAAGCAACAATGACGTAAATTTGGCCGTGAGCGGCGAAATATCAAAGAAAAGTGCAGATAAGACCCTAGGAATTCCTAGAAAAAAGAGGATGGCCAATTCTTGCCGATACTGTTTGAGCCCTTGATAGCCTGATGCCAATAATCCGAGAGAAAGCCCCGTAACAAGCGGGGCAACTCGTACGAAGTGATTTCCTTTTTCAATTGGCAGTTGAGCATTTGACACTATCCAGAGGATGCCAATAGCGGCTAGCCCGATCGACAACGTATTACTTGTAAGGTTCAGTTTGTTCTGTTTGTCAGAGAGCAACATCCAAATAGCGGCCCAAAATAGGAGACTCATACCGATGTGATCAACTTCATCGGCAAAGCCTGTCAGGACGAGTTGGATGGCAATCAGAACAATCCCAATTGCCAACACTGCTACTTTGGGGACACAAACAGACCGTATTAGAAAGGAAGGCATAGAAGGCATAGATTCTGCTCTCTAAACACTCAAAGGAGTGAATAAAAGTTGTGAGAATAGCACTTGAAAATAGGCTTTGAAAGATATTGCGATCGCCCGCTTACAGCCAAACGGACAGCCCAAAAGCTGCCGCTAACAATACAGAAACTAGGGAGTTGTTTTGGAGTTTCCCCCTCTTGTAGAAGAGTGCCCAGATTGATCCGTTCGATCGAGATTTCTGCAAAAATCAAACCAAGTAATTTTGTTCCAGTCGAACAGTAATCCCCTAGTTTCTTGCGTTTTTAGCTAATGCCGATTGCCAGAGCAAAGACCAAGAGCCTATCCGGTAGCCATGCAAAAGGCTTGGTCTGACCAAAAACTTTTGCAAGCTGCCGGATAGGCGTTTAGAGGCTTGGCTTAGCTTTCTTCAGCTACTTGCTGACGGCGACGGCGCATCCAGCTCAAGCCACCGGCTGCTAGGGCGATGCTTGCCATTGCTGCGGGCTCGGGTACATCCTCAGTTGTACCTGTACCGCTGACGAGTACACCGTCACCTGTTCTCCAACGGCGGTCGTTGCGGTTGGGGCCAGAGGTGTTCGCGTTGCCGATCATGACCTCAAGGGTGCGGACGTTCGACAGCGAGATGCTGCTTTCGCGACGATCGCCCTTGGGTGCGACGGCCAGGTTCACATCTTCGCCATTCACCCGCAGAACGGATGTACCGCGAGACTCTACATCAAAGAAGCTCATCGTCAGATCGCGTAGAGCTGTGGTGAAGTTGAACCGGAAGAAGCCCGCTTCCAACTGACCGCGCTCCAGAATGCCAGAACCTTGCTGAATCATAGCAACTGGACGCAGCCAGAGCGTACCGTTGTTGTCGCTAGTACCAATGTCACGGCTCCGGAAAGAGATACCACCGTTGTAGTTGTTGCTGGTGTCGGCACGGTCTACAAAGAGACGGCTACGAGTTGTGGTAGTGCGGTTGTTGCGGTTGACGTCAAAGTCGAGACTTTCAACGGTGTAGCCCAGATCGCTTGTGTCTAGATAGCCATCGTTGCTCAGCGACGGACCAACACCAGCATCGATTTCACCTTCGCGATCAGGCACGAGGGTAAAAGCTGAAGCCGCAGGAGCGATCGCGACTGCCAGGCAGCCAGCGCTTAGAGCAGAGAGTGCCAGCTTTGCCAGCTTGGAAGTGAATGGACGCATAGAATCTCCTTGGTTGAACATTCGTAAATACTGATTTGCGTTGACCTGTATTCACGTTATCCATTTCAACTGTTAGAAGGTATAAGAAAAAGGGGAAATTCACTTAATCTTCAATGAATAGGTGTTTTGAGAGTTGATTTGCAAAATTTGTGCAAGGTTAACTATCTCAAGTCGAGATTAAATAGACATTTCAGAAAAACTACTGAGATCTGGCTCTGTTCACAAATAAATGTATGAAGCTACGTTTTTGAATCAATAAATATATTCTGAAACCATTCTAGGACAAGGATTCTAGTCTTTCAGTATTTGCAGTGAATATGGCTATTAAAGATGATTTACTGATTAAAATCTCCTTTTTCAAGCTGAAGTAAAAATCATTTTACTTGAATTATAGCCACAATAATATTGCCTTTTAGGGATGCTATTTATGCAACTAAGTACATTGATGATGATCAGCTTGAAGTTGTCTATTTGGATTGCTTTTGTGATCGGCTGAATGAATTCTTCCTCTCTCAAGAATTTTTATTTGCACATCAGTAGATACTCTGAACGATAGAGAAGGTGGAAGCGATCGCTCTGATATTTCCTGGGAATATACGGCCCTGTACGTTATGCCTGCTCTCAGGATGCTGAATGCGTCACGACGCGCCTCAGACCATTGGACATGGTACATATTCCTCACACCAAGGTGATTATGCTGTTAACGTCCAGCTACAGAAGGCTGCAAGTGGTTGTTCTGTTCTGCTTTGATGGTGAGACGGATCTTCATCCGATAGTGCAAAGTGGAATTCAAGTTGATATCGCCACACTGCAAATACCTGCCAGAGATACAGCGCAACGGATAACCTGCTACGTTTGTTTCGAAAGGGCTGTACTCCAAACGAGCGGCTAGATTAGTTTGCAAGCCCAAGCCCAGCACCATCACAAAATGGCATTGAAGGGTTGAGCAATAACCTCACGAGTATTGGCGATCGCCAATGTTGATATCTAGGGTTGCAGAACCCAAGGATGATTTTTTCTGGGAAAGGACGTGCCATACCTCTTTTCAGAAAAATCATCCTCTCAATCAGCAATGCCTGCTTTCGGTGCTTGTATGACCAATTCCCTGAACTCTAAGAACATCGGTTGGCCTGTTGTAGGGAGACCGACTCCGAAGTAGTGAAATGACTCAGACGCCAACACCATCGGGCTGAGGTTCAATGTTGAGGTTTGGATAGCTCTGTCTTCTTAGGTTGAATCTGCGCGTAAAATATGCCTAAGAAGATAGCAAATGCGTAGATTACCGATCCGATAGCAAATGCTGCATTTCCAATCGCATCGTCGTACCGCAGCTTTCGGAGCATCATTAGAATCATATGCCAATCATGCAGCACAGCCTCTCCTCCCAGAAGCGGCAATGCTTTTTCCTGGGCATCTTTGATATAGACTGATACATCCCAAAAGTTTTCGCCGACCCAGCAGAGGGTTACTGCTGCAGCAAAGAACTGCCGTGTAAAAACGAAATAGCCGCAGATAACGGTTGGTACGGCTATCTGCATGCCAGACCCAGCCAGCAACTTAATGAATAGCCCAAACATACTAAAAATCGTATGTCCCGCTTCATGAAAGATGAGATTGACATTATGGATGAACATCATTAATGGATTGGTGCCATTGATGAAATCGCTGAAGTTGTAGTGCTGGGCACCAAACAATCCATAGGCCAATAGAAACCCTATGAGTACAAGCTTGGGCGTCTCGAATTTAAATGTCCAAACGGCTGGAGCGGGCTTACTCGACGAGGATTTCGGTTGAGGTCGTGGATGGGTAGAGACCGCAGCGGCAAGGGAAACCGTTTTAGGATTGATTGTTTCGATCCATCGCGGTTCTTTAGTCGTTGCTTCATAGCCCTGTACCTCAATGGTCTGGAGCAACTGGGTATCCCAGGTCGCTAATTCTCGTTTAACTAGCGTGAGGAGAGTGAAGGTGTCGGGCAGTGGGTTGGCCGTCAGTCGCAGTGTGAGGTGGTCGTCGTTGCGCTGAGCCTGCACGGTAACGCGCTTGTGAACCAGAGCACCCGTGAGGATCTGGGCGATCGCTCCTGCATCCCCATATTCTGCCAATCCCTTTAGCAGACCCCGCTGAGTTCCTGGAGCGGTGGCTGTCCAAACGGCTGCTTCGCCTTCTGCCTCATGCATCGCGATGGAGACAGTGCGAATGGTGGTCAGACGAAGTTTCAGCAGGCCACGGTAGAGCAGCGGCAGTAGGGTTGACTGGGGCGGGGTGGGGGTGCCGTTGATAGCCAGTGACAGGTTACTGTCCTGCACGATCGCGGTTGTATGCAAATGGTGAGGCCGCAAAGCCGTGTTGAGGAGATGAGCGATCGCCTCTTCATCCCCATTTTGGGCTCGTTCCACCCACGCAGAAGCCATAACCCAATCTCCTGGTGAAACCGTCTATGAACTCAAGATTCCCAAATTCCTCAAAAATCTTTCGATCGTAATCTTTGGGGGCATTCTCAAGGGGGAATGATTCAAACGTCCTCTGATTTAGATGCAGTCAAAACATCTGGTAGCAAGGTGGCGTAAATTTTGGGATTGACGACTTTGAAGTTCCAGAACTTGCTGAGCCGTTGTGTTTGTGCATCTTCAAGATCGAGAATGACAAGGAACGCTTGCTCGGGCTCGATCGCTAGGCGGTTACGATGGGATTCAAAGCGTTTGAGGTGTTGATTGAAGTCTCCACCTGTCTTGCATTCAATCAAAATTGGAATGCCATTGATCAAGAAAAATAAATCCAGCTCAAACGTGTCTCCATTGTCATATTGAATAACAGGATTCATTACATAAAAATATTCAACATTTAGATCTTGGAAGATGGCTTCCGTTTTATGGCAGATGAAACGTTCGAACCATTCCCCATTAAAAAAATGTCTAACATCTGTCCGATCTTGAATTGCCCCATGAATGATTTTTGTGGTCTTGTTATAGAAATAAGAAGATAGAAGAGAGTCGCGCAGTAGGTGATTACAAAATTGTGTTTGGGTTGTAATTTGTTGCTGAGTTGCGCCTTTGAGGTGATGCTGGAGTCCTCGATTTTTGGCGATCGCCCATTTCATTTGTTTTAGCAATGGTGCAAGGAGCGGGCGGCCTTCATCATCTTTGTGGCGATCGCCCAGAGTTTTGGCATGGCGATTAAAGATTTCATCGGTATCGGCGTCTGCTTGGCGATAGTTCTCAATACGAATGTCGCGATCGGTGAACCATTGAATGACAGGGGTGGCGCGCTCAACAGTGCTTAGTGTCGGTAGCAGCGAGCGACCATTCATTGCAGCAGCAGGAGGTGGTTGTGAAGTGGTTAGAGAAACAACTTCAGGGGGGAGGTTCAGTGTTAGTTGTTCCTTCTGATCATCGGCGAGCTGGTCTTCCAGTCCTAGAATTTCATCGTCTTTGCGCCGTAACACCAAAGCCGAACTAACCACAGCACCAACGGTACTTCCTGCGATCGCTGAAGACCTGGGCGCATTGGGCGCAAACAGAGAGACGCCAACCCCGGCGGTTACCGAAACGATCCCGACGAGGAGGCTATCTGTGAGCCATCTTTGCATGAATCACCTCGAAGTGCGAGTGAACTCTAAGCAGAGCATCTTAGATGCTGGACACCACTACTGAAGATTGATGCTAAAAATTTAACGTGGTGTTCCTGAGTATTTCTCATATCGCTAACACAGCATTCGAGCCCTGTCAATTTTTCGTAACAAGAGTCCTAACGCATTCAATCAGTTAATGTTCAGGCAAGAGAATAGTCTGGATTTTCTGCTGTTGTTGACGCTTGCCTGGAAAGCCTTGAAAGGGTTCATTTCTCGGACACAATATGTGAAGTAAAACATTTTCTCAGACAAGATCAGAAGACGCGAATCCTAGAGGTAATCCAGATTTTCGTGCAATCCGTTAAGCAGACTTTGTTCAATCTCCAGAGGGCGTTTGAGAATTAGTTTCGGGTGCGATCGCCTCACCATTTCCTTTAGGCTTTCTAGCTTGTGGCGGTGTTCCTTCCAGCGTTTTCGGTTTCGAAGAGCCAAACTGCCGATTTTTCATGGATGGGTAAATCCAGTCACAGAAGAACAGCGTACCTGCCGTAACGCAAATGGGAATGGCGACCAGGTTGATGAGGGGGATGCTGACAAAAAATAGGCAAACAATGCCGAAGCTTGCTGTGGCGGGAAGGTTTTTGAAGTAGATGCCGAGCTTGTCGCGGAACCGGAGGCGGCGGCGTTCTAGTGCCCCATCCATGAAGTCCAAGCAGACAAGAATGGAGGCTATGGCAATGCTGATGGGGGCGGCGATCGCTGCTATCAAGGGCACAAAACTGAGCAACAGTATCGGCAATCCTAGCCCCAAGCTTAGTACCAGCTTTTTGAGTTCGTAGGCGATCGCCCGCCAAATATCTTGAGTAACACTGACCTCGACCAGGGTCATCTGTCCTGTTTGTCGTCGCTCCAATTCTTCCGAGAGCTTGCCATACCAGGGGGCACCCAAGAGCACCCCAAATTGCAGCAAAATCCACCCGGTGAGAATCAGCAAAATGACGGTGAGAACAAGCCGCAAAACCCAGAGGAGGGCGATCGCCAGCCAGTTAGGAATGGAGGCAAACCAGTCTGGCAGTGTTGGTCGCCAGTTGGGTAGGGAAAATTCGGGCAGGGAGAATGACAGGTTTCTGAGCCAATTGGGGAAATGCAGCCAGTCTGGACGATGCAGCCAGCTGGGAGCTGTAATGTGCCAGTCGGGGAGGTTCAGGTGCCAATGGGGAAAATGGGTTGCCCAGGCCGGCAGGGTGACCCAGGCGGGCAGGGTGAAACGCCAATCCGGAACATGGGTGGCCCATGTGGGAATTTCGGCGGTCCAGTTGGGGACATCCTGGGCGATCGCGTCGATCAGCCCCAGTCCTGCGGTTAGCAGTCCAGCGTAGAGCGTGATGCCCAGCACAAAGTTGATGGCGATGGGAATCAGCACATACTTACGCAACGGAGGATTTCGCAGCAATGTCCATAGTGCCCGTAAGGGGTAGACAAACCCGGCAACCAGCCCTGCCGGAAGGCGCAACAGTTGGTTCATACCGTCGTTTGAGTTGAGTGGGGCATATCGATGGTTTGTTGAATCCAGGTAAGAATTTCGTGGTTTACCCGTTCTGCTTGCTCGTCATAGAGGAAGTGTCCAGCGTCGGGAATTTCGACCATCGTCAGGTTGGGGGTGAACTCCGGTAGCTGCCGCCCCCACCGAATGGGAATGATGTTATCGTTATGCCCCCAGAGCACCAGGGTGGCAATATCCAGGGACTGGAGGAGTAATCGTGTATCGTCGCTAAAGTCTGTTGCGGTTCGTGCCCGTACCAGTTTGAGAAGGGTGCGCTCGGCTCCGCGATGATGCGCCGGTTCTACAAAGCTGGCAACCATGTCCTCGTTGGCATACTGGGTGTCGGTGTAAATCTTTTTCAGGGCGGATCGAATGAACGACGGACGGCGGGCAAATCGCAAAATCAATGTGATTAAAAAGGAATTGGCAAAGAGATTTTCAACAGAATGCACGATCGATTGTACGGGGCCGGGCAGCAGCTCTTGGCGAGTGGCCGGTAGCGTTACCAAGATCAGTCCTTTGGCTAGCTCGGGGTAGCGGTTCACAGCGGTGAGTGCCACCAGTGCGCCCAACGAATGGCCCACCAGCACAATGGGCTGACCGATGAACTGTTGGCAAAACTCGCGCACTTGGTCAGCCCAGAGCGAAACCCGAAATTCGGTGGAGGCTTTTTCCGATCCCCCAAAACCGAGTAGATCGAGGGCATAAATGGTGTGATGTTGGCTCAGGGGTTGCAGGTTGCTGCGCCACTGCAGTAGAGATGCACCAAAGCCATGGAGGAAGACGACAGGCAGGCCATCGTTGCGGGGCGATCGCAGAAAACTATAGCGAATGTTCCAGCCTCGCCAAACCCAATCTCGCTGGTTGCCCAGATGATCGCGTTGGGTCAGGGGCGATCGCCATGCCTCTGGGCTTGCCCCGGCTTCAGAGAACTGCTGCACGATCCCCTCTCCTCAACTCGTTGTCTTTCAATGCGTTATCCAATTTCGGCGTTCAATTCTTGTTGTCTAAGCGTCTTTTGACAATGCTACCGCACGCAACAAAAGCATTGATGGGGCGATGGTGGCCGTCTTGCTGAATGCCCAAGTCCACACGGCGTTCAGTTTCGAGGTGATACTGATCACGGGAACATGGGACATTTGTAACGGTTGTGACATGGGTGAAGAGAGTATCCTAAAAGTACTGGATGCTCCAGGAATGTGCACTGCCATGAGTCTTTGTATTAACCCAAATTGTACGCAGCCCAACCATCCGGGCAACGATGGAAATCACTTTTGCCAAAGTTGTGGATCGTCTCTAGTGCTGCAAAGCCGCTTTCGGGTCATGCGTTTGATTAGTAAACGCAGCGGCTTTGGTAGCGTGTACGAGGCCTATGAGCGCAACATTCCAAAGGTGCTGAAAATCCTCAAACCCGCCCACAATCACAATGCCAAAGCAGTACAACTGTTTCAGCAAGAAGCACGGGTTTTGAGCGAACTCAAACATTCGGGCGTCCCTACGGTGGATGCAGAAGGCTACTTTCAGTACGAGCCTGCCGATGAGGGTGAGCCCCTGCATTGTCTGGTGATGGAGAAGATTGATGGCCCCAACCTGCGCCAGTGGATGCGGCAACAGGGCAACCATCCTATCAGCGAAGTTCAGGCACGAAAGTGGTTATTGCAAGTTGCCCAGGTGCTCGACTTGGTGCATCAAAAGAACTATTTTCATCGTGATATCAAGCCCGAAAACATCATGCTGCGCTCCAATGGGCAGGTCGTGCTGGTCGATTTTGGGGCAGCACGGGCGGTCACGGAAACCTACATGGCGCAACTGGGTGCAACGGGCGGTATGACCCGCATCAGTTCTGCTGGCTACACCCCGCCAGAACAAGAAAAGGGGCAGGCTGTGCCTCAGTCTGACTTTTATGCGTTGGGTTGGACATTTATTTACCTGCTCACGGCAAAGCAGCCTCTGGATCAGGAAATGTATGACGCGATGCGGGATGCGGCGGAGTGGCGACAGTTTGCGCCCCAGGTATCGCCTGCCTTTGCGGATTTGATTGATTATTTGATTGCGCCCAAGGCGGTGAACCGTCCCGACAATACTCAGGCAGTGTTGCAGGCGATCGCCAGTCTCCCTGAGCTAGAAACATCGACAACGGGCATTCCAGCCTCGACCCATGCAGAGCCTGTCAGTGCTCGAACCGAACCGCTGTCCAAGCATGCGCTTTCTAATCCCCCGCTTTCTAATAGCCCGCCGTCTAATAACAACGTTACGCTGCCGCTATCGGTTGTTCTACCGGAAAAGACGATTCTACCGGAGGCGTTTGCCGATCCCCCTATTTCCTATGCGCCTCCTTCTTCGCCACCTTCAGACCAAGCCTCTGCAACCGGATCCTCTGCAACCGAATCGCTCGTTGATTCAAAGCCGTCGATCGGTATAGGTGGAAACCATGCCTCGTCTTTGTTGATGGCTTCTCCAAAACCACAGCGATCGCCCCGGCGCTGGAAACGTGGGGTCGGTATTGCTGCCAGTGTTCTGGTGCTCAGCGGGGTCGGACTGTGGGCAACTGCAACATTTGTAGAAGATTCGCTGCCTGGACGACTGGTCAGTGCCCTATTTGCGCAAACACCTCGGCAAATGTTGGAACCGGAGCAAACCTTGGCCGGGCATAGTAGCTTTGTAAATGCTTTGCTATTTACGCCCGATGGCAACGGGCTGATTAGTGCGGCAGCGGATCGCCGAGTGCTGCTCTGGAATCTTGCTGACGGAACGGTAGAAATGGAGTTGAGTGGTCACACCGGTTTTGTCAACACCATTGAACTGGATGGCAGTGGGCAATGGCTGGCGAGTGGTGGAGCCGACAATCATGTTTTGATATGGAATCTGGTGTCTGGGGAGTTGGTGCATACGCTGGAGGGGCACACTAGCCCCGTCAATACTTTGGCTATTAGCCCCAACCATATGCTGGCTAGCGGCAGTGCAGATGGAACGGTGCGCCTTTGGAATTTGGAGACGGGTGAACCTCAGCGGGTGCTGGAGGGCATTGACGGTTTTGTTAATGCCTTGGCCATCAGCCCAAATGGGCGGGCGATCGCCGCTGCGGGCACAGCCTCTGACATTGTGTTGTGGGATATCGCAACGGGAGAAGAGATCCAGCGCTTCTCGGGCTATGCCAATGGCATCAATACCGTACTGTTCAATCCCAATGGCTCTCAGCTGATTGCGGGGGGAACAGATCAAAATATCTATGTGTGGGATGTCGCAACGGGAGAACTTGCCTACTCCCTGGAAGGGCATTCGGGCTATGTCAATAAGTTGGCAATTCGGGGCGATGGCAATCAGCTTTTGAGCAGTGATTCTGATGGGTGGATGTTTTTGTGGGATTTGCGCAATCAACTTTTGATTAAGCAAGTCTGGGGAGAGGGTGCATCGCTCGACCACATCGTGGTGCGCAGTGACTGGAGATCCCTTGCGACCGGGCAAGGAAATCACGACATTTCCTTGTGGGATTTGACTCCCGTAAACGAGCAGCTTTGATTTTACTCAATGAAGGAGTCGCCCTCTGGCTCCGTTTCAGGAGACGGTGCAGTCTCGGGGGGTGGCAATGGCTGTAGTTCCCCTTCCTGAACGACCTGAATCAAAATCTCAAAGCGGGTGGAGCGATCGCTCCGTACAGCACTGGTTACTCCAATTTGGCGGACTGCATCGGCGATCGCTCCAGCGCGACCCGGCAATTGTGGTGTCGGAAGAAAGGCTGGATTCCCTTGCAAGCTGCCCAGATCCAGATAAAACCGTCCATTGTAGGCATTGAAATCTTCGGCTTTGGTGCTGGCAAATGCCTCAGTGTCACCCAGGTTGGTTTCGGGTTCTGGCAGCAGCAAGCTGGTGGTTTCGTTGCCGATAGCGAGAAAAACCGTGTTATCTGCTATCCAACCGTGGGTCAAGGTTAGCGAACCGAACGGCGATTGCCAGATGGTGATAGGCGTTTCGTCTACCTGTCCGGCGTTGACCTCGAATTCGTAGCGATCGCGCATCGTGGCATCCAGTGATTCCAAGGTCTGTTCTGCGGCGGTACGGTTGCTTGTTTGCACCATCAGCACAAAACCAGCCTGGGCCTCTGGCTCCGCCACTGTGGGCTGCACCATGGCAAAGCCCACTTCACCATCCATCCAGTCCAACAAATCTTGATTCCAATCTAATCCCGTTAGACTGCCGATTCCGGCCTCAAAGGTGCTGGGATTGAGCGGATTTTGGGGATTGACCCCCGAACTCTGGCGATAGCTGTCCCAAATGCGTTGCAGATTGGTAGTCGTTACGAGCAAACGCGTATCGGCAGGCAGCAAATTGGCCAGATCTCCCCCATTGTTGGAGCCGGGATAGCGCAGGTCGCTGTCTTCCGGGAGCCAGTTGACCCCCCGCATCTGAATCTGTCGGGTATCTAGGCTGAGGCTGGCGGCAATGCCCTGGTTCTGTTGGAGTGGCGTCATGCCGACCACCGGTACAGGTTCGACCGACCGCGACTCAAACTCTGACCGGACGGCAGGGGCATTGAGATACATCTGCAAGAAGGGTTGGTCGGTACTAACCTCGGCGATCGCCTGCCGATAGCCTGATACCTCTGGCAGGGCATCGCCCTGATAGGCGTCAATCACCTGTTCAATGGCCGAGGCTTGGGGGCTGACGACCACATACTGCTCGTCCAGTACCGTCGCCACATAGTCCTGGTTGCCGTCGCCATCCACCTCCTGAATCGAGAAGCCTTCGTAGTCTCGCGTTTGCACGGCTGCTCCCGACTCTTCCAACGCGCTAGTTAGCCGTTCCTGGGCTTGGAGTGGATTGGCAATGGGCAACACCAACACCATTGGTAACGGGTTGCGGGGATCTACAAAATTCTCCGGCAAGGTGAACCCCTCATCTGCCGACTCAGGGGCTGCAGCGGTGTCCGCTTCAGATTCCGCTTCAGATTCCTCGGGTTCCGTTTCGGGTGCGGGCTCTTCGATATCGGATGCTGGACGGGCTAGCATCACCAGCGTCACCGCATCCCCGACCCAGGGCTGAATATCCTGGTCGTAATCTAGACCATTGGTGGTAAGAAAACGATCACGCCATTGGGCCAGTTGGGCATCAAACTGCGATCGCGACTCTGGCGTCCCCAGCGATCGCATTTGCTGCCACTGTTGCTCATCTGTCGAGACCGTTAGGGTCATCACTGCATCCTGGGGGATGACCTCCGCGCTGGTTGGGAGCCCGGTTCCCCCGACAAACCCTGGGCCTCGCGACAGACGATAACCCAGGTAAGCTCCCATGCCAAGGGCGATCGCCGTCCCTGACAGAACAATCAAAAGTGGCTTTAGCGGTTTCTTTTCTGGCACGATTCCCTTTCACAAACGTTCAAAATGGTTCGACTCGAGCGCCAAATTTAGGTTGAAACCTGACGGATAAACAGACAGGGTTCATATCTAAACATGGCTGCATGCAATCGAGATGCCAGTGGGCATCATCCTGCTGCGTTCATTCTTACCGATCCATCCTGGTTCGATCCGAGAAAAATGCCAGTCCTTTAGCCAAAGCTGTAATGCTTCTTCACCGCTTGCAAGACGCGCCAGCGACAAGACATGCCTGCTGGAAAGATGACCAAATCGCCCTGGCCAACCCGTACTGTTTCGCCGTCCTCCGGCATAACTTCTACATCCCCTGCAAGGAAATAGCAGGTTTCTGGATCGTCGTAGACCCAGGGAAATTCAGAGGGTTGCCTACTCCAGGTTGGCCAATTGTGCACGCCCAGTTCGTTCAGGCGCTCTTCGCTGGGCTGGCTTTCAACTTGGATGCTCTCGATTTGCATGCTCTGGGGTTTTGCGTGCATAGCTATTCTCCCGATGGGGTTTCGTCTGTTTCGCTAAACTGTAGTACCGCTGACAACGCGGAATAATCGGCATCTGCCAAACCCTGATTGCACGTCGCCTCTAAAATTTGCCGTACCCCTTCCACGCTGTCAACTCTTAGACCCTCTGCTCGCGCTTCTTGCAGGAACAGCCGAATGTCTTTGAGCAAGTGCTTGCTGGGGAAATTGGGGTTTTCAAAATTTTGATCCAGCATTCGATCGAGCTTTTTGTCGAAGGTCGGTGCGAACAGGGCACTTTCCCGCAACACCGCCATGAAGGTATCAACGGGCACTTCCTGTTGCTGCACAAACCGCAAGCTCTGGGCAAAGGCTGTTGTTAGTGAGCCAATGAGCTGATTGAGGGCCAACTTCAGCGCGGCTGCACTGCCGACCATGCCGACATACAACGGCTCACCCAGCAAGTGCAAGAGCGATCGCCATTCGTCAAACTGCGCTACGGTGCCGCCCACCATCACCTGCAACGTTCCCGCCTTGACCTGGGGAATGCTACCCAGTACGGGCGCTTCGAGGTAGTCTCCCCCCGCTGCGAGGATGTCTGACAAAAGTTGCCGACTTTCGCTAGGGGCAATGGTACCCATCTGGATAAACGTGCAGCTCTGTAATGGGGGCATTTCCTCGTCGCTATCCCCAGCAGGGGGGGCGGCAGGAAACAACAGTTCGCGAATCGCGGCGAGATCACTCAGCATCAGGACAATCACATCGGCTTGCTGGAACAGGTCGGTTGGCTCAGAGGCGATCGCCACTCCAGCCTCTTGCAAAGGTTCTAGCTTTTCGCCCGTGCGATTCCAGGCGATGATTTCTACCGGAGATGCGGCTTCATCTGCCAGGGTTTGTCCCTGCAACCGTAGCGCCATGGACAAGCCCATCAACCCTGTTCCAACAATTCCGACTTTCATAGCGATTATGCCAAATGCATCTTCAGTACGGAGCGAGGAGCACGCCGCACCTTACAGCGAATTGTCTCATGCCCTAGTCGACTGCACGCTTCAAACCGATGGCAACCCGAAAATCCGTAATACTCGCCTTCTACTTCCAGCACGTCGATCGGTTCCTGTAAGCCAATTTCGGCGATCGATTGCATCAGAGCTTCTACCTTGGTGGCGTCGTTTTGCCGATACAAAGGACGGCGTATTTTTGCAATCGGGACATCCTCAATCCGCATCATTGCCCTCCAAACATCATTTCTTTAAGCATACTCATAACGAGTACGCGTTGCAATTTAAATGCTTCAAAAATGAAACCCTGCCTACTGTTCAATGGTTAGAGCTCGCTGCTGGGAGCGTCATACCCGATCAAATTATCGCCTCTGGCTACCATCGAAGAGGCGTTAGCGGATACTGCCATGGAATGGGCTGATTTGAAACAGCTAGATAGGTTAATTCAGAAAACGCAGGATTTGGGCGCGTGTGTTGAGGAAATCGGTGTATCGGGTGAGGGGCGATCGCTCTACGGAGTAACGGTCGGAGGTACACAGGCGACGCCTACCGTTGTGATTGTGGCTGGATGTCATGCCGATGAAGTCATCGGCCCCCTCACGGCGATCTTCATGCTGCAGACCTTGCTCCGCGATGAGCGGCTATCCGTGAAGGTTTGCGTTGTCCCAGTGGCGGATCCAGATTTTGTCTTTCGCAATGCTACCGATCTGCCTGCTACGGTTACCTTACAAGCACTGCTCAAGCTCAAGCATCAGCGAGATTTAGAGGGGCATTTCACCGCAGATACGTATCCAGAGTGTGTCGCCATTCGTCGATGGATCGAGCAGCTTGAGCGAGTGGATGCCTATGTCTCGCTCCACTCTGCCCATTGCATTAGTCCTGGCTTATTTTTCTATGTCGGCAGCCCATCTAATTTGGGCTGGGTCCGCCAAGTGGCCGATCGGGTTGCGACGGCAACGCCGGATTGGATTCCATTATTGCCTGACGATCCAACGGGGCTTTCTCAAACAACCTTGTCACCCGGATTTTTCGAACTGGGAATACCAGCTTATACAGACCTGAGTGCGTCTCATCCTGGTAGTTCGCTCGCGTTTGTGGCCCATTGCTTTCAACCTCAGTATCTTGGGGCGTCAGAAATCCCGTTGGCTGTTTGTTCTGAGTTAGCACAAGCCTCCCTTGCCGAGATCGACCAATGCAACCGAGAGGTTCGGCAGCAAGGACACACAAGCTATTCATTTCAAGAAATAGACTTAGACACTCAACTTCGCATCATGGAGACCTGGATTGGATCCGTCATCAACCAGATGGCAGCGATCGCACAACCTGACAGCAGAATAGATATTTAGGACTTATTTTCCGAAGGCTAGAATCAAATTATTTTTGAAACTCTTGTGCCGCAAGGGTTTCAAAAATAATCCGTAGTGGGGTCTGGGCAAAAAAGGATAACGTTTGCTTTGGTTTGGCGGGATCGGGTCGACGCCTTCCACAGCTAAGCGACATGAAATGCAATACAACTCCAAGCAAACCGCTCGATATTCTGGAGATAGAGGACGTTTGCTTTTCTGCACTGCAACCTGAACACTCGGTTCACTGTAAGGGATGTGCGTTATGTGTTTCTCCGCAACCGCAAGCTTTGCACTCAGTTCCGCCTTGTTACCGATGGGCGGGTGGTGTTTTCAGAAAGCCTGGAAGGGCGATCGCCATTTCCTTCCCTTGGCGGCCTTCCCTATGGCGTTTGGTGTGCAGCAGGCGATCGAAGGGTTTGTCTGGTTGGGTTTGGGAACCCATGATCTAGCTCTGACTTGCCAAGCTGCGACTGGGTTTGTATCTTTCTCCCACGGATTCTGGTTGTTTTGGACCCCGTTCATGGTGTCAATGCTCGAAGTGCGTCCATGGGTGCGATGGCTTTGGCGGGCCATGGCTTGCATCGGATTTGCCTATGGGGCCTATTTCTTGATGCCACTAGCCGTTCACCCTGATTGGCTCTCCGTCACCATCCAAAACCAGACCCTCAACTATAGCCTTCAGATCCTCATTCCTCATCCCGCCTTGAAACTTTTGGGGCAGGTGGTATATGTGGTCACAATTTTGGCTCCGCTGTTGTTGATCAGCCACCCATCGGTGCAGGGTTTGGGCTGGCTTGTGCTGGGGTCGCTCTTGGCAACAACCTACGTCTTCCCCGGTGGCTTGGTTTCTGTCTGGTGCTTCTTTGCGGCTATTTCCTCTGCCTATGTAGGCTACCTGTTTGGCCAAAATGTTGAATCCACGCTCGAAACCCTACCTGTCAGAGACGCATAAGCCAATTCTGGACAAATCTTGAGCCCAAAGATTGCGGTTTGATGTCTTTTTTTAAGGCGGTTAACATTCTGCAAACTTATCGAAATAAAGGGTGGCGATCGCCCGAAGCCTATGGCCTAATGAAAACAGAGTTAGGTACATATACTCATGGCTGACATCGATTTCGTCTTATACGCCTCCCTGACACAGCTCTTGCCTGAATTGCTCCGCGACCACCCCTACGGTATCTACGAGCTGGCAAGAGAATGCTCGAAGCGCATGAACCAACCCCTCTGTGAAACTATGACCGCTTTGGGCGAAGCATTGAACGAATTGTCTCAACGGGGCAAAATTACCTACGATCGCCGCAACAACTCGCTGCTCCTGAACTAATTTCGCCTTTCTAGTCGCCTCGTTCCAGGGGTTCATGATGGCTTTTCCGCAAGAGTGAGCTTTGGCCATCGACGACTGAACTGAGGTTGGCGCAAAACCTGTCATTGCGGACAACAAAAACCAACCCCCTCGAAAACCCGCGAAAGCGGGTTTTACTTATTTAGCCGCTGTGCAAACCAGTTCATTGTCTTAACCAACGTGAGTTCGGGATAAGAAAATCTGGCGGTTGAAATCGTGACTAGCGGAAGGAAACCCCGCCATCGCGCGCTTGCGCGGGTTCTCAAGCTAGTACTTTTCGTAGTCCGCAACGGCAGACTTTGTTCTGATAGCCGCGACTTTAGTCACCAGAACTTATTCAATCAGCTGGCTTTTCCACCTAAATTAAGTGGGTTTTTGCCAGCAACAAATAAGCTGCGATGGCGTCATGATCGCTAGAAATCTGTGAAGGCTAAGGGGCTCAAGCGTGGCAGATAAAGCCGTGTGCATCTAGAACTGCAACTGTTGATTTTTGCCATGGGCGATTGTTTGACAACGGCATTTCCTCGCCACCCATGTATTTTGTCAAGCTGACAGGGCTTACGAAAAACTTGTGTAATCCGGAGTGAATTTGTTGATTTTGTGGTCGCGTCGCGTCCACAAAATCAACCAGATGCGTAAGTCCTGGAACAAAATGCGTAAGTCTTGGCTGAGTAATATGGTGGATGGAATGGCTGGGAATGGCCAAAAAATTATGACAGGAAGGCAGGCTAAGGAATGAAGTGGATTTTGATGGGCTTGGCGATCGCCGCTGCTGTTTATGGTGGGATGAGCGCACTCCTGTATATGCGTCAGACGCGCCTCATTTTCTTCCCTGACGAAGCCCTGGAAAGTACACCTGCTGATGTAGGGGTAGATTTTGAGGAAGTTTGGATCGAGATTCCTGTCGTTGATGGCGTGGAACGGGTGCATGGGTGGTGGATGCCCGCCAGCGGAACCCCCCAAGGAGAAAGGGGAGCACTGCTTTACCTCCATGGCAATGGGGCAAATATTGGGGCAAATGTGAACCATGCGGCACGCTTTCACCAGATGGGGTTGTCGGTATTGCTGGTCGATTATCGTGGCTATGGCATGAGTGATGGAGCTTTTCCCCAAGAAGCCACCGTGTACCAAGATGCCCAAGCGTCCTGGGATTTTCTGGTGAACGAACTGGGCTATGCTCCAGAGCAGGTGTTCATTTATGGACATTCCCTGGGAGGTGCGATCGCCATTGACTTAGCAGTGCGCCAACCCGACGCGGCTGGGCTGATTGTGCAAAGCTCCTTTACCTCCATTCTAGACATGACACACCGCACCACCCCATTTGGCTGGCTCCCGGTTGATCAACTGCTGACCCAGCGCTTTGACTCCATCGCTAAAGTGCCACAGTTGCAAATGCCGGTCTTTTTTATGCATGGCTTGGAAGACGGGCAAGTGCCAGCGGATATGAGCGAGACGCTCTACACCGCATCGCCGGATCCGAAACAGCTCTGGCTGGTTCCAGATGCTGGCCACAATGACCTTGCCCGTGTTACGGGCCCCGAATTTTTTATCCAGGTTGAGGCGTTTCTCGCCTCCGTGCAGCCCCTACAGACGCGGTAATATCAAATCCGGTTAAGTAGCCGTAAAACCCAATTATCGTTTGTGGCCGCTGCATTGCAGCGGCCACAAACGATAATTGGGTTCTTCAACCGGATTTGATATAAGTTACGGATTTACCACAAGGCTGGCATCGAGCGGCAAAAACCGTCCGTTCTGATGGATCCAGGCAATGCCGTCGGGATCTAGAGTTTGGCTCCAAGTGCTGAAGCCATCCTGGTTCTTGCGCCGACTAATGGTGCTGGGACTAACATCCAGGCGTGCTGCTAGGCGTGCGCCAGAGAGGGCTCCGCTCTGGTCACCTTCCGCCAAATCGAGATACAGATCCCACAACGTTGCCAACACCAGCAGGAAAAGCAATACAACAGCTTCCGGGCGTTGCAACAGGCGTGAGACTTCAGCGTCATCTCCATGACTCGATTCACCCAGGGTCAGTGCATCTGCTAAGGCACCACGCTCCAAATCGGTTGGGGCCGTAGATGTCATCGGTTCAGGAGATGTGGGAGCGATCGCAGGCGCTGGCGCTGGGTCACTATTCGACATGGGAGAGATTGGGGCTGGGGTTACAGGTTCGCTCGGTGCAGAAGATAGGGGTTCTACAGGGGTTTCCGCAGGGGGAACGGGAGAGTTTTCGTTCTGCGGACGTACCTCTGGGGTATCAGATTGATAGTTGGTCATGCTTGTTGTTGACTCAGGCTCCATGGTCACTGCCAAATGCTGCTTCCATGCTACAGATTCTTCTCCCAATTTCTGCCCATAAAGCCGGATTTGTTCAATTGATTTCATTCTCAATTCGTCCGCTAGCCTACGCATGACGGTCGCCATTCGCGTTGCATCGGGAACCACATCGCCTGAAAGAACTACGTGCAGCGTGCGATCGCGCCGTGCGGCTTGCGATCGCACCCCCAACGGACTGAGTACCCGATTGAGCATTGCTGCTATTACCCTGGGATCGCCTTCACGGGCACGTTCCAGAATATCCTGAGACGGCATACAACCTATTTCTCTCGTTTCAAAAAGAATTTTAAAAGGGGAACATTCAAAAATAGCTAGACCCAGGGCAAGGAAACGGACGGTATAGGCCCTGCCGTTGCCCCAGACTTGACTAAAATGACCAAAATTGACCGAGTTTGATAGAAATTGACAGTTTCGAGGGTGAGAATTTATTTATCTTGACATAAAGAATTTTTCCTTTTGCTAACCAAAATCTGAACGGCTGATCGTTTTTATTAAATCAATGATTGTATTGGCATGTACTGATGGTGTACTGATAATAGATCAGAGCGGGGATCGCTCTGCTATTCTCCTCACAAGTTGCAACAGCCCTTCATATCTTGCCGTTGCCCGCACTCCAAAAGGCTATACAGCAATCCGAAATCGGATGTGAAAGTGGGGCGAGCATAGCCCAACCTACCTTTTATATCCGAGTCCACAAATCATTTGAGATCGCTATATGACATCGGACCCGGTTAAATAGCCATAAAACCCAACTATCGTTTGTGCCCGCTGCAAAGCAGCGGGCACAAACGATAGTTGGGTTCTTCAACCGGATTTGATATGAGATCCCAAAATCAGCATAAGATTGCCACTGAAACCAACATTGGGGAATGGCAAGGTCTATGGATTCTGGTGCGATGATTGAGGTTTTCGATCGAACGATCGACAATCCAGGGTTTATTACCCCGGTGCTATCGCCGCAGGCATGGCAGCAGCATTTTGCGCAGCCTGCGATGTCGCTGGGTATCTTGGCCTCGGGAAGTGGCAGCAACTTTGAGGCGATCGCCCAGCGCATTGCCGAGGGCAGGCTCAACGCCAGCATTCGCCTGATGATTTACAACAACCCCGATGCCAAAGCCGCCGAACGAGCCGACCGTTGGCAGATTCCCAAGCGACTCCTCAATCATCGCGAGTTTGAGAGCCGGGAAGCATTGGATCAGGCGATTGTCAGTGCCTTCCAGGAGCAGAATATAGAGTGGGTCGTGATGGCAGGCTGGATGCGGATCGTAACCAATGGGCTAATCGACGCATTTCCTGGTCGCGTGCTGAATATCCATCCCAGCCTGCTACCGTCCTTCAAAGGCGCTCATGCTATCGAGCAGGCGATCGCTGCCCAGGTTCGCGTCACGGGTTGCACCGTCCATCGGGTTTCCCTTGAAGTAGATAGCGGCCCCATCTTGCTCCAAGCTGCCGTCCCACTTCTCCCAGACGACACCCCAGACACCCTGCACCGCCGCATTCAAACCCAAGAGCACCAGATCTACCCCCAGGCGATCGCCCTTGCCTCTCTCCTGCCAATCCCCACAGAATGAATCGCCGGTCTCATCTGCGCCTATCCGCGTTCATTTGCGTTTTACTCGTCACTACCAGGACTTGCGTGATCTTGAGGCATTTCGTTGATTTTGTGCCCGCTTCGCGGGCACAAAATCAACGAAATGCCTCAAGATCACGCAAGTCCTGACTACTACATCAGATCATCCAACTCCTCATAGCGGGGTAGAGTCGTGTCGATCGCCTTACCATTTCGCAAAACCATGCGATCGCTCTGGGGACGCGATAGCAATTCACTGAAATAGCGAGCAGAAAAGAGCACCAAGTCAGCGGGCAAGCCCACACCGATGCGCCCCACTGTGGGTAGGCCCATCAAGTCAGCAGGTGTTGCAGTTACCGTGCGACACCAATCCGTATAGGGAGTGTCGAAATGGGCAATGCGGGTAGATTCGCGGAACACCTCCAGCATGTCGTGGTCGCCAAAGGCATGGAACGCGTCGCGGCAGTTGTCATTCGCGACCGTAACGGGAATGCCTGATTGCTTTAGCTCATGTAATAGGGTGACGCCGCGCCAACGGGGTGTATAGGTGGGTTGGTTGTCTAAATGGGCAAGCGCGCGACTAGAAGCAATGTGGGAAAGATTGAGCGAGGCTTCCTGATCACGATCCTGTAGGTAGAGATTGCAGAGGGGAAGGCTGACAACGCCAATCGCTGTATGTTTGACCGCCTCGATTGTGGCCGTTACCTGCTCTGGATCTTGCAACGATAGGCTACAGCAATGTCCGCAGACAATTTGCCCAGAAAAAGCATGACGCTGAGCCGTGCGGGCAATCCGATAAAGGGCGTCAGATGCCGGATCGGGGCTTTCGTCCACATGAAAGTCTAGGTTGAGTCCCCGCTCATGGGCCAGGTCAAAGACCCGCTCAATCTGCGCATCGATATCTGGATTTTTGAACGCAACCCCCCCTAAGATGCCGTCATATTCGACCACCAAGTCCGCCAGCTTTTCGCCTTCTGGAGTCAGCCAATAGTCTAGCGAGACGAGGGAAACGGCTTGCAGATGGAGGCGATCGCGCCATTCCTCTCGCAGTTTGGCAAAGGCTGCAAAGTTAATATCTGCTAGTTCTCCGCCAGAATCCAGATGTGTTCGCACAGCGCTCGACCCATGGGCATAGCTGCACTTCAGCCCAAACTCCATGCGCCGATAGATATCTTCAAATGGCCATTGGCGTTTCTCTGGTTGCCCAAGTGCCTCAAGGGCTCCATCGAAATGCCCGGTCGGATTCGGAGCCCGCTCCCAGGTATGTCCCTTATCGAGATGGGTATGCAAATCGGCGAAACAGGGAAATACAATTCCCCGCCGCAAGTCAACGACAGCTACTCCAGAGATTGCCGTTCCAGCCGGACGAACCTGCGCGATTTGCCCATCTCGAATCTCAATGTCCATTAATGCCAAACCATCGCGAGTTTGGGGAGAAATGGCTGGAGATAGCAAGGCAACAGGGATATGAGCATTGGTCAGCCAAAAATGGCTGCTTGCAGGAATCTGCATGAACAAAACCTAACCAAACGGGAATACGCGCTAATTTTCTCGCTTAATGGCACTTTCATGCCAGTGGCGTAAGAGAAAATCTGACAGCCAGGTGAGGATTGCAAAGATCGCAATCCCAGAGACGGTTGTCATGAGTAGCGCGGCAAACATTTTGGGGATTTGCAGATTGAAGCTTGCCATCAGAATCTGATACGCAATACCCGATCGCGTTCCCCCCGTCCCGGCCACAAATTCTGCTACCACAGCCCCGATCAGGGCTAACCCGCCGCTAATTCGCAAGCCTCCGAGGAAATAGGGCAAGGCACTGGGCAATCGCAGATAACGCAGGGTTTGCCAGCGATTGGCGTGATATAGCTGGAAGAGGTTGAGCAGGTTGTGGTCGGCACTGTTCAATCCCAAGGTGGTGTTGGACAAAATGGGGAAGAAGGCGACAATCCAGGCACAAATCACCAGGGAGACAAAGGTGGCCTGATCGCCCTCAACCACCTGCCGCACCCAGAGGATAATCAGAGGAGCGATCGCCGCGATGGGCGTCGTTTGCAACATGACGGCATAGGGAAAAAAGCTGCGCTCAATCCACTTGCTTTGCGTGAACAGGATGGCCACCGCTAGCCCAGACACGATCGCCCCAATGAAGGCCACGATTGTCACTTGCAGCGTAATCATCAGCGACGGAAACAACGTCCCCCACTCGCTAATTAAGGTTCGTATCACCAGAGAGGGACCCGGTAAGAGGTAAGGGGGAGTGCCCGTAGCCCACACGCCGATTTCCCAGATCAATAAGACCAAAACGCCAACGGCAATAGGGGCTAGCACATCGGGTGACAGCAGTTTTGCCAAAACCCCGGATGGTTGCTTCGCTTGCCCTGATTTGGATGGGTTTGTGGAACGCCTTGAATTGGTGAGATTGCCAAGAAGATTCGTCATAAATCGAGATAGTGGGGGAGTTAGAGGAGCGCTAGGCGATTGAATTTACGACATCGTAGCGGGAACGCGGTTCTGTGCTGAGTTCTGCGGGAGATTGTGTTGCTTCTGCCAACGCATCCGATAACTGCCGACAGTAGCTGGTGAACAACGGTGAGGTTCGGAAATTATCTTCGCGAGGGTAGGGTGCATCAATAGGAATATCGGCAACCACCCGCCCCGGACGGGCGGCCATTACCACGACCCGGTTCGACAAATACACCGCTTCGTAAATGTTGTGCGTGACAAAGACCACTGTCCAGAGCTTTTGCTGCCAGAGGTTCAATAAATCGCTGTTGAGTCGGCTCCGGGTCATTTCATCCAATGCGCCAAAGGGTTCGTCCATTAGCAACATATCTGGATGGGTCACCAAGGAGCGGGCAATGGAGACTCGCATCTTCATGCCACCGGATAACTCACGGGGGTAGGATTTTTCAAAACCCTGCAAATCTACTAGGGCTAGGGCTTCGGCGATCGCCTGTTTGACCAGTGGCTTCGACATGCCAGCCAACTTCAGGGGCAATCGTACATTATCCTCTACCGTTGCCCAGGGCATGAGTGCGGCTTCCTGAAACACAAAGGCTAGCTTATGCCGGAATGCATCTCCCCATTCCAACTGCCCGGTGCTCATTTGGCCCAATCCGGCGACCAAACGCAGCACTGTGCTTTTGCCACATCCCGATGGCCCCAAAAGGCTAACAAATTCGCCGTCTTTCACCGTGAGATTGAGGTCTTGCAGGGCGATCGTACCGTTTGAGTAAGTTTTGCTGACATTACTCAACGTAAACGCAACATTAGCACTCGTCATGGACGATCTCTCCATTTGCTAAAACGGGCAATTAGGGTAAGAACGGGGAACAAACTCTCGATATGCAACCCTAGCAGGCACATTCTCACAAAGCGTTCGAGGCATGTTTTGCAGATAGCCCGACCTCCAAGATCAATGATCAAATGAAGTCGGGCTATCCCCAAAATACAAAGGGTTACCATCCGCTAGCCGCGATAGTAATCCACACCTTTGTTTACAAAGTCTAGCGTATAGGCTTGAGCGAAGTCGGTGTCTGGGCTGAAGATGCCTTCTGACGCCATGGTGTCAAAGAAATCTTGCCAGCGTTCGTCGGTCATCGCACCAATGCCCATCGTTTCCGCATCTCCCGATACGACGATGCCATATTCCTGCATTTTCTCGATGCCATAGGCAATCTGCTCGTCGGTCATTTCGGGGTTATCTTGCTTAATCAATGCGTTTGCTGGGCTGGGATCGCCTTCCAGGTAGCTATACCAACCTTTGATGGAGGCATCGACAAACCGCTGCACCAAGTCTGGATTTTGTTCAACCAGTTCCTGCTGACACTCAATCGTCGTGGAGTAAGGGCTGTATCCTTCATCGGCTAACAGGAAGACAACGGGTTCAAACCCCCCCTCTTCGGCAATCTTTAGCGGCTCAGAACTGAGATAGCCCTGCTGTCCAGCTGTTTCATCAGCAAGAAAAGGCCCAGGGTTGAAGTTGTAGGTTCGCTTCATATCATCGGTGAAGCCGAATCTTGCCCGTAGAAACGGCCAGAACGTCGTATTTGCTGCAGCTGAGATGAAGACCGGACGGCCTTGTAAGTCTGCAAGGGTTTCGACGGTATCCGGATGCGCCATGATGATTTGGGGATCCTTTTGGAAAATAGACGCCACGGTAACCGTGGGAATGCCCTCTTCAATGGACTTGATGGCCAGAGATCCATAGCCCATGAAGAAGTCGATCGCCCCACCCATGAGCAACTGTGTGCCATTCACTTGGGGGCCGCCCATCTGAATAGTGACATCTAGCCCATACTCTTCGTAAATTCCGGTTGCAACTGCTTGATAAAACCCTCCATGCTCAGCTTGGGCAAACCAGTTGGTGCCATAGGTGATTTGGGTCAACTCCCCAGATGCTGCGGGCGATTCGGTGGCGCTTTCAGCAGGTGCTTCATCCACAGAAGCTGTGGGTGTATTGGAGGCACAGGCTGTTATTGCACTGGTTCCCAGCGCCATGGCTCCATACTGCAGAAAGCGTCGCCGCTTGATGCCCGAAAGACTTGCAAGTGGGTGACGGATGTAACGCATATTGCTCATAGTTTTGGTGTTCCTCCTAAATGCCCGATCCTCTACTACATTCTGGTAGATTTCGGAATTTTGGTAAATTTCGAGGTATGGTTCCGTGGGTTGTGCTGGCGATCGCTCAACCCTTGCGGATGGAAGATCGACTTAACAACCTGGATGCCACAATCAGAACCCATAAGATGCAGTAGCAAAAGTTAATGGTTTTTCTAACCCTTTCGTATTTTGATATACGGTCATGATTTTTTTGTTAACAGGGATACGGAACAACCGCTGAATTGCGATTGCCTCCGTATCTATGATTTTCTCTAACCAAGTTTCTTGCGCCAACACTACCGATTCCTGGCACTCAAGATCCCTGAACCTGTAAGTCAAATCGGTTGTCGTAACGATCCTGAGCGAGTTCAACAAGTATCTGATTGAGTGCTACGCGCTTAAGCGAAGCCCGATCATTTCTTAAAAGCCCAGCAGTGCATGGCTTTTAAGAAATGATCGGGCTTCGGTTTTCATAGAATTGGTACGAGCCAATGACCATTGCCCATGACGAATTTCTAGGCTGATTACGCATATGCGTGCCTGTCTTCGCAACACAAACTAGGTCATGCGATGCTTAGGACAACTTTAGCGATCGAGGGTTTTGCAATGCTGTACAACCCAATCCATTACCTGATGACTGAGCTTCAGGCCACTCAATCGATCAATTTCGCGAATACCCGTTGGGCTAGTGACGTTTACCTCCGTTAGGTATCCGCCAATCACATCAATGCCCACAAAATACAGACCATCTTTTTTAAGGTCAGGGGCGAGGGTTTGAGCAATGACGCGATCGCGCTCGGTCACGGCCTCGGCTGCGACCCGTCCACCCACGGCCATATTGCCGCGAAAGTCTCCACCAGAAGGAATGCGATTGACCGCCCCAATCGGTTCGCCATTCAGCAAAATCACCCGTTTGTCACCATCTTTGGCGGCAGGTAAAAAGACTTGCACCATAATCGGCACTGTTCCCTGCTGGGTGCTCAGCTCGATGAGTGAATTGAAATTGCGATCGCCTTTTTCAATCAACAGAATCCCCTCGCCGCCCTTGCCACCGAGCGGCTTCAGTACGGCAGCTCCATGCTTATCGACAAACTCACGAATCTGTTGCTTCTTTCCAGTAACAATGGTTTCGGGGATAATGTCTGTAAATTTCAGGGCATAGAGCTTTTCGTTGGCAAGGCGAAGCCCATTGGGACGGTTGACAACCAGAGTTTTGGTGGGATCAACGTAATCTAGGATGTGCGTTGCGTAGAGATAGGGCACATCCACAGGCGGATCCGTTCGCATGAAAATCGCATCCATTTCATTCAACGAGCGCAGGGTAGAATTGCCTAATTGGTACCAAGGCTCTTGGGCAACCCAGCGTCCATCCACCAATTCAACAGGTGTGAGATGAACGGTTTGCATCATCGCCCAGGCTTGCCCATCTACGATGCTGAGCGAGTCCGCTTGTGTAATCCAGACCTCATTGCCCATCCCCTGTGCGGCTTCCATCAACGCGACACTGGTGTCATGACCGGGGTCAAGCTTGTGGATTGGATCGATGATAAAGACAAATTTCAAAGCATAGCCTCCGCCCCTCCAGGATTGCTCCTTTCAAAAATACCCTGGAAGTGGGGCAGAAGCGTGAAATCCGTTTTTAGGATTTGGTTTCAGGCATTTGCAGATGCTCACGGTCGATCAATCGGAACAGCCACAATGCCGTCATGATTTTCAGGGTTTCTAATCCCCAATATCCACCGTGCAGCCAGTTCATCTCAGGCGACATAGAGGCGCGATCGCCAAATAAGTCCAACTGCGCGCCTGTAGCGAGCATTTCTGGCATCAGCCAATAGGTGTAAATCAGCGGAATGCCAAACAAGAGGATGGCAAGTATAATCGCCCAACCCTCGCGAGCCAGAGGATGCGTCACAGCTAGAGCCAGCACACCCGTCAGCACAACGGCTGCCCCAATTAACTCTGCGTGGTTCACCATCCAAAACATCATTGAACCAGCGGCTGCAAAACCAGGATCGGCCATCATGCCATCGGCGTACAACATCGGCATGATTAGCAGGTCAATCGTTAGGCTTCCCCCTAGTAATAAGCCCAAGGTGAGCAAGAGGATGAAGTACCAAGGGGTTTGAGATAGGTTACGTGGGCTAATCATATTTCATATTATTTATGAGGAACTATTGATTGGTCTGTCTTCAGCCTATCGAATCCCACTCGGGTTTCACATGAACTATCGTTTCGTCTTGTTGCGAGGCATTGCGATTGTTCCTCAGTCCGCGTCTCCCATCGTTTGGTGGGCCAATAAAACGCTTGAATCTTAAGCTTTTATCAAACATTTCCTGAGTCGTTTGCGCAAAATGGCGGAGGCTTTTCCGCTAACTGACGAAGGGTAATCCTGTGAGGACTGGCTATCTTTAAAACAGGAATGCAGGCGAGAAATGAATGTATTCCATTCATTTAGAGGTGGCTATATAAAAGCGACCATGGAGAGGGAGTTCCTGTAGATGCAAAGCGAACAGTCGTCGGATTTTTATCACGGTTGGGTCATCGAAGTCGTTGCAGACAAAGATGGCTATCACAGTATCTGCTACTCCTCCTCACGCAAACGTCTGCATTGCAAGCAAGCATATGCTCACCAAAGTGAAGCGATGCGAGCAGGCAGAGCGCTAATCAACTATTACTCTGCTTGTAGCCAGTTAGGTCAGTTCCTTTGTGAACTGTACCAAAGCGATCGGATTAGCCTCGAAGAGTGGCGATCGCTAAATTGTTCCCTGTTCGAGTGGCAGTAGCTCAGAACCTATCGCCAGAGGTGTGTTTCTACTCTTGATAAGGTGCCCAGGCATGCTGGAAGAGTTGTGTTTTCCTGTTCCCCTAAGTTGATGGTTTGACCCTTGGTCTAAATCTGATCCTTAGTCTGTTTTCAACCACAAATCTGGTTTCTAGGTTCTGATGCTACTGGTTTTTCTTCTTGAATCGTCCCCGAGATAATCTATTGAGATTTGGTGTCCCAGGTTCGCTTTGCGTTCTATCAAGTTAAACGTCGTAAGTCTTGTGTTCAGATTGAGCCTGGGTTTGAAATAACCCAGGTTTTTTGTTGGTCAACATGACCCAACCCTAACAATTGATTACCGATGCAAATTCTGCACATAGCCATCCGAAATTAGGTGTGAACGGTGAGGAGGGCTGCCTTCCCCCACCGTTCACATCCGATCTCACACCTCATTTGAGATCGCTATAAGTTGGCAGGTGCAATTAAACCTAAAACCCTAAAAACCTGTGCCGCCCGCAGCGCGGGCGGCACAGGTTTTTAGAGTCTGGTTTTTCATCGTGCCGAGCTACTTAGTTGCATGAATCGACTGCAACAGACCTGAAAGCAAATACTTACAAGAAGTGTAACAATTCGTTATGCCTTGAGGCTGTTTGCTTTTGGGCTCAAAGGTTCGCAAATATCCTTGGCAAATGCCGTTTATAAACTTGCAACTTAGAGCGATATCAGTCCTCTCAGGTCGTAATTTCGCTAATAAGATTCAAAGCTACGGGCAAAGATATTTGACAAAATTTTGACTTCTGTTGTGGTGCTGAAGAAATTGAGCGATCGCCTATAGCACTAACCCGACAGAAGGATTGTAAATCTCGATACACTTTGTATTATAGAAGTAGGAGGTGAGAGGCTCATTTCGCAACACAAGCTCTCTCTCCTGGTCGAAATCTGCGGTTCGCTTCATTGACCAATTATCTCCGCAGGATTCGATTGCCATACCCAGTACATCAGGTGCTGGATTCGAGGAGGTTGATTATGCAAGCTACGTCTTTTAAGGGGAAACTCCATGACGCGTGGCATCGGTTCACAGAACTGTTTGCCATGAATACTGAACCCCATGTCTGGAAAACCCGTAACCGCGGACATATTCTATGGCATACCTATGACCCGAATACAGGGAGTTCGGCTGACTTCTCTTCCGAAGATGAAGTTCGCATTTGGTTAGAGGAGCGCTACTACGCCCACTAAAATCAAGTGACCAGGCGTTGCTGGCCGGAAAGTGAGACGAGACATTTGAAGCTTTAAACCCTTTGAATGTTCTAGCGTGCTTCCCTATCCAGCAACGCCAATCATTTTCTCTAGGCCACCAAATTCATTGAAGGTAATAGCGATGAATAACGTTAGTCTCTAATGAGAGGGTGTATGCACCACATGCAACCTCTCATTCGAAATTAACGTTAGATCAGCTCTAGATTTTTATTTGCAGCTTAAAATTCGACGTATATTCTGGCTATGTAGAACGCTCTACATGTAGCCGCTACACACAGTTACATAAGGAAACTATAAGCGTCCTTCGATTGTTGGAAAACTTTCTCTAAAACGTTCGCTGCTTCTAAAATGAGAAGATCTATTCAGACCACTAGAGGCTGTCATCAATTAGATTTTCCATTGCTTTCAGAACAGAGGTTATCGCCCTCAGCTAGTTAGTTGAGTCGGGCGCGACAAGCTCAGCCATCAAGCTTTCTGCGTTTAATTGATGACGCACCCTAGGCAAGGGTAAACAAACCTTTCTTTTTTGTTCTCGAAGTTTAATCGAGAGCTGAGTTTGCTGAACGAAGCTGGATTGAAGATTTACAGAAAATTCACATAGATAACATGATATCTGCGGGATTGTACTGAGAGAAAACAAGTCTCTTTTAAGTCTACATGCAAAATTGTATTCAAAGATGCAAAGAGCCTTGCCTCAACAACTGAAACTTGTGTTGGTTTGACGTGCTTTACGACATCTCAGGCCTTCAGCACGGTCAAAAATAGGTAAATCTGCGGCAAAGGGAGAAATGAAGAAATAGCTAAGATAGTCAAAACTATTGATATCTGAATCAGCAGTAGGCATAATTTCTAATATGTTGTCTAATTTACTTCGCTCCTGATGTAGAAGGAGGGAAAGCAGGCTAGTTTTTTTGTAGAGAACTAAAGACTTGCTTGATTTCGCTGCTACAGATCTAGTGAAATTCCTGAGAATAGACAGTTTGCCATCCAAACAAGATGAACAGGGGTGTAAGTGAGGGCGAGTCGTAAGCTAGCCGAGCTAAGCGTTCTTTTCATTTGTTCCTTTAGATGAAAGTTGTCACTATCGTCACACCATGAACTATCACATTGCCTTGAGCCGCCCATTTGACCTCGATAGCCTTGAGAAAGAGGCCTCGGACGACAGACGCCCTCGCCATGTTTTGTGGACTTTACAACAGCGGCTTAGTGCACGAGTGCATCAGCCTAATCTTCATGCGGCCACACTACAAGATAGGCTCCTTTCGAAGTTGATTGGGCAGCCGGAGCATTGGGCATTGGCTCGGCAGATGGTCTCCAACCTTACTGACGATGATGTAGTGTTTTGTGTCGGTGAAGACATTGGCTTTCCAGTGGCGTTGCTCGTAGCATGGAAGCGCTTGAACACAAAGGTTGTCGTTTCTGTGATGGCTCCTGATCGTCTACGGGTACGGAGCGTATTGAAGCTTTTTAACCTGCAGCAAAATATTCCTGTTTTCTTCGTCAATACAAAGTTGAAAGCGAAGTCTCTATGTGATTGGCTTTCTCTGCCAAGCGATCGTGTCCGTGTTTTGCCAGAGCAGACGGATGTTCGCTTCTTCAAGCCTGGTGAGTCAACCAGTCAGGGAGAAGTGCCTGTTATTGCGAGCGGCGGGATGGAACAGCGGGATTACAGAACCCTGGCTCAAGCAACCAAAAACATGGATGTGGATGTTCGTATTTCGGCCGTTTCGCCCAATGCTTCTACGAGCACCCGTGTCTCGTTCCCAGAAACGGTTCCTGACAATATGAAAATTGATCACTACGAATGGCAAGCGCTTCGTCAGCTTTATAGAGATGCCAGTGTCGTAGTTGTTAGCCTCTTGCCCAATGATTACTCTGCAGGATTGACAACGTTGATCGAAGCGATGGCTTGCCGTCGGCCTGTCATCATTTCTCGGACACCGGGTTTGGCGGAAGAACTGATTGATCAAGGACTTGTTGTTGGAGTGCCGCCGCTCGATAATGATGCACTACGCCTGGCTATTACAACATTGTTGAATGACCAAGATTACGCAGAAAAACTGGCGCAGCGTGGATATGACGCGGTTATGGCGAGCTTTACCAGCGAGAACCACGTGCAGTATTTGGCAAACCACATTAGGCAGCTCGATATCAAGGCGGTTGCTGTTCCGGTTGCGTAGAGTAAACTTTTTCTTGTCACGCAAATTGGTCTCTACAGCGATTTGGCTTTCTAAGTTGCATCTGCGGCTTAGAAAGCCTTATTCATATAACGGGCTAAATAAATTGAAGAAAATATACCTCTCACAGAGTCGCGTTAACCATTCGACCCATTTTATAAAATCAGAGTTTTCAGCCGTTTAGATCGCTGCAAGTTTTGTGTGGCATTAGAAATATATTGTGACAATGTGGCGCTTGCGTAGTTTTTCACTTTACGGGGAGATGAAAATTCTGCTTAGACTACAAAGTCACCAAGACTTGCAAAGAACATCTTGATTGGGTAGTTGGGTGGGGCATATGACGACACCGCAAATTCAGTGGTACCCAGGCCATATTGCGAAGGCCGAGCGGCAACTCATTGATCAGCTAAAGAAGGTGGATCTAGTTTTAGAAGTTCGGGATGCACGGATTCCGCTGGCAACACGACATCCACAGCTGGCCCAGTGGGCGGCCGGTAAAGAGCGAGTATTGGTGCTGAATCGAATGGATATGATTCCCAGTTCATTGCAACGCTCTTGGACGGGCTGGTTTCATCAACAGGAAGAATCCCCGCTGTTTACCAATGCCAACCAGGGTGGAGGCGTCGATTCTGTGGCGCAGGCAGCGAGAGGCGTTGGCGATCGCATCAACCAACGACGGCGCGATCGCGGTATGTTGCCCCGTCCAGTGCGTGCTGTGGTACTGGGGTTTCCGAATGTTGGCAAGTCGGCGCTTATCAATCGCCTGCTCCAGCGCCGAGTGGTAGATAGTGCCCGTCGCCCTGGTGTGACTCGCCAACTACGATGGGTGAGGATTTCTAAAGAATTAGAATTGCTGGATGCACCCGGCGTGTTGCCCTCAAAACTAACGAATCAAGAGGCAGCCTTGCGGTTAGCGATTTGTGATGACATTGGTGAGGCGGCATATGATAACCAGCGGATTGCTGCGGCATTAGTAGATTTGCTCAAAGATTTGGGCGATCATATCCCTTCGGGTATAGAGGGCTTGCGATCGCGCTATGGCTTATCGCCAGATGACATGACTGGGGAAAGCTATCTGGTCGCGTTAGCCGAGAGTCGCCATAGTGGCGATGTAGAGCGGACAGCTCGCGAGATGCTGACCGATTTCCGTAAAGGAAATTTAGGAGCAATTCCTCTCGAGTTGCCTCCAAGCAAACCGAATTAGATCTCAGTGTTGGTTTGGAACGGTTGCTTGCTTGCCCTCACCGCATGCCAAAATCAACATCATTATGGATCTTTATAAATAGCCTCTCAGACTTCTCTCATATGGTGGCAGATAGTATTAAATACCTATCTAGAATTGATGCTTTTCTAGAGAAGTTCTGCAATACTCAAAAAGCCAAAAAAGCAACGTCTCTTTCTTTGCCGATGTCTAGCTGGGTGGAGCAATTTAGTGATTTTGAAAGCAGTCAAGCGGTTTTTGAGCTATGGATAGCAACCTATAATGCATCACAACGTTGCTTCATATGGTCTGTAACAAACCAGACGTCGCTATGGTAAGGCGATACCCTTTGACTGGCTAATGAACCTGCAAAAAATAATTACAGATTGGTTACTGAATGCTTAAATTTTCCTCAGAGTTGCAGCCTAACCAATGGACAAACGCTATACTTTTCAAGTCTTTCAGACTTTATTTGAATGACGATGTGGTGGGATAAACAGAGTAATTTTGCATTTTCAGTGCAGCAATTTTTACAGAGAGTTTGTGTTTGAGAAATGGCTTTGATCGCATCTTCAATGCTTTCTTTTTGATCCCTACTCCTCAAACTTGGTTGCATAGAACTTTTACGTTGATCCCCACTTCAAACCTGTACGGAGATCTTGAAGCCTATCTCATTTATCTCTTGGCCAGTCTTGCCGATTGAGTGTTGATGCATCAAACGGGGCCAGTGCATGAATCCCGTTTCAGTCTGAGCGGAATCTATGGAGATCCCGCCCTATTGACCAATAATTCTTCCTGCCAAACTAACATTATGGTTGATCTCTCCCCATCCACAGAGACCGCTCACACAAGTCATGAGCCGCTTCTAGCAGACACCGTCGCCCCTCATGATAACCTCGCCTCTACGACGACAGGGGTTTGCATTACCGTTCACGGGCATTTTTACCAGCCTCCCCGTGAGAATCCTTACCTGGGTGCGATTGAGCGTCAGTCGAGTGCAGCGCCTTTCCATAACTGGAATGAACGGATTCATCACGAATGCTATCGTCCGAATGCATTTGCACGGATTTTGAACGATCGCGGCGAACTCATCGATATTGTCAATAACTTTGAATATCTCAGCTTTAATATTGGCCCAACTCTAATGAGTTGGTTGGAGCAGGCTGATCCCGAGGTTTACCAACGGATTTTGGAGGCCGATCGAAAGAGTTGCGATCGCCTCAACGGCCATGGCAATGCGATCGCTCAAGTTTATAACCACATCATTTTGCCGCTGGCCAATGAGCGTGATAAGTATACTCAGATCCGCTGGGGTAAGGCCGATTTTAAGCGGCGGTTTGGGCGATCGCCCGAGGGGATGTGGCTGGCAGAGACAGCCGTAGACTATCCAACCCTGGAAGCCCTGGTCAGCGAGGGTATTCGATTTATCATTCTGGCTCCTTCGCAAGCCCAACGCTGCCGTCCCCAATCCACGGCTGATCAACCGAACCCTGAATGGATCGAGGTTGGAGGTAGCCAGGTTGATCCCAGCCGTCCATATCGCTGCTATCTGCCGCAGAACGGCGGAGAACCGCGATATATCGACATCTTCTTCTACGATGGGCCTATTTCCCGTGATATGGGGTTTGGAGAAGTGCTGGAATGCTCCCAGCATTTGGCTGCCCGACTCCGCCAGGCGGTGCATGGGGATCATCGCGATACTCAGATCATTTCTGTGGCCACAGATGGTGAAACCTTCGGCCACCACAAAGGCGGAAGTGAAAAGGCACTGGCCTATGCCTTTACCCACGAATTTCCAAACCTGGGTTGGACGGTGACCAACTTTGCCCATTATTTGAGCTTGCATTCACCGACCTGGGAGGTGGAATTAAAATCTGTGACTGCCTGGAGCTGCTCGCATGGAGTGGAGCGCTGGCAGGATGATTGTGGCTGTGGCGGTGGTGGAGTCTGGCATCAAAAATGGCGACGCCCCTTACGCGATACGTTGAACTGGCTGCGGGATGCGTTGAGTGCCATCTACGAAACAGAAGGAACCCGGTTTTTCCGCGATCCCTGGGCCGCACGGGATGAGTATGTTGACGTGTTGGGCGATCGCTCCTCGACCAACATTAGCCATTTTCTGAGCCGACACCAGACCCATCCCCTCAACCATGCAGAACGGGTTGATGCTCTGCGGCTGCTAGAAATGCAACGCTATGCCCTATTTATGTTCACCAGTTGTGGCTGGTTCTTTGAAGAGGTGTCTCGTCCAGAAGGCGTACAGATTTTGCGTTATGCTTCGCGGGCGCTGGAACTGGCTGAAGAGGTGACAGGCGAGCAACTGGAGCGCCAGTTCGTCACGCGGTTAAGAAAGATCCTCAGCAATGTGGATCTATTTGGCAATGGAGCAGAAATTTATCGCCAACTAGTTGTCCCAAGCCGCACGACACTGCAACAGGTCGCCGCTCACTATGCCATTCGATCGCTCTTCCAGGACTACCCTCGGGAGTCGCGCATCTATTGCTATCGCACTCAACAATTGGATTATCAGCTGCGGCGCATTGGGTCCCTAACCCTGGCGGTTGGGCAACTGCAACTGACCTCCGAAATTACCTGTGAAACAGCCTATCTCGTCTTTGCGGTGCTGCATCTCGGAGGATGGGATTTCCACTGTTGCATTCAGCCGTTTGCTGGACGACGGTTGTTTACCCAACTAAAGACAGAGCTTTTTGCATCGCTGGAGTTGGCGAGTGCCGCACGGGTGATTCAGGCGATGAACCGTACGTTTGGCGAGCAGTCTTACAACTTGCAGCATTTGTTCGCAGAAGATCGGCATCGCATCATGCGCCTGCTCAGTCAGTCTACTCTGACGCAGCTAGATCAGCTTTATGCTCAGGTGTATCGAGATAATTTTGGGGTCTTGATGGCGTTCCATCGAGACGAACTGGATGTGCCCCAAGAGCTTCAGGTGGCTGCAGAAATTGCCATTAGCCATCGGGCTGTGGTGGCCCTCCGTTCTCTGGAACGGGAAACCAGCGACCTTCCCCCAGCGAACATCGATCTTTGTCTGAGTTATTTGACGGAACTGGAGGCGATCGCCAACGAAGCGCACCAACTGCACTGTACTCTCCGCACGACACAAACTTGTCAAATTGTTGAGCGTATTACGTTACGGATGCTGTGGCATGTCCTTTATACGCCTGACCCAGAAAGTGCGCCCACGACCGCTCAGATGTTGGATCAGTTGCTCCAAGTTGGACGGCAGCTTTGCCGCGATTTGCCGTGCGATCGCGCTCAAGAGCTTTACCTGCGCCGCTTACCTCAGCTCATCCCAACGTTGCTAAAAGGAGATTTTGACCTGCAAGCCCTCATCCCACCGCTGCTACATCTCAGCCAAAGCTTAAAGGTTGATGTGGAAAGATGGCGATCGCTTGCTCCGATTCCTTCCCTTCCTGCCTAGTGGTATAGCCGTACCTCGGAAAAACAAAAGGTTAGTACCCTGTGTGGGGTGCTAACCTTTTGCATCACGTTGATTTCTTTTGGCCTCTGACAAACACCCTGAAAAGAAGACGCTTGATGCCAATACCACGAGTGACAAGCGGCGAGTGACTTACGATTGCTCGATCATTTTATTTTGAGCGATCGCCGAAGGCTAGGAAATCATCGATTCTTTCGAGTTTCTGATTCTCCTTAATCCCCATCCTCGATAACTTTTGCATTGACCTCAACCGCTTGCACGTCGATCGTTCCTGGAGGAGTAACGCGCACAAACTCTTCTTGGTTTACCTTCAAAAGTTCACCGCAGCTTGCACAGCGAAACTCGGTTCCTTTCAGTCCCACTGACTCAGAACTGCAAACCGGGCAAGCACTATCAACCAAATTCCTCCGAAGCCACCAGCGAAATCCAATAAACGCAATAACAGGCGCTAGGGTTAGGAATGCAATTAAGATGGCAACCGATTTGACTAACCAACCCAAACCGATTGTACTCAGAAGCCAGATGCACAGAAATAGCGTTAGCCATAATCCAACGCCTGGTAGGTTAAATGTCACCTGTGTCATTCTGTTGGGATTCATCCTAGACTCCTTCGCCATGCGGTGTTTCGACGAAACGTTAGTAGCCCTTTAAACTGCATTTTAGAACTACCCATGTGGATGCATCGTAACAGTTCTGCCTGTACTCTGCGGTGTTTCGTTAGCAAGATTTCCGAACTCTCAGGTCAGATACATTTCCTGGACGTGAGCACCCGAGCAGATTCGGAGGAGTAGGGCGATCGCTCCATGAGCCAACCTCTATTACCTGCCAACACGGTCTATCAACGATGGGGTTCTGGCTTGGCATAGAGTTTTGGGGGTGCAGAATCCAAGGATGATTGTTTCTGAGAAGAGGCTCGGCATGCCCTTCTCAGAAACAATCATCCCTTCAATCAGCCATGCTGTTTTTGTGCGAGTTTATCTTTCGTTTTTTCTTTGACCATAACTAGGCAGTTCCGCCCGTCCTGCGATCGTTCATAGCTCACCTGATCCGTCAGGCGTCGCATCAAAAACCAACCATATCCACCCAACCGAGGGACTCCTGGAATGGGTTCCTCTAAGCTATCGGGATCAAAAGGCTGACCGTGATCCCAAACACGAATCTCAATGCGATCGTGCCAAAGCATCAGGTCAATATCAATTTCTGTTTCCGCAGGCAAAGTTTGGTGGGCATGACGCATGGCGTTGGAAACCCCTTCGGTAAGTGCCACATTCAGAGGAGGCACTTCCTGCTTTAGCCAGAACACATCTGGAGAGCATTCTACGCAATATTGCCGGAACCAGTTTTGAACACGGCTTAGAACATGCAAATCACTTTGAATTGTCAGGTGAGTGTGTCTAAACACGCCTGTCATCCCTCAACGCTTCTTTATACCTCAATAAGAAAAAATATGAACTTAATCATTCACTACTACTAATGCTAAGGGGCGTTTAACAAATCCCATTACATGTATTTATCTATTGATAGTGTAACGCCTGCCCCAGCTTCATCAACTGGGGCAGGCGTTAAAGAAAGGTAAAACCTCTGAACAGGAAGCTCATCAACCAGGAGAATCTGGATAACTCTCCCTAGAAAGGCTGCCTCAAACCTAGAACAAGCCAAGCGTCAGCGACTCATCGATAGGCATGGTTGCACCAATACCCAACCAAAGCGTCACAGCTGTACCCACTAGGAAGAAGGTGGTTGCAACCGGACGGCGGAAAGGATTTTGGAACTTGTTCACGTTCTCGATGAAGGGAATCAGCATGAGACCCAGAGGGATTGCTGTCTGCAACCCAATTCCCAACAGTTTGTTGGGAACAACACGCAGGATCTGGAAAGCTGGGTACAAATACCACTCAGGCAGAATTTCGAGGGGTGTCGCAAAGGGATTGGACGGTTCGCCAATCATTGCAGGATCAAGCACTGCAAGGCAGACGACACAGGAAATAGTGCCAAGAATTACGACGGGGAAGATGTAAAGCAAGTCATTGGGCCAAGCGGGTTCACCGTAGTAGTTGTGACCCATGCCTTTCTTCAGCTTTTCGCGTAATGCAGGATCGCTTAAATCTGGCTTCTTAATCGTTGCCATGTCTAACGTGTTCTCCTTTGTGCAAGCGTTATCGAATAAATAAAAACGGAGATTGCCTGAATCCTTGTCAACAATGGTTAGCAAAACATTGGAGAGAATTCAGGCAAATAAAGATGAACCGCCGATCCTTACAAAGGACCAGAGATGCCCTGCTTCCGAATCATCAGGAAATGCAGCAGCATGAATACAGCAATGAACCAGGGCAAAACAAAGGTGTGAAGGCTGTAAAAGCGGGTCAGAGTGGATTGACCAACACTAGCGCTTCCCCGAATGAGCTCGACCATCAGAGAGCCAACGACAGGAATAGCTTCGGGAATACCCGACACAATCTTGACCGCCCAATAGCCCACCTGATCCCAAGGCAACGAATAGCCAGTTACACCAAAGGACACCGTGATTACAGCAAGGATAACGCCTGTTACCCAAGTCAGTTCACGAGGATTTTTGAACCCACCGGTTAGGTAAACCCGGAAAACGTGCAAAATCATCATCAGCACCATCATGCTGGCAGACCAGCGGTGAACGGAGCGGATGAGCCAGCCGAAGCTGACATCATTCATCAAGTACTGAACAGAGGCAAAAGCTTCTGTAACAGTCGGTTTGTAGTAAAAGGTCATTGCAAATCCAGTAGCAAACTGGATTATGAAGCATGTCAGAGTGATACCGCCCAAGCAATAAAAGATGTTGACATGGGGGGGGACATACTTGCTGCTGATGTCATCAGCGAGCGCCTGAATTTCGAGGCGTTCCTCGAACCATTGATAGGCTTTTGAATCAGTTACCTGCTTTGTAAACATGAAGCAAGACAGTCTTTAATATTGTGATAATTGCGTTCTCTAAAGAATGTAACACAGCTTCTCAGACTTTTCCTATTGTCTGGTGAGCAGAAAAGTCAGGATTTTCAGTGTTTTGAGCGATCGCAACCCAACTCCAACTCAGCCCAATCGGTCTCATAAATCAAGAAATGGGCAGGCAGCCGTTGAGCGATAGGGGCGAATTGCGCATTATTCACCGAATTTGTTGCCTTTTGGCTTGATTTTGACGATGGCTGCAGCAATCTTCCAAAAGCAAGAGAAAGTCCACGATTTTGGTGATTTTTGCTAACCTCTTAGCTCGGGTTAAAATCCTCCAATCTCGGTAATTACGAGTGGAAATTCCGCAAAATCTAGTTGACACTGGGAAAACCTGTCTAGGATTTCCTGAGAACGGTTTACGATAGCTCTATGAAAACGTGGCTTTACAAACTTGGGTTGTGGGTAGTGGCTGTGGCGCTGATGTGGGGGACGGTTGTTCCGACAGCGCAAGCTTTTACCGAAGAGCAGAAGCTTTTGAGTGAGGCATGGCGCATTGTCGATCGCGCTTATGTTGATAGCAGCTTCAATCACCAAAATTGGTGGTTGGTTCGTCAGCGAGCGCTGAGGAAACCGCTAGACAATCGCGATGCTACCTACGATGCCATTCAAAATATGCTGGCACTGCTGGATGATCCCTACACGCGACTACTACGCCCCGATCAGTATCGCAGTCTACAAACCAGTACCTCTGGTGAGTTAAACGGGGTTGGATTGCAAATAACTCAAGATTTGGAGACGGGTAACCTGCTGGTGATTGCCCCAGTAGAGGGCTCGCCAGCGGATCTGGCGGGTATCCAACCCAACGATCGCATCCTGTATATCAACGGTGTTGCCGCAACGCAACTCACCCTGGATGAAGCGGCCGAGCGGATGCGGGGCAAGGTTGGTAGCACCGTCGTTCTGACGATCGCACGCGAAGAAGATGCCCCTAAGGATATAACGTTGATGCGCGATCGCATCACGCTTAATCCGGTGGTAGCCGAACTCCGCTCTGCTGATGCGCTCAACCTGGGTTACATTCGCCTGAGCCAGTTCAATGCCAATGCGGCGATGGAGCTGTCCCATGCGGTGTACCACCTAGACGAACAGGGAGCTGTCGGCTATATCCTTGATTTGCGAAACAACCCTGGTGGTCTTCTACAAGCTGGAATTGATATTGCCCGTCTCTGGCTCGATGAAGGAACGGTGGTTTATACCGTGAACCGGGAAGGGATTCAAGACAGCTTCTATGCCCATGGGCAGGCGCTGACCAATAAGCCTCTGGTGGTTTTGGTTAATCAGGGGACGGCAAGTGCCAGCGAGATCTTGGCCGGGGCGCTACAGGACAACCATCGCGCGACGCTGGTGGGCGATCGCACCTTTGGTAAGGGTTTGATTCAATCGCTTTTCCGTCTTTCTGATGGCTCTGGGTTGGCTGTAACCATCGCCCGCTACGAAACCCCTGACCACCATGACATCAACAAACAGGGGATTCAGCCAGATGTGCAGATCGCAACCGAACCCTTGGGAAGACGACAACTAGGGACGGAGAGCGATGATCAATACCAGGAAGCTGTGAAACTCTTGAGCCAGCAATCGACCGTTGCTCATGTTCCTTCCTCGTAGAAATTTTCGAGGTTGATAGGTTTGAGGACGGCGATTTCTGAAAAATGCAGAGTGTGATTAGTGCAGCGCATCATCGAGCAATGGTTTGGGCGCGATCAATTTCCGAAAGAAAATTCCTGATACTCGTTGCATGGGGTTTTCTATGGGAACTGAAGCGAGCCTATCAGTCGTCCTAGAGCTTGTTGACTTTGTGGCCGCGTCACGGCCACAAAGTCAACAAACTGCGTAAGTCCAGAGACTGTTCAAATGGCCTCTTGTCTGTACTTTGCTTGAGAAGGATGAAAGGCGTTCGGTAAATGGCACTGCACGAGAGATGCCAGAATTGTGGATCTTTGAGAAAATAAGATTTAGGAATGTGACAATTTTCTGAGACGATAGGCGCACATTGATATGAGCAAGACCCAGGCCGTAGCAGCGTTCGTCCCAACCATAGGGTGATGCCTGTGATTTTGGGAGATTGGATGCAGATATTTTCTAGCTACCCACACTACATTCTTTGGCAGTGTCCACTGCTTCCTTCAAACGGCGTTTCTGTTCAGAGCGGTCATGCTTGCGGCGAATCAAAGGGTGAGAGGCTGGCTGATTCATCCGTTTCGTACTCACTTTCCATTCCAATCGCTCGCGTGTCGCGTGTCTTCGACTTTTTCGTCATGTTCTCGGCCCCAGGTCTTCTTTGCGACCTCCGGCCTGCTTCTCAGACTTCGCTTCAGCTAAACCATCGATGCTATTTATCGTGAATAGCTGTTGTGCCAGGGCAAAGCGTCGGTCTTGACGTTCTATTTGGTCGTTTTGCAATGCCAGGCGTTTGGTTGACTCATTGCGCTTTTTCGATGGCCTGGTTGCTCGACCCCTGTCTCGAACTATTTATTTTTGCCCAAATTATTTGCGATAGTGCCATTAGCGCATCTACCTTACCGATTTCTTTCAACGGTATTTACTCATGTCAGATCCACTGCTGCTTCAAGCCAACTCAGACAAGTCTGCTTCGCCGGCTCCGCGTTCTAATGAGCCAGGGCGGGGAAATGGTGCCTTTGCTTTGGGCCAAAATGGTCGGTTAGCCGAACAGCGCATACTCGAGCTTGAGCAATGGCTGACTCGACATGGAGGCGATCGCCAAATTGTCCTGCTGCAAGATTTTCCGGATCCCGATGCATTGTCTGCGGGTTGGGCCTATAAGCTGATTGCCGAGCAGTACGATATCCACTGCGACATTGTGTATGCAGGAACCCTGAGCCATCAAGAAAACATCGCTTTGGTAAAACTGCTGGGGCTACCCATCCAACGTTGGACGTTGCAAACCCTGCGAGAGAAAAATCTTTCGGAATACAGCGGTTGTGTGTTGGTTGATAACCAGGGAACGACGACGCAACTCTGGGAACAGGTACAGAAAATTCAGCTTCCCGTATTGGCAATCATCGATCACCACAGCCCTCAGGAAAAAATCAACGCCGAATTTTCCGACATTAGACCGGGTGTGCGGGCCACGGCCACGATCATGACCCAATATATGCAGGGGGGGCTGCTGGCGCTGGATAGCAGCATTGTTGAGCATACGAGATGTGCCACCGCGCTGATGCATGGGCTTCGCAGTGATACCAATCGGTTGCTCCATGCCAAAGAAGAGGATTTTCTGGCGGCCGCCTATCTCAGTCGCTATTACGATAGCCAGTTGCTCAGCGCTGTATTGCAGTCGGCGCGATCGCGCCGCGTCATGGACGTAATTGAACAATCCCTGCGCAACCGCATCATCGAAAGCAACTACTCGATTGCAGGGGTGGGCTATTTGCGCTACGACGATCGCGATGCCATTCCCCAGGCGGCCGATTTCCTGGTCACTGAGGAAAATATTCATACAGCGGTCGTTTATGGCATTGTTCATGACGAGGACGACGATATCGAAGTGGTTATCGGTTCCATGCGGACGAACAAACTCACCCTTGATCCAGATGAGTTTCTCAAAGAAGCTTTTGGGCAAGATCCCCAGGGACGCTTCTATGGCGGTGGACGCATGATGGCAGGCGGCTTTGAGATTCCCATCGGCTTTCTCTCTGGCTTCAACGAGAATGGTGATTATGCTCGCGTCAAGTGGGGAGTTTTTGACAACCAGATCAAGCAGAAACTTCTGCATATCATCAACCCAGGCGATGGTGTCATTCAGACGGCCTAGCGGTTGGCTGAGAATACATGGCTGACCATGGCTGGCTGGCTATGGCTGGTTGAAGATGAATGGCTGAACTAGATTGCTAACGGATAACGTGACGGCTGCTTATGGCTATCGACCTCTATCTCATTCGCCACGGGCTGGCTGGAAAGCATGGGAGTTACGAGAACGATGAGCTGCGCCCTCTCACGGCAGAAGGGCAACGCAAGACTCGGCAGGTGGCCGATCGCCTGCGGGAAATGGAATGTCAGGTCGATCGCCTGCTCACTAGCCCGCTGGTGCGAGCACACCAAACGGCTGAAATCTTGCAGCAAGCGGGTGTTGGCAAGACCCTGGAAGTGTCTCGCATTCTCGCTCCCGAAGGGACACTGAGTGCTTGGGAGCCTTGGTTTGAGCAATGGAAGCGGTTGGGTGAAACGGGTCTGGCATTGGTGGGGCATGAGCCCAACCTGAGTACCTGGGCGGAACAAATGATTTGGGGCGGTAGCCGACAGCATCTCGACATGAAAAAGGCTGGAGTAATAGGGCTGCGTATACCTGAGTCTGGCTCAGTGATTGGAGCCTGTGAGCTATTTTGGTTAACGCCTCCCCGTTTTTTGCTGGCGTAATCTTCGGGATAAGCGGCGATCGCCCCTTTGCTGCAGTTCAAAGCGTCCCGTCAACCCGTATGATCAAGGTCAGACTTTAGTGTTGGGTTGAGCCTTTACGTCGCCATGACCGTGATCTGGGAATTGGATTTCTATTCGCGCCCTGTCTTGGGCGAAAACGAGAAAAAGCTTTGGGAAGTGTTGATCTGCGAGAGTGCGCTAGGAGTACAGCGCTCCATGGATTCGCTGTTTCAGTATTCCAAATTTTTCCTGAACACAGAAGTGAACTCGGCTTCGCTGCGAGAGTCGATCGAGGAGGCGATCGCCCAGGCTCCCAAACCTCCAGATAAAATCCGCTTTTTCCGCCGCCAGATGAACAACATGATTCTCAAGGCTGCAGAGGAAGCGGGTGTGCCTGCCTATCCCAGCCGCCGTACCATCGCGCTGAATCGTTGGATCAATCAGCGAATGGAAGACGTTTATCCGGCCATGCCCAATTACAAGGCCAGCGGCAATCCCTCCGTCAGTATGGGGATGCCGGTGCCACAACCGTTGCCGGATCAGTTGATCGGGCAGAAGTGGGCATTCGTCAATCTAGAAGCTAGCGCTTTTCAGGATTTACCAGAATGGTCGATCGCCTTTGGGGAAAGCTTTTCGCTGGAACTGGTGGATTTGGCTCCCGACACCCCCGTTCCAGGGTTGTTGGTATTTTCGCCCCGTGCCCTGCCGATGGCCGCATGGATGTCTGGGCTGGAAATGGCAGCGGTGAAATACTTGCCTGGGGATCCCGACCAGTTGTTGTTAGAAACGGGCAGTAACGATGCATGGGTATTGGCAACCCTGGGTACCGATAGCTTGAAACAGGAAGCAGAAGCCTTTGAGGCGGCGAAGCAGGCGGCGAAGCAGGTGCATTTCGTGGGTGTGCAGGCGAATCCTGAGAGCGAAGAATTTGCTGGATTTTGGCTTTTGCAAGAACTAAATCTAGCGTAATGTCCCCCGATCCCCGATGATGAGTAGAGTTCTCCGTTGAAACAGGCTGAAGTGCAAGCAGGGTGATGCAGGCGGTCGCAACCATCCATTGATCTTTTCCCTCGATCTAAGGGCTTTGAGGGGCGTTTCTAGAGGATGTCTGGACGACCAATGTTCGATGCGCAGAGATACGCAGGTATGGGGTCAGATTCTCAGCATTCATCTTCCCTGGCGGAAGAACTTTTGGAACGCGCGCTCCGCTCGGGGGTTGAAGCGGCCGAGGTGTATCAGGCAAATGCTCGGTCGCGTCCGGTGTTCTTTGAGGCAAACCGTCTGAAGCAACTGGAAGTTTCGCAGTCGGAAGGCTTGGCCCTCAGAATTTGGCGGGATGGCCGGCCAGGATTGGCGGTCGCCTATGGGCCAGTAGACCTATCGGATTTGGTCGGACGCGCGATCGCCCTGAGCCAACTGAACGAACCCGAAATTATTGAAATGGCCGCTGCTTCTTCCGGACACTACCCTGATCTGGGTCACGCTGTGCCAGTAGAGCAGTTGGTGGAATGGGGTAAAGAAGCAATTGATCAGGTGCGTTCCACATTACCGGAACTTCTTTGTTCGGCTGAGTGGGAGTGCGATCGAGAAACGACCCGCCTGCTCAACTCGGAAGGATTGGACTGTGGCTACACCGACACTACCCTTAGCTGTTATATGGAAGCAGAGCTCATTCGGGGGGATGACTTCCTCAGTGTGGCAGATGGGCAAACGCGTCGGGGACACCTCAATCCGACGGATTTGGCGGATCAGCTTTTGCAACGATTCCATTGGGCAAAGGGCAATGTGCCTTCCCCAACGGGCAAGATTCCCGTTTTGTTCACCTCCAAGGCGGCCGACATGCTGTGGTCAACGGTGCAGTCGGCACTGAATGGCAAGCAGGTGATCGAGCGGGCGTCACCCTGGAGCGATCGCCTGGGCGATACGGTTATGTCTCCCCTCATTACCCTCACCCAAAATCCAGAGGCGGGCCCCTATAGCTGTCCCTTTGATGACGAGGGCAGTCCCACCCAACCCATTACCTTCCTCAAAGAGGGGACGCTGCAATTGTTTTATACGGATCGTAAGATTGGGCGATCGCTCGGCAGTGGCACCACAGGCAATGCCTTCCGTCCAGGTCTAGAAAGCTACCCCACCCCTGGATTGTTCAATCTTCTCGTACAACCCGGCGTCAAATCCTTTGAAGCAATGATTCAGGAGATGTCTCACGGGTTGATTGTGGATCAGATGCTGGGCGACAGTGCCGGAATTTCGGGAGACTTTTCTATCAATGTTGAAGTCGGCTATGCCGTTCAAAATGGCGAGATCTTAGGACGGGTAAAGGACACGATGGTGGCCGGAAATGTCTACACGGCCTTGAAAAATGTTGTTGAGATCGGCAGCGATGCTGTCTGGAGCGGCGAGTGCTACACACCTTCCATCGTGGTCGAGGGGCTCTCAGTGATTGGTCGAGGGAATAACTGATTGCCCCAGATCTCTACCAAAATTTTCTCGATGGAATGTCTGTCAATAAATTTCTGTCAATAAAAAGAGCGCATGCTGTCGAAGTCGAACAACATGCGCTCTACGGAAGATATGTTTTGGAAAGCTTGCGTTTCTTAGCGGTCATTCCAAACAACTAGCAAGCTTCGACCCAGCACTCAGCATGTCTTAGAACCATTAAATTTTTTGTGTGTGCAGCACATAAAAAATTAAGCTGTTCCAGAACCTTGCCAACTGCCGCTTAGTGCGAATGGTCGTGGCTGTGGTCGTGTGAGTGACTGTGCCCATGATTGTGGCTATGCCCGTGATCGTGGCTATGGCCATGATCGTGATTGTCGAAGTGAGCCGCCTGTGCCGCTGCTAACGACGGATTCACGACCATTGCCGTTTCAGATAGCAGATCTGCAACCTGTGGTGCGGCCCATTGCGCTGCCATCGCCAAGAAATCGGGATGATCATTGACGCAGGGCATTTGCACAAAGGTGACATCAGGGCGACGCTTCTGTAGTGCGTGGATAATATGCTCCACGTCTAGCAGCGTTTCGTGGTTCTCTGTTGCAAAGCCAATCGGCATAAAGATGATGGAGGTGGCCCCCAAATCCATCAGGTTTTTGGCGGCTAGCTCAGCATTGGGCTGTGTCCACTTGATCAGTGGAGTTTGGTGATTGAGCCAGCCCACGGAGATGAGTGGGAAGCGATACATCAACTTTTCGCGTACCCGCTCATACAGGGCCTGACTCTCATCGATACCAGAGGTAAAACCTTTGGCTTCATGGGGACAGCCATGGTTCATCAACACAATTCCCGTTTGGGATGGCAGATGCGCGACCGCCAAATCTTGCTCAATTTTCTCCTCTACCATGCGAGCAACGAGGTCGATGTAGGCAGGCTCGTTGTAGAAAGAGGGGATATATCGGGTTCCTTTCAGCCAGTGTTCACTGCCCTGGAAGGTTCGGGTGAGTGCATCATTGACCTGCTCGACGGCAATGCCGCTGGTGAAGATGGAATCGACAACCAGAAGAGGATAGATCAGGATTTTGTCGAAACCTTCGTTGCGGATTTGCTCGATAACTTGATGCGGCAAGAACGGCGCGCAGAAGTTGAAGGCTTTGAAGACTTTGACCCGATCGCCCCACTGCTGTTGTAGTTCGACTTCGATTCCGGCCCGCTGGCGTTCGAAGATGGCATTGTGGGGAGAGATGAAGTGGTCGTGTTGGTGATCCCACTCATGTAAGTCAAACACCGCCAATAGCTTTGCTAGAGGAGGGTAGATCCAGGTGGGAACCGGGGCAAATTTTGCCGTCAAGAGGTTCAACGCCTGCTCGTTGTAGTTGGCGAAATCTTCGTAACTCTCGACTTCGCCATAGCCCATGAGTAGAACGGCGACGCGATCGCCCGCCGCCCCACTGATTGGGGATTGATCTAGTTTTTCGGGAGTTGCAACCACTATTTATTCTCCGCTGATCGCTTCTGTGAAAGTTTCGATTTGACGTTATGGGCTTTTACAGTCAAGCCACCACTGCATAAACAAATACTCCTGAAACAAGAGCCATGGACGGGGCCAGAAAACTCTTATCCCCTACCCTCTTATTCCAGCAGAATACAGTGATAATCTCTCTTAAACTAACATCCCCCTACTGGGCAGGGGCAATTTTTTAGGTTACATACGGTTTTCAACGTCTTGTTTCAACATTCTGATGCTTTGCTCACCCGGTTATTCCCACAGGCGGCGACGGGGATGACCGCCCAAGCGTTCTTGGGTATCTCGTAGCAGGGTTGGAATGTCTAGGTTCTCCGGGCAGCGGGGCAGGCAGTCACCGCAATCGGTGCAGCGATCGCCCCGCCGCCCAGGGAACCAATGCCCTGCTCGCTCAAACATGCCGTAGCGATAGCGCCCGTAGTCGACCATATCGTGGGCGATCGCCAAATTTCGCAACCGTAGCACCTCTGGAATATTGATCGATTCTGGGCAAGGGAGGCATGCATAGCATTGACTACAGCGCTCTATCCCCAATTCCTCTTGTTGCTGCTCTAGTAGGTTGCCCAGTGCGTGCTGCTCTGCTTCTGATAGGGGCTCATCCCGATCCATCACGGGGCAGATCGAGTCTAGTTCATCGGGGTTAGCGGGACCGGTGCTGAGTGTCGTAATGCGGGGATCGCTTAGCAGGAATCGGTACGTTAGGGGCAGGGGCTCGAAGGGGTGACACTGCCTCCGTAGCTTTTCTGGCGGAGTGTAGAGCAATCCACCTTTGTCTGCGGGGGAAATGATGAACACCCCCATGTCCTTTTCCTGGGCGAGTTCGATGGCAGGCTGATGGCGCTGAAAAAAGTAGTAGTAATGCAAATTGACGAACGCAAACTGATCGGTGGCGATCGCCCGCAAAATTAAATTCAGGCTGCCATGGGTGGAAAAGCCAACATGGCGAATGCGACCATCGGCGATCGCGGCTCGCACCGCTTGCATACAGCCGTCTGGTGCTTCAATCCAACGTAGATGCTCTTCTGTATTGACTCCATGCAGCGCCAACCCATCCACATAATCCACTCCCAATCGTTCCAGAGAGCGGTTTATGGCCGTTGCCATCGTTGCTGCATCGGGGGTTGGGATCAGCTTGGTGGTGAGAAATAGATCAGAGCGAGGAAGGCCAAGACCCTGCTTCAGGGCGCGACCAAGGAAGACTTCACTCTCCCCATACCCTTGCGCGGTTTCCAGATGATTGATTCCCAATGCGATCGCCCGTCGCATAGTTGCCTGGGCACCCGACTCCAATGCCAGAAAGCGCATTGTTCCCAGGGAGAATAAAGAAATATGGCGATTCGTCTTGCCGAAGCGGCGATAGCGCATCGTGCGGATTCAGGCAGTTGGCGGAAAGAGAATGCGTCCTAATTCATAGGGAGAAGGCATTGATGCTGAAGGTACTAGCTTTCGCTGCTAGTGGAGCGACCTCGCTGGGTGAAATCGGAGGGATTTAAATTGGACAGGAAATCGCGGAATGCTTTTTGCTCCGCTTCGTCTGCATCCCGATCGACAGGAAGGGCGGCCTCCGCCACAACTTCTTCCATCACCCAGATAGGACTACGAGTTCGGAGGGCAAGCGCGATCGCATCACTGGGTCGAGCGTCGATATCCTTCTTCACTTCTCCTTGACGCACGGTCATCACGGCAAAAAAGGTACTGTCTTGCAACGAGTGGATCACCACCCGTTCCAGGACAATATCGATTTCATCGAAGATGTTGACCATCAGATCGTGGGTCAGAGGACGGGGATGCGCCTGGTTTTCGAGCACGCTGATAATGGCGCGCGCCTGGTCTTGTCCAATGTAGATGGGCAATTGTCGTCGCTCGGAAGCATCCCTAAGAAGCACAATGGGACTGCGAGTAGCAGCCTCAAGGGCGATTCCAGCGACCTTCATTTCAATCATTGTTGAGCCTCTAAATCCGTTGAAAGTCGAATAAGCGAAACCCGGTGATGAGTTGTAGTGTAATGGAATTGAATCAACGTTGCAGGCTTCGAAAACGGGTCTCTAAACTGTCCAGTCCATCCAGATAGAGACATTCCCGGGTGCTAGGGGCAGACCTTAAGCTTTCCTGGAAACTGAAAGTAGATACGATACAGGTGTTATGCGATACAGTCTCTACTCCTATAACGCCGTGAGTTGACTGATCCCACAGATAGAGTCTCAGACTATCGCACTTGACAACCCTGAGTTGAGACGCCACGCTGAACACCAGTATGCCCTGAAATGGTCGGTGTGCCACCGCAACAAACGGAAAGTTTGACTACAAAGTTTGAACTTTTTCTACATCCGCTGAACGAATTTTCCCTGACGTTACCGAGATCCCTGCCTTCTTCGTTAAGGCAGAAAATGCTCATAAGCTAGCATTTGCAGTGGCTAAGGTATTTGACTTGTCTAGGGAATTTTTGCGGCTGAGTCTGATACAAACTTGTGTGACGGTCGTGAGAATTGACGGAGCGCTGAGTTCAAAGATGGTGAACGCAAACGTTTGAGTCGGGGATAGCGCTAGGTACCTGAGTGAATCATGACCTTTTGAGCCGACCGCTTGGGCAGATCGCATATTGCATGACTTTTAGAGAAACATTTGTCCTAGCCTAGATATGTAATTCGGGTACGATCTAAGGTGGGAAAGGGGCGTAGAGGTAGGGACAGATTGCAGATGCGATCGCCTGACTGTCTACTATCGCCCAGCGCAGTACATTTGCTCAACTTACGTCAACCAGAGACATCGCCGTGTTTACAGGACTTGTACAAGCCACAGGAACGCTACAACGACGGGGAGAGTATGAGGTTATAGTTTCCTACCAGCAGCAGGGAGCCAAAATTGCCACTGGAATGGAGTTGGGCGACAGCATTTCGGTGGATGGCGTTTGCCTCACGGTTTCACAGATCATGAGCCATGGCTTTGTTGCTGCCGTTTCCCCAGAAACCTTGAACCGTACCATTCTGGGCTACCAACTGGGCGATCGCCCAGTGAATCTGGAACCTTCATTGCGGGTGGGAAGCAAGCTAGGCGGTCATTTTGTGACAGGGCATGTGGATGGCATCGGGATTCTCCAGTCGGCAGTGGCAACTGCGACGTCGTGGGAAATGCGCTTTCGAGCGAAGGGCGATCGCATTTCTCGCTACATCGTGCCCAAAGGGAGCATCGCCATCAATGGTATCAGCCTGACCATTGCCGATTGTGACGAGCGTGGGGAGGCGTTCATGGTGGCCGTGATCCCTGTTACCTATGCCGAAACAAACCTGCAAGTGCTTCAACCCGGTGATCCGGTTAACCTGGAGGGAGATTTGTTAGGCAAGTACGTTGAGAAGTTTATGCGGGTGAACCCAGCGTCAAGTGGTGATGATGAGGCGATCGCTCTACCTGTGCCTGAACTGTCTATCAGCCCCAGCTTTTTGGCAGAGCATGGGTATTTGTAATCCTAAAGCGCCGAGAACAAGCTAGAACTAGACGTTTTCTAAAGCCCTGATGCTGCGTGGGACCCAAAAAATATCTCTGTAGTGTGTGCTTGCCAATTGATATTAAATCTGATTGATACCGTTTGCACCCGCGCTGCATTGCAGTGGGTACAAACGATAGTTGGCTTTTATGGCTGTTTGACTGGCAAACCCATTGACATTCCAATCAACAATGACCGGGATAAGTTTCCTTCACCCCGGTCTAACCTCGACGGACGATTTCCCGACTATTACGGGTAGATGGTGGCTGGAACCACTACCTCGGGCAGATCGACTTCTTTTTCCTGGGTATTCTCAGCCGCCGCTTGGGCGATGTCCTTTGTTGCTTCGGCTGCCTTGCCTTCTGGGATAACATCGGCAACGAGCTTACCAAAGTCTGCTAGGCTCTCGATATTGACCAGTCCGGCTTCTGCCAGCTTGGGCGCAGGCAACTGAGCCATTTCAACGCCACCGAAGAAGTTGGTCAACGCCCCCTGCAATACAGCTCCAGCATCCATGGCAACCCAGCCATCGGCGGTATATTCACGATACTCGAAGTGGAGGTGAGGCCCGGTTGAATTACCAGTGCTACCAACGCGACCGATGACTTCACCCTGCTCCACCATCTCCCCAGGTTGCACGAAGACTTCAGACATGTGCGCATAGAGGGTTTGAGCGCGATCGCCAGCATGTTCCAGGATCACCGTCAAACCATAGCCACCCAAAAAGCTGGACGTGTTGACGCGCCCAGAAAAGGCGGCCAGCACAGGCGTTCCGCTAGGTGCGCCAATATCTGTACCGCTGTGGAAGCGGCGGTTCCCAAAGATAGGATGCAAGCGCCAGCCGAAGCTAGAGGTGAGCCGCCCAGGAACCGACAGAGGATAGAGTAACTGCGTGTTGCCGTTGCCTAAGAAAGCACTAGGTCGCAGGGTACGGTTGTAGAAATCCTGCACAACCGCTGCACCGAGGGGGAGATTGCGGGCGCTATTTCCCGGAGCCGCGACTGCGACCGAAGACCCTTGTGGATACAGTTGTTGCGACGCATGGCTGCGAATTGCACGACAGACGCTGCTGTCTACGACCTGGCCAGGTTGTACAGCCGCTTCACAGCCTGTACTCCGTTCTGATAGCACGACAGTCGGCTGGTTTGAGCGAGTTGCGCCAACACTGTAGTCGGTTGGGTCGATGTAGAGTTCACTGAAATCTATCTCGGCACGAACGGGTTCATCAGCCGTCACAGTGGGTTCGACGTTTACCGTTGGTGCGGGAGATGCCTCGACCACAGGAGCTGGCTCAACTTGGGGTGAGGGGGAGGGTGCTACAGGTGTCGCCGTGGGTTCAGGCGCAGGCTGAGTCGTTGCAGCGGGAGGCGTTGCGACTGGGGCTGGCTCGTTAACCACTGGAGCTGACAGTAATTCTTCTGCACTGGGAACAGCGATCGCCTCAGCTTCTGGCGCACTTTGTGCGTGGGCAATCGTTGCCCCTAATGCAGTGATACTGCCCACAAAACCAATGCCCAACCAAAGCGAAAGCTGAGTCATATGTTTCCGGGTCGAATGCTTAGTCGCCGTTGGATGCGTCATCGTAGCTTCTCGGTTCCTCTTCACACCAAACACTCACTCTGAATTAGTTAATACGGTTGAGAGCCATAATCTTGCGAGTCTAGTCTACTCAACTCACCAGCAAGATTGTACTGGATTGTACTGAGTTTAGATCTCTTACTCCATTGACTGCGATCGCCTCAGCTTTGTCTTCATCTAGGAGGATGAATTCAAAATTGCCCTATGCGTTGAATGTGTGTGCCTCTAGAACGATATCAAGACTATTCATGGAAGGAGGGTTCTGCCCCATTGACGCAACCCCATGCTAAATGTTCCCTCGCCCGACTGGGTGAGAGATTGGTTAGAAGAACGCCAAAGCCATGGGGGTTCCAAAGCACCAACGTCATCCACTCCTTTTCGCGTGCTCATTGCTTCATCCGGATAATGAATCAGGACTGACTCAAAACTTGCGTAATCCTGAGTAATTTCGTTGATTTTGTGGCCGCGTCGCGGCCACAAAATCAACGAAATGCGTAAGTTCAGTGAATGACAGCTTTATGCCTGAATCCAGGACAAAACCCAGAAGCGCCTTGATTTTGTGTAGCATAGACACCGCCCACGCTACACAAAATCAAGGCGCTTAGCCGGAGGTTCGATTTTTTGTCCTGTACTTAGGCTTTACGCATTTAGATTAGAACCAATATTTTTTGAAAGCCTTGTTTCATGGGACTTTCAAAAAATATTGGTTTTTACTCAAGTGCGTAGCGCTATATAGCGGTGTGCAACCGCATTAAGCACAGCAACGGTTGTGTGGGGCGCGCCGCGCCCCACACAACCGTACTTAACTAACGCGCATAGCGCTATAAACGCGCTATAAACGTCTAGCCGAAGAATCCGCATAGACGAGGCGTGGTGCATTGAGTCAAAAGGCAAAAGGTTAGCTGTCATAAAGATAGCTAACCTTTCAAGTTGTGCCAGCCAAATTGTGTCAGATCAGCACTCGGATGGGGCAACGGCACGGGAAACAGAATGCTCGGCCTTGAGGCAGTTAAGAGTGCGCTGTCGACCTTCTATGGCTGCCGCAAAATCATGCTTCAATTGCACGGCTTTGTCATAGGATGTCAAGGCTGCCTCAAACTTCTCCAGGGTTTCCAAGACCCGTCCTCGGTCATGCCAAGCCCAGAAGTTGTCGGGTTGAATTTTGAGCACTCGGTTATAGCAAGCGATCGCCTCTGTTTGGCGGTTGATCGTCTCCAGCACCGCTCCTAGCTTAAACCAGGCAAGGTGATCATCGGGCTGGAGCTTCACGACTTGGCTGTAGGAGGCTACGGCAGATTGATGCTCCCCTAGGTTTTCCATGGCCATCCCCCGCATCAGCCAGGCAAGAGGATCCTTGGGATTGGTACGAATGGCCGCATCGCAGGACGCGATCGCCTCTTCGTAATGCTGTAGGCCGTACAGTTGATTCACTTGCTTCAACTGACTAAGCAGGCGTTTGCGACTTTGAATCGCCAACTTGAAATCCGGTTTGAGGTTCACGGCACGGGTATAAGACTCGACCGCTTCCTCGTAGCGTTCGGCTGACTCCAATGTGCACCCCCGGTCATGCCAGGCCCAGTAATTGTCGGGCTGCAGCGAAATAACCTTGTCGTAGCAAGCGATTGCCTCGTTGTACTGCTCGATGTGGTCTAGCGCACGCCCCCGTTTAAACCAAGCGAGGTAATCTTCTGGATTGAGTTCTAGCACCTTATCGTAAGACTCGGCTGCCTCGGCATACTGCTTCAGATTATCCAGTGCAATTCCGCGCTTAAACCAAGCCAGATAATCATTGGGCTGGCCTTGCACGACTTTGTCGTAGCAATCGACCGCGGCCCGATAGCGCTCTTGCTGAAACAAATCATTACCCCGCTCCAGCCAGGCCGTATGCCCATCCAGGTTGTCCTTCGGGGTCGGAGGCAGGATGACAACTGAATGGTTGGGAGATGGCGAGATTGTTTCCAACGCGGCTAAGGCTTCGGATGCCGTCTGGTAGCGCTGACGAAAGTCGTAACGCACCATTGTATCCAGCACATCTGCCAACTCTGGGCTGACACTGACGCGATCGCGCCACCGCAACTCCCCAGTGCGAGGATCTTCGGGTAGATGGCTAGGCGACACACTTGTCAGTGCTTGAATGCCGACAATGCCCACCGCATAAACATCGCTGCTAAAGCGGGGTCGCCCTGCAATTTGTTCATTGGGCATGTAGCCGCTGGAACCAATCGCAATGGTGAAGCTCGTTTGGTGATCGAAGGTTTCGGTGATTTGGCTGGTCCCAATCTGCTTTACAGCGCCAAAGTCAATCAGCACAATTTGCTGATCCTCCTTCCGGCGGATGAGATTGGACGGCTTGATGTCGCGGTGAATCACCTGCTGTTGATGGACAAACTCCAGCGTTGCCAACATATTCTTGAGCAACTCAATGGTGTAGGCTTCATCAAATCCGCGATTGGCCTTAATTTCACGACTCAACAACGATCCTTCAACGAATTCCTGAACCAGGTAAAACTCTTCATGTTCCTCGAAATGTGCATAGAGGCGAGGAATCTGTTCATGGCTACCCAGGGTGTAGAGTACCTGAGCTTCCCGATCGAATAATCGTCGGGCCGCTTGCAGGGAATCGGGGTCATCAACCTTCGGCTTGAGGAGCTTGACGACACAGTGAGGCTTACCCGGCAAATGTTGATCTGCCGCCAGATAGGTCTGGCTAAAGCCGCCACCTCCCAGATGACGAACAATCTGATAACGTCCCCCGATGGTCTTCCCTAGCATCCCGAGGGCAAGCTCCCGGCGTTTTGTCTTTGCGTCTTTTGATTTCATGGAGGCAGATGTCCTTTTGGGTTTCCTCCAAAGCGATCCATTGAAGGCAGATGCAGGTTGGACAATTGATTCGCGTAGTGTTCCCACAATTCTTCAATGTAGATGCGTTGAGAGCAAGGCTTTGAAAAAGAATTTATCGCGTGTGACGATTCAACAAGGAATAGTGCAGACTATCAGTTCGGGGTGGGACTGTTCAACAAGCGGGTTGTTGGAGACTGGGACTTAAGAACATAAAGCGATAATGGAGCTTATCCACTCTTTTCGCATGTCCACCCCCAGTATTCCGCATTGATCTTGATTTTTACTTCAAGAAACGATCAAGATTAAATCAAGTTTCTTCCTATTCCTGGAGGACTACACCCGTATAAACCGATCTGAACCGTGCTCTCGCATAGAGCCGAAAACAACTCTTGAAAAACTATCGTTATTTCTACTGTGGCACATCCAAGAGAAAAGCTGTTTGAGCGTTTTATGCTTTACCCATAGCTTTATATACGGATCCATGATCTGTATGATTCGCGATTGCTTTTATTCGATTGCTTTTCCCTCAACCAAATCGTTCCAAAATCGTATCGTGCTTCCTGATTAGCCCGATAACCCTTTTACAATCCTATTTCCTCAGATTTGATCGATCCAGTTGCTGAGATGTGTTGTTGGTTCGATGCCCATCTTTCTATTCGACTTTATACGGACAAGCCAACATGGGCAAGAAAATTGAAAATTAGAAGGCTTGGGAAACCCAGCACTTTGAGATACAGTCTTATTGAAAATGAGCGGGTTGGGCGTGGATGAACTCCAGTTTAGCTACGTCTCCCAATAGGTGTGTGGAGGCAAACCAGCGTTGGGTGTGAGAGGAGCATGTCATGGCAAGTTCACCTAATGGCGAACCCCGACCCGAAGATCCGCGACCTCCAGAAGGCCGAAGACGGCGATCGCCCCGGCTATGGCGCTGGGCGGGTTGGGGGGTGGCGGCCACGGCGGTCACGGCGGGAACCATCGGTGGTTTGTGGGGCTTGCGCTTTGTTCGGACTGAGTTGGCTCCACTGATTGCCCGACAGGTTTCTGATCTCATCAATCGACCCGTTGAAGTCGGTGAGTTGGAGTCATTCTCCCTCACACAGGTAGTCTTTGGCGCTTCGTCGGTGCCTGCGACAGAGACCGATCGCGATCGCATGGATGTGCAACAAATTCGCGCGAATTTCAACCCGCTAGAGATACTCACTCGAAGACGGCTAGGGTTGACCATTACGCTGGTTGCCCCCGATCTCTACATCGATCAGGAATCAGATGGGGCATGGCTCAACCTTGAATTTGGCGATGATGAAGAGGAAGAAGAGGATGAGGGGGAGAGCCCAATCAAGGTGCAGTTGGATCGGCTGCGCGTTGTGAACGGAGATGTGGCACTGGCTCCTTCCCAGGACATTATGCGGGAATTGGATCGCCCAGGTGTGGGCAGTAGTCCAGGCGTTAAGCCTCTCGTAACCTATGACGATGTTGATGGCCAGCTATTCCTGGACAACGAAGATCAAATTCTGGATTTTCGTGTCGAGGTGCAACCTGAGACCGGAGGGCGAGCGGTTTTTTCAGGAGAAGCATTGCTGAGAGAACAGCGCTACACCATCTCAATACGGGGGCGGCGGATTGATGCAACTGATATCAGTTCATTGCTAGCCATTCCCGTCACGCTGGATGAAGGAGAACTCGCGTCTACCAATGTCACGATCGAAGTGGAGGGGACGGCTCTGCGATCGCTTGAGGGTACCGCCACCGTCCGCAATGGCACGGCTCGGGTTGTGGATGTGCCAGTCCCCATTAATACGGTCAATGGGCGAGTGCGGCTGCGTGATCAAACCATTGAGCTACAAAATACGAGTCTCCAATATGGTGCGATTCCGATTGACTTGGCAGGAACCATTGATTTGGAGGAAGGGTTTGACCTGGTTGCCGAATCCAATGATTTGGCATTTGAGACGATTCAAGAATCTGTAGACTTTGACTTGCCCGTTCCCATCGTGGGGCAGTTTGATGTGGATGCTCGATTGCTGGGGGCGCTCAATAGCCCGGATATCGAGGGGCAGGTGCAAACCCGTGGTCCTTTACGGGTGGATCGAGTGGATGTTGACTCGGCATCGGCAAATTTTGCGATCGACATCGGTGATAGCGTGCTGAACTTGCAAGCTATCCGGGCTGACTTAGCCGCCGGAGGAACCTTACGGGGAGATGGGCAGATTGGGTTGGGGCGGTCGGCGTCGGGCCTGGCGATCGCTCTGCAACTTCGGGATGTTGCTGCCGATGCGATCGCTCGAAATTATGGGGCAAATCTTCCCGACGATATTCGCATCGGTACCGCTTCAGCCGATGTACAGGTCTCGGGACCGTTGAATCAAATCGTCACCCAAATCGATTGGGAAGCGTTGCAGGGTACGTTCCCGGCGAGCGGTGAGATTGCGATCGCCGATGGAGCAGTTGAATTTCGCAACACCACGGCTCGTACCGGCATCGGGGTTGTCAATGCCAGCGGGCTCATTGCTAACAACCAATGGCGAGCCGAAGCCCAGGCCGATAATGTTTCCCTGTCAACGTTTTCACCACAGCTAGCGGGGGCGTTGACGGGTACCGTCCGCGCTTCTGGAGATTTGTCAGACCTCAGCCTTGGTGGGCTGCGGGCCGAGGGAGCGGTGCAGTTGTCGGAGGGGGTTCCCTACTTCGAGCGTCCGCTATCGTCATCCTTTCGGTGGTTGGGCGATCGCATCCAGTTCGACCAAATTAGTGGCCCAGGGTTAGATGCCAATGGTACGGTCACGGTCAACCTGGATGGGCAGCCGAGGGTTGGGCCATTTGATCTGGCTGTCACTGTGCAGGATTACGATCTGGCACGTATTCGAGAGTTTGTGCCCGAGCAGGTGAGCTTGGTCGGGCAAGCGAGCTTTGATGGGCAGGTACGCGGAACGGTGGACAATCCGAGAGCCGCCGGTAACCTCCAGGTCGCTGGGTTAGCGGTCAATCAAATTGAATTTGATCCGGTGCTGAGAGGCCCGATTGATTTTGCCCTGCGTTCGGGGGGAACGGTTGATTTAGCAGGAACTGGACAGGATCGCCTGTTTGCTCGAATTGACGATCGCTTCCGGCCTCAGGAGTTTTTGGTACAGCGAGATACCATTCTGGCACAGGGAGAGACGGAGGGCGATCGCCTGCAAGCACGGGTCGAAAACTTCCCCCTTGCTACCCTGAATTTTGCTCCGGCAGCCGAACAAGGGCTGGGCATTTTGCAAGGGGAACTGGATGCCGTTGCCGACATCAACCTCAACACCTTTGCAACGGCTGGGCGCTTTGCTGTGACCGATCCGGCGTTGGGGTATATCCAGGCGGGACAACTGAGGGGAGAGTTCCGCTACGCCGATAATGTAGGGCGGCTGCGTAATGGAGAACTGTTGCTAGCCAATAGTCGCGTTTTGCTCGATGGTGGCGTGACGCTAGGCGAGAATCCTTCCTACCAGGGGGTTGTGCGTCTGGCCGACTTGCAAGTGCAAGATGTCTTCCAGTCCCTCCAGTGGTTTGACATTAGTGATGTGGGACGGGGCTTGCAACCCCCCACCTATGATCCGGCCGTGGCAGTAACGCCACTATCGGTTGGAGATGCACAAGCGGCTCTCATTGACCAGTTACGGCGTTTAGCAGAAATTAAGGCGCTACAGGACGTTCAAATTGCCGAAGCCGAGCAACAAATTCAGATACCCTCCCTATCGGAGTTGGAGGGTATTTTGACCGGGGCCATTAGCTTCAATGGTACGGTTCAAACGGGCGTTGAAGCTGACTTTGATGTGAGAGGGCAAGACTGGCGATGGGGGACTTACGAACTGGAGCAAGTGCTGGCTGATGGTAGCTTTAGTGACGGCACCCTAACGCTCTTACCCCTGCGCTTGCAGGCGGATGAGGCAACCTTTGTCAATGTCACAGGCCAGTTTGGGGGAGAGGAGCAAGAAGGGCAACTGCAAGCTCAGGGGGTTCCCGCGCAGGAGCTGGCGGCATTTCTCAATCTTCCTATCGATATTGATGGTCTGCTGGGTGCCAATGTGCTGCTGGGTGGCAACCTCGACAATCCTCAGGCGCAGGGAGAAATTGTCCTCAGTCAGGGAACGTTCAATCAAAATCCGCTACAGGAATCGAAAACCCTTTTTGGCTATGAAGATGCGCGCCTCAATTTTGTGGGGCAAGTGGGTATTCCTGATGCCGATCCCGTGCGCTTTCAAGGCAGTATTCCTTATCAGTTTCCGTTCATGGCAGTTGTTCCCGATTCCGATGAGATTAGCCTGACAGCTCGGGTTGAGGATGATGGCCTACAACTGGTTAGCCTGTTTACAAACCAGGTGGCATGGGAAGGCGGAAGCGGTACCGTCGATCTGGATGTGGCTGGGACGCTCTCTCAACCCCAGATTGTCGGTACGGCGGAATTTGACGATGGAATTATCTCCGCGCTGACGCTCCCAGAACCCTTGACAAACGTGACGGGGACTATAGATTTCAATGGTCGCTTGATCGAAGTGAATCGTCTGACCGGACAGTTTGAGCAGGGATCGGTTGAGGCCAGTGGTATCTTGCCGGTTTTCAATGCTGGTGATTTTCCGCGCGATGGTGATTTGGCTTCTGCCAATCCGCTGACCGTTAGCCTTGACCAAGCCGAGCTAAATTTCAAGGGTTTGTACCGTGGGGGTGTCGAAGGCGAGGTTGCCATCACTGGATCGGCCTTTGCGCCCCTCGTTTCTGGGGATATTTTGCTGCAAGACGGGGTTGTAGAACTCGGGGGCGGCGGCGGTCAGTCTGGGGAAGCGGCTCCGGTGACTGAAGTGTCCGATTCTCCGACCAGACCGCCTCAGTTGGAGGATGTGCAAATTACTTTGGGCGATCGCCTTCGGATTACTCTGAGCCCTATCTTAAACATGGTGGCGCGAGGGGATTTGACGATCAACGGGCCACCTAACGACCTGCGTCCCGAAGGGGTGATTGAACTCCGCAGCGGCCAGGTGAATCTATTCACGACGCAATTTGGTTTGTTGGGGGGCTATGACAACGAAGCCCGATTTGAGCCCAATCGTGGACTCGATCCCATCCTGGATGTCCGGCTAGTGACATCCGTGCCCGAAGTGCAACGAGCTCCGGCTGCGCCGACCTCACCCTTTGCCACGGCTGAAATTCAAGAAACCCTCGTCACAGATATTGGTGCTGTCGGAACGGTGCGGGTAGAAGCCTCCGTCATGGGGCCTGCTAGCCAACTCTCCGACAACCTGGAGCTGACCAGTAGCCCTGCTCGCAGCGAGAACGAAATTGTTGCGTTGCTAGGCGGTGGGGCGGTGAATTCTTTGGCCGCTGGAGATGGGACATTGGCGATCGCCAACCTTGCAGGCTCAGCCCTACTTACCCAGGTACAAAACTTTGTCTCGCGCACCCTCGGTGTTACGGATTTCCGCCTCTACCCCACTCTGCTCCCTACCGATGATTCGGCTTCAGACTCGACCCTGGAACTGGCTTCCGAACTGGGTTACAACATTACCGGAAATTTCTCGGCTTCTGCCCTGGCGATCCTGACAGCCGATGCCCCTGTCCAGTTCAACCTGCGCTATCGGCTCAGTGATGAGTTTCTGCTGCGCAGTTACCTCGATACCGATGGTGGGACTGGGGCGGTTCTGGAATTTGAAACCCGATTTTAGCCTGATTCCCTGTGCTCCTGCCCGTAGCTCAACTGCCCAAGACTCGACGACCTAGCCTCAAGGGCGACATACCCAGTCCGAATAGCAAACCCCCGATATATTTTCTGTGAAATGTTTGCGGAGCAAGCATTTCACAGAAAATATATCGGGGGTTCTACGGCTATTTAACCGGATTCGATATTAGTGGTGGAAAGGATGACAAGCGGTTGACGATATGCCTATGATTTCGGGTACAAGAGATGTATGAACCTTGTGTTGACGTTTGAGAAAATGAGCTTTTCTTTGACTAAATTCAGCGGTTCAGTTGATTGTCTCGAAAATCATTCATGCCCTGTTTGTGATCCGGTAGTTTATACACAGCTTTTACGCATCCTTCTTTCCCATGACCGTATTCCATTCTCGACCCGGCCAGGTGCCCGACCCCTCTCCTGACGGCTCGCCGGAAGCCGAAGAATCCTGGGCGATCGCCGCGCAGAGTATCCTTGGGAAATTGCCTACAGAGGCCAAAGTCTGGTTTGAGGGCTTGCCCTGGCATCAGCGCCGCTACATCCTTTCCCTCTGTCATCTGATGTCGGCAGCTAGCCCGGAGATGCAAGCCGAATTTTTAGATGAATACACCGCTGATGGACTAGTGACGCGGCAACTCGAAGACAAAGAAACCGAGCAGCGAGTACGGGATTATCTGGGTGAGTTTCGCATCGATACCGACCTGAATGCCAGAGTGCTGCGGCATTATATCCGTCAGTTTTACATTCACTCTGCTCAAGATTCCCGGCGACAACCGGACCAATATCTTCGCTCGGCTCTCCGCCTGGTGTTTAGCACCGAAGAACGAAATAACGTTTTCAGCTACATTCTGGGTTTTGAGTTGTTGAAAATGATGTTTCGTATGAGTTGGGGGCAGCATGAGCGACTCTATCGCCTTCAGCGCAACCAGGAAGAGTTTATCGAACACTACATTCGCCCCATTCAACATGCCCATCGCATCAACAACATTATTGTGCCGAAGGATGAGGGTGTTTTCTTTGCTAAGCGAGACTACTTCGTGCAAAAGCCCGTCATCTCAGAGCGCAAACTGGTGGCGCTGGTGATGGCAACCTTTGTGACGGACTTTGTGTCAGGGTTTGGCTTTTCTATCATTCGCCACCCAAACTCTGTCGTATTCGATTACGACTACATTATGAACATGCCCCAAGAGGCAATTTTTGATGTGCAATTTTCGGAGTGATAGCTTTGTTTGGGATAGGTCGTCCGTTGCTTGCAAAAGATTGTCAGAAAACTGGCGTCTTGCAGTGAAGCGTGCTGAACGAGAGCAGAGCGATCGCTCACGCTGAACGAAACCTCAAACTATTTATATAAACTCTTTCGACGTTGTGAAATCATATCAAATCCAGTTGAAGAACCCAAATATCGTTTTAGCCCGCTGCTTTGCAGCGGGCTAAAACGATATTTGGGTTTTACGGCTATTTAACCGGATTTGATATCAGTTCCTAATCGTCGTAGCGTAGTAAGCGCCGGTAAAAAGTTTGCGAGAAATCTGCTTTACGTGTTGCTTTGTAGTTAAAAATGACTTCAATAAGGAAATCAACAAACTCAAAGTTTGCCAACGTCAGCTCGTAGCTCAGTTCTGCATTGCCATCAAACTGGATGCGGCAGCGGGTCAGGTCTGCGGGTAATGAAGACACGTTCCAACTGGCAACAAATGGAACACTTTCTCCACCTTCAATGCCACGTATCCCTTCCAGGTTACCTTGCTGATAGAGGCTAATGGCGATGGGAAGGGCATTCTTTTTCCGCCCCTGATAGTACGGAGAATAGACATTCACATCACGCGGGTTTGCAGGTTGTAGAGAGGGAATAGCCATACCCGTATTGTCCTTAAGTAATGAAACACCTAATGCAGGAACAAAATTATGCTAAAGCCGATAGTTGAAAAAGGACAAGGTTGATCCACCCCTGCGCTATCCATAAATGCTTTAAGTCTATCGGAAGCGCCTTAGGATGAAATAGAACAAGCCTATATTCAGCCAAAGGCAAAGCCTTCAGGAAAATTTGGAAATCAAAGCACTGGCAATAGTATGCCCCGAGACCTTAACTTTATTTCAGATTTATTTTGCCTGGATCGTTGAATCTATGGATTTTTTTAATATATCTATGGTTTGCCATATGAATAGCTGCCGTCTAAGTACAGGACAAAAAATTGAACCTCGGCTAAAACCCTTGATTTTGTGTAGCGTGGGCGTCGCCCGCGCTACACAAAATCAAGAGTTGTCTGGGTTTTGTCCTGCACTCAGAGCTGCCGTAGATGTCGATGTAAAATGCCGCTCATGCGATGGCTCTCAATACAGGATGAACAATCAGAACCTCACTAAAACCCTCGATTTTGGGGTTTTATCCTGTTATCAGTTGATGGCGACACAATCGTGAGGTTGGGGTGAAACGGATGGAGTTAGGGGTGCAGATAGGGTGAGGGGCATGATGCAGGTCATTGTTGTTGGTGGGGGCGCGGCGGGTTTTTTTGGAGCGATCGCCTGTGCTGAAGCCCATCCCCGCGTGCGAGTCCGGCTACTAGAGGCCGGAAAGGTTCCCTTACAGAAGGTGCGGATCTCTGGTGGTGGTCGTTGTAACGTGACCCATGCTTGCTTTGATCCGGCCGAACTCGTGAGCTTCTATCCTCGTGGCGGAAAAGCGCTACGCGGTGCGTTCAGTCGCTTTCAACCAGGGGATACGGTTGCCTGGTTTGAGAACCATGGTGTTCGCCTCAAGATCGAAGAGGATGGCCGCATGTTTCCCACGACGGATGACTCCGCTACGATTGTGGATTGCTTGAGCCGGAGCGCGAAGCAGGCCGGAGTGCGAATCCAAACGGCAGCGGCTGTGGTTGACGTAGAGCGACGCGACGAAGGTTTTGCCGTGCAGTTGCGGTCGGGGGAATGGCTACAAGGCGATCGCCTGCTGCTAGCGACGGGAAGCAACCCTCAAGGGCATCGGCTGGCTAAAAAGTTGGGGCATACCTTACACCCCCCGGTACCGTCTTTGTTTACCTTCAATATTGCTGACAGTGCTCTGACAGCGCTAGCCGGAGTATCTGTTCCGCAAGCTGCCCTACAACTTCGATGTGCTGATGCACCGCCGCTGGAACAGGTTGGCCCCGTCTTGGTCACGCATTGGGGCTTGAGTGGCCCTGCCATTCTAAAACTGTCGGCATGGGGCGCTCGGCAACTCCATGCTGCTCGCTATCAAGCCACGTTGCAGGTCGACTGGTTGCCCCATCAATCTCCAGAACACATTCGTCAGCACCTGCGCGAGGCCCGAGAACAGTCGCCCAAACGGGCGATCGCCTCAACCCCCTTGTTTTCCCTGCCCCGGCGCTTATGGCTCTATCTCACCGAACGGGCGAGGATTTCTCCAACCCACCGTTGGGCCAACCTTTCACGGCAGCAAACCCATCAACTGGTGAGCGGTTTGACACAATCAACCTTCACCATCCGGGGAAAAGGCGTATTCAAAGATGAATTTGTCACCTGTGGGGGGGTTTGCCTAGACGAAGTGAATTTCAAGTCCTTGGAGAGCCGCCGTTGTCCAGGTCTCCATTTGGCTGGCGAAATTCTGGATATTGACGGCATCACTGGCGGGTTCAATTTCCAAAGTGCTTGGACGACGGGCTGGCTGGCAGGGCAAGCAATGGATGAACCTGTTGCTCCTTCTGCCCTATCGGAAGCCACCTCACCGGGATAACCGCGCTTCCACCTGGCCGCGCTACTCAACTTAAGACTTTTCTTCGCTGCCTTCATTGGCTGCCTTGACGGCCTGGGTGATAATGTCTCGAAAACTTTCCCCAAATTTTTCCTCTAGCTTCTTTTCCTTTTTCTTCGGAGGCGAATTGACCCGCGTACCTAGCCACAGGCAAAGGCTAAGAATCGCAATCAAAAGGAGCGAATCCAATCCAAACATAATGAATTTCGCGCTTGCTTCGCGGCAATAAACAACTGATCACTTGCACCAAGAATCACACCCTGATCCTCTCTGGGACACTGAATCGAGCCGAACCGTAGCAAATTAAGCCATCAAGAACAACGGCCTTCTGTGAAGACCGCCCGTACTCATTTCTAGGATTTCTATGAATTTTTCTGGAGATATCATAGAAGAACTAGATGTGGTGTAAATATTTGATTTTCTAAAAACCTCACACAAGCGCTAGTGTTTGATGGGAGTGTATCATTTCAATCTCACAGTGTCTACCAGTATTTTTGTTTTCGGATTAAAAATTGCCGGAGCATTGGCATCGCTGCACTGAACTTGCCTTGTACCGCTAGGTAAGGCACAGCATCTTATATCAAATCCGGCTGAAGAACCCAACTATCGTTTGCACCCGCTGCATTGCAGCGGGTGCAAACGATAGTTGGGTTTTACGGCTGTTTAACCGGATTTGATATTACTTGCCTTGAGGCAATCTCAAAGCAATCTCAATTGGTATGGGAGTCTGACCCAGAAATCGTCTTGCTCTGAGCAGCTGACTCAAACAGTGAGGCATTGTTGAGTGAGGGGATGATTTTTCTGAGAAGAGGTGCAGTACGCCTCTTCTCAGAAAAAATCATCCTTTTGATTCTGCAATCCCAAGAATGACGCCAAAGCGCAAGGTTACCCCGCAAAAAATGCTTGCCACTCGCGGCTAAATTGGCTGGCATCAAAACTGCGGGGATCGCGGCGCGTACCCGAGCGATCGACTAACTGGTGGGTAGTAATGCGTTCCCAAGGAACACCCGTGCGGGCGGTGAGCCATGCAATCGAGCGATATTGGGCCCCTGTGTAGCCGCTGTGCCGAGACTGGTTGCCGCGCCCATCAGAAGGAGTTTCGAGAGAAATGTGATAGGCGAAATTGTTGACAGAGGGGGGGAAGTTGGGATTGGTACTCACTGTTTCTGGGCCGTAGGGGCCATCGAAAACAGAGTTTCCGGCTCCAAAGGCGCGGTATTCAGGGGGAACAATGTAGACAATGGTGCCATCGCGTCGGACGAGCGCGTGATAGCTGCGCTGGTCGGCATCGCGGGGATGGTAAGTCTGAAAGGTATTGATGGCACTATCGGCGGATCCGACGGTTTCATGGAGTACTACAATCGGATCGTTGTAAATCGGATTGCCATAGGCATCGACCAGATAGCGTTCGCCATAGTTGCTAGGATCGGCGGGAGCGATTTCTTCGGGTGGTACGAAGGCGTTGTCTGCTAGTGCGTGCAGAGAAGGAACGTTTCTTTCGGGAGCCGTGATTGTCTCGTCTGCTTCTGCAGAGGCCGGCTTTTTCTCAGCCGATATCCCTGCCTGCAACGCAGGCAGGTGCGGGGCGATCGCCCCGATACTCTCCATCCCCATGTTTCCTAAGAGCAGGGTCGCCAGTACCATCATTCCTGTTAGCACGGCCCAGCGTCGGGATACCGAAGGTCGTTGGAATAGCCATTCCATCATTTCCCTAACCCGTTGCTCGAATATTGTCTCACCTGATAGAAAGCCATTGAGCAGCAATCCGATCCGCTCACGTAACCTTCTCAGGTAAGATGTGATGTAGCTCACTGCGACCTCCTGAAATCAGCATATATAGGAATGAGCTGAGAGCAGCCAATCTGACTGGGGATTCTAGCTCAGATTCTGGCATTGCTTGAGGGTTTAAGGCCAGTTAAATGGTCTGGATCAATCGTAATGCTAAGTGGTTAGGGTTCTGGTTCGATTGGATACGCGATCGCCTTCAGACATACCTAACGCCATTGAAAAACCAGGAGCTAGCGAGTGGATGAGAGTTGTGCATTGTCCAGTGCGTCTCCCAATTCTCTGTCTAACTTGTTTACCTTCGTCCTGGCGACCTATACAACCTCCTTACGACAAGAAATTGAGATGGCAGAGACTCTCCTGTATAACGCCTTAAAAGAAGCCATTGATGAAGAAATGGCACGGGATTCCCAAGTTTTTGTGCTGGGAGAAGATGTTGGCCATTATGGCGGTTCCTACAAGGTCACCAAAGACTTGTATAAGAAGTATGGAGAACTGCGCGTCCTCGATACACCGATTGCAGAGAACAGTTTTACAGGGATGGCCGTTGGCGCAGCCATGACTGGGTTGCGCCCAATTATTGAAGGGATGAACATGGGCTTTTTGCTCCTTGCCTTCAACCAAATTGCCAATAACGCGGGGATGCTGCGCTACACCTCCGGCGGAAACTTTAAGATCCCACTGGTCATTCGAGGGCCGGGTGGCGTTGGCCGACAACTAGGAGCCGAGCACTCCCAGCGCTTGGAAGCTTACTTCCAGGGGGTACCCGGACTAAAAATGGTTGCTTGTTCTACCCCTTACAACGCTAAAGGGCTGCTCAAAGCGGCCATTCGCGATGACAACCCGGTGCTATTTTTTGAGCATGTGTTGCTCTATAACTTGAAGCAAGACTTGCCCAGCGAAGACTATGTGTTGCCCCTGGATAAGGCAGAAGTGGTGCAGGAAGGGAGCGATGTAACGATTCTGACCTACTCGCGGATGCGGCATCATGTTGCTCAAGCAACCAAGTTGTTAGATAAGGAAGGAATTGGTGCAGATGTCATTGACCTGATCTCTTTGAAGCCGATTGATTTTGAAACGGTCGGAGCATCCATTCGTAAGACCCACCGCGTCATCATTGTCGAAGAATGTATGAAGTCTGGTGGGATTGGTGCCGAACTGAGTGCTTCGATTATGGATCGCTTCTTTGATGAGCTGGATGCACCGGTTATCCGTCTTGCCTCCCAGGACATTCCTACGCCTTATAACGGGACGCTGGAAAACCTGACAATTGTGCAGCCTCCGCAGATTGTTGAAGCGGCTCAAAAGCTGGCTACCAATCGGCTATAGGTGATTTCTGTTTGTTAAATTGTTTGGCTGAATTGTTTACCGTCACGAGGTGTGAGCAAATTGTTCACACCTCACTTTTTTGCTGATAAATTTGTTTGCTTGGACACTAATTTGTCGCTATTTCCTTGCATTAGTGCCTTCATTTTTCGGGTGTAACTCAATGCATTGAATTGAAAGAAACCAACCTAGAAGACATGAATTTAAGCGTCAATATAACCAGATTCTCAGAACCCTAAAGAAAATATAAAAACGTATCTCATGACATAGAAGAAACCTATTTATCTTGTTACCTTCTTTAGCTAAGACTTAATATGCCCATGATTCTTGGCGATCGCTATTTTGAAGATCTGAACGTTTTCATTTTTAGATCTCATTAAAATTTCTGTTCCTGAACCTGTTTTGAAGCTTGTCTTGGTGTGTGGAGTGAGCTTACAGGGTTGGGTTTGTGTTAGCCTCCTTCCGGCCTGTGCATAATTTTTGGCATTAGCAACGATAAAACTTTTCCAGTCCGTTGGGATGCTCGGCCTGTCGATTATTACGTTTGAGATTGCAGGTTAGATAGGTAGCTGTTGGGAGTAAACAACTAGCTACGGGATAGCTCCAGATATAGGAACCGGGTGGAAGATAGTTTGTCTGGAATTGATGACTTTCTACCCGAGATGTTTCGTAATTGCTGTTTGAGTATCGTTGGCTGAACAATGTTGGCGATCGCCCCTAAGCCTTAAGTCTGCTGGCTTGCCTGTTACCCTAGCAAACCATTTGATTGTTCATTCTTTGGGAGCCTGAGTCCAATGGCTTATACCATCAAAGAAGGTTGCATCGTCTGCAAAGAGTGTATTCCGCTTTGTCCGAACGGGGCGATCAAGCCCCATGAGGAAGCGGAAGCTGGATACTGGATTGACCCGACCCTTTGCAATCGTTGTAAAGACTACGATGAACCACAGTGTGTGTCGGTCTGTCCGGTTTCATCTCCCGAACCGTTGCGCCCCAAAAAGGGGCGAAGTAAAAGCACGCTGCTTCCAGCGGCTATTCTTGATATTTTTCTCAATGGAAAAAGTAATGCATTTGCATCGTCAATGGTGGTTTGGGAAGCCTGTAATGTATTAACCCAGCGACATACGCTTCCCTGGCAGCAAGATGAAGACGATACGCTCTCTTATTTGCGTTTGGTTCGACGAGGTCAGGGACAGATCAAAGTGCGGCTGGCCGAAGCGGCTGAAGTGCCTGTGCCTGTCCCAGCGGACGCAGAAATAACGGAACTGGCGATCGCCCAATTCGATATTCGAGCCGCCTGTTTACACTTAATTTTCGCGGCTTACGCCGTGACACTGGATTGCCCCTGGCAAGATTCTTTTGTTATCAACGATCAACAAATTGAGCAATATCTAGGTTTAGACAAGCGCAAAGATTTAACCAAATTAGAAAAGCTGACGTTAATCAAAGACTTGGTAAGTCAAGCTTGTCGCTTATTGGTTACCGTCGATTGGCCCCGCCAAGGCCATGTACAAGCATTTTCGCAAGCTGAACATGCCATTTGGCAGCTGTGCGACATTCAATATTACTTTGATGAAGATGCTGAGGGATATCGCCATCTCATTGGGTTGGGATTTAAGGTGCAACCTGGCATTTGGACGCAGCAATTTCTCAACAAACAAGAATATCGGCGGCAAACGGCTTATTACCAATACAGCACGCTACCCCGTTCCTTGCTGACCGAAGTGATGAGCAATTGGCAACAACATGAGGGCGCAATGCGTCTGCTGCTCTGGCTTTTGTTCAAGCTCCGATTAGGAGGCGATCACCGTATCACTGTGCGAACCTTGCTCAAGATTGCCTATGGGGAAGATCGCTTGGTAGAAGCAACCACCGTGCGAGGGGCACATAAGCGCTTGCTGAAAACCTTTGAGAATGATCTGGAAACCATTTGCACCTACGGACTCAAACCTGTTTTTGATCCCGAAACCTATCCTCCCGAGATTCAACCTCTGTGGGTACGGCTGATTGATATTCCTGAGGATGCTGAAGATGCCCTCAATTTTTGGGCCGATGATGCGAATCGTGACATGAGCCTGACTGATACGGCTCCCCGCGACAAATGGCAGCGTTTGCTCAATGCTCGTCTTTTGGGATTCGAGGTGCCAGAGGATTGGCAACAACCCAACCGCTCTCCAACCCGAAAAAAGCGCAAGTCCTCGCGATCGCCCACTCCTAAAAATAGTGCAACGCAACTGTCTGGGGATGACATCAAAGCTGCTCGCCGTCAGCTCAAACTCAGCCAGCGCGCTCTCGCAGAAAAGCTGGGCAAAAGCCAGAGCTGGATTCGAGATATTGAAAATGGGCGCTTCAGTGTGGGTTCGGATGATTTAACGGTTCTGCGACAAACTCTGGAAATATCGGCGTAAGGGGCGTTTTGCGAACGCTTAGACTTTACCTGTGATGTTGCTGTTGTGCGTACGATGCGCTCGTCCACAACAGCAACAGCTTCAGGCAAGCTTATGCGAGGTTTGTGTAGATCCCTGAAAATATAGCGCTGTGCGCGTTAGGTAAGTACGGTTGTGTGTGGGCGCGTCGCGCCCACACACAACCATTTCTGTACTTGATGCGGTTGCACACCGCTATAGATTTCTGGAGGGAGCGTCAATGGGATACTACCGATCGAATTGCTCATTGCGTCTCGGGCGATCGCCGAGAGGGAAATCTCCCTCTCGGTGGTGAGCCATACTCCGACTAGAGCATGGAGTTATTCAATATCTAGGGGGAACTTGCAACAGCCATCACCTGCACTGGGGCGCATTGAGGGACTAAGACGGCTTTAGTAAAGTGTGAACCGATTTCTGAGAGTTTGGCTGGGATTTCTGAGAGCTGATGTGGGGGAGGCTCTCAGAAAAAGCCTATGACTGGTTAATGCGATTGATACGATAGAGATTTTGAGCCCAAATCAGAGCACCCACCATAACCACGATCTGCAGAAACGCTGGAGCAAGGAAGAAATCAAGGATCAGGCTAAAAAGCGCGAAGATGAAGAAGAGGAGCGAAAGAACTCTGGGGCAGTTGAACCCCAGGAAAGCTGCTACGCAAGTCATGCAAACGCTGATGAGAAATGAAGCATGCATTGTACAACAGGACGATTACAACAAAATGATTTGAAAAAGTTTACTTGGATATCAGATCTACTAATCCACACACATTAAGATAATACCGCTTATCGGTAATATAAATTTACATTTACTCAGAAGTTTTTACCTTTAGTCCTGTGATCCGACGTTCAGTCTGAGTTCGGGCACGGCAGTGCTTTCTTAAAAGGCACTGGACTTACGCATTTCGTTGATTTTGTGGCCGCGTCGCGACCACAAAATCAACGAATTCACCCAGGATTACGCAAAACTTCCTTACTCCTGAGCCCCTTCTCTGGCCATACGTCTGGGAACAGTGGTTGGATGCATGCAGCTACGCTAGCGCTGGGTAAGCAAAGCGTACCGAGAGCTTCTCAATGAATATGTGTCTGTATGACGGTCTTGTAATACCGGTGACAGCTAAGGGCGCTGCGACCTGTTTCATCGTTTTACGGACAGAACTTACGCATTTTGTTGATGGTGTGGCCGCGTCGCAGCCACACCATCAACAAAATGCGATCGCTCCAACTGCAAGCAGCAGTATGGGGCGATCGCACGCGGTCTATGTCGAGTTGTCTGGGTTGGATTAAGAAAGGGAGGGTAGGTGTCCCAGGCGCGCTTTGCGAGAGGTGTCAGATCCATAATTGGTATCAGAACCTCGGTTCCCTCCCAATAGCTCTGCCAGGTCTCGACCCTGGAACTTCCCAAACGCTGATAAAGATTCAGATTTGGGGGGTGTTGCCGTTACACCACAGAACTGATGGGTATTGAGCTTCTAGATTGAGCCAAGAAGAATGGCTTTGAGAATTAACGCTCTATTTCTTCTGCTGTCTCTAGCCAACGGTAAGGAGATATGCACGATGCACAGAAGTTAAATGCAATCACAACCTCAAGGGAGGAACGTGTGATGAAAACGAGAAAAGTGTTTAACTAGGACTCAGAAACAAGGAGAAATAAGATGAAGATAAGAGAAGGCAAAACTCCTTATGATTGCTTAAAATGACAAGGCTAGAGGGCTCAATCGTGGCTCAGTCAGTGTTTTGCTGACGATGTGTTCATTAAAAGATCCCTGTGTTGCTCGTTTGATGTTGCAGATGTTGCAGCAACATTAAAAATCAACAAAACGAACTGTTTTAAATGTGCTTTTTCTTACGCTTGATACATCCGTATTTTTTAGTTGGAACTATGCGATCGCCCTGAATCTTCTATAACTAGTTCTGAAATTATGCGCTGAAAAGGGTTTCATGGATCTTCTGTCAATCGTGAAGCCAGCTCTGGCAAGTTTTAAGGCTTGTATTATTTTTAACAATCAAATTTCAGTACACTGAACACTTAGGTGTGCATAAGTATCGAACTATGTCCGATGGACAGCTGCCCAAGCGCTTACGACTCACGACTTCCGGTCAAGCAATTGCCGAATCTGCTCTCCAAACAACGTTTGGAGGCAAAAAAGCCGACTTGGTTAGAAGAGCACGAGTCGAGCGCACCACAACCTATCGGTTCTTCCGACAAGAAAACCTCCTCTTTGATAAGTTCGAGGCAATTTGTATTGCGCTTGACTTGGATTGGGAGGAGATTGGCGAAGATCCAGAACTTGCCCCATCTGCTCCGGATGCCAATGCCTCTCCTCAGACCTTAGATCTGGAAGCGCTGGTCGCGCAGGTACGGGAGTCTGTTCGCGTTCATGTAGAGCATGACTGCGGCACGGTTCAGTTTTTGGGTAACCCTCGCCGGGTGGATACGCGCGAGATCTATATTGATGTGGCGATGTATCAAAGCCTGCAGTCAACGCGCGATCGCTTTGTCGATCAGCGTCAACTGATGGGGGAGCATGACATCGATAATTTTGATCGGTTGGGGACGGCACAGTTTTACCATCCGTCTAGCCAGCGTATTACAGGTGCGTCTGCCGTCAAGCTGTTTCATCGCTTGTTCATCTACGGCAAGCCCGGTTCGGGAAAGACAACCTATCTGCGTTGGATCGCGATGCAGTGCATAGAAGGGGAGGTATTGCCGGACAAGGTACCCATTTTTCTGCAATTCCGCGATTTTGTTGATCCAAGTAGCCTGCCCGATGTTCCAACCTACATCACTAAATACTTAGAGCGTGCCCAAGTCGTGGGGGCAGAGGCCGTTACCCGGCGGCTGCTCACCGAAGGACGCATTTTGCTATTGCTGGATGGGTTAGATGAACTGCTCGAGGATCACCGCCGCCAAATCCAACCTCTGCTGAAACAACTGATTGCTCAGTTTCAGACCTGCCACTACATCATTAGTTGCCGCCCACCGCTCCAAATCCATTTGATTGGCTTTGAAGTGTTGGAGATGGCCGACTTTCAGAGGTCACAAATTGCTGACTTTGCCAAACTTTGGTTTGAGCTAATCGTTGGGTTTGACCAGAGCAAACGATTTTTGGATCGCTTGCGAGGCCATCTGGCCATTGGAGAGCTGGCGCGCACTCCATTGCTTCTGACCATGCTGTGCAACGTATTTGCGCGGGATGGTGAATTTCCGCCCAACCGCTCTAGCCTCTACCAGCGCGGCTTTGACATTTTGCTGGGCGATTGGGATGAGTATCGCAATGTGGGGCGGGATAACCTGTACCGCCAGCTCAATACTCGGGCGAAGCGTGCCTTGCTCAGCCTAATTGCTAGCCGCTTTTTCAAGCAGGGAAAAACGCTGTTCCCGCGCTGGGAAGTGGAGAAGGTCATTGAAACCTTTTTCCGCAACAACTGGGACATTGACTTATTTGATATTGATCCCGATGCCATTCTCGAAGCCATTGAGCTGCAACATGGTCTAGTCGTCACACGGGCAGCCGGCTATGCGTCGTTTTCCCATCTGACATTTCAGGAATATTTGACGGCTGTTTTCTTGGTCGATCGCCAGGAGTATCCCTATGTTTATGACTATGTCACCGATGAGCGGTGGCGGTTTGTTGTTGAGGTCATTGCCGAGCGACTGGACGAAAGCAAGATTGATGAGTTTTTACTTTCTACGAAAAATAGTTTAGATATGTTCCTGCAGCCCTATCCAAGGTTGCAAGAGTTTGTGCAGTGGATAGCCGCGTTTGTCGATACCACGGTGGCTCCATCCGAAGAGCAGAAAACTTACCACAAAACTCTGTTACGGGCGCGCTACTTTGTGTCGTTGCTAGAAGACGTGAGTGCTCCGTCGGGCTTTGCGATGCTGTCGAGTCGGCGATCGCTCGAGTTCCCAAATTTCGAGTATGCCACCGTCACATACTCCAATCAGGTCTGTGAATTTCATGGTCTACTTTTGCGCCTATTTCACTCAAAGCCGGGAGACCACGCAATGTTTCCTGGCATCGTGAAGAAACTAACGAAAATCGCACAAAAGTTTGATAACTTTCCCATGAAAAATTCTCTCGATAATTGGAACTTTCTGGCACAGCAACAGTTGGCCAACTACCATAACGAAGCGGAATGGTGGTACGCACGATATCCATTCTGGCAGGATTTGACCCGGCAGTTTCTAGCGCAGCATTGCGACATCAAATGCGATTGGAACTTTTCGGATGAGGAGAAATCCTTGCTACGACAGTACTTCAACGGCACGAAACTACTGGCCGATTGCTTAAATCTTTCACGGGTGATGGAAGAAGGCGATCTGTATCACCACATTGCCAACCACTTGCTAATTCTGGAAAACGGTGTTCATGACTCAGAAGGTTAGCCCGTTATATCAATTTTACGAAAACCAAAACCAGATTGTTTTTGAAAGCCCCACACTGCGGGGCTTTCAAAAATAATTTGTAGTGGATTCTGAGCGAATTGGTATGAGACGCCACGCGGAGCTATCGATTGTCATCGATTCTTGATGGGCTTTTTTGATGTTGTGGCTGCGTCGCAGCCACAACATCAAAAAAATGCGAAAGGTCTGTAACTGACAAACGGTTCAGTGGAGCAATCAGAACCCCCTTTCTGTATCACGTTCCTAAAATCGCTCAGTATTTGGAAATTCCTTTTGAGCCTGAGCCCGTGCTGCTTCTCCACAGGTTTTTGGAGTTGGAAAGATCTTGTCGGGGTTTGCGACCCGCTTTGGATCAAACACATCCCGAACCCAGAGCATGGTTTCCAGATCCGTTTCGTTAAACAGCTCTGGCATGTAGCAGCGCTTGTCGGCTCCAATGCCATGTTCACCGGAAATTGTGCCACCTTTTTTCACGCAGAGCTTGAGAATTTCGCCACCGACTTCTTCGACCTTCTCTAACTCACCGGGCACGGCGTTGTTGTAGAGGATCAGAGGATGGAGGTTGCCGTCTCCGGCATGAAAGACATTGGCAATGCGATAGCCGCTGCGCTGACTAAGCGCTTCAATTTCTTCGAGAATTTCCGGCAGCTTAGAGCGAGGAACAACCCCATCCTGCACGTAGTAGTCGGGGCTGATTTTGCCAACTGCTGCAAAGGCGGCTTTGCGGCCTTTCCATAAGGCCAGCCGCTCTTGCGGATCCGTTGCCGATTGAATCTGGCGAGCGCCATTTTTGCGACAGATGGCTTCAACTTTCTCACTGGCTGCTGCGACTTCCACCTCCAGCCCATCCAGTTCCACTAACAAAATGGCCGTTGCGTCGCGGGGATAGCAGTTAGTTGACACGACATCTTCCACAGCATTGATGCTGAAGTTGTCCATGATTTCCATGCCACCAGGAATGATGCCCGCGCTAATGATGTCGGACACACTCTGTCCCGCGGCTTCGATGCTGGTGAAGTCAGCCAGCAACACTCGGATGACATCGGGGGTTTTGACGATGCGGAGCGTGACTTCGGTGGCGAGTCCCAGGGTTCCCTCGGAGCCAACGAAGATACCGGGGAGGTCGTATCCCGGCATCTCAGGAACTGGGCCACCAATATCGACGATGGAGCCATCAGGGGTAACGATTTTGAGGGCGAGGACATGGTTGGTGGTGACGCCGTATTTGAGGCAATGGACACCGCCTGAGTTTTCGGCCACATTGCCGCCAATGGAGCAGATGATTTGGCTAGAGGGATCTGGGGCATAGAAGAAGCCACCGCCGCTCACCGCTTGTGTGACCCAGTTGTTGATCACGCCCGGTTGGACAACGACGCGCTGATTTTCCAGATCAACATCAAGAATTTGCTTCATCATCGCTGTGACGATGAGGACGGAATTTTCTAAGGGCAAGGCTCCGCCTGACAGTCCAGTACCTGCACCCCGTGCAACGAAGGGAATATTGTGGCGATCGCACACCTTCACCGCTGCGGCAACCTCTTCCGTCGTGCGGGGTAGCACCACTACCGCTGGACGCTGCTTGTAGCTGGTCAAGCCATCGCATTCATACACCAGCAGCTCTTCCTTGCGGCGGATCACATTGTTGGGGTCGATCACCGCCTCCATATCTTGGATAACGGCTTGCCAATCTTGCTTTTCCTGCACCGCAACCATAGGGTTCTCCCCGAAAAAACTATTTAAATAGTAGAAATGTCCAGCAACGCTTGGCTGGCTCGAAAATGCATGACGTAACCCATTGAGCCCGAAATCAGTGTGTTAGGCGTAGCCATAACACATCCTATAGCCTGGTCGATGCATCTATTTCTCATGCTACCGTGCCTTTTCCGTGGAAAGGGAAATCTGTTTGATTGCACTGAATCGTTCGATCTCTATAGATTTCGCCTTTATTGATGATCGTCATAGAGTCCCCCTTGGATTGGTGGGGCTGACTCAAGCGTTCTGTGTCGTCTCTAGCTGTCATCTGAGTCCAGGAAAAACCCAGAAAACCCTTGATTTTGTGTAGCGCGGCACTGCCCGCGCTACACAAAATCAAGGGTTTTAGCCGGGGAGCGATTTTTTATTCTGTACTTAGAGCTGTGATATGAGGTGGGCGCTTTCTACTATGCCCATGGTTATACAGGCAGAAGCAGGGCAATGAGGATGGCGGCGATCGCTCCCAGAGCCGTATTGATGATATTCACCATCTCATTTGTGAGCCAGCGATAGCGCTCCTGTAGGGTTGCACCGATGAGGCTTTCGAGGTTGGTGGCAATGAAGGCGGCGATCGCACAAGTGAGTAGATGGATCACCGGAATCATGCCAACGCCCCAAGCGACAAGGGCAATCGCGATGCTACCCGCTACCCCCGCTAGCGTTCCTTCCAGACTAACGGCTCCTTCTGTTCCCGCTGGAACTGGTTTGAGGGTGGTGATGAGGAAGGTGCGCTTGCCGTAGGCTTTGCCAACTTCGCTGGCGCAGGTATCCGACAGTTTGGTGCTGAGACTGGCCACATAGCCCAACCCCAGCAATGAAATTCCTGGAGATCCAGGGGCAACGGTTTCCAATAGATAGGCTCCTAGCGCGCAGAGGGTTCCTGCCAGTGCTGAGCCCCAGACATTTTCTGGCCCCCGTGCTCCAGAACGCTTTTCGGCAATACCAGCGGCTTCCTTTTCGGCCATGCCAATGCGTGTTACGGCTGAACCGACGAGGAAGTAAAACAAAATTACTAGATAGCCGCGCCAGCCCAGGGTTCCCCAGATAATGATGCCCAGTGCCCAGGCATGGAATAATCCGGCAGGGGTTAGCAGCTTTTTTGGGATGCTAGCGGCGATCGCGGCCAGGGCTGTGTTGAGGGCGATCGCGACCAACCAGGGTATGAGCGCGTTCATGGCCAATCCTCCAGCAAGGATAGATTTGGGCAAGACAAATGTGGGCAAGGAAGAAGCTTACAGGTTTCTGCATTCCGCTCTACGGCAGAGACCGGCAAACAGAAAGATTATGGCCCCAAGACAGGGCTAGACCAGTGTAGGGAGAAACTGATTGATCCAGACTCTCTTACGTTACCATCGGGTTTTCTTCGAATGTTTTTGCGCTGAAAGAGACTTTCTACTCACTGACGAATCACTGAGATAGGACTGACGCAGGTTTTGCGTCATCCTGATTGAATCCGTTGATGGTGTGGCCGCGTCGCAGCATCAACAAACTGCATAAGTCTTAAAGGAGATTTCTCAAACGGAAATAATTGATTAACGGTGCGCTACGCTTCGTTGACGGTAGCCCACGACAGGTATATTTTTTTCAGAAATGACCTTCAAAAATCACCGAATGCCAGTTTAAGTTGCCTTTCTGGGGATTGATGTCTATGCAACCAACACATTTCCATCTAGCCTTTCCCGTCTCCAACCTGCCCGATACTGAGGCGTTCTATGTCAGAGGCTTGGGGTGCGAGCCCGGACGCCGGGGGCCACACTCGCTGATCCTCAATCTCTATGGACATCAGCTAGTTGCCCATGTGACGGAGGAACCCCTGACGCCGCAAAAGGGGATCTATCCTCGCCACTTTGGGCTAATTTTTACGGCTGAGGACGATTGGGAGGCATTGCTAGATCGATCGCGCGATCGCCACCTCACGTTCCACCAGTCTCCCAAGCATCGCTTTCTTGACTCGCCCTTGGAGCATCGCACCTTTTTTCTCCAAGACCCATTCTACAATTTGCTAGAGTTCAAGTTCTATCGCCATGCCTCCGCTATTTTTGGAGAAGTGGAACTGGCGATAGTGGGCGATCGTACCTGAGGCATCCAAAGAGTCTGGCTGTGGTGTCAATTAACGTCCAGCCATCTGCAACGATGAACTTCTCTCGTTGTTGGGTTATCCAGGGTTAGGATCTAGCCGCAAGCTGGACATATTTTCTGCCATTGGATGGATCTTTTTCCGTTTTGTATGGCTTTTCTTCTGTGGTTTTCTAAAGATCGCCAGAATGGAAGTGACCCTGATGCCCCCCGTTAAGTGTCACCGTGCCACAGTAAGGTTGTGGCTATCCCCTAGTTTCGCAGTGTTTCATTTCGTGTAATGGTTGCAGCAGAATCGGAGGGTCGTCTCATCACCGAGCTGTTCTGTGGAATCCCATGGAGTGAGATTGATTGACAGGCATGGATGAGTTGGATACGCGAGAGTGGTTATTGACCAATGGGTTGGGTGGCTTTGCCAGTGGTACGGTAAGCGATGCCCGTACCCGTACTTACCATGGGCTGTTGGTCGCAGCGATCGCCCCACCGGGGGAACGCACCCTGCTATTGGCGCAGGTGGATGCGGTGCTCATGGTCGGGGGACATAGCTACGAACTCAGCACGAACTACTGGCGAAACGGAGATGTGTCTCCTCGGGGCGATCGCTGGCTCCAGTCTTTTTCGATTGACCCACTGCCCACCTGGGTTTGGGGCGGCAAAGACTGGCAATTGACGCGACAAATTTTGATGCCCCATGCCGATGCCGTGGGAGAAGACGCGGGCAATTTTGCGATTGAGCAACGCAATCGGGTTCTCATTCACTACCATCTGGAAGGGGAAAACCCTGCCCGGTTGACCCTGTTGCCGCTCATTGGCGATCGCAACTTCCACCATCAGCAACGCTATGACCGGGAACGGCACTTCTCTCAGGTTGTTGAGCCACGGCGCGTCATTTTTCAGTCTCATTATCGGCAATTGTCTGGTATCTCCTGGCAGCTCAGTTGGAGTCAGGGAAACTACCAACCCGATAGCCATTGGTATTGGGGGTACCTTTATCCCGAAGAAACAAAGCGAGGGCTGAGCGATCGCGAAGACCTCTACAACCCCGGTAAGCTGATCGTGCTGCTTGAAACCAATGACACGGTGACCCTAGAGGCCAGTGTGCGAGGAGCCGATGGAAATGCCCCGCCGCCGCCGACCCGCGACATATTCACCGAATTACATCGACGCAACAAGACTCGCCTCGCGACGACGTTCGACAAGGTAACGCGCCCCCAGACTGATCCGTCCTCCGTTTACTCGCGGTTGCTTCAGGCGGGCGATCAGTTCATCGCCTATCGTGCCTCTATCCAAGGCTCGACGATCATTGCAGGGTATCCCTGGTTTGGTGACTGGGGCCGCGATGCCTTGATTGCGTTGCCAGGGTTGGCACTAACGACCCAACGGCATGAATTGGCGCGATCGCTACTCCACACCTTTGGTCAGTATTGCAATCAGGGTTTAATTCCCAATACCTTTCCTGATGAAGATGCGATACCCCTTTATAACAGCCTTGATGCGACGCTCTGGTGGATTGAGACCCTGGGTTTGTATCTAGATGCAACGCAAGATTGGGATTTTCTGGTGCAACAATATCCGATTGTCCAGCAAATCTATAAAGCCTTTACTATGGGCACGATTTTTGACATTCGTGTTGATGCCCTAGATGGTTTACTTTCCTGGGAATCTCCAGGACATGCTCTGACTTGGATGGATGCGGTGGTGTCCCAAACACCAATTACCCCCCGCCAGGGAAAAGCGGTAGAAATTAATGCCCTTTGGTACTCAGCTTTGTGCTGGGCGGAGAAGTGGGCTCGTTATCTGCACACCCATGGGCTAGCGACAGAGGCGATGGGAAATATCGAAAACCACGCCCGTCGCTATGCCCAACAGGCCGGGAAGGTGAAGGCAGGGCTACAAAGTTTCTGGAATCCGGAAACAGGCTATTTTCATGATGTGATTAAGCCCGATGACCAGCGTAGCCCTGAGATTCGCCCCAATGGGGTAATCGCGCTGTCCCTCGCACATTGTGGTTTTGAGCTAGAGCAGGGACAGCAGGTGTTAGAGGTGGCATGCGAACGCCTCCTCACGCCCTATGGCTTACGCTCCCTTGCGCCCGAAAGCAGGTTCTATATCGGTCAGTATGTGGGAAGTGTGTGGCAACGCGATCGCGCCTATCACCAGGGAACGGTCTGGAGTTGGTTGATTGGCCCGTTCATCCGTGCCTGGAAGCGTTACTACCCAGACGAACCCATTCCCTGGATGGCAGATGCTCTCCTAGAACACTTGGAACATGAAGCGTGTTTGGGGTCTATTTCCGAAATTTTTGATGGAAACACCCCCTATCCTCCGCGAGGGGCGATCGCCCAAGCCTGGTCAGTTGCTGAGCTGTTGCGCCATTGGGACGATCTGTATCCTCCCTCGGGAAACAAGCCAGAACTTATGCAAAACTTGCGTAATCCTGATGAAACCCATTGATGTTGTGACCGCGTCACAGCCACAACATCAACAGCATGTATAGGTTCTAGGTCTGTAAGCGTTCCTCGACAGACCGTACAGTAATGTACACAGAATCCGAAGCTGCCCCTGAGTGATGGAATGCGAAGGTAGATGAGATATGTGCATCCGAAGCTGAGAAAAGATACCGACAGGTGGCTTACTTGTCTGCATCTTTTGTGTTGCGCTGCAGCAGACCCTTGCGAAGTAGGTTGCTCAACGCATCTTCGGCAGCTTGCTTTTCGGCTTCCTTTTTGCTCCGCCCTTTGCCTCGCCCAATCATCTTGCCACTAACGTAAACCTGCGATGCAAATTCGGGGTTGTGGTCAGAACCCCCAACTTTCTCAGTGGCATACTTTGGGGGTGTATGTCCCACGTTGGCGTGGGTCCATTCCTGGAGTCGATTTTTGGAATCGAGTGTGGATCGAGTGGCCATGACTTCTTCCGGTACTTGTTCAAATAGATCCTCGATGAGAGGGCGAATTCGCTCAACATCGCGATCGCCATCCAGATAAAGCGCGCCTACGACTGCCTCGAACGTACTACTCAGCAGATTTTTATTTTGCGATCCGCCATCCTGTATCATCCCTTTGCCCAAGCGAATGAGTTGGTCAATGCCTAATTCGAGGGCAAATTCAGCTAATTGGGTTTCATCTACCAACGCTGCCCGCCGTCGCGTCATCTCATCCTCTTTAATTTCTGGAAACCGTCGATAAAGATAATCTCCACTCAAAAACGTGAGTAGTGCATCCCCCAAAAATTCCAGACGTTCATTATCAACGGCATCCCGTGGGTGTTCGCGCACATATGAACGGTGTGTCAGTGCCTGCTCGAGTAGGGCTTCGTTCTGAAATTTAAGCAATGGGTGCATGGATAGCTATTACGAATCAAGGTAAACGGTAGTGCAATCGCAATTCGCACCCACGTGCAGGTGAACTAGCTGAGAGCCGTCCTCCATGCGCTTCCCCAAAGACCAACGGGATGAAAATGGCACATGACGTTGCCCTCCCATTTGTTCTCATAGCGAAACCAGGGCGGTGAGTAACTCCAGTACCGAAACACTTGGAGTCGGCATCGCTTGCACTGCTCCCCCGCACTGGCGACGAAACGCAACTAGACACGGGCGACGGACAATGGGAAGGCAGTATGTCGACCAAAACTCTTGGCTGAGGGCAAAAACGGTAACGATTTTGAGGCTTAACGAAGAAACCAGCACAAGAAGCTAGGGTGACAAACCCAACAAATCTGAAACGGGACAGGTTGATGGGCAAAAGCGACCTAGAGTTACTGAAAGAATTGCAATTGCACTTCTTCAAACCAAATGTTGACACTATTGTAGTAAACCTCTGGCAAAGCAAAAGTACAGATAGGTAAGTTTCTGCAAATTTTTAAATGATTTCAGTCATGGTCTTTACATGACATAGATCACTTCGCTTTCTGAAATTTCTGGTTTAATGCCTCTCTACAGCGTATCATCCCCTCTCGACATGGCAGATTTCTGGGCTTTTTTGAGAAAAAAGCATTTTGCGATCGCTCTAACTTAATCGTATGTTTTGCTACATAAAGATGGAGCGGCTGTCCGTAGGGCTGTTCAAAACCTGTCAAAATCTTTGCAAAAAATTTAAACTCAAGAAGCATTTGGGCCCATTTTGAGAGAGTTGTTGAGCCTGTTGAGTCGCTTTCTGCCAGCCTGAGCTTTCAATGGAGATAGGCGCGGCTGTGGTTGGGCTTCAGCCTCGTTGTCGGCAGCGTTAGGCGATCGCTCCAACCAACACGACCAATCCAATGACGCGTTATGCTTCCTCTTACAGGTGGGATGTGTTCCCCCAGAAATTTCTCTGCTCACAGGGTAATTTCCCTGGCTCCAGTCCAGCACCTCTAATACCGAATCCGGTTAAATATAGCGGTGTGCAACCGCATTAAGCACAGCGCTATAGCTCTAAAATCCAACTAGCGTTTGTGGTCGTTGTAAAGCAGCAACCACAAACGCTAGTTGGATTTTAGTTCTCTTGGATCCCCGCAGACCATTTGTCACTCTATGAGGAATGGTGGGTCGATCGCCTGGGCTTATGTGACGACGGTTAGCTGCCCCAGGTCTTCGGGAGCCATATGATCATGCATCACTTCGCCATCGCGGAACCAAACGACGCGTTGGGTGAGGCGAGCCACTTCGGGTTCATGGGTCACCATGACGACGGTGATGCCCGTGGCATTTAATTCCGCGAAGATGCTCATCACTTCCTGGGTCGTGTGGGAATCCAACGCGCCGGTGGGCTCATCGGCCAGCAAGAGCACAGGCTGGTTGACGATGGCACGGGCGATCGCCACTCGCTGTTGTTGCCCTCCCGAAAGCTGGTTGGGTCGGTTATTCATTCGATTGCCCAGCCCCACTTTGGTCAGGGCTTCGGCGGCACGTTCCTGGCGCTCTCGCTGGGGCAAACTGGCATAGACCATGGGTAGCATTACGTTTTCCAATGCTGACAGTTGCGCTAATAAATGAAATTGTTGAAAGACGAAGCCGATCTTGCGATTACGAATGATGGCCAGATCGGCATCTGACAGTTGTGCCACGTCGGTTCCATCCAGTTCGTAGCGTCCAGATGTAGGGCGATCGAGGCAGCCAATGATGTTCATTGCAGTGGACTTGCCCGAGCCCGATGGCCCCATGATGGAGCAGTATTCGCCTTCCTGAACGGTGAGATTCACATGGGAAAGGGCACGGACTTCAGTATTGCCCGAGCCATAGATTTTGGAAATGTCCTGGAAGCGGATGATATCTTTCATCGGTGTAACCTGGATTGGCGGATGTCAGGCGGATGTTGACAGCGTTAGCTCATGTCGACAGAAGATTAGGCGGGGTTGGGTTGGTTCCCCAATGGTTAAGCGCTGCGGAGGGCAACGATGGGGTCAAGCTTGGCTGCTTGCCGAGCCGGAACCACGCCGAAGAATAGACCAATACCACCGGAGACGCACACCGCTACGATCACGGCTGTGGTGGAAACCCCGGCTGCTAGTGGCGTTAGGGCAGATACCAGCATGATGCCGCCGGAGCCCGCCAGCGTACCCACGGCACCACCCAATGCGGCCAAAATCGTGGCTTCGATCATGAACTGCGTGAGAATATCTTGCTCGGATGCCCCGATCGCCTTCCGGAGGCCAATTTCCTGGGTGCGTTCCCGAACCGACACCAGCATGATGTTCATAATGCCGATGCCACCGACTAATAGCGAAATTCCGGCGATCGCCGCCAACATGACCGTCAATGCTCCGGTCACATTACCAATGAGCTCTAGGGCATCTTTTTGGTTCCGTACCGTGAAGCTGTCTTCATCGACAATTCTATGGCGTAGGCGCAGCAGGTTTTGGATCTGGAATTGAGCGGCGGTCATGGATTGCTCATCCCGTGCCATGACGGAAATGAAGCTGATCTCCAGTCCATAGGGGGAGGTGTTGCCCGTAATCTGGCTGGACAGGGTGGTGAGCGGAGTGTAGGCGATATCATCCTGGTTATCGCCAAGGAATGCGCCCTTGGCTTCTAGTACTCCGATGACTTCGAAGCTAACGTTTCGAATTCGTAAGGTTTGCCCGATGGGACTTTCGCTGGGAAACAGACTGTCTGCTAAATCTGGCCCGAGCACTACGACGCGGGTTCCTCTCTCCACATCTTCATCGGTAATGAAGCGTCCTGCGTCGACTTCAAAACTGCGCACAGTGGTAAATTCTGGTGTTACTCCTGTGATAGTGCTGTTGGTGTTCAAATTTCCGGCTACCACGGTTTGTTGGGTGACTAACTGAGGTGCGACGGAATCAACCGTGGGAACCTGAGTGGCGATCGCTTCTGAATCTTCAAAGGTTAACGCGCGGGGACGTTCGAGCGTCCGGTTCTGGGACGCTGGACTGCCGGGAATAATGAACAGCACATTGGGGCCAAGGGATTCGAACTGGCCGGCTGCATATTCTCGTGCCCCTTCGCCAACCCCCACCATTGTGATTACCGACGCATTGCCAATGATGATGCCTAGCATCGTCAGAGCGCTGCGGAGGCGATTGGCTGCAAGGGTTTTCACTGCCATCTTTGTACTTTCGGCAAAATCAACCATTTCGCATTGCTCCTTATGCCCAATTCTGTTCGTTACTGCCTGCGGGTTTAGAGACCGTGGGAGAGATTATTTGCTTGCTTCGGGTCAAAGGGGGGGGTGAAATTCGGTCAGACATCCGGTGCTTTGCTGTAAATGACAGCTTTCCCTCCCTTTGCTGACCAATATCCCCAAGCTGGAGATTGGTAAACAGCACCTTGGTTTTCAAGCTATCCAACGATCTAAACGATGGGTTATGGCTCATTGGGATTCATCCACTCTTGGGCAGCATCGGGGGGCAGGTCGATAAAGACCCGATCGCCCGACTCCAACCCATCCAGTACTTGCGTTTGGTTGCCAATGCCACTGCCTAGGGTGACGGGGACAAACTCCGGGCGATCGCGTTCATCGGGAACCAGTACGCCCTGCTGTCCATCCCTCGTGACGATCGCGACGGTGGGAATGACCAGAGCACTATCCAGGCTAGCGCCCACAAACGTGAGATCTGCATTCATCCCAGATAGCAACGCTTCCTGCCCGGTGAGGATTTCCACCCGTACCTGGAAGGAGGTGACGTTTTGCTGGACGACCGCTTCCGGTGCAACGAGCTTGACGCGTCCCTCAAACACCTGATCCGGCAGCGCATCCGCGCGAATTTCCACCGCTTGCCCAACGGAAATTTGCCCGATATCCACTTCTGGCACTTCTGCCAACACTTCCAAGCCATCCGCCAGCGCCACGATCGCCGTTGAGGTTGCCGAGGATGCGTCCGATGCCGAGGTGGTAGGCGTTACAAATGCGCCTTCTGTCGCATATTTCTGGGTGACGATGCCATCGAAGGGTGCCCGAATAATCGTGTCTGCGACTACCACCTGTGCTGATTCCAGGCTGCCAATGACTTCCTCCAACTGGGCTTCGGCTTCGGCAATCTCTTCGCGACGGCTGCCATTCCGAGATAAATCTAACCGATCCTGAACAGCTCGCAGATTGGCTTGAGCCGAGGCTAGGTTGGCGCGAGCACTTTGAGCTTCTTGTGCCACTGCATCCAGGTCATCCCGCGAAATCGCCCCCTCTTGCTGCAATAACTGATTTCGTTCTAGCCGCGTTTCGGCCAGAGAGAGCCGCGTTTCGGCATCCGTTACCTGAGCCTGGGCTTGGGCGACCTCGGCTTGCCGCTGAGAAATTTCTTCCGGACGATTGCCGGTTCGAAGTGCATCTAGCCGTGCCCGCGCTTGATCAACGCGCGCTTGCGCCTGGGTTAGCTGCGCTTGGGCTTCGGCGTTTTCCATGCGGGCGATGATTTGCCCTTGTGCAACGCGATCGCCCTGCTCAACCAGAAGCTCACGCAAGATGCCCTGTGATTTTGGGCTCAAGTTCACGGTTTGTGTGGGCTGTATTCTACCGCTTGCGGTGATACGTACGATCAGAGACTCCGCTTCTACGGGAACGGTCAGCGCAGCCACATCAACCGGGTTGGCATTCTGGCGTGCGACCAAAATTCCTACAACGCTGAGTCCAAGAGCCCCTGCGGCGATTAACCCCAAGAGCCAGGATGATGGACGCCGCTCTTTCATGTTTAGTGATGGAACTTGCGTTGACATAGTGTCAGAACCTCAAAACCCTTGAATCTCTGTTCTTGTTGACGGAGCCGATTGCTGAATGTGCCAATCATTACCGAGGTAAGTGATGACATCCTTTAATCTGACCTCTTCTAATTCAACCTTTGCATTGCTTAACTACCACCCCAGTCGTTTGCTTCTGGGTTTCGCAGCCCCTAAGCCAGATTCCAACGCTGTCCACTTGGGGGTAACCCATATGAAATGAGTGGCGAGTATCAGGCTTACTGATGCGATCGCTCAGATGACTACATCATCTGTTCTTGCTCCCAGCGCTGATGGATTTGAGGTAACTCGCGCTCCCAAAAGGCGTGAATCTTCCACATCTCCTGGAGTCGTTGTTGCAGCTCGACATCGCTGTCAGTCAGCAGTTCGAGTCCCCGTTCGGCCAGCTTGCGGAACGCTGTGACACGTACCATCTGCTGTTGGGTCAGCTGAGTCCAGGCGTTGGGCTTGATTTGGAAGTAGTCGCGGCGATCGCCCGCCAACGACACCCGCTCGATGAGCCCAATCTGAATCAACAATCGGGTCATCGTGCTGATCGATCCTTTGCTGGCTTGCAGCACATCTACCAGCTCTCCACTCGACTGCAGCGGCGGATTGGAAATGAGCAACCAGCCAAAAACGCGTCCTGCCATGCGTGGCATGCCGACGTTTTCAAACATCAACCCCATCTCTTCGAGGAATTGCGCCTGTTCCGATGGTTGCTCCCGCTTCAACTGAACCCCTTCATGCCTATCGTTACATTCCTTTACAGATTGTAGCGCAGATTCAATGAATTCAGTCTGTTCAGTAATCATTGAACATGTGGCTCAAATAAAAAGGGGCTAAAGCGTTACTCTTTTACATTAGCGTTTTCCGCTCTGCATCAGCATCCTGCTATTGGTTGAGACCATGTGGTTCCAGCATCTGTCTGGGAGGGCACATCTCAAAAGGGGCTATTTCATCCCCTCACATGGGTGGAGTCGAGGACGGTTGAGCGCTGTCTTCGCTCGCCTCATCGATGTCTTCTGCAACCAATGGGAGGGGGTGTCTTTCATTTTTCTTCTTCGGTTGCTCATTGGTGTGATCGCTTGCATCGGCAGGAGATTGACCGTTTGCATCGGTGACCGATTGATCGTCTGCGCTGGCCAGATCTTGCTGCACAAACGGCTGATGTAGGTCGCCTTCCGTAGAGGGATACCACATTTTTTGCTGAGGCATGCCGAGCTCGATGCCTTCTTCTTCTAGCGCTGTCAGAACTCGTAGCCGAAATTCTCGCCCGACGGCCCATTGCTGGAGGGGTTCTGTTTTAATCCAGGTGCGGATGAGTAAGCCTGCATGGGTGGCCTCGTCGATACCCAGCACTTCAGGGGGATCAACAATGAGCGATCGCCAGTGTGAGTCGCTGTAAATATCACTGGCCACCCGACGGATCAAATCCAGTGCCCTGCGAGGGTTTGTGTCTGCCGCAACCTCGACAGTGTGATCCACCCGTGCCCAGCTTCGGGTCAGGTTCTCGACTCGATTGATACAACTGTTGGGTAAGACAATTAGCCGTCCTTCCCCATTGCGCAGTTGAGTTGTTCGCAAGTTGAGGTTTTCCACAAACCCATTCACCCCATCCACCGCAATCACATCACCGATGGCGTATTGATCTTCCAGCAAGACCAAAAATCCATTAACAAGGTCGCGGATCAGGTTCTGGGATGCTAGCGAAACCGCAAAACCGAGGATTGCCCCAAATGCCAGAACAGAACTGGTGCTAAAGCCAATCAATTCCAGAATAAAAAGGATGGCGATGAAGTAAGTCAGGAATGTTGCCAGCCCCTTGAGCACATTGGCGATCGTTGTAATACGGAGCGATCGCCGTTTCACGTCTCCCATGACATTTTGTGTGCGCCACAAGGTCGCGGCCCGATTGATGCCCAAATCCATCAAGCGCTTTACCAGTCCAGCCGCACCCCAAACGAGGAAAATTAGCAATGGGGAGAACAGTACAGCTCCTACGGTGAAGCTCCATAGGGGAAATTGACCCGCAACAAATGAAATCCCGATAATCCAGGCGATGATTTGCAACCACACCAGCAGCCACTGAAAAAAGTCTACCCAGCGAAGGCGCTGATCCAAGTCGAAGTAACTTTTGATGGCCTCCAGAATTTCTAGTTGTTGCCGGAAATCAATGGCTGTGTTGGGTTCGTCCATATTGGGCTGGTCTGGAGCCTCATCCTTTTGGCGGGCTTGCAACAACTGTTTGCGATGCTTCAGTTGCTTGCGAAGTGTCCAGCTCAATGTACTAAAACCAATTAAGCCTGCCAGGACAATGAGGGTAAACCGTGCCCACCCCCAGATTGCCTCTGGCTGGCGCGATCGCAATTGTTCTGTGAGCGCGGTCTGTAGCGTATCTCGCCAATTTTCCGCTAGCTCGTCCTGGGGTAAACCGTGATACTCGGCATCTGTCTGGGTTACTGTCAGCAATGCCTGGGGCTCTGTGCGGATCTGATCCGATGCCATCAGCACCGTTTGCCCATTCAGTGTTCCGACTGTGATTTGCAAGGTTTCAGGATCGTACACCGTCTCATATTCAAAGCTTTCTGCCCACTTGGAAAAGCTTTCCAAAGAAACAATGTACCGCAACCGTTCCTCAATCTTCCAGGCTCGGAGTTCAACTGGAATCGACTCACCCGGATTGTCCCGGTCAAGAACTGTCGGGGACGCAATTTCAAACAACGCTGCTCCCCTCAAGCTCACAGCCGTGACCTCGGTATCGCCAATCCGCCGCACCCTGGAGGGAGGAGAAGCCGTGTCCGTTGGTGATGTGGATAGATCCGGTGCAGGAATTTGGGCCACAGCTACAGAATGAGTGGGGGCGATCGCCTCCACAGGCGAAACAGCCGCACCGGAATCCATTGTGCTGGCTATTCCAAAAGCAATTAACCCTAACAGTAGCAAGCGCCATGCCCGCTTGGGCAAACGAAACCTGAGCATAATTACTGACATCATCCACATATTCATTGCCCATTCTGCGGAGAAATGCAGATTTTGCCCACCCCCAACTGGGTCGTGGTGCTTGAGTTATACCAAAGCTGTGAGGGCTAGAACCGGAAATTGTTCTGGAGCCCTTGTACTGCAAAGGTTTCAAAACAATCTCTGGAGTGGGTTCTTAGCAAATTGGTACGACTACAGGGTGGTCAATTAAAAATAATCTTTCGCTGAGCGACTTGGAAATTTGACGCTAACTAAAATGAGAAGCCGAACTTCTTTACTGACGCTATGGTTCTGATCCTAGCTGAGCTGATCTTTGTGTGCCTGTAGAGTTTGTAGACTTCCCCCCGCATGGAGATTGCAATACACTGTTGCGAAGCCTGCGTCTTGTAACCACTCTGGTAGGTTGATCTGGATGAGGTGCCAGGCGGTTTCTGTCTCAAACAACCAGAAGAACATGGCAAGTCCTGGCATAAGCAAGGGGTTAGTTGGGGCGTGAAAATCGATCAGCGCGAAGATTCCGCCTGGTTTTAGAACGCGGTGGACTTCTTGCAAAATTTGCCGGAGCTGCTCGGGCTTCATCTCGTGGAGTGCCACGCTGGTATGCACCACATCGAATTGTGCATCCGAAAACGGCATTGCTTCTGCCCATCCTTCGACAAACTTTGCTTGGGGAACGTTGTTCTGTGCCCGTTGGATGGAGCGGGGTGAGGCATCTAGTCCGGTAACATCTTGGCACTGGTTCACTAAAAAACTCGTCGTTTGCCCACTGCCACAACACAGATCCAGGATGGCGGTGGCAGGCGTGATGTCTAGCCCTTGCAATGCCAGGGTTCGAAAGCGCGATTCCCCACCTACTGCGATCGCCGCCATGCGAGAAATGCCGTCATAAAACCATTGGTAGCGGTAGCTGAGGTCGCGAAAGATGGTAGCCATAGGAATTTTTTAGAAGAACAATGAATCACAAAGGCACAAAGACATAAACGGCATTATCGCGTTATCAGCAGTTGCCTAGCTATCGACTGACGTTCCCGCCTTCCCAGCGTGATAGAGCCGTTTCTACCGCCTGTTGCTGGTCGCGCTGGGTCATCCAGCGGTGATAGGTGCGGTTGTGAATTGCGACGGAGTGCCCCATCATTTTGGCGGCAACGGTATCGGGAATGCCGATATGAATGGTGCGTACAGCCCAAGCATGGCGCAGGTCGTAGGGAGAAAAAGGGAGCTTGTAGCGGCGAAACTGCAAGGAGACCTGCTGCCCGATGCGCTGCAAGGTCGTTTGCTCTAAATTGGTATTGAGATTGGGCAAGCAGATATTTTGCAGATTGAACTGCTCGACCCACTGGGGTGGAAAGGGCCACACCTGATGAAACCCGGTTTTTGTGGTTTCCAGAACATCAACTACTGGGGTTTCTTTCCCTGCCTGCAGTGCGGCATAGTCGCAGAAAAAGACCTCGTGGTTCCGCAAGCCGTAGGTTGCCATCATCCCAAATACAAAGCGCCAAGCCGAATTAGGGATTTGTTCGTAGGCAGCAAGAATGACCTCGTCGGATGGCAGATTGCGGATCTGGGTGCGGGCTGTGCCGTAGTTGCCCCAGTATTGCTTTAAATCCACGGGTAACTCTATACCCAAAAATTCCGCGAGGGCTTTCATCGCGGTGCAACAAATCTGACGGCTGCGGCTGTTGGCGCGGGTTTGCTGCACCGTCAGGTAGATCGTTTCTGAGAGGCTGAGATTGGGGCGATCCTGCGCGATCGCCCGCAGTTTCCGCAAATAAGGTGCGTAGGCTTTTTCCCAGGTTGTTTTAACCGAGGCAACATGTCCCGGCTCCAACCCATTATTTAAACCACTCTGGAGGAAATGCTGCTCAAAGGCTGTCAGCTTTTCCTCCAGATCCATTTGGTAAAGTCGCCCCCCTCCGGGAACAGGCAGATACTTTGACCAGTCAAAGGATGACTGAAGCAGATCAGCGGCAATAATCTTGGCTGTTTGCTCTGCCTGTTTCAATCCCTTGGGAGAAAGTGGCAAATTAAGGGGAATCCGTTGTTGGTGTGGATTGAGACGATGGCTACCCGGTCGGGGTGGCAGGGTTCCACGCACCCCCAGCTTTGTCCCTCGTCGCTCGATCGTCAGCCCCAGTTGTGCGGCTCGCAATCGTTGATTGCTTTGAGCAATGCGCTGGTCAATGGATTCAAAGTCAGTCATTGCGCCATCGGTTATCTGGCCAAGTTGGGCGATCGCACAAGTTTATACCAGAACTATTGTACTGGAGAATGTGGTGGAACTAAAGAGTAGCTGGCTTCGGTCTCAACACTTTCTACTCCCTCAACATGCTGCATCGCACTGATTTGGCACGATTGGCAAGACCCCATGATGACGCCGATACTGTCCATGACTTGATGGACTTTTAACCCAGCTTCGTTGAGGTGCTGTGCCACTTCCAAGATGTGGTCAAGGTGGTTATCGGAAACCGCAATAGTGAGATTTATCATGTTCATAGTGTTCCTACCTGAGAACTCCGAAAGATTTAGGATAGGCCAGCCCTTTCTAGCCGTTATCCGTGTAATTCGGGAAGGTTAAATAATGACACAAGAAGAGCCCAATGGGAGTTCTTGAAAAACGTCAATCGCATAAACCAACTGCACCAACCCCGATGGATTTATGCTCTCAAAGCATTAAGTCAGGCTGTATTAGCTACGAGCTAATGCCTGACTAAATCCAGATACCATACCTTACCATTACAATCCTAACGTCTTCACAATCGTCTAGTCTATAAGGCGAAAGGGTGAGTCGTTAGGCTCTTCGAATGATCATCGCGATCGTCCCATGCGTTGCCGAAAGGACTGATATTAGCGGTGACTATTCCAAATTTTTGAATAGTATCCATCGCTTTATTTTAATGGTTGTGTTTAACCTCCATCAGCGACGAAAGAGACGACAAACAACGTCTCCGGTGATGTCATTGCGGAAAGAAACGCGAGTGCCATCAGGTCGTAGGAGGGTGCGATCGCGGCAGTCATACACTGCCATTGGGCGGGCTTCTCCATCCACGCTCACTCTCGCCCGATATTCCCAGTAGTTCTTGGCACTGCGGTGAATATCGAGGATACAGACCTCATGGCCTTCGACGGTGCGACAGTAAGCGGCTTGGGCCGCAGAGACAGCAACGCTGAAGCTCAGCCATCCACCCAGAAGCATAGCCAGAACCAGGCGGAAGGTCGATGGTCGGGGCGATCGCCCACCCAATGCCCTGTCTCTTTTTCGTCTGCCGATTAAGCAAAAATTATCAATCATAAATCTAATTTATATTTTTCAGATCTTCCCATCCGCAAAAATTATGAATAAGCTGAAAGCAGATTGAGTTTAGGAACGATTCATGGCAAACCAACTAGAACTGATCGATTTCCCCTGCCCTAGTGCTATCAGCTCTGTGCCCCAAATGAAACTGTTGGGGGGTGGGGTTGATTGGCTATTGCCGCTGCGAACATGGCTCAATGGTCTCACGTTCAAGCGTCCGGCGATCGCCCATCGAGTGTGTCAGCTAATTCCCACCCAGTGCCCCTTTGCGCGTGATATTCGTGTCTTGGGCAAACGGGTGCTGCGGATCCCACCGCTGTGCAAGCTCAACCCCCTGTATGAAGAAGTGGTTGGTCTGCGCTTTCGTGCCCTCTGCTATCTGGCCGATGAGTGTGGCGAAGATGTTAGCGCCTATGTTTGAGGGTGGGTCTGATGGCGGCGGATTCAGGGACATTCGCATGATGGAGGATATGGTACGCTTTTTGCCATCGCACCGCAGGGAAGGAGATTCAAAATGGCAAAATTGCGTGTCGGACTGTTGTTTGGCGGGTGTTCTGGGGAACATGAAGTGTCACTGCGGTCAGCGCAGGCGATCGCCGAAGCCCTCCAACAAAGCTCCGGTAAATACGATCTCCGTCCCATCTACATTCATAAAGATGGCCGCTGGCAGGCGGGTGACCTGGCCGAAAAGGTGCTGGCAGAGGCTACACCTCCCGCTCTGATGAGCGCTGAGAGTGAGGCGGCTAGTGCAACCAACCCGTCGGGAGAACTGGCTACGACACAAAATAAGGTGCTGGAACGCTTGCGCTCGTCGGCTTCGATTGAAGGGGTAGATGTTTGGTTCCCCGTGCTCCATGGCCCTAACGGCGAGGATGGCACCATTCAGGGAATGTTGAAGCTGATGCAGGCTCCATTCGTGGGCTCTGGCGTGTTGGGTTCAGCCATGGGCATGGATAAGCTGGCGATGAAGATGGCCTTTGCCCAGGTGGGTTTGCCCCAGGTGAAGTATTTGCCTGTGTTGCGCCACGAGGTTTGGTCCAATCCCTGCGTGTTTCCTAAACTGTGCGATCGCATCGAAGAAGAACTCGGCTATCCCTGTTTCGTCAAGCCCGCCAACCTGGGGTCTTCGGTGGGCATTTCCAAGGCTAGCACCCGCGCTGAGTTAGAAACGGCACTGGACAATGCCGCCAGCTACGATCGCCGCCTCATCGTCGAAGCGGGTATCTCCAATCCTCGGGAAGTGGAATGCGCGGTTTTGGGCAATGACCAACCCAAAGCCTCAGTTGTGGGTGAGATCAGCTTCCAGGGCGATTTCTACGACTACGAAACGAAATACACCGAGGGGATGGCCGACCTCACTATTCCTGCTGATTTACCCGCTGAGGTGGCTCAATCCATTCAAGATATGGCCGTGCGAGCATTTCTGGCAGTAGATGCCGCCGGATTGTCGCGGGTCGATTTCTTCGTGGAATCGACAGGCAAGGTTTACATCAATGAAATCAACACCATGCCGGGATTCACTACCACCAGCATGTATCCCCGCCTGTGGGCCGCATCTGGCGTGTCGTTCTCCGAACTGGTCGATCGCTTGGTGCAACTGGCACTAGAAGAAAGATAAAAGGTTCTCTTTCTAGCAATGTCCTCCCTAGAAATTGCACCACGGAGGCACAGAGAACACAGAGGGTTATTCTCCGTGCTCTCTGCGTCTCTGTGGTTTTGATCCCTCTTATCGCTTGGAGTCGTGGCCTGGAGTAGAGGTTTGGCTGCGGCTACGACGGTGACTGTTGAAGCGCGCCAATTTGCGAGTGCTAGTGGTATTGCCCGATGTGAGTTCGTCCTGTAAGCGTCCCAGGGTTGCTTCTTCCATCATCAGATCAGCAGAGCATGGAGCCGATGCCACCATTGCTTTTGCCGATCGCAGGCTGTTCTGGGCAGCCTCGAAGTCACCTTGATCCATCAGGCGAATGGTTTCTTCCTGGGCGCGTGCCGACATCAGCAGCGCGACCTGTTGCTGCACCGCTTCGTTTGGCGGGAACTCAGACAGTTGTGCGGCGTCCACCACAGGCAACGTCAGTGTCGCGTAGGCTTCTTGTCGTCCCTGAACCTCTGGATCGTTCCAGGCAAGGCGAATGCGACAGAGATCGGTGAGTGCAGATTGGGGCGGCACTTTCAGCCGCACAACCACCGAAATGGAATTACCTGCCACTAGGTTAGGGAGCTTCAGCCGTCCGGTCGTGGTTTTGTCGAGATTGTTCAGGATATCTACGACAGTGACGCCATTCCTTGGCTCAACGCCCAGGCTGACGGTGTGCCCTACAGTGGCCATCAGGCCCCGCAGCTCGGACTGGAAAAAGTCGGGAAGCTGTTCCGGCGATTCGATGTGGTAAAAGTTACCGTCGCCGCTCCGAGCCATGGCTTCCATCAGATCTTCGCCGTAGTTGTCGCCTATGCCCATGGTGCTGGTGCTGATGCCTCGCTGGGTTAGCCCATGAACATCGCTGGCGATCGCATCTGGATTTGTTTCGCCCACATTGGCCAACCCGTCAGAGAGCACCAAAATCCGATTCAGCCATTCGGGCTTCAGTCCATGACCGACTTGAATGCCGCCTTCCAGCCAACCCGCGTGGAGTGCGGTGGAACTACCGGGGCGCAAGGATTCTAGTTTTTGAATAATGCTGTCTTTGTCTGTGGCCAGGGTGTTGGGTATCAGAGTTTTAATCGAGGAATCGAAGGCAACCACACTGACGCGATCGCTCGGTTGGAGTTGCTGCACCGCATAGATGGCTGCTTGCCGCGCATACTCAATCTTTTTGCCCGACATAGAGCCAGAGCGGTCGATCACCAGACCCAGGTTGAGGGGTGGGCGATCGCCCGTCATTTCCAAGGCTGGCGGCACAATCCGAATCAGCAGATCCAGCGTTGTTTCTTGGTTCTGAGCCAGGGCCGCTCGCAGCGGGAGGAGTTCGATGGTGGGGGATGTGGGGGTTGTCATAGGCTAGATCTCCGGGAACGTAAGGTATGAATGAGTGTTTCGAGTTTTTGGGTGATGAGCTGATGCAGTCGGGCTTGCTCATGGGGACTTTTGGGCACCTGAAAGTCGTCGCGAAGATGCAACTCCAGCCCTGGCATCACTTCGATCCGCAACCAATTTGATGACTCGGACTCAGCATCGATAGGTTGAGGCGATCGCACCGCTTCACGGGCTCTTCTCGGAGCTGAGCGTGCTGCCGGGTTTGGTGCTGCCGGGGCAGGTAAGGGGACATCCGATGGGCGGGTTTGTCGAGATTTGATTTGGTTTAGGTAGGCCAGGGCTGGATTGGCCGCTTCTACCGTAAGCTGCACGCCTCCCTGAAGCAGGGCTTCCAGTTCGGCATTCGCCTTGACGCTGGAAATCGGGGCGATCGCCGTGGAACTATACCCTTCCGTCAGCAGTCGCCGAATCACGAGCAGTTGCAGGAGATGCCGATAGGTATAACGGGCTTCGCGCCCCTGGCGTAGCGGTTTATCCATCAAACCTTGGCTCGCGTAATACCGCACCAACCGAGGGTTAATGTCCTCCGCCTCGCTCCCACGTTGATTATCTTGAGACAACGTCGGTAAAAACTGTGGGAGCAGTTGGTTCGCTGTTTCTACAAAGTCATCCAGCGACCACTGTGGTTGAGTTTGAGCAAGCACCTGTAAATCAGTCATGCCCACATCCTAACGCTGACAATTCTGGCTGTCAATATCAAATTATTCTGCAATCTTGAAATGAGGAATGCAGATGGACGCAGATGGGTTCGGTGGATGTGGGTCGGAGGAGGAAAGTTGAGCTTTCAGGTGGTTTCTCGACAAGGATATACCTGCTAGCTTCGACTGCGCTCAGCCAGCGAGTCGTTACGTGCGCCCTGAGCGTAGTCGAAGGGCATTGGTCTTAAAGGGTAAATTCTTTTCTGGAATTCTCCTAACAACAGAGGCATCTGCAATGCGTTTGCGGGGGCGTGAATAGTGGAGTCGGGAGATGGCTGTGCGTCTTAGCCTATCGACGGCTTGCCCATTCACGTTAAGATTGGGGATGATGTTTCGAGCAACACAGGCAACGTGACAGTCAAGCCAGAGTGGTTACGGGTAAAAGCCCCGCAAATGCAGCGGGTCGGCAATGTGAAAGGGATTTTGCGCGACCTGGGGTTGAATACAGTGTGTGAAGAGGCCTCCTGCCCCAACATTGGTGAGTGCTTCAATGCTGGAACGGCCACCTTTTTGATCATGGGGCCAGCCTGCACTCGCGCCTGCCCCTATTGCGATATCGACTTTGAGAAGAAGCCCAAGGCGCTCGACCCCACCGAACCTGATCGCCTTGCCGAAGCCGTGCGCCGCATGAACCTAAACCATGTGGTGATCACCTCCGTCAATCGGGATGATTTGCCCGATGGCGGTGCTTCGCAGTTTGCTGGGTGCATTGCAGCCGTACGCCAGGTTTCACCTAAAACTACTATCGAGGTGTTGATTCCTGACCTGTGCGGTAACTGGAATGCCCTGGCAGCGATCCTGGCAGCAGAACCGGAAGTGCTCAACCACAACACCGAAACGATACCCCGACTCTATCGTCGTGTGCGTCCGCAAGGCTCCTATGAGCGCTCGCTCGAATTGTTGCGGCGTACCCGTGAGCTGGCTCCCTGGGTCTACACCAAGTCGGGTATCATGGCAGGCTTGGGCGAAACCCACGACGAGGTGATCGAGGTGATGCAGGGCTTGCGTGCCGTAGACTGCGATATCCTCACCATTGGGCAGTACCTCCAACCCAGTGCTAAGCACTTGGGGGTCAACGACTTTGTCACGCCCGAGCAATTTGACGCATGGCGACAAGCGGGAGAGGCGATGGGCTTTTTGCAGGTGGTATCTTCACCGCTGACCCGCAGCTCTTACCATGCCGAGCAGGTGCGCGGGTTGATGGAACGCTTTCCTCGTTCCAAAGGCTAGGCAATACCAGGCGATCGCCCCGACAAACCACTCCAGGAAAACCAAAAGATTCCTGGGAAAACGGGCGATCGCCCGTCACTATGCGCTAACATCCCAAAAACGCTTCGGTAAATTGACGAACCCTGGCCCCCGCCTATGGATCAAACGCATTTACCCACCGAGGTTATTCTCTGCCATCCCCAACAGACCCTCGCTCACTTGACCCTGGACTGGAATCCGCAACCGGGGGCACTGCTGGAGGTGGAAGGCCGAACCTACAAGGTGCTGGAGCGCCGTCACCGCTATCATCTGAAAGCCGGACGCTACCAACTCCATAAAATTTCGCTGTATGTCCAAACGGCACCACGAGCGGCTGAAAGTAGCCTAGTGGATGGCCGCTGGGTCATTGGCGATGCCACCTGCCAATACAACGCCCACTCCGAACTCCTCCGCTGCACCGTCAACCCCGACGGCCCCTGCACCGATTGCAGGGATTATGAGCCGTTGGAGCGATCGGCCTCAGAATGAAATGGCTTTCTTAACTTTTTGAACACCTACTACAAACATATCTTCTATTTAAGAAGAATTTAATTCTTTACTTATAGGCCGGGATTTTTTGTTACGCTCGTTCAAGCAAGTTATTGTTCTCAGCAAGTATCACGGCATGATCAGGTTGATTATCTTCATAGTCTTCAATAATCCTAATTTTCTTTGCATATCCCTTATATACTTCAAATTCAATTAAAGCACCTTGAACTAGCTTAGTAAGAGAGTCAGAACCAATATACTTTTCATTAAAAGTGATATTTGGGCTTCCATCATCGGGTAAAATCCTTCCCCAGTAAAATCCATCTGCCTTATTCTTTTGGATAAATAGAATTGAGCCTGTTTTAATGGATATTTGCTGAGTACCCATTGAAATTGACGCCTGAATTTTTTTATGTAGCTCCAGAAAACTTACGTGATTTGGTGCAATCCTTAAAGCTCGATCGCAATACTCTAAGGCTTGCTGGGCTTTGCCTAGCTTAGATAAAGCATAGGTTAAATTGGGAGTGACAATTTTGAGTCCCCGAATATTAGGTATACTTTCATCAATCTCAAATCCTCTAGATAAGTGTTCGACTGCCTGCACAAAATTCTCACGGGCTAACAATGCTTGTCCCATGGCCGTATGAACTTTGGCTAAATGTTTCTTATCATTGATTTCTTCTCCTATTTTGATGCTTTGTCGAAAGAACATCTGTGGAATCTTAAAAGTTTCTTCTATTCTTTTTTCTTCCAATTCTTGGCGAGCTATCACTTGTCCTAGACTATTAGCTATGATAGCTTTTCCTCTTTTATCTTGAAGTTTTATCGCCAAATCATAGCTCTGGCGAAGAATTCTTTCAGCCTCATCCCACTTTTGCCGTTTTTCTAAGACACTGCCCAGAGTATTCATGACTTTTGCTAAATTGAGCAAATCTTTTTCATCCTCGAAAATCACCTGACTTTGCTTGAGAGCCGTCTCAGCTTTTTCAAATTCTCCTTGCATTTTCCAAATTCGGCCTAAGTTATGTAATCCAATTGCAAGGGATGATTGATTGTTTTGGGTTTTGTCAATTGTAATTTGTTGTTCAAAGGTTTTCTGAGCTTCTTCTAATTTGCCTTGTTGCTGGAGCACACCTCCTAAGCGGTTCAAACCAATGGAAAGTTGCGATTGGTCATTTTGGACTTCGTCGATTGTAATTTGTTGTTCAAAGGTTTTCTGAGCTTCTTCTAATTTGCCCTGTTGCTGGAGCACGCCTCCTAAGCGATTCAAACCAATGGAAAGAGATGATTGGTCATTTTGGATTTTGTCGATTGTAATTTGTTGTTCAAAGGTTTTCTGAGCTTCTTCTAATTTGCCTTGTTGCTGGAGCACGCCTCCTAAGCAATTCAAACCAATGGAAAGAGATGATTGGTCATTTTGGATTTTATCGATTATGATTTGCTGTTCAAAGGTTTTCTGAGCTTCTTCTAATTTGCCTTGTTGTTGGAGCACGCCTCCTAAGCGGTTCAAACCAATGGAAAGTTGCAATTGATTATCAAGGACTTCATCGATCAAAATTTGTTGTTCAAAGATTTTCTGAGCTTCTTCTAATTTGCCCTGTTGTTGGAGTACGCCTCCTAAGCGATTCAAACCAATGGAAAGTTGCGATTGATTGTTTTGAGTTTTGTCGATTGTAATTTGTTGTTCAAAGATTTTCTGAGCTTCTTCTAATTTGCCCTGTTGTTGGAGCACGCCTCCTAAGCGATTCAAACCAATGGAAAGTGGTAATTGATCATTTTGGACTTCGTTAATCAAAATTTGTTGTTCAAAGATTTTCTGAGCTTCTTCTAATTTACCCTGTTGCTGGAGCACGCCTCCTAAGCGGTTCAAGCCAATGGAAAGTTGCGATTGATTGTTTTGAGTTTTGTCAATTGTAATTTGTTGTTCAAAGGTTTTCTGAGCTTCTTCTAATTTGCCCTGTTGTTGGAGTACGCCTCCCAAGCGATTCAAACCAATGGAAAGTTGAAACTGGTCATTTTGAACTTCGTCGATTTCAATTAATTGCTCAAAAGTTTTCTGAGCTTCTTCTAATTTGCCCTGCTGCTGGAGCACGCCTCCCAAACAATTTAAGCCAATTATAAGAGATAGTTTGTCACTAAGAGTCTCGACGGTTGTAATACTTTGTTCGAACATTTCCTTTGCTTCGTCAAGATCATTTTGAGCTTGCAAAAGTTTCCCTAATCTATTGTAAACAATGGATAAAGACTGCTTGTTTCCAATTTCTTCTTCAATAAGAATTTCATCTCTAAAAGTTTGAATCGCTTCTTTGAACTCACCTTGTTTTTGAAAAATTCCAGCTAATACATTCAGAACTTTAACCTTCCGTTTCTTTTGAGTATCTAAATCTTCAATTTTGGCCAAATCATCTAATGCAGAATATAAAATGCTTTTTGCTTGTTCAAATTCCTCCATGAAAGATCTGTAGCGAGCTTCATGCATTTTGTATCTGACGACTGCATTCCAGTCTTGAAACTGTTCTGCCCAAGACTGGAAACGTGCCATTAGAGTAATTGCCTTCTGCCAGTAGCCATACTGCTCAAACAAAGGCTGTAAATTTAAGACAAACTGATAAGAATCCATTTTGCCTTGTACTGTTTCAGCCTCATAAGTTTGTAACCATTCAGTGGCCAAAATCACATCATCTAGATCTGCAGCAACTTCAGCAATAGCATTTTCATCTGTCCATTCCTCAGACTGTAGCCATGCCACCAAAAACTTAGCATGACGCTCCTGTGAAATGAAGAATATATTCCGTTCTCGGGCTATATTCTCTGCATAGACTCGAACTAATGGATGCAATACAAAGCGATTTTCTCCAATTTCTGCATAATTCAGTAGGGATAATTCATAAAGTCTATTCAAATGGTCATCTGCATCCCACTCGTCTTCACAGCCTCCAGCTGCCATTGCAGTGCGTCGTGCAAATCCTTCTTCTGCACATACACATAAACAAGCAAAGAAATCTTGCCTATCTTCATTTAAGAGTTCCAAGCTTAGGTTGATTGATGCTTCAACGTTTAACTCATCATCACCTTGAACTGTGAGTCTGGCTAAACGAGTTTTTTCCCGTTGTAGTGAAGCTACATAATCGGCAATACTTCGGGAGCGTCCTCGTAAGGCTGCACCTACAATCTGCAATGCTAAGGGTAGATTGCCTAGTAGACGAATGATCTCATAGGCAGATGATAATTCCGCATTAACTCGATCATCTCCCAAGATCTTTTTCAGCAATTTAAGTGAATCTTCTTCAGGTAAAGGATTGAGGTCAATTGCTCCCTCGTCTGGAATGTATAGGGAACTAGGTAGAGTACGATTGCGCGTCGTAATAATAACGGCACAACGATTCCCTCCGGGACGTAATTTCCTAATGCTTGCATCCACTGCATTGTCAAAAATCAATAGCATTTGACGATGAGCAAACACCTCCTGCATTAAAGTTGTTGCATTGCGCTCATCTTCTAGATCTAATACCTCACCACAACGACGTACAAATTCACGAGCGATGGTATCGACATCTTTATTACCATCTACCCGCAATCCAATGACCCCATCTGGGAATTTGTCTCGATGAATCGTTGCAAAGTGACAAGCTAAAGCAGATTTACCAATGCCACCCCCACCAGAAAGCCCAACGATGCTGCAAACCTTTGCTCCCCCTGGATCTAGTAATAAGGCTTCTAACCGTTGAAGTTGTTCCTCACGTCCTGTAAAAGTCGATACATCCAACTGTGGCAATATAAAAGGAGTATGAGATGAAGGTTGTGTGTCAGGTGCTCCAAAAAATTCTCGGTTCCACTCATTAGATGTTAAGGAACCAACACGCTCGGCGAACATAACAAGCCTCTGACTGTCATCCAAGCCAACTAGATTCAAATCCCGAGCGGCTAAGTTTCTTAAGAAGCTTGCTAGACTGACCTGTCCTTCAGAACCTAATAATCCCAATAAATGATTAAAAAAGACCAGATGTGTTCCTTCCCAAATAATTTGGTGGTTCAGCCTATCAAATCCAACTGCTGCTAATAATGCTTGACGCTGCTGAACTGTTTGTATATTTGGTATCTGCGATAAAATTCTTAGCAGTTCAGATTTCAGGGGCATAGCAAGAGTTTCCTAACTTCTGGAGTTGAGGCTTCAAATATCTAGTTGGCTGCTGCATTCAGGATTTCCCTGACTTCTGTGGGTAAATCAGCCAAAATTTTCTCTACTAGTATGCCTTCGTTTCTAAAATAACGCTGCTGGGTTGTCGGCTCAGGGATATTACCGCCTGCATGATGGAGAGCAACGACCTCCCACGCGTCGTTTAAAACAGGTGATCCGGAGGATCCGTTCAAGGTTGATGTAACATATTGCACAACATTGCCTCCAGTATACTCAACAAAATTATTCTGAAAGGAAATCTCTTTAGGACGTCCTGCGGGATGCTGGATAATATTTATCCGTTGCCTGCGTTGAATATTTCGCGGCAACAAAGGCAGCCATCCCCATTTCTGTCCAGGTTCTCCATCTAACTGAACTACGGTGTAGTCTAATTCCTGATTTGTGTAGAAAAGTCCATTGGGCTTTGCATAGTACTCGTCACAGGGTTGAGCATGCCCTAGAAAATCATCTTCATAGTTGAAACGAAACAGGGCATTTTGCAACAAGTCTGCACTTGGCAAAACGTGATTATTCGTTAGCAATAAATCCTCGGTTACTAAAAACCCTGTTCCCGACCAGCGCTCATAACCAGACTGGACTCCAACGTAAGCAGTTGATCTTGCTACATCTAGCCCTCGCTGCAAAAATGCGATGGGACGTAGCGTATTCTCCCCGATAATCTTTTCCAGAACATCCGTCGTTGTTTCTCTACCTTGCCATTGACTGACATTAGGCAGTAGAGCGATTGGCGTCATCATGTCATATTTTGTGAGCAAGCTATCTAGAATCTCTTGCTGCTGAACTCCTACAAATCCTTTGATAGTATTGAGCAAGAGTCCTAGTGCCTCATGGTCATGAGTTAACCGCCCATAGTTACATAGATGACTAATGATTACACTGATAGCAACAAAGGGCGCACCCGAAAGATCAATCATTGGTACTAACTGCTTCAAACCAGCAATTTCTAGGATTTGCAACCGGGCTTTTTCCGTTGTTAACTCTGGTAAATCTTTGAGTAAGGTGATTAGTTGCTTTCGATCCTCTGTATCTAGATTGACCATTCCTTCCTACTCCAGAGAATTAATATCGGTTAGTAAATTACTATCATTGATTAAAAAAACTGACTACGCTATCAATTCAGAGAAACAATCAATATTAGGTTGAAGGACTTTGGATGTCTTCCTAGATGGGTGAAAATACAAAGGCTTTCTACATATCATCCTAGTTGGATTGGATAGATAGAATTGCTCTGTATATAGCGTTTCTCAATCTAGTGAGGTACAGTAACAGCAATGCGTAAACCATCCCTTGATGTCGTCTAACGTTACCTGGTCGAAGGCTTCTTCAATGGCTTTATCTAAATTTGGATAACTCCTGGCT